>CAVUBA010000031.1:0-84295 GCA_963739595.1 uncultured Thermoleophilia bacterium
GGCGGAGGGGGTGGGATTCGAACCCACGAACGAGTCACCCCGTTGGCGGTTTTCAAGACCGCTGCCTTCGACCTCTCGGCCACCCCTCCGGCAGGGCCCAGTGTACCAAGGTCGCGGCCGGCTGCACGGCGCGCTGGCTGGCCGCTCGCGCCTCGCGTCTGCGATACTCCGGCGCATGACCACGCTCCTCATCGGCTGCTCCGACGGCCGCGTCGCGGCGCGCCAGAACGCGCTGCTCGCTGAGGCCGGCCACCCCGACGCGAACCAGCTCATCGTGCCCGGCGGCCCGCTGCCGCTCACGCGGCCCGGCACCGAGCGCCGCGCCGTGCTCGAGTACGTGCGCGAGATCGTCGAGGCGCACGACGTGCGCGCCATCTTCCTCGTCGCGCACCAGGAGTGCGCCGCCTACGAGCGCGCGCTGGGCGGGCTCGGGTTCGACCAGCAGGAGCTGCTCGAGCGCGACCTGCGCCGCGTCAAGGCGCTGCTCGAGACCACGCTTCCCCGGCGTCGACGTGCGCCCCTACGTGATCCCGTGGCGCGAGACGGGCGCGGGGGCCAGCTACGGCCCCGCGGCGCCGGTCGACTGAGGCGACGCCGCCGAGGCGGCCGAGAGCCGGCTGCTGTTGGGCCGCGCCGGCCGCGCCGGCCCTCAGGCGCCGATGACGTCCTTGCCCATCATCGGCCGCAGGACCTCGGGCACCGTGATGCTGCCGTCCGCCTGCTGGTAGTTCTCCATGATGGCGATGAGCGTGCGGCCGACGGCCACGCCGGTGCCGTTGAGCGTGTGCACGAAGCGCGGGCCCTTCTCCGTGCGGAAGCGGGTGTTGAGCCGCCGCGCCTGGTAGTCGGTGCAGTTGCTGCAGCTGGTGAGCTCCCGGTAGCGCTGCTGGCCCGGGAGCCACGCCTCGCAGTCGAACTTCTGCGCCGCCGGGGCGCCGAGGTCGCCGGCGGCGATGTTCACCACCTGGTACGGGATGCCGAGGCCCTGCAGGATCGCCTCTTCGGCCGAGAGGATGACCTGGTGCTCGGCCGCGCTCTGCTCCGGGCGCGCAGAAGCTGAACATCTCCACCTTGTCGAACTGGTGCACGCGCAGGATGCCGCGCGTGTCGCGGCCGGCGGCGCCGGCCTCGCGCCGGAAGCACGAGGAGTAGCCGGCGTACCGGATCGGGAACGCCGCCTCGTCGAGGAACTCCTCCATGTGCATCGCCGCGAGCGGGACCTCGCTGGTGCCGACGAGGCAGTCGCCGTCCACCGTCTCGTAGACCTGGGCGCGGTCGGTGGGGAAGAAGCCGGTGCCGTACATGGCCTCCTCGCGCACGAGCACGGGAGGGATCACCGGGCGGAAGCCCTTGGACTGGACGACGGTGAGCGCGTAGTTGACGAGGGCGAACTGGAGCATGACGAGGTCGCCCTTGAGGTAGACGAAGCGCGAGCCGCTGACCTTGGCCGCGCGCTCCATGTCGATGAGGTCGAGCGCGAGGCCGAGGTCCAGGTGGTCCTTGGGCTCGAAGTCGAACTCGCGCGGCGTGCCGACCTTGCGGAGGACGACGGAGTCGTCCTCGCCGCCGTCCGGCACGTCCGGCAGCACGAGGTTGGGCAGCTCGAGGAGCATGACGCCGAGGCGCTCCTCCGTCTCGGCGAGCGCCGCTTCGTGCTCCTTGATCTGGTCGCCGAGGGCGCGCATGGCGGCGATCGCCTGGTCGGCGTCGCCGCCGGCCTTCTTGACGGCGGCGATCTCGTCGCTGGCCCGCTTGCGCTCGGCGCGCCGGCTCTCGACCTCCGTCAGCAGCTGGCGGCGGCGCTCCTCCACGGCGAGGAACTCGTCGAGCGACGACGTGGGGTCGCCCCGGCGCTGCAGGGCCTTGCGGACCTCGTCCGGGTTGGTGCGGACCATCTTCACGTCGAGCATCGTCTCTCCTCGAGGTAGGGTCGATCGGCCGTCCCATCGTATCGCACCGATGCGGTCCGGAGCGTCGCGGCGCCTCGCGCGCCCGTGCTACCCTGCCGGTACTGAGCGATCTGACACACCGAAGTGTCACGGAGGGAGCCGTTCAATGCGTCACGCCACTCAGCGTCGTGCCCGTCCTCGTCCCATCGCGTTCGTCCTGCTCGCCGTGACGGTCTGCCTGCTGGCGGTCGCCGCGCCGGCGTTCGCCTCGTCGTCACCGCAGCCGGCGGCCGCGTCTCCGGGCGCGACCGACGCCGCCGCGTCCGCGGCTCGCCTCGACGCCGCTTCTCCCGCCGTCGCTTCGTCTCCCATCCCGTCGACGCTGACCTGCGTGCTCTCGAAGGCGGCAGTCGTGTTCGGCGACCCGGTGACCGTCTCCGGCCAGCTGGACCCGGCCGCCGCGGGCCAGGAGGTCACGGTCAAGCTCGGCGACGCCGTCGCCGGCACGGCGACCACCGACGCCGCCGGCGCCTACACGCTCACCTTCACGCCGCACGGCAGCGGCGACGTGGTCGCCCAGCTCGTCAGCGACCCCACCGTCGTGAGCGCGCCGCAGGCGCTGTCGGTCAAGCCCAAGGTCAGCGTCTCCCACGGCACGCTGGTGCCGTTCCTGCCGTCCAGGGTCGTCGTCAAGGTCACGCCGTCCGCCTACGACGGCGTCGTCGTGGTCACGGTCGTCCACCGCGGCGTGACCGTGGGCAGCTACCGCGCCCGCGTGAAGGACGGACGCGCCGTCCTCCAGATCCCGTTCCGCGGCGTCGACGGCTTCACCCTCGACGTCACGCTGCCGGCCGCGGCGGGCCTCGACGGCCGCTCGTTCCAGGCCAAGGTCGGCGTTCCGGCCAAGACGCTCTCCGCCGGCTCCAGCGGCCCCTACGTCAAGGGCATGCTGACCGGCCTGCAGCGGCTGAAGTTCATCGTCCCCGGCGTGGGTTCCACGTTCAGCACGTCGGTCAAGGACTCGGTGATGGCGTTCCAGAAGGCCTACCGCCTGTCACGGACCTACGTGTTCAACACCGCGTGCTGGCGCAAGCTCGACGGCGCCAAGCTCATCAAGCCCAAGTACTCGAGTCCCTCCACGCACCTCGAGGTCGACAAGACCCGGCAGATCCTCATGGTCGTCAAGGGCGGCAAGCCGATCGGCATCATCTGCGTCTCCACCGGCGCCACCAACAACACCCCGGAGGGGAGCTTCCACATCCAGCAGATGCACCCGTTCACGACCTCCGGCTTCGGCGGCATCCTCGTGCGCACCATGGGGTTCGTCGGCAACTTCGCCATCCACGGCTACGCGCCGGTCCCGCCCTACCCGGCCAGTCACGGCTGCGTCCGCGAGCCCATCTGGGCCTGCTACTGGGTCTTCGACCACTCGTTCGTGGGCGAGGCGCTCTACGTCTACCACTGAGGCTGGACGGAAGCCGGGCGGCGCCGAAGGCGCGCCGCCCGGCCTTCTGCGTACGGGGCGGCCGCGCGACGGCACTGTGTCGTTTCGTAGCGGCACCGCGGGCGGTGCGCCTGCAGGTCCGTGGTGCCGTCCCGATGCCGCGCGGCGGCTCTGCGGCGCGCACGATCCCTGCCGCCGGCAGTCGGCGGTCTCGAGCGCCCAGCATGCGGCCGGGCCGACGCTCGACCGACAGCCAGACCGCTGCCGCCGGCTCAGCGCCTGCGCGCCGGCCGGCCGCCGGGCGTTCATGGCCGCCGGGCCAGCTCCGTGGTGACGCGCTGGAGCACGGCGAGGCCGGCGGCCAGCGTGGTCCCGGCTTCGTCCCGGTCGGGCGTGAAGGAGGTGACGGTGACCGCGACGAGCGTGAAGCGCTCGCGCACGAGGTCGATGGCCTCGAGCAGCTGGGCCGCCGACAGGCCGCGCGGCGAGGGGAACGTGACGCCCGGCGCCGCCTGCGGGTCGAGCACGTCGAGATCGACGTGCAGGTGCGCCGGCGGCGCGTCGTCCGGCTCGAGGCCGGTGGCGTCGCGGCAGGTCGCGGCCAGCGCGTCGAGCGCCGGCGTGAGCGCCTCGGCCGGTCCCCGGTCGCGGAGCTCGCCGCCGTCGACGAGGAGGATCCCGGACGCGAGCAGGGAGTCGTGCTCCTCGCGGTCGAACTCTCGCCCGCCGGCGTGGACGATGACGCCCTCTTCGAGCGGTTCGCACTCGAGCCCGCGCTCCACCGCCTCGCCGTAGGCGCGGCCGCAGAGCATGGCCAGGGGCATGCCGTCCAGGTAGCCGGTCTCGGTGGTCGCCGGCGTGTTGAAGTCGCCGTGGGCGTCGAGCCACACCAGGGCCGCCTCGCCGTCGCCGCCGCGCTGCAGGCCGGCGCGGACCCCGAGCGTGACGTTGCAGTTGCCGGCGACGACCAGGGGGAACGAGTCGGCGAAGAGCGCTTCGTCCACGGCGACCGCGACCGCCGCGTCGACGTCGAGCACGGCCTGCAACTCCTCGCCGAAGGGACCTTCGCGCCGCACGGTGACGATCTCGACCTCGTGGCCGCGGGCGCGCAGCGTCTCCGCGGCCCCGGCCTTGAGGTAGGCCGCGGGGCCGCGCCCGCTGCCGACGTCGGCGCGGCCCAGGTCGTAGGGGACGGCGATGAGCGAGACTCGCATCGGCGCCCTCAGTCCGCGATCCCGGGGAGCGGCTTCTCGAGCGAGAGCATCTCCGCGTCGGAGGCGCGGCCGCTGAACCCGTGCCCCCGATACAGGCGAAGTGACGGCGTGTCCGACTCAGGGACGACCGCCACCAGCCGGGAGAGCTTGCGGTCGATGGCCAGCCCCTCGACCCAGTCGAGCAGCTGGTTGGCGACGCCGCGCGCCTCGAACCCCGGGTTCACGCAGATGCAGCGGACCGCACAGGCGTTTCCGTCGGTCTCCACCGCCACGAACCCGCCCGGCTCGTCGCCGCACTGCGCGACGAAGACGTCGGCGCGGTCGAGCAGGGCGGCGACGTCTCCGGCGTGGTACCGCTCCGGGTGGCCGGCCCGCTCGGCGAGGGGGTGCAGGGTCTCCTCCGCGAGGAGCACGAGCATCCCGCGGTCGTCCAGGCCCGCCTCGCGGATCTCACACTTGATGCGCTCCATGGGCACCTCCCGAAGTCGCGTCCTGCAGACGGATCGCCGTGCTCGCGAGCTCGGCGGACACCATCGAGCGGATGACGGCGAGCTGCACCAGCACCCGCGGCGCCAGGCCCGTGTCCGCGCGCCGCTCATGCCGGATAGGAACCGAGGACCTTGAGCCATGGCAGCTTGCAGGCGAGGCACTTGAGCGCCTGCGCGACCTGGGTGTCCTCGATGCTCCCGTCGAGGTCGATGAAGAACACGTAGTGCCCGAGCGCCTGCTTGGAGGGCCGCGACTCGACCTTGTTCAGGTTGACGTGCCGGTAGGCGAACTCGCTGAGGATGAGCAGCAGGCGTGCCCGGCTCGTCCTGGTCCATGCCGCAGACGATGCTGGTCTTGTAGCGCCCGCCGAGGTCCTGCGGCGCGCGCTCACGGGCGACGAACACGAAGCGCGTGCGGTTGTCCTCGAAGTCCTCGATGTCCTCGGCGACGATGTGGCACTCGTACATCTCCGCGGCCAGCCGCGTGCCGACGGCCGCCCACGGCCGGTCGACGCGGCTGACGCGGCGCACCGCCTCGGCGGTGGAGTCGGTCGCCTCGTGCTCGACGTTGCCGAGGTGCTCGCGGATGAAGTCGCGGCACTGGTTGTAGGCGTGCGGGATGCTGATGACCTTGGTGATCTGGTCGAGCGGCATCTCCGTCTTGGTGACGAGCATCTGGTGGACGGGATGCGTGACCTCGCGCACGATCTGCAGGTCCTCGAAGCCCCAGGCGAGGCTGTCGAGGGTCACGGGGACCGAGCCCTCGAGCGCGTTCTCGATGGCGACCAGCCCGAGCGGCACCTCGCCGTTCTGCACGGCCTTGAGGACGTCGCGGATGGAGGGATACGGGAAGGGGTGAAGGCCGCCCTCGGGCATGTTGGCGAGAAGCGCCTCTTCGGTGAACGTGCCCTCGGGGCCCAGGAAGGCCACCTTGTCGCTGCCCTTTGCCACGCCCTTGTCTCCTCCGCTCGCTGGTCCGCTCCTACCCGCTAGGCTATCAGACCACGCAGGGCGTTCGCGGAGGGAGCGGGGGGTGCGGCTGGAGGCTGAGAAGGGCCCGGCGGAGCGGCGCGCGCGGGGCCTCGGGAGGACCGCTTCAGCGGCCGGACGTGCCTCCGCCCGCCGGCCGCCCGGACGGCGGTTCCCAGGTGAAGTCGTCGGGCTGCGTCTGGCCCGGAGGCGCTTCGTCCGCGTCGCCCGACGCTCGCGCGGGCCCGGGGACACCGCGTCGCCGAGGGCCTCGAACGCCGCGGTCGCCTCCGGCGACGCGGCCGGCGCCTCGGGCGCCCCGCGCTCGTCGCCGGCGGGACCCTCGACGCGCAGTCCGGCGGGAGGCGGGCTCTCGGGCAGCGGCGCGCGCCTGGCGCGCGGGCCCTCTTCGCCGCGGTGTGAGCGGCTTGGGGACCGCGGCCTCCATCGCCTGCACTTCTTCGGGCGAGAGGTCGCGGTCGGCGACGCCCTCGGTGAGGTACTTGACGTAGATGCGCGCGAAGTCGCGCGCGGCGATGGCGCTGAAGACGACGCCGGAGCGGTACTCGTCGAGCAGCGCGAACGAGGCGCTCTGCTCGCCGCCGGCGTCGCGGAAGGCGTCGTAGCGGATGATCGCGCGGTTGGTCAGCGCGTGGTCGAGGTGGCGCTTCTGGTCGTCGAGCTGGTCGGTGAGGATCTCGACCGCCTCGCGCAGGTTGCGGACCTGGGTGTCGAGGTCCTCGGTGTGCGCGACGATGTCGCGCTGCTCGTGGTGCCCGAGCACGACGGTCTGGGCGCGGCGCAGGCGGCCGACGCGGGTCATGAGCACGACCACCAGGATGAGGAGGACGAGCGAAACGACCGCGCTCCCCAGAGCCACGTACGGGGCGATGTCGCGGAAGGTCTGCATCCGCCGCTACTTGAGCTGCAAGAGAAGCTTGTACGTGGCGGTGTTGTTGGAGAGCGACGCGCTCGCCCTTGACCGGGCCCGCGGTGACCTTGAGCGTGACCACCTTGCTCAGCGCCTCCGCGGGGATGCTGAAGCCGGTGATGGTGACGTCCTGCGTCTTGCCGGCCTCGATGGTGGCGATGGTCGTCTCCTGCGTGATCGGCGTGCCGCCGGGGAGGTGAGCGATGGCGGTCACGACCACGTTGTTCTCGGCCACGCTGCCCTGGTTCTGGACCTGGGCGACGAACGCGAGGTCGGCCGACGGCCGGGACGTCGTTGGTGCTGTCCCTTGACCAGCGTGATCGAGCTGGAGCTGCTCTTGGCGGACACGTCGAGGAGGCCGACTCCGTGGATGCCGGTCATCTTGGGCGACTTGCCGACGTTGTCGAGCATCGCCGTGACGGTGGCCGGATCGAGGGCCTTCCAGGTGAGGTAGTAGGTCGACGTCGGGACGGCCACGCCGCTGACGCCGTCGTCCTGCATCGTCTTCTGCGCCGGCACGTACACGAGCTGCTGGTAGTAGGCGTCCGGACCGCTGAAGTAGCCGTCGAGGGCGGTGATGTCCTTGACGCCGACCTTCTTGCTGGCGAGGGCGCCGAGCATGGCCGTGCGGAGCAGGCTGAACCCGTTGGCGCGGACCTTCATGCCGGTCGAGAAGACGGTCTGCTCGTCCTTGAGCGTGCCCGGCGGCTCGAGCCGTCGCGGCGCGCACGGCGATCTCCTCCTGCTGGGCGCTGAGCTGGCCGAGCTTGGCGACGAGTTCGTTGCGAGACAGCGCGGTGGGGTCGAGCATGATCGCCGAGACCTGCTTGCCCAGGTTCACCGAGTCGTCGATGGCGGTGGAGACACCCGTGAAGTAGGTCTCGTAGGTGCCCACCTTGCGGCTGTGCTGGCAGCTGCGCGCCCACCACGCCAGGCCGAAGACGACGATGAAGAGGATGAGCGCCAGGATGATGAGGCGCTGGATGCGGGTGCGGCGGCGGTTGGAGGGTCGGCGACGGGATGAGTGAGCGGAAGGCGGGCCGCCGGTACCTGCCGGCGCGCGGCTCGTCTCGTCGTCGAAGAAATCCACCCTGCGGACCCCCGTTACTAGGTGGATGGTGGGCGAGGGGGGACTTGAACCCCCACGAGCGTAAGCTCACTAGACCCTGAACCTAGCGCGTCTGCCAATTCCGCCACTCGCCCACCGGCTCTAACAGGGTTCGGATTGTACCATACCGAATACCGAGCAAACCTCAGGACGAAGCGAGCCCTCATGTCCGTCGCAGCACCGAACACCGCACCCTATTTCGCAGACTGGCGCGACCGCTACGAGCTGGTCGGCAAGATCGGCAGCGGCGCGTTCGCGGACGTGTACGAGGCCTACGACGTCACGCTCGACGAGCCCGTCGCGCTCAAGATCGTGCCCGACGGCCGCGCGCTCAGCGCGCGCATCGTCCGCGAGGTCGAGGCCGCGGCGGCGCTCGACCACCCCAACATCGTCGCGCTCTACGACTGGTTCGCCGACAGCGAGGGCAGCATCCTGGTCTGGGAGCTCGTGCGTGGCCAGTCGCTGGACCAGCTCGGTCACGAGCTCGGCGACGGGGACGTGGTCGCCATCGGCGTCGAGATGCTCGACGCGCTCGCGTACGCGCACAGCCAGGGCATCATCCACCGCGACGTGAAGCCGCAGAACGTCATGCTGGGCGACGACGGCCACGTCAAGGTCATGGACTTCGGCATCGCCCACCTCATGGACTCGGACACGCTCACCGGGGACGGCGACGTGATCGGCACGATCGCGTACATGTCGCCGGAGCAGGCGGCCGGACGCCGAGTGCAGCCGCCCACCGACGTCTACTCGGCCGGCATGGTGCTCTACGAGCTGCTCGCCGGGGCGCACCCGCTGCGCGGGGACACCCCGGCGGAGACGCTCTCCAACGTCGCCGGGGCGCGGCTGCCGTCGCTGGCCACGCTCCGGCCGGACCTGCCCGCCGATCTGATCACGCTCGTCGACGCGGCCTGCGCGCCGCGTCCGGCCGAACGCCCGACGCCGGCCTACCTCAGCGAGGCCTTCGACGACCTGCTGCGCAGCGGCCGCCTGCAGGCGCGGCGCCTCCAGAAGGCGCGCCGCCTCGTCCGGCCGCTGGGCCGCGCCGCCGAGGTCGCCGAGCGCGCCGGCGGCGCGGCGCTCGCCGCAGTCACCAGCGCCGTCGTGCTCGGCGCGCTGCCGGCCTATCCGCAGAGCTGGACGCTGCCGCTGGTCGCCGTGAGCGCGGCCGTCTGGGCGGTCGTCCCCGAGGCGGGGCTCGCGTTCCTGCTCGGCTCGCTCGCGTTCCCGCTCTTCAACGTCTCGCTCAGCGCCGGCGCCGCGTATCTGGCCTTCGCCGTCGCCGTCTTCCTGATCGCGCGCGCGAGGCCGATCACGGCGCTGTGGCCGGCGTTCGCGCTCGTGCTCACGCCGGCCTACCTGACGCTGCTGGCGCCGGCGGCCGCGGCGCTGCTGGGGCGCATCCGCGGCCCGCTCACCGCCGCCTGGGCCGGCGCCGGGACCGTGCTCTTCCTGCTGCTCACGCGCGCGCAGCGCGGCCCGTTCACGCTGGAGCAGCCGCGCTGGCCCGTCGGCCGGGACGTCGCCGCCGCCGGCGACCCGTTCACCGCCGCCGGCCGCCTGCTCGCGCACGCGCTGGCGGCGCCGACGCTTCTGCAGGCCGCCGTCTGGGCGGGCCTGGCGGCGGCCCTGGGCTACGCCCTGACGCGCCGCCGCCTCGAGCACCGTCTCTGGATCTGGTCGCTCTCGTTCGCCGCCGTGTTCGCGGTGTACCGCATCGTGCCGGTGGTCGTGTGGCACTATCCCGCGAGCCTGTGGCCGCTCGTGTGGAGTGTGGCCGTGCCCGCTGCCGTGATACTCTTGCCGCTGGTCCTGACCACCGGAGAAGCACCGGAGGAAAGCGACGATGGGGATCTTCAGGAAGGCGAATAACAAACTCGAAGGCCTGGTCGAGGGCGGCTTCGGGCGCGCGTTCAAGTCGAGCGTGCAGCCGGTCGAGCTCGCGCACAAGCTGGCGAAGGAGATGGGCGACCACAAGACGGTCGGCGTCTCCAACGTCTACGTGCCCAACGAGTTCGACGTCTACCTCGGCAAGGACGACTTCGATCACCTGGTCTCGTTCGAGGACTCGCTCAAGACCGAACTGTCCAACTACGTCACGGCGTTCGCGCGCCGCGAGGGCTGGACCCTCGTCGCGCCGCCGCGCATCGAGCTGCACTGCGACGAGGACCTGCGCCTCGGCGAGTTCGGCATCGCGACGCGCACCATGGGTGCGCCGGTCGAGATGCCCGGCGACGACGCGTTCGGAGCTCCGGCCGCGCTCGTGCCGCCCGCTGCGGCCGTCGCGCCCGGCCCCGTCATCGACCAGACCGTGCTCTATCAGGAGCGGCCGTGCCCGCCGCTGCCGCGGCCGCCGCTGCCCCGCGCGCCTCGTCTGCGCGCGGCGTCCTGCGCGGCCGCCAGGGCGACTACCAGCTCACGGAGGCGGTCACGGTGATCGGCCGCAGCCGGCGCTGCGGCATCGTCCTCACCGACCCCAACGTCTCGCGGCAACACGCCGAGATCCGCAAGCAGGACGACGGCTTCATGCTGCTGGACCTCGGCTCCACCAACGGCACGCGCGTCAATCGCCGCGACGTCAAGCAGGTCGTGCTGCAGCACGGAGACCGCATCGAGCTCGGCACCACCGAGCTTCTGTTCGAGAGGCAGCCCTGACCGGGAGGCCCGGGTGACCACGGCGCCGGCGAGCCGTAGCGGCGCGCGGCGCGGGAGAGTCGCATGATCGACATCGTCCTGCTCGTCCTCAAGATCGGCATCCTCGTCCTGCTCTACCTGTTCATCTGGCAGGTCGTGAAGACCGCCGTGCGGAGCGTGCGCGGCGGCGGCGCGGCCGCTCCGTCCGCCGCCCCCGACGTGGTCCTGCCGGCCGGTGACAGACTCGCGCCGACCTTCACGCCGGCCGAGCGCGAGCAGCGCCGCGAGGATCGCGACGTCGAGCGCACCATGGACGGCCAGAAGATGGACTTCTCGGCGCACATCAACCCGCGCCTCGTCGTCGAAGAGAGCACCGATCATCCCGCCCGGCGTCATCTTCCCGCTCGAGGGCTGGATCACCGTGGGCCGCGCCGCCACCAGCGACATCGTGCTCGACGAGCAGTTCGTCTCGACCACCCACGCGCGCCTGGTCCCGCGCGGCCAGTTCTACTTCGTCGAGGACCTCGGCAGCACCAACGGCACCTTCCTCAACGAGAAGCAAGTGACGGACGCGCAGCTGAGGATGGACAGCCGGCTGCGCATCGGCGAGACCACGTTCCGCTACGAGGAGTGAACGCCGGGTGACGCTCGTCGCCAGACACGGCGCCCTCACGGACATCGGGCTCCACCGCAAGACCAACGAGGACTCCTTCGTCGTCCAGCCGCCGCTGTACGCCGTCTGCGACGGCATGGGCGGCGCCAACGCCGGCGAGGTCGCCAGCGGGCTCGCCGCCGAGACGCTCGCCGCCGAGGTGGCCAAGGGGACGCCGCTGCATGCGGCCGCCGAGGCCGCCAACGCCGCCGTCTTCGAGCGCGCCCACGACAACGTCGAGCAGGCCGGGATGGGCACGACGCTCACGGCCTTCGTGCTCGAGGGCGGTACCGCCCGCTTCGCCCACATCGGCGACAGCCGCGCCTACCTGCTGCGCGACGGCGAGCTGCGGCAGGTCAGCGACGACCACTCGCTCGTCGGTGAGATGATGCGTGACGGCCGCCTGACCGAAGAAGAGGCGGCCGTCCACCCGCATCGCAGCATCCTGAGCCGCGCCCTCGGCACCGAGCCGCAGGCGCGCATCGACGAGTTCACCGAGGACCTGCTGCCGGGCGACGTGCTGCTGCTGTGCAGCGACGGCCTCAGCGGCCCGGTCGGCGCCGACGCCATCCGCGTCGCGCTCACGCGCAGCGACCCGCAGCAGGCCGCCGAGCGTCTGATCCTGGAAGCTCGGCGGCAGGGCGGCCCCGACAACATCACCGCCGTGGTGGTGCGCGTCGACGAGGGTCCGCACGGCGCCGAAGAAGACGAGACCACGCTGGTCCGGCCGGCCGATCCCGAGGCCGACGAGGCGACCGGCGAGCTGCCGTTCGTCGTGGCCTCCGGCGAGCCTGACGACGCCGAGCCCGAGATCGACGCCGCGGACGCACTCGCCCGGCTCCGCGCAGAGCAGGACGGTGAGGGCGGCCCGCCGGACCCGGTGGCCCTGGCGGCACGCCGGCGCAAGCGCTCCGTGCGCCGCCTCAGCGTCGTCGCCGGCCTGCTGGTCGTGCTCGTCGTCGCCCTCGCGGCCGGCGCCTTCTTCCTCAGCACCGTGTTCTTCGTCGGCGTCGACGGCGGCACGCTGGCCATCTACAGCGGCGTGCCGGGCAAGATCGGCCCCGTCCCGCTCCACGCCGTGTACCGGCGCAGCGTCGTCCACTACGACGCACTCTCTCCGGCCGCGCGCTCACTCGTCGACGAGCAACAGCTGCGCGACCGTGAGTCCGCGCTGTCACTCTCCAGGATGCTGGGGATGTGGCCGTGAGCCGGCGCAACCTGGAACTGGTGTTCCTCATCCTCGCCGGCGCGGTGAGCACGATGGCCTACGTGTCGGTGTACGCGGGCCGCTTCCGCGAGATCAACCGCGCCTCGATCATCTACGGGCTGATCTTCGTCGGCATCTTCGTGCTGCTGCACCTGCTCGAGCGCATCTTCCTGCCGCAGGCCGACCCGTTCCTGCTGCCCATCACCGCGTTGCTGGCCGCCATCGGCCTCACCGAGATCTTCCGCATCAAGCCCGCGCTGGCGCTCCTGCAGGGGCAGTGGCTGCTGGCCGGCGCGGCGCTCTTCATCCTCACGGTGCTCATCGTGCGCGACCACATGAAGCTCGACCGCTACCGGTACCTCATCGGCGCCGTCGGGCTCGCGCTGCTCGTCGTCACCATCGTGATCGGGACGACGGTCAACGGCGCCAAGCTCTGGATCCACGCGTTCGGCTTCAGCATCCAGCCGTCGGAGTTCGCCAAGCTCGCGATCGTGATCTTCCTGGCCGGCTACCTGGACGACAAGAAGGTCATGCTCTCCGTGCCGCAGCGGCACGTGCTCGGCGTGCCCGTGCCGGCGTTCAAGTACTTCGGGCCTCTGCTCGTGATGTGGGTGCTGTCGCTCGCCATGCTGGTCTTCATGAAGGACTTCGGCATGGCGCTGCTCTTCATGTCGATCTTCGTCGCGCTCATGTACATGGCCACGGCGCGGGCCGTCTACGTGGCCGCCGGCGTGGGGCTCTTCGCCGTCGCCGGCGCCATCGCCGTCTACGTCGTCCCGCACGTTCAGGACCGCTTCGCGGTCTGGCTCGATCCGTGGCCGTACGCGTCGACCACCGGCTACCAGTTGCTCCAGTCGCTGTTCACCATCGCCGACGGCGGCATCGTCGGCGCCGGCTTCGGGCGCGGCTACCTGCTCTACGCCAACCACCAGCCGGTGGTCCCCGACCTGCAGACCGACTTCATCTTCACGGCCATCGCCAATGAGATGGGGCTGCTCGGCGCCGTAGGTGTCGTCCTCGTCTACCTTCTCTTCGTGTGGCGCGGCTTCCGCATCGCGGTGTACGCGCCGGACGGCTTCTCCAAGCTCCTGGCGGCGGGTCTGGCGACGGCGTTCGCCGTCCAGTCCTTCATCATCATCGGCGGCGTCACTCGGCTGATCCCGCTCACCGGCGTCACGCTCCCCTTCGTGAGCTACGGCGGCAGCTCCATCACGGCGAACCTGATCCTCGTCGCGCTCCTGCTCATGGTGTCCAACCGGACGAACATCATCCG
This sequence comes from uncultured Thermoleophilia bacterium, assembly GCA_963739595.1. GTDB lineage: Bacteria > Actinomycetota > Thermoleophilia > UBA2241 > UBA2241 > CAIXSE01. Next base: position 13,810 of record CAVUBA010000031.1, read on the forward strand.
GGGCGGGTCAGACCTCGAGCGCCGGCATCTGGCGGAGAAGGGCTAGGCCGATGAACAAAGCCATGTCCAGGGTGTTCATCGTCGCGGTCGTGCTCTTCGTCGCGCTGGTCGTCAACCTCACGTGGATCATGGTCGTGCGCGCGCAGTGGTTCCAGGACCGCCCCGAGAACAAGCGCAGCATCGCCAAGGAGATGAAGATCAAGCGCGGCGACATCGTCGCCTACGACGGATCGGTGATCGCCGGCACGGAGCGCCGCTCCGGCTACTACTACCGCGACTACCCCAGCGGGACGTTCGCCCCGCAGCTCATCGGCTACGACTCCCTGCAGTACGGGCGCAGCGGCATCGAGTCGCAGCTCAACGACCAGCTCACCGGCCAGGCGAGCGATCTCGGCGTGCAGAACTGGGTGGACAAGCTGCTCGGGCGCCGGCCCACGGGCGCGAACGTCAAGCTCACCCTCGTGCCGGCGGTGCAGAAGGTCGCCCAGCAGCAGCTTCAGGGCAAGAGGGGCGCGATCGTCGTGCTCGACCCGAAGACGGGCGCGCTCATCGCTTCGGCGTCGGCGCCGACGTACGATCCGGGCCATCTCGATGATCGCTGGGCGACGCTCAGCAAGGACCCCACGGCGCCGCTGCTCAACCGGCCGACCCAGGGCCTCTACGTGCCCGGCTCGGCGTTCAAGGTCGTCACCGCCTCGGCGGGGCTCGACGACGGCACGGTCACGCCCGAGACGCAGTTCGTCGACACGGGCACCTACGTGGTCTTCGGCGGCAAGGTCACCAACTACGGCGGGGAGGTCTACGGCCCCAACAACTTCACCTTCGCGCTCACCGCTTCGATCAACACGACCTTCGCCAAGGTCGGCAACACGCTCGGGCGCAAACGGCTCATCACGGGCGCGCAGCAGTACGGCTTCTACAAGACGCCGCCGCTGCCGCTGCCGGCCGGCGAGGTCGTGCCCAGCGGCCGGTACGGCAAGAACGGCCTGCTCTCGCCGGACGCGTTCATGGACCCGCTCGACGTCGCCTGGGCGGCCTGCGGGCAGGAGAAGCTGCTCGCCACGCCGCTGCAGATGGCGCTCGTGGCCGGCGGCGTGGCCAACGGCGGCCGCGTCATGAAGCCCTACTACACGCAGGAGATCGTCACGCCGGACGGCCAGGTCGTGAGCAAGGCGCAGCCGGAGCAGTGGCTCGTGGCGACCAAGGCGCTGACCGCGAGCCAGCTGAACACGATGATGCAGAACGTCGTCAACGCGGGCACGGGGACGCAGGCCGCGCTGGAAGGCATCCAGGTGGCCGGCAAGACCGGCACGGCGGAGAAGGGCGACGGCACCAACCTCGCCTGGTTCATCGGGTTCGCACCGGCGAACGACCCGCAGGTGGCTTTCGCCATCGTCATCGAGGACACGCAGTCGACCGGCGGCGAGGCGGCTGCGCCGATCGCCGCCGCGATCATCAAGACGGCGCTGGCGCAGCCCGCCCTGCCCTGATGGGCAGGGACGGTGCGCCCGTGGTCGTAAGCATGAAGCAGAAGGAGAGAGGCAGGCGGATGTGAGCGACGTGTTCCAGCCAGAACAGGTTGTCGGCGGCCGGTACCGCGTGGTGCGCAAGCTCGGCGGCGGCGGCATGGCCGACGTGTACCTGTGCGAGGACCTCACCCTCGGCCGCAACGTCGCCATCAAGGTGCTGCTCCAGCGCTATCTCAACGACCCCACCTTCGTGGAGCGCTTCCGCCGCGAGGCCAAGGCGGCCGCGGGGCTCAACCAGCAGAACCTGGTGAGCATCTACGACTGGGGAGAGGTCGACGGCACGTACTACATCGCCATGGAGTACGTGGAGGGCGAGACGCTCAAGGACCTCATCCGTCGTCGCGGCCGGCTGAGCGGCAACGAGTCGGTGGCGGTCACGCTGCAACTCCTCGCCGCGGTCGACTTCGCCCATCGCAGCGGCATCGTGCACCGCGACATCAAGCCGCAGAACATCATGATCGACCCCCACGGGACCGCCAAGGTCATGGACTTCGGCATCGCGCGCGCCGGCGACTCCGGGATGACGGAGGCCGGCTCGATCCTCGGGACCGCCCAGTACCTCGCTCCCGAGCAGGCCAAGGGCTACCCGGTCGACGAGCGCTCCGACCTGTACTCGGTCGGCGTCTGCCTCTACGAGATGCTCACCGGCACCGTGCCGTTCAAGGGCGACAGCGCCGTCACTGTGGCGCTCAAGCACGTCAACGAGGTGCCGGTGGAGCCGTCCGTGCTGGTGCCGGGCATGCCGTACGCCCTCAACCAGATCGTGCTCAAGGCGATGGCCAAGGACCCGGCCGACCGCTACCAGTCGGCGGCCGAGTTCGCGCGCGACCTGCGCGCCGCCAAGGAAGGCGGCCCCATACAGGCGGCCGCCTTCGACGCCGGCGGCGAGCGGACGCGCGTGATGGCCGCGGCCGGCCTGGACGCGGCCGGCACCACCTCCGTGCTCGACCAGCCGATGCCGCCGCGGCGCAAGAAGTCGAAGTGGCCGCTCGTGCTCGTGATCATCCTCCTGCTGATCATCGCCGCCGTGGCCGCCGCACTGTGGTGGACGATGAGCGGCAGCCAGTCCGCCGTGCCCAGCGTGGTCGGCCTGAGCAAGGCCGCAGCCGTCAAGGCTCTGGAGAATGGCGGCTTCAAGGCCGGCGTGCAGGAGGAGTTCTCCGACCGCGTCGCCTCCGGCTTCGTGAGCCGTCAGGCGCCCACCGGCGGCACCAAGATGCGCGAGGGCGCCACCGTCGACATCTGGGTGAGCAAGGGGAGCCAGAAGGCCCCTCCGCTGCCCGACTTCAGGGGCTGGACGGCGACGGCCGTGGACGACTGGCTGACCAGGAACGACCTGGTGGGCGATCCGCAGACCGGCAAGTCGACGACGGTCGCCTCGGGCCAGGTGTACAAGCAGGATCCGGCGGCGGGCACTGAGGTCAACCGCGGCGACACCGTCACCTACTGGGTGAGCAGCGGCAAGCCGCAGGCGACGGTGCCCGACCTGAGCAACCTTTCGCAAGCGGACGCCGAGACGGCGATCGCGGGCGCCGGGCTCAAGCTCGGGACCGTCACGCCAGACCACGAGCACGACGGTCCCGGCAGGGCTGGTGATCAGCCAGGACCCGACCGCGGGCACGAAGGTCGACAAGGGCTCGACGGTGAGCTTCGTCGTCTCGACCGGCTCGCCGTCGCCGAGCCCCTCGCCGTCGTCCACGGCGGCCGGCGTCGCCGTGCCCAACGTCTACGGCATGCAGTCCACGGCCGCGGCGTCGCAGCTCAGCGCGGCCGGGCTCACCGTGGCGTTCCGCCAGAAGAACAACACCGGCCAGGAACCCGGCACGGTGGTCAAGATCAAGCCCGACGCCGGCACGGTCGTCCCGGCGGGATCGACGGTGCTGCTCGTCATCGCGTCGTAGCTTACGAAACGTAGACGAACACGTAGACCAGGTAGGCGAAGTACACAGAGCCGGCGCCGCCGAGCGACCACCAGGTCAGCGTGTGCCTCACTCTCAGCGTCACGTAGAACACCGTCCCGCTGAACAGCGCCAGCACGCCAGCCACCAGCGCCGGGGTGGTGAGCTGCCAGGTCGCGAAGATGAGCCCGACCGACACGGGGAAGGTGCTCTGGAACACCATCGCGCCCGTGATGTTGCCCAGCGCCAGCGTGTCCTTGCGTGAGCGGATCCAGAGCACGGAGTTGAACTTCTCGGGCAGTTCGGTGGCGATCGGCGTGATGAGCAGCGACATGATCAGCGGCGCGGCACCCAGGGTCTCGCTGAGCACCTGCACCTCCTTCACGAAGATCTCGGCGCCGAGGATGATGCCCAGGGTGGCGACGCCGATCTGCAGGAAGATCCGGTACGTGTGGGGCATCTCCGGGTCGCGGTGGAAGTACAGCGGCTTGGTGTCCTCGCCGAGGTCGCCCTCCGCGTGGAGCGTCTCCCACACGTAGTAGCAGTAGAAGATCATCAGGCCGGCGGCGAGGCCGTAGTGCAGCGCGCGCACGTGGATGACCCCGGCGAGCATGGCCAGGGCGTAGGCGATGAGGAAGTGGCTGAGGTCGCGGCGCATCACGCCCTCGTTGATGGTGACCGCCAGCGGGCGCCGGCCGCGCCAGTGGAAGATCACGACGGCGGCGGCCGTGACCACCATGGCGAGGCTGGCCAGCATGAAGGGCGCGCCCAGGATCGCGCCGATCCCGACCTGCTCGGCCGCGGCGCCGCCCGTGAAGACGATGGCGATGATCGGCACCAGCGTCTCCGGCAGCGCCGTGCCTACGGCGGCGAGGATGCTGCCTACGGCCCCTTCGCCGAGCTCGTACCGGCGGCCGAACCACTCCACGCCGTTGGTGAAGAGTTCGGCGGACGCGAGGATGATCGCGAGCGCGAGGATGAGGAGCGCGACGGACATACGGCGGCAAGGATAGCAGAAGGGGCGGGCCGCCCTTCGGCGGCCCGCCCCTTCGTCAGAACATGGCGCTCTGTGCGTTCAGGCGACGGGTCTCAGACCCAGCCTTTCGCCTGGAACAGCGGCACCAGGAAGTAGATGAGGAAGCCGACGGAGGCGATCCACAGCATCCAGCTGATCTCCCTGGCTTTGCCCTGCGTGATGCGGATGAGCGTGTAGGAGAGGAAGCCCGCGCCGATGCCGTTCGTGATGCTGTACGTGAGCGGCATGATCGTCATCGTGAGCACGGCGGGGAGGCCGAAGGCGATGTCGCCGAAGTTGATCGCGGCGATGGCCTTCTTCACGAGGCCCTTGCCCTCTTCGTCCTCGGCCATCGCCTCGCCGGCGGTCAGTGTGGCCATCATCAGATAGCCGACGATGATCAGCGCCGGAGCAGTGGCGTTGGCCGGCACGATGCCGGCGATCGGCGAGAAGAACATCGCCAGCAGGAACAGCACGCCGACCACGATCCCGACCATCCCGGTGCGCCCGCCCTGGGCGACGCCGGCGCCGGACTCGATGTAGGTGGTCGCAGACGAGGCCGAGGCCGCGCCGCCGGCCACGGCCGCGAGAGAGTCGATGAGCAGCAGGCGGTTGAGCTTCTTGAGGTGGCCCTTGTCGTCCAGGTAGCCGGCCTGCTCGCCGACGCCGACCAGCGTGCCCATGGTGTCGAAGAAGTCCGACAGCATGAGGCTGAAGATCCAGAGGATCGCGGCGGTGACGCCGAGCTTGCTGAAGGCGCCGAAGTTGAACTGGCCGAGGAGGCTGAAGTCGGGAGTCGCCACGATCTTGCTGGGGATCACGGCGATGCCCTGGGCGAACGACGTCTTGTCGTAGGCGTAGTTGAGGATCGTCGCGAAGATGGTCGAGAAGATGATCCCGAGGATGATGGCCCCGCGCCAGCCGCGCGTGAGCATGATGATGGTGATCGTGAGGCCGAAGATGGTGACGAGGACCGGCACGCCGACGAAGTTGCCGAGCGTGACGGGCGTGCCGCTGCCGGGCACGACGATGCCGCCGTCGACGAGGCCGATGAACAGGATGAAGAAGCCGATGCCGACGACGATCGCCTTCTTCAGCTCCAGCGGGATGGCCTTGAAGATGGCCTCGCGGAAGCCGGTGAGGACGAGGATGGTGATGGCGACGCCTTCGAGGAAGATGAGGCCCATCGCCTGCGGGAAGGTCAGGCCCTGCCCCAGGACCAGACTGAAGGCCACGACTGCGTTGAGCCCCATGCCGGGAGCGATGGCGTAGGCGCGGTTGGTCACCGCGCCCATGAGGATGGTCATCACGCCTGCGACGAGGCAGGTGGACGTGAGCACGGCTGCGAAGGGCAGGCCCTTGCCGCCGAGCCCGAGGATGCTCGGGTTCACGAAGATGATGTAGGACATGACGATGAACGTCGTGAGCCCTGCGAGCATGTCGCGCTTCAGGGTGGTGTTCCACTGCTTGAACTTGAAGAACCGCTCCAGCGCGCCGCCCGAGCCGGTTTCTACCACTTCCATTGAGACCTCGTCCTCCTTGTTTCGGGGTCTTGGCGGGGGGATTGACCGCGAGAGCATATCCTACGCGGCCTCTACGAACGCCATCGTTGACAGCGCTTCGAACGCCGCGCCGTGATTGACGGTCGCGCGGCGGCGTGAGTATCCTCGCCGGGCACCGTCAGGAAAGGATGGGCGCCCCCCTCATGGACGAGATCCCCGGATCACTCGCGCTGTCAGAGCTCGACGGCATGAAAGTCTTCGACGCCGCAGGTGTGGAGGTCGGCGAGCTCGGCGACGTGGTCGCCAGCACGGCGCTGGACCCGCCGGTGATCACCGCCTTCTTCATCGACCGCGACGAAGGCCAGCTCGCCGCGTCGTGGGCCCAGATCGGCGAGATCGACGTGGACGGCGAGCGCCTGCTGCTCGGCGTGCCGTTCGAGGCGGTCAAGGCTGCCTCGCTGCGCCCGGACGAGCTCTCGCTGGTCGACGCCCTGCTCGACAACCAGGTGCTGGACATGCGCCGGCGCACGTTCGTCCGCGTCCAGGACGTGGTGCTCGAGCCGGCGGAGGACCACCTTGTGGTCAGCGGCGTCGACGCCAGTTCGGCCGCGCTCGCGCGGCGCTTCGGCCTCGGCTTCCTCTCGCGCCGCCTGCCGAAGAAGAGCGGCGACTTCGTGCCCTGGAGCGACGTCAACCTCATCGCGCTGCGGCTCTCGCGGCTCAACTTCGTGGAGGCGTTCGCGGAGCTTGCGGAGCTGCACCCGGCCGACATCGCCGACATCATCGGCCAGGTCGGTCCGCGCGAGCGGGCGGCGGTGCTCGCCACGCTGAACGCCGGCCTGGCGGCCGACACGCTGCAGGAGATGGACGAGGAGTTGCGCACGGCGGCCCTGCAGGAGATGCCGGTCGAGCGCGCCGCCAAGGTGCTCGAGCGCATCGAGGCCGACGAAGCGGCGGACATCCTGAGCGAGTTGCCCGATCCGCTGGCCCAGGAACTGCTGGCGCTCCTGCCCGACAAGCGTGAGCAGGACCTGCGCCGGCTGGCCAGCCACCGCGAGCACACGGCCGGCTCTCTCATGACCACCGACTTCGTCATGCTGCCGCGCAAGGCCACGGCGGGCAAGGCGCTCGACTGGATCCGGCGGGAGCGCCCGGAGCAGCACATGATGACGTACCTCTACGTCGTCGACTCCGAGGAGCGGCTGGTCGGGGTGGTCAGCCTGCGCGACCTCGTGCTCGCCGCGCCCGACGACCAGATGAGCGCCTTCATGGAGGACGACCTCGTGCAGGTCACGGCCGACATGGACGAGGAAGAGGTCGGCCGCGTGATGACCAAGTACGATCTCCTGGCCCTCCCGGTCGTGGACGACGAGCGCCGGCTGCTCGGCATCGTGACGCTGGACGACGCGCTCGAGGCGGTGGTCCCGGAGGACTGGAAGCAGCGCCTCCCGCGGCTGTACCGCTAGGCCTCCGGCGTCCGTGCCGCGGGGCCGGCCGCGGCCGCCCGCGGGCCGCCCGGCTCAGACGGGCTGGGTGCCGGCCGGCGCCTTCACGTGCTCCCACGCCACGCTGCGCCGCGGCGCCTCGATGAGCGCGGCGAGGTCGAGGCGAAAGCGCGCCACCTCGCCCTTCTCCTGCACCCGCTTGAAGCCGCCGCCCTCGAGCACGTCCGGATTGAACAGATTGAGCTCCCGGAAGTAGCCGCGGAAGGCGTCGTCGCCGCGCGTGTGGCGCAGGCCGAAGGCCTCGAGCGCCGCGACCTTGCGGTGCTTGAGCGCGGCCTCGATCTCCTGGAGCAGGAAGCGGAAGCCGTGCAGGAACTCCTCGTCGTAGAAGTAGGAGCAGGTGAGGAGGTAGGCGTCGGGGGAGGGAGGACCTGCCGGCAGGCAGCGTCCGCGAGGGGTGAGGCGGGAGTGGGCGACGTGCATCCAGCCGATCACCGCGTCGCCGTCGACCAGGGCCCGTCCGAAGAAGCCGGCCTCGGCCTCCGCCTCGCGCTGCCACTCGCCGCGAAGGCCCGGGTCGGCGCCGGCGCCGGGCCGGGTCAGCCACCAGACGCAGGTGGCGCAGCAGGAGGCCAGCAGGTCGCTGCTGGCCGTGGTCAGGTCGATGGCCCTCACGCGGAGGGGTCGGCGACGTCGTCGATGTGCACCTCGACGCGGGTGATGGGGTTGCCGGTCGTGCGCGTGAGGTACGTGGCGCCAGCGCGAGCCACGGCTTCGCCGACTGCGGCGAGGTCCGAGCCGGACTCGGCGATGAGGTGGATCTCGAGGACCTGGCCCTCGTCGTCGCCGTCCAGGCGTACCGGTCCGTGCCTCTCCAGGTGGACCCTCTCGCCGAGACTCTGCAACGGGTTCCGGTAGAGGTCGCAGACCCCCGGCAGCTCCTTCACGGCGTCCCAGACGGCGCTCGTGATGACGTCCGGCGAGATGCTTGGTCCTTGTCCCTGCTGCACGCTGCGGCCCTCCCTTCGCTGGTGCCGGGAGTATACCGCCGCGAAGCGGGCCCGGTGAGCAGGGGCGCGTGTTTGCCACTGTGCGGAACGCTCCCCTATACTCCCACGGCGGGGGGCAATGTGACTTCCGCGCGCCACAAAGCTGCCACGATGCCTGAAACCGACCGCGACATCACGATCTACCGGGCCGACTGGGTCCTCCCGGTGACCGCGCCCGTCCTGCCCGACGGGGGCGTAGCCGTGTCCGGCGGGCGCATCCTGGCCGTAGGCCCCGCGCCGCGCCTCGTGGCGGACTATCCAGGCGCGGGGTTCTCCGATCTGGGCCGGGCGATCATCATGCCCGGCTTCGTCAACTGCCACAGCCACGTCGAGTACACGTCGTTCCGCGGCATCCTCGACGACGCGGAGTTCGGCGACTGGATCATCAGCCTCATCGACGTCAAGGCGTCGCTCACGCCGGCGGAGTACCTGCTGAGCGCCCGGCTGGGCGCCATCGAGGCCGTCTCCTCCGGCATCACGACGATCGCGGACACCAGCTACGGCGCCGCGACGCTGGAGGCGGCCGGAGCCGCCGGCCTGCGCGGCCGCCTCTACCTCGAGGTCTTCGGCGTCGACGACTCGCGCTTCGACGAGACGATGGCGGACGTGGTGCGCCGGCTCGACGACGCACAGGCCGCGGCGCCCGAGCAGTTCGACATCGGGCTCGCGCCGCACGCGCCCTACACGGTGTCCAGCCGCCTGTACCAGGCGGTCTGCGACCTGGCGCGGGAGCGCGGCCTCAAGGTCATGAGCCACGTCGCCGAGAGCCAGGACGAGCTCACCTACATCCGCTCCGGCTCGGGCAAGTTCGCGCACGACTACCGCGAGAAGATGGGCTGGGAGCGCATGCTGGTCCAGCCCTACGGCGTGACGCCCATCAAGTACCTGCAGCAGTGGAACGTGTTCGACCGCGACTTCCTCGCCGTGCACTGCGTCAACGTCACGCGCGACGACATCCGCATCCTGCGCAACAAGGGCGTCGCCGTCGCGCACTGCCCCAAGAGCAACGCCAAGCTCGGCTGTGGCGTCGCGCCGCTCGCCGACCTCATGCACGAGGGCGTCCGCGTCGGTATCGGCACCGACAGCCCCGCGTCGAGCAACATCATGGACATGTTCGACGAGATGCGGACCATGCTCTTCCTGCACCGCGCCGTGGAACGCGACGTGAGCGTGCTCGACGCGCAGAAGTGCGTGCGCATCGCCACGCTGGGCGGGGCCGAGGCGCTGGGCATGGAGGCCGAGGTCGGCAGCCTGGAACCGGGCAAGTGCGCCGACCTCATCGCCGTCGACGTCTCGCGCTCGCACTTCGCGCCGATCGCCGACCCGTACTCGGCGCTCGTCTACGGCGCCAACCAGGATGACATCACACTCACCGTCGTCGGCGGTCGCGAGCTGTATCGCGACCGCGCCCACGTCGGCGTGGACGCGGATGCGATCCGCGCCACCGCCGTCGCCGTCCGCGAAAAGCTGCAGGACCGCGTCCGTACCGGCGCGGTCGAAGTCGGCGGCGCCGACTCCGGCTGGTGGCAGACGCCCGTTCATCGAGAGGAGACCGTCTAAGTGCTGCTCGATCGCCGCAGGGTCAAGTTCTGGCAGAAGATCGTTTTCGGGTTCATGGCGTTCCTCATGGCCGCCTTCCTCGTCGTCGGGTACTCGGGCGTGCTCAACGGCTGCACCTGGTTCAACAGCGCCCAGCAGGACGTGACCCAGCAGCTCGACCAGCAGGTCACGAAGTACCAGACCGCCACCACGACGAATCCGACCGACGTGGCCGCCTGGACGAGCCTCGCCGAGGCGTACCTGTCGCGGTCGTCGACGCAGGCGCAGGGCTCCGCGGCGCTGACGTCGGACCTCACGCAACGCGGCCGCGGCCTACGTCAAGGCCGACAAGCTGCTCGCCAAGCAGAAGGGCGCCGCCATCAAGAAGCAGCGGCTGGACGTGCTCACCAGCCTCGCCGGCGTCTACAGCCAGATCCGCGACTCCCAGGCTGCGGCGAAGGTCTACGGCGACATCACGGCCCTCACGCCGAAGAGCGCCGAGGCGTTCTTCAATCTGGGCGCGGCCGCGAGCACCGCCGGCGACACCACCACGGCGATGCTGGCCTTCACCCGCTTCCTCGAGCTCGACCCCACGTCGCCGGATGCCGCGGCGGTCAAGGACTGGATCGCCAAGAACACGCCGCAGACGACTCCGACTCCCACTCCATCGCCGACCAAGTAAGGAAACGGTATGAGCGACATGTTCAGCGTCTCCAGTGAGCGCCCGGGCGACGACCTCGGTCTGGTCGTCCTCACCGGAGAGGTCGACATCTTCACCGCGCCGCAGTTCAAGGAGTGCCTCCTCGAACTGCTCGATTCCGGCGTGAAGCGGCTGGTCGTCGACCTCAGCGGGGTGACCTTCATCGACTCCACCGCGCTCGGCGTGCTCATCGGCGGCGTCCGCCGCGTGCACGGCGCCGGCGGGTCGATGACGATCGTCGTCACCACGCGGCCGGTGGAGCGGGTGCTGAGCGTCACCGGCCTCGACCGCGTGTTCTCGATGTACGCCACGCGTGACGAGGCGATCGCGGCGCTCGCCTGACCGGCCATCCATCAACGTCATCTCGACGGCCAGGTTTGCGGGGTGGTATTAACTCCCGCAGTCCTGGTCGTTCCTCTCACGTCCCCATGAGGTAGCAGTGAAGCTCATCGTCACAGAGAAGGACTCGGCGGCCAAGAAGATCGCCGAGATCCTCGGCGGCAAGGTCTCCGTCAAGGAGCACGGCCGCGGTCGCCAGAAGGTCAAGTCGTACCACTTCACCTACGAAGGCGACGACGCGGTGGCCGTCGGACTGCGCGGTCACGTCATGGAGACCGTGTTCCCCAACACGTACAAGCGCTGGAGCCTCAAGTACCTCGGCGACATGATCGAGCGGCCGGACCTCGCCTGGATCGTCGACGGCGGCGCCGCGGGGACGCTGGCGGCGTTGCGCGCCGTCGCGAAGGGCGCCACCGAGCTCGTGATCGCCACCGACTACGACCGCGAGGGTGAGCTCATCGGCCACGAGGCCATCCAGATCCTGCGCGGCGACGCCCTCAAGTACAACCCGGGCGACAAGCCCGAGAAGAAGAAGCGCAAGGCCGCCGCCAAGGACGGCGCCGAGGCGCGCGCCAAGGCGGCGCCGGCGCCCGACCCGACGCCCGGCGACCCGCACGTCAAGGCCATGGTGCCGGCGGCCGTCGCCGACCGGCACATCCGCGTCCGCTACTCGGCGCTCACGCCGGAAGAGGTCCAGGCGGCGTTCGCGAAGCCCTCGACCGTCGACTTCAACCTGGCGGAGGCGGCGCACTCCCGCCAGGACATCGACCTCATCTGGGGCGCGGTGCTCACGCGCTTCATGTCGCTCGCGTCGTACCGGTACGGCTCCGACTACCTGTCGGTCGGACGCGTCCAGTCGCCCACCCTGCGGCTCGTGGTCGACCGGGAGCTGGAGCGGCGCGCCTTCGTCCCGGTCCCGTACTGGGAGATCAAGGCGACGCTCGAGCGCGACGGTGAGCCGTTCGAGGTGGCGCACGCCAAGGGGCGCTTCGACACGGAGCAGGCCATGCAGACGGCTCTCGAGGGCTCCCGCGCGGAGACGGCCGAGGTCACCGGCTACGAGGCCAAGCCGCGCCAGGACAAGCCGCCGGCGCCGTTCAACACGACGGCGCTCATGAGCGCGTCGTCCGGCGCCGGCATGACGCCGGCGCGCGCCATGCGCGCCGCCGAGTCGCTCTACCTCGACGGCCTCATCAGCTACCCGCGCACCGACAACACGGTCTACCCGCCGTCGCTCGACCTGCGCGGCAGCCTGCAGGAGCTCGCGCACTGGCAGCCGGTGGCGGCCACGGCGGCGCGGCTCGCCGGGCAGGACAAGCTCACGCCCAGCCGCGGCAAGAAGCGCACCACCGACCACCCGCCGATCTACCCGGTCGGCGTGCCCAAGAAGGAGCTGAGCGGCGACCAGGCCAAGGTCTACGACCTCGTCGCGCGCCGGTTCCTCGCCACCCTGCTGCCGGCGGCCGTCATCGAGAGCCAGCGGATGGACCTTCGCCTCGGCACGGAGCCCTACGTGGCGCACGGCAGCCGCGTGGCCTCGCTCGGGTACCTCGAGGTCTACGAGAAGTACGCCGCCAAGCGCGACCGGCAGCTGCCGCCGCTCGAGCCGGGCGCCACGCTCAAGGTGCTCGACCTGCGCTCGGAGGCCAAGGAGACGCAGCCGCCCGGCCGCTACGGACAGGGCAAGCTCATCGAGAAGATGGAGGAGCTCGGGCTGGGCACCAAGGCCACGCGCGCCGACATCATCCAGCACCTCTACGACCGCAACTACGTGCGCGACAACCCCGTCGAGCCCACCGAGCTCGGCGTGGCCCTCATCGCCGCGTTCGACGCGGCCATGGAGCAGGCGCCGGTCGACATCACCTCCAGCGCGATGACGGCGACCCTCGAGCGGCAGATGGACCGCATCAGCGAGGGCGAGCTGCGCCGCGACGAGGTCGTCCGCGAGAGCCAGGACATGCTCGAGGAGGCGTGGAAGCGCCTCGACGGCCACATCGACGACATCCGCGACCGCATCAAGAGCGGCGTGCGCGAGGACCTCACGCTCGGCGTCTGCAAGAACTGCGGCGGCCAGCTGCGCGTGCTGCGCGGCAAGACCGGCAAGCGCTTCGCCGCCTGCGTCGGCAAGGAGGGCGAGGAGCCCCAGCAGCCCACCGTCGAGGGCGAGCGCCCGCGGCGCGGCTGCGGCCAGACGTTCCCGCTGCCGCAGCGCGGCACCATCGTGCCCACCGGCAAGATGTGCGCCGAGTGCGGCTGGCCGGAGATCAAGGTGGTCGGCGGCGGCGGGCGCGGGCGTCCGTGGGTGCTCTGCATCGACATCGACTGCCCGAGCAAAGAGAAGTACCGGGCAAGAAGAAAGCCGGATGACCGACGTGGCAGGGTCATCGAGCGGGGCGCCGACGGCACCGCTCATTGAGCGCGGCGCACGGGGGAGAGGCATGCGCGAGCGCGGAGGCGTCCTCATCAGCCTCGAGGGCTGCGACGGGTGCGGCAAGAGCACCCAGGCGGCACTGCTCTGCGAGCGCCTGGCCGCCTGCGGCCTGCCGGTAGGGCCGGCGACCGCGCCGGGCTCGGTCATCCGCGAGCCCGGGGCCACGCCGGCCGGCGAGGCCATCCGCAGCGTCCTGCTCCACGGCCCGTCGTCGCTGGCGCCGTGGACCGAGACGCTGCTCTATGCGGCCGCGCGCGCCGAGCTCGTCGAGACGGTGCTGCTGCCCGAGCTCGAGGCCGGCCGCGTGCTCGTCCTCGACCGCTTCGTCGACTCCTCGCTCGCCTACCAGGGCTTCGCCCGCAAGCTCGGCGTCGACGAGGTGCTCGCCGTCAACGAGCCGGCGCTGCACGGCGTGCTGCCCGACGTCACGCTGGTGCTCGACGTCGATCCCGTCGTGGGGCTGGCGCGGTCCGGCGCCGGCGACGGCAGCGCCGACCGCATCGAGGCGGAGGGCCTCGAGTTCCAGCAGCGCGTGGCGGCCGGCTTCGCCGCGCTCGCGCGCCGCTTCCCCGAGCGCGTCCGCCTCATCGACGGCTTCCGCGACGTCGAGCTCGTCGCCGCCGACGTGGAGGCCGCCGCGCTGGAGGCCGTCGCCGACGCCGGCCTGCGGCTCGGCGACTGAGGGGCACGCCCGTGTTCGCCGGCATCCCGGGCCAGGCACAGGCCAAAGCCTTCTTCGAACGCGCCGTCCGCGACGGCTCGCTGAGCCACGCGTACCTGCTCGCCGGGCCCGAGGGCCTCGCCAAGACCGAGTTCGCGCGCGACCTGGGCGCCGCGCTGGTGTCGTCCTGCGGCGCCTGCGGCGCCTGCCCGGAGTGCGAGCGCGCCCGCAACGGCCTGCACCCCGACCTCCACGTGCTCGAGCGCGAGGGTGACCTGATCCGCTTCGAGCAGATCAAGCCGGTCATCGACGAGCTCAGCCTCAAGCCGTTCGTGGCGGCCCGGCGGATCTGGATCATCCCCGAGGTCGAGTACCTGCACCCCGCGGCCGCCAACAAGCTGCTCAAGAGCATCGAGGAGCCCCCGTCCTACGTCGTGTTCCTCCTCGTCACCGACAGGCTCGAGCGAGTCCTGCCGACCATCGTGTCTCGCTGCCAGGTGGTGGAGTTCCGGCCGGTGAGCGACTCCGAGGTCGGCGCCTACCTCGTGGACCGCTACGGTCTCGACGCCGCGGCCGGCGACGCCCTGGCGCACCTGTCGTTCGGGTCGGTGGAGCGCGCCGTCCGTCTCGTCGAGGACGCGGCCGGCCCGCGCCTGCGCGAGCAGTACCTCAAGTACGCCGCGCAGGTCTTCTCCGCCGCGCGGCCGCCCGACGGCCCCGAGCCGGCCACCGCGTTCATCAACCTGCTCCTCGCGCAGCAGGCGCGGATCGTGGAGGAGGTCCAGGAGGAGCTCGCCCGGAAGACCGCGGAGCTGGAGCAGCAGTTCCAGGACAAGAAGGACCTCAAGTGGTACCTGGACAAGGCCGAGGGGCGCGCGAAGCGTGAAGAGGCGCGCCGCCGCCGGGTCGCCGCCCAGGATGCGCTCGACCTCCTGGTCTCGTGGGTGCGCGACCTCTGGGTGGTCGCTTCCGGGGCATCCGATGTACTCTGGAACAGCGACCACCGCGACGCGCTCGTCGAGGCGGTCGTGGCCACGCCGGAGCATTACGCCCGTCTCCTTGGCGTCGCCGCCAGGACTCGCAAAGACCTGTATCTCAATATCGACCAGAAGCTCGCGTTGCAGGCGATGTTCGCGCGCTTCGAGGAGGTCTCCACCAGTGCCTAGGATCTGCAGCGTCGTGTTCCGCGGCGGCGGCAGGGTCTACCAGTTCAGCGCCGGCGAGCTGGAGCTTGCTCCCGGCGACGGCGTCGTGGTCGACACCACGCGCGGCGCGGACTTCGGACGGGTCGTCAAGGGCCCCGATGAGGTCGGCGCGGACGCGGCCCCTCGCGGCCTCCGCAGGGTGCTGCGCAAGGCGTCGGCCGCCGACCTGGAGGCGATCGCCTCCCACCGCGACACAGAGTCCGACGCCAAGACCCAGTGCCGCCGGCTCGCCGGCGACCTCAAGCTCGACCTCAAGGTCGTCGAGGCGCGCCAGACGTTCGACGGCCCCAAGCTCATCATCACCTTCTTCGCGGAGGAGCGCACCGACGTCCGCGAACTGCAGAACAGGCTCGGCGACCGGCTCGGCCGCCGCGTCGAGCTCAAGCAGGTGAGCGCCCGGGACGAGTCGCGCATCGTCGGCGGCTACGGCCCTTGCGGCCGCAGCCTCTGCTGCGCGACCTTCGCCGGCGACCAGGAGCCCGTCTCCATCC
Source organism: uncultured Thermoleophilia bacterium (assembly GCA_963739595.1). GTDB lineage: Bacteria > Actinomycetota > Thermoleophilia > UBA2241 > UBA2241 > CAIXSE01. The sequence continues at coordinate 29,614 of CAVUBA010000031.1, forward strand.
GCATGGCCAAGGACCAGAACCTGCCGCTCAACCCCACCAAGATCAGCGGGTGCTGCGGGCGCCTGATGTGCTGCCTCAAGTACGAGCATCAGGTGTACGTCTCGTTCCGCAAGCGGGCGCCCAAGCGCGGTGCGATAGTCAAGACCCCCGCCGGGGAAGGAAAGGTCACGGATCTGCTGGCCCCGGTCGACAGCGTCACCGTCGACCTCGGAGAGGGACGGTCGGAGACCTTCAAGCTCGACGAGCTCGGGTCGGCCGCCGCCGCATCGGGAAGGAACGACAATGGCTGAGACTCACGTCGTGCTCAACGTACCGACCGTGTCGTGCAACCACTGCAAGATGGCGATCGAGAACGCCGTCGGCGCCATCGACGGCGTCGGCGTGGTCGCGGTCGACGTCGCCGAGAAGACCGTCACCATCGACTTCGACACCGACGCCGTCAGCCTCGAATCCATCGAGGAGACGGTCGCCGACGAGGGCTACGAGGTCGCCGGCCGGCACGTGTTCGGCGCCTGACGGCGCCGTTTGGCAAGACGCGGCGGGCTGGTAGCATATCGCCTCGCACGCTCGTGGGCCGTTAGCTTAGTTGGTAGAGCAGGGGACTCTTAATCCCAAGGTCGAAGGTTCGAATCCTTCACGGCCCACCAGATCCCACCCTTCCTCCCGGACCCCCAGCCGAGCCCGCATGTCCTGGTCGGGCAACGGCGGCGCAGGACCCTGTTTGCCGGCGGGAAGAACACCTGCAAGGATGTACGCCCGCCCGCGCTGAGCTGGCTCGGGCGGGCTCAAACGATGGACGTCACGCGGACGCTGCCAGTTGCCCGCCGGTTCAACGCTCTGCTATCGTTCGTTGGATACGGGCGCCAGCCCGTGACGTCCACCTGACGGGAGGTCGAAGAGGGTGAACGCTCGCCTCAGGCCGAGGGTCGGCCGGCTCCTCAGCGACGCCCGCTTGTCCTTCGCCCCGACTGGGCGGGTGGACGTCTTCCGCCAGGCCATGATCATGCTCGCGTGCTACCTCGCCTACGACTTCTCCCGTGCGCTCGCGCAGGGCCGCGAGGCCGTAGCGCTCGCCAACGGCGTGTTCTTCATGAACCTCGAGAAGGCCCTCCACATCTGGTGGGAGCCGTGGATCCAGGCCCGCGTGAGCGCCGTCGACCCGCTCATGACGCTGCTCGTCTGGACCTACCAGTACGCGCATCTGCCGATCATCATCGGCGCCATGGTCTGGGTGTTCACGCAGCGGCGCGAGTGGTGGACGCTGTACCGCAACTGGTTCCTCGCCATGAACTTCATCGCCGTGCTTGTCTTCGCGCTGCTGCCGACGGCACCGCCGCGCATGATCTTCACTTCCGGCATCGCCGACATCAACTTCCTGCACGGCGTCCGCCAGCACATCTTCGAGAACGGCGTGCTCGCCAACCCGTTCGCGGCCATGCCCAGCCTGCACTTCGGCTACGCGCTGTTCATCGGCCTCATGCTCTTCACGCTGACGCACGGCCGCTGGACGCGCTACCTCGGCTTCGTCTACGCGTTCGTGGTGCTCGTGGCGATCGTCGCCACCGGCAACCACTTCATCATCGACGCGGTGGCAGGAGCGCTCGTCGTCCTGGCCGCCTGGGTGTTCGCCGTGAACGTGCAGCCGAGCGCGGTGCCGCAGTCGGCCGTGACGGTGCGCGAGCGCGACGGCTGACGTGACGAACATCAAGACGCGCTACACCGCCGGTGCTCGCCGGGGGTTCTTCCACCTCGGGGCGTTCCTCGCGCGCCACGGGTTCACCGCCGACCTCATGACCATCATCGGCCTGCTGCTGCAGGTGGCCGGTCGTGCCGCTCATCATCACCGGCCACTTCATCTGGGCGCTCGTGATCGGCATCATCGCGTCGCTCTGCGACGGGATGGACGGGGCTGTGGCGCGCGCCGGCGCCGGACCCACCAAGGCCGGCGCGTTCCTCGACTCCACCCTGGACCGCGTCTCGGAGCTCATGGTTGCGGCCGCCCTCGTCGTCTACTTCGTGCGCGAAGGCCCCGAGTGGGGCCCCGTCGTGGCCGTGCTCGTGTTCATGGGGGCCGCGCAGATGGTCTCGTACATCCGCGCCCGTGCCGAGGCGCTCGGCGTGGACTGCAAGGTCGGCTTCATGTCCCGGCCGGAGCGCCTGGTCGGCCTCGGCATCGGCTTCCTCTTCTCGTGGTGGCAGCCCGGCGGCACGAGCTTCCTCGTGTGGTGGCTGTACTTCATGACCGTACTCACCGTCATCACCGTGGTGCACCGCGAGCTGCACGTGCTGCGCAAGCTGCGCCTCGCGGAGGAGCCGCCGCCGGGGCGCTCGAAGAGCCTCCGCCGGCGCCCGCCGGCGACCTCGGCGATCTGGGCGACGAGCTGTGGCCCGAGCCCTCCGGGCGCGGCGGCCGCAGGTACTGAGCGCCCGTGGGCGCGCGGGCGTCGCGGGGGGCCGGAGCCGCCCGCCGCCGCGTGATATACTCTCGCGCGTTATCTTGAGCCGGTCGGGCCTCCTTCGTGCGCCCGGACGCCGCTCCGATCGACGCGGCCGCCCGGGGGCGGCCGCAGCCAGTGGAGGTTAACCGATCTTGGGCAATCCAGTACGCGTTGCGATCATCGGCGTCGGCAACTGCGCTTCGTCGTTCGTGCAGGGCGTGGAGTTCTACAAGAACGCCAAGAAGAGCGACTTCGTTCCCGGTCTCATGCACCCGGTGCTGGGTGGCTATCACATCCGCGACATCGAGTTCGTGGCCGCCATCGATGTGGACAAGAACAAGGTGGGCAAGGACCTCAGCGAGGCCATCTTCACCAAGCCCAACAACACGGTGAAGTTCGCCGACGTCCCCAACAAGGGCGTCACGGTCGCGCGGGGCATGACCCACGACGGCCTGGGCAAGTACCTCTCGCAGATCATCGAGAAGGCGCCCGGCCCGACCGCCGACATCGTCGGCATCCTCAAGGAGACGCAGACCGACGTCGTGGTCAGCTACCTGCCCGTGGGCAGCGAAGAGGCCACCAAGTGGTACGCCGAGCAGATCCTCACCGCCGGCTGCGCCATGGTGAACTGCATCCCCGTGTTCATCGCGCGCGAGCCGTACTGGCAGAAGCGCTTCGTCGAGGCCGGCGTGCCGATCATCGGCGACGACATCAAGAGCCAGGTCGGCGCCACCATCGTGCACCGCGTGCTCACGCGCCTCATGCGCGAGCGCGGCGTCAAGCTCGAGCGCACCAGCCAGCTCAACGTGGGCGGCAACACCGACTTCCTCAACATGCTCGAGCGCGAGCGCCTGGAGTCCAAGAAGATCAGCAAGACCAACGCCGTCACCAGCCAGCTCGACTACGACATGGGCGCCGACAACGTGCACATCGGCCCCAGCGACTACGTGAAGTGGCTCGACGACCGCAAGTGGGCGTACATCCGCATGGAGGGTCGCACCTTCGGCGACGTGCCGCTCAACATCGAGCTCAAGCTCGAGGTCGTCGACTCGCCGAACAGCGCCGGCATCGTCATCGACGCGGTGCGCTGCGCCAAGATCGGCCTCGACCGCGGCCTCGCCGGCTCGCTCGAGGGCCCCAGCAGCTACTTCATGAAGTCGCCGCCGGTGCAGCATCCGGACGACGAGTGCCGCCGCATGACCGAGGAGTTCATCAGCGGCGACGGCCCGGGCGCCAGCGCCGTCTGCCAGGGCTGACACTCGACTGAGCGATCCCCGAAGGGGCGGCGAGGGCGCGAGGCCCTCGCCGCCCCTGCGCGCGTACGGCGTGGCCCGTGTGGGGTAGCATGGAGCGCATGGCGCTCAAGCTCGGCATCCTCACGCCGTTCCTCTGGTCCACGCAGTCGGCCGTCAACGACCAGGTGCGCGCGCTCGCTGACCGCCTGACGGCCGCGGGGCATCGCGTGACCGTCATCGCCCCGACCGCCGACCGCCTCGCGGTCGACGAGGCACAGCGCCGGGTGCAGGCGGTCCTCACCGGGGAGCGGGAGACGGTGTTCCTGCCCGACGAGCCGTACCCGCGCTTCTTCTTCGCCGGCGCGACATACGCGGTCAAGGAGAGCGGCTCCCTGAAGCTCATCGCCGCGCCGGCGGACCTCATCGCCAACATCGACGTCCTGCTCGGCGCCGAGGACTTCGACCTCCTGCACCTCAACGAGCCGTTCGTGCCCGGCCTCGGCTGGTCGGCGCTGCGCTACGCCGGCTGCCCGCTGGTCGCGACGTTCCACGCCAATCCCGAGAAGATGCGGCCGTTCTGGTCCACGCGGCCGCAGCTCCGGCGCCTGTTCGACTCGCTCGACGCGGCGATCGCCTCGTCGGCTGCCGTGCGCGACGTCGCCGCGGTCTCGTTCCCGGGCGCGTACCGGGTCATCCCGCCGGGCGTGGACCACGACGTCTTCCACCCGGCGGACGCGCGCGCCGAAGGTCCTCTGCGCGTGGTCTTCAGCGCCGGCGTGGAGCGGCGCAAGGGGTCTGGGCGTGCTGCTCCGCGCCCTGCGGCTGCTCGGGGACCGCCATGCCGACGTCGTCGTCGACGTCTGCGGCGGCGATCTGCAGGAGCGGCGCTACGCGCGCCTCGTGCCGCCGGCGTGGCAGGGCCGCGTCCGCTTCCACGGGCGGCTGCCGCAGCACGAGGTGGCCGCCCTGCTGCGCGCCGCCGACGTGTACTGCGCCCCGTCGCTCGGCCCCGAGACGGCCGGCGTCGCGCTGCTCGAGGCCATGGCCTCCGGCGCCGTCGTCGTCGCCTCGCAGATCCCCGGCTACGACGAGGTCGTGCAGAACGAGGGCACCGGGCTGCTCGTCCCGCCGCGCGACGTGCCGGCGCTCGCGGCGGCGCTCTCACGCCTCCTCGACGACGGCGAGCTGCGGCACCGGCTCGCCACGCACGCCCTGCGCGTCTCCCGCCGCTACGACTGGGAGCGCGTGACCGGCGAGATCGTGGACGTGTACGACGAAGTGGCGCGCCGGCGGCGGCACCCGCTGCCGCGCCGCCGCCGCCAGCAGCGCGAGCTCTTCGCCGACTTCCACATCCACACGCACCACAGCAAGGACTGCGTGATGCCGGTGGCCGACATCCTCGAGCGTGCCCGTGAGGTCGGCCTGGACGTCGTCGCCATCACCGACCACGACAGCGCCGCCGGTGGTCTGGAGGCGCGCGAGCTCGCCGATCGCTACGGCGTGCGCGTCATCGTCGGCGAGGAGGTCAAGAGCAGCGAGGGCGAGATCATCGGTCTGTTCCTGGAGCGCACGATCCCCGGCGGGATGTCCTTCGCGGAGACGATCGCCGCGATCAGGGAGCAGGGCGGGGTCACGTACGTGCCGCACCCGTTCGACAGACTGCACACCATCCCCGGCCCGGCGGTGCTGCGGGAGAACGTCGCCGACATCGACGTCGTGGAGGTCTTCAACTCGCGCCTTGCCTTCCCCGGCTTCAACGAGCTGGCGGAGCGCTTCGCGCAGCGGTACCGGCTGCCCGCCGCCGGCGGCAGCGACTCCCACGTCCTGCCGGGCATCGGGACCGCCCTGTGCGGCATGGACGACTTCACCGGGCCGGACGACTTCGTCGCGGCCCTCGCCGAGAGCCGCATCGTCCGCCGCCCGCGCAGCTTGATCTACCTGCAGTCGCTCAAGCTGCTGCAGACGACCATGGGCGGGGCGGCCAAGGACGACGGGCAGGTGGATTCTCCTGCATAGCGCGCGGATAATCTGGGCTGTCCCGCAATTGTCGGGGAGGCGCGAGGAGTTCAGCGCGGTGACGCGAACACTCTAGCCAGCACCCCTGAGAGAGGTACCGCGTGGCACAACCCAACGAGATCTATGACAAGTACCTGACCCGGGCCATCAGCGAGATCAACGAGCTGACCGGCGAGATCCTCAGGTGCTCCAGGTGCAGCCACGCGCGCACGATGCCGGTGATCGGCTCGGGCCACCCGATGGCCGACATCTTCCTGCTCAAGTACCAGGCGCGGCCGTCCGAGCTCCACGAAGGCGTCGCGTTCTTCGGCCGCGCCGGCACGGCCCTCATGAAGAGCTGCCAGCGGCTCAAGATCGACCCGCTGCAGCTCTACGGCACCAACGTCATCAAGTGCGGCGAGGTCCGCGAGGCGCATCCCGAGGCCAAGTGCCTCGACCACCTGCGTCGCGAGCTGGCCATCGTGAATCCCAAGCTCATCGTCGCCATGGGCGAGGAGACGGTCGCCGCGCTCAACACCGCCAAGGTCCCGCTGGCCCGCGAGCTGGCGTACACGCCGGGCGAGATGGTGGACTTCACGCCGGGCACCGAGGTGCTCGTCACGCCGGACATCGACGTCTCCCTCGACGAGCAGCGGCTCAAGGCCGGCTTCTGGCGCGCGTTCCGCCGGCTCGGGGAGTGGTACGACAACATCCCGCCGTACTGACCGACGGAGGCGCCGCAGGTGCCGCAAGTGCTGTTGAGCGGCGAGCGGCCGCAGGGCTACGCGCGAGACGGACTGAGGCGCGTGCGCCGGACGGCGACCTCAGGCGCGCCCGACCGGACGGCCCGCCATCCGGACGGACCCCGGACCGCTCCGTGAGACGCTTCCTGCTGCCTGCCGTCGCCGTCGCCGTCCTGCTCGGCTGGGGCTGGGGCAGCCGCCTCCTGCCTGCCATCCCGGTGCGCGCGGACATCATGGTGTCGGCGGCCATCGTGCTCACCGCCGTGGCCGCGCTCGTCTGGGCGATGCTGCCGCTGAGCGCGCTGGGGCGGCGGCTCCCGCTGGTCTCCCTCGCCGCCCTTCCGTGTGCCGTGCTGCTCGTCTGGGTCGGCTGGGTGCCGGCGGCGAACGTCGCCAAGGTCGTCTTCGCCGCCGCGCTGGGCATCTGGATCGCCGACGAGCTGGAGCGGCTCAGCTGGATCGTCATCGTGGCGGCGGTCTCGGCGGCCGTGGACATCGTCAGCGTGGCTGCCGGGCCCACCAAGGCCATCCTCGGCAAAGGTCCCGTGGTGGTCGGGTACTTCACGGTCGCGGTGACGTGGGCCGGCTACAGCTACGCCGAGGCATACACGGGGCTCGGCGTCAGCGACGTCCTGTTCTTCTCGCTCTACCTCGGCGCGGCGCGGCGGTTCCGCCTGCGCATCGGGTGGAGCGCGGTGGCGATGGTGGCGTCGTTCCTGGCGACCATCGCCGCGGCGATGTGGTGGACGGCGCTGCCGGCGCTCCCGCTGCTGTCGGTCGCGTTCCTCGCCGTGAACGCCGACCTGCTGGTGCGCGGCGTGCGCCGCGGACAGGGCGCGCCGCCGGCGTGAGTCAGCCGGCGCGCCGGAACAGCGCGACCGTCTCGATGTGGTGCGTGTGCGGGAACATGTCGACCGGCGCCACGACGTCGAGGCGGTACCCGAGCTCCGCGAGCTCCGCGGCGTTGCCGGCGAGCGTCGTCGGGTTGCACGAGACGTAGACGAAGCGGTCGCCGCCGAGGGCGGCCGCGCGCTGCAGCGCCTTGCGCGCCAGACCCGCGCGTGGCGGGTCGACGACGACCACGGCGGGCCGGTCCGCGTCGTCCGCACGCGCGGCGTCGAGCACGGGGTGCGGCGGGAAGCGCAGCAGCGGGCGCACGTCGGCCGCGTAGAACGAGGCGTTCTCCACGCCGTTGAGCTCGGCGTTGACCCGCGGCGGCGTCGATCGCCTCCTCCTGGATCTCGATCGCGTGGACCTCACGTGAGCCGCGTGCGAGCGGAAGGCTCAGCGAGCCGATGCCGCAGTAGAGGTCGACGGACGGCCGCGCCGGCTCCGGCGCGGCGAAGCGCAGCGCCGTGGCGTAGAGGACCTCGCACATGGCGCTGTTGGTCTGCAGGAAGGCCGTGGCGGGCACGCGCAGGTCGATGCCGGCGAAGCGCTCGCGCAGGTACGGCGGGCCGGCCAGCATGTGCGGGCCGTCGCCGACGGCGGCGTCGGCGCGCGACTCGTTCACCGTGAGCGCGAACGACGTGCAGCCGCTCTCGGCGGTGACGCGCGCCGCGAGCTCCGCCTCTTCGGGGAAGCGGGCGGCGACGAACAGGTTGAGCAGCAGGTCGCCGCTGGCGAGCCCCTCGCGCACGACCAGGTGACGCAGCAGGCCCCCGTCGCCTTCGCGCGAGTACGGCTCGAGGCCGAGGTCCCGGCACGCCTTCGCGACGGCCAGCCTGGCGCGGTTCATGCGCTCGGACGCGAGCTCGCAGTCGACGATGTCGACGATCTCCTTGCCAGGAGCCGCGCTTGTGCAGGCCCAGCACCAGCCGGCCGCTCTCATCGGCGCCGAACGAGAACTCCATCTTGTTGCGGTAGCGCCACGGATCGTCCATGCCGCGGATCGGCTCCAGCTGGTAGTCCTCAAGATGAGCGAGCCGCTGCAGTGAGTCGACCACCTGCTGCTGCTTGAACTCGAGTTGCGCTTCGTAGGCGAGGGTCTGCCACTCGCAGCCGCCGCACTCCTGCGAGTGGCGGCAGCGCGGGGCGACGCGGCGCGGGGAGGGGGAGAGGGTCTCGAGCGCCCGCGCCTCCGCGTAGGAGCGCTTGCGTTTGGTGATCCGCGCGCGGACGCGGTCGCCGGGCACGGCGCCGCGCACGAAGATGACGAACTCATCCAGCCGCGCCACGCCCTGCCCGCCGTAGGCGAGCGTGGTGATGTCGAGGTCGACGGTGTCTCCGGGGCGCGGTGGCATGGTCAGCCAGTGTACCCGGTCGCCGGGGGCCTCGCGAGCCGCGCGGGGAGCGTCCGCGCGGCCGTCGCCGCGACGGGCGACGCCACCGTCCACCGTCGCGGCGATCGTCCACCCGGTCGAGGGCCGCGGGGGGTGTTGGGCCCGGCGGCCGCTGGTAGAGTCGGCCGTGGACCGTCCGGCCTGGCGCCGGGCCCTCGAAAAGGAGTCACACCGTGAGCGACCTCGATCTGGAGCGGTACCGCCGGCGCGCCGAGGAGTTCGTCGGCGCGCTCGACCTCGAGTACTACGAGCACTTCTCCGGGCGCAAGCCCCGGTGCGACACCGCCGCCGTGTACGACCGCTACCCGGAGCTCTTCACCAAGGAGGCCATCGACGGCCTCGAGGAGCTGTACGCCGTCGCGGTCGACGACGAGAAGCTGCGCCTCGCCTACCTGCTCGCCTTCACCGTCGACGGCTTCATGGGCGAGCAGACCAAGCACCTCGGCGACGAGATCGCCAACACCGAGGGCGAGACCATGATCACCGTCGACGGCGAGACCTTCGGGCTGCGCCAGGCGGGCGTGGTCCAGGCCAACGAGCCCGACCGGGCGCGCCGGGCGCGCATCCAGGCGGCGCGCCTCGCCGCCACCGCCGAGCACCTCAACCCGCTGCTCGACACGCTCTGGCGGCGCTGCCACGACCTCGCGCTGGAGCTCGGCTACCCCGACTACAAGGAGCTCTACGGCACGGTGCGCGGCCTCGACTACGACCACCTCCGCGCCGAGCTCGAGGGGTTCCTCGCCGACACCGACGGCCTCTACGAGCGGGTCATGGACCGCCTCGTCCGCGAGCGCCTCGGCGTCACGCTCGCGGAGCTCGACTTCGCCGACCTCCCCGCGTTGTGGCGCGCCGAAGGCTTCGACGGCGTCTTCAGGGGCGACGCCCTCATCCCGTCCCTGCGTCGCACGCTGGCCGGCATGGGCATCGACCTCGACGCCCAGCCCAACGTGCACCTCGACACCGAGGTCCGCGAGCTCAAGTCGCCGCGCGCCTTCTGCTCCCCCGTGCGCGTCCCGGACGAGATCTACCTCGTGGTCCTGCCTTCCGGCGGCCAGGACGACTACGGCATGCTCCTGCACGAGGCCGGGCACACGGAGCACTTCGCCCACGTGCGCCCGGACCTGGCGTTCGAGTACCGGCACCTCGGCGACAACGCGGTCACCGAGGGCTTCGCCTTCACGTTCGACCACCTGCTGCTCAACCGCCGCTGGCTCGAGGAGATCCTGGACTTCGAGGACAGCGACGACTACGTGCGCTTCGCCGCCGTCAACGACCTGTACTTCATGCGGCGCTACGCGGCCAAGCTGGCCTACGAGACCACGCTGCACGCGCAGACGGGCTCGCTCGAGGCCATGCCCGCCGAGTACAGCCGCCGGCTCAGTTCGGCCACCAAGGTCAAGGTGCCGGAGGAGAACTACCTCGCCGACGTCGACGACGGCTTCTACTGCGCCAGCTACCTGCGCGCCTGGATGCTCGAGGGCGCGCTGCGTCTCATGCTGCAGGAGAACTTCGGCATGGACTGGTACGCGTCGCGCGACGCCGGGGACTGGCTGCGCGGGCTCTGGGGCGAGGGCCAGCACCTCACCGCCGAGCGGCTGTTGCTGCGGCACGGCGGCGGCCGGCTCAACACCGACCCGCTGCGGCACCTGTTCGAGCAGGTGCTGGGGCGCTGACGGCCGCTAGGCGGGAAGGAACGTCACCAGCACCCGCCGGCGCCGCGGCCCGTCGAACTCCGCGAAGTAGATGCCCTGCCAGGTGCCGAGCTGCAGGGCTCCGGACACGACGGGCACGGTGACGCTGCTGCCCATGAGGCTCGCCTTGGTGTGCGCGTCGGAGTTGCCCTCCGCGTGCGTGAACGGCAGGTCGCGGGGCACGAGGCGCTCGAGCGCCATCTCGAGGTCGGCGCGCACGGACGGGTCGGCGTCTTCGTTGATGGTCACGCCGGCCGTCGTGTGCGGCACGTAGACCACCACGGCGCCGTCGCCGGCGTCACGGACGAGGCCGGCGACGTCGCGGCTGATGTCGACGAAGCTCACCCGCTGCCGGGTCTGCACCTCGAGCGTCCACATGGGGTCCTCCTAGAAGAGTCCGAAGCGCTTGCGCGGGGCCGGGGCGCGGCGGCGAACGGGCACTGCGCGCCCGCTTCGGAGCGCCTGCACCACGTCCGCGGTCGAGGCGATCGAGTCGGGCAGCTCCGTGTAGCACACCATGAGATCGGCGGGGTCGTGGGCGTCGCTGCCGCCGGTGCGCGTCACGCCCAGGCCCATGGCGATCTGCTCGGCGATCTGCACGTAGCGGTCGCCGAGCCAGGAGCCGTTGTAGACCTCCACGGCGTCGACGACGCCGGCGACCATGTTCTCGATGCCCGGGTAGTAGGCAGAGCCGCTGCGTCCGCCGCCGGCGCCCGGGTGCACCCACACCACGGCGGCGTCCTCGGGGACGCTGTCCGCCCGCGGGGCGTCCTGGACGGCGCGAAGCGTCTCCAGGTAGTCGAGGTCGGGCGAGAAGATGACGAAGTCACCGAACAGCGTGCTGATCTCGATGCCGTCGATGAGCAGCACGCCTTCGGCCGCCAGCGCCGGTCCCAGGCGCAGGTTGTCCGAGATATCGCCGTGGTTGGTGAGGGCCACCGCCTCGACGGCGTTGTCGACGCACCATGCGATGTAGTCACGATACGAGATGCGGGAGCAGTCCGAGGCCGGATAGGTGTGCGTGTGCAGGTCGACGTTCATCGGCCCCGATTATAGACTTCGTGGAAGTATGCAGGGCACACTTGATACGTTCGGCGTGGTCGAGATCCTGCAGATCCTCGGCAGGATGCGGCGCTCCGGCACCCTTCACATCGAGTGTCCGCAGCGGCTCATCGACGTCCACTTCGCCCAGGGGCGCATCGCCGAGACCCGCGATTCCACGCGCGTCGCCGCAGACACCGTCATCGGCAGCCAGTTGCTCAAGCGGTCGCTCGTCAACGAGCAGCAGCTGTCGGCTGCCCTCGCCGAGCAGGAGGTGCGGCCTCGGCCCGTCGGGACCATCCTCGTGGAGCACGGCGCCGTCGCCGAAGGCGCCCTGCGCGAGGTGCTGTCCCGCCAGATCGCCAACACGCTCGTCGCCGCCAAGCTGGAGGCCACGGGGTCCTTCGTGTTCGTCGTCGACGCGGAGCCGCAGCCGAGGGACTTCATCACCGTCGACACGCAGTCCGTGCTCCTCGACATCAGCGCCCTCGGCGGCGAGTACTGCCTCGCCGTGGAGATGCTCGGCCAGCCGTCCACCGTCCTGGTGCACAACGGCGACTACAACACGCTGCCGCGCAGCCCCCTGCTCATGGGGCGCGACGAGTTCGCCGTGCTGCTGCAGGTGGACGGCGCGAAGACGGTCAAGGAGATCACGCAGTCGAGCCACCTGGAGGAGATCACCGTGGTGAGCATCCTCGGCAAGCTCGCCGACGCCGGGGTGCTGCTCGTCAAGGCGGAGCGGCAGTCGCGCGCCGAAGACTCCCAGGAGCTGCAGGCGCACCGAGACAGCGTGTGGGCGGAGGTCAGCCAGTTGCTCGACGACATGGTGGACGGGCCGGACGCAGGCGCCGCCGGTCCGGCCGCGGAGGCGGACCCGCTGGACCTGTGACGGCCGGTCCCCCGCTGTAGACGTGCCAGGGGGCGGGCGGCCTTGCGGCCGCCCGCCCCCTGGGTGTTCATCGGCCGGCGCCGCTCCCGGCGGCCGGCCCGTCCGCGATCCGCCTCAGGCGGTGACGTCGCGGACGAGGTCCTCGAACGCGTCGACGAAGAGGTCGACGTCGGCGTCGGTGTGGGTGATGGAGAGCGTCCACTCCTCTTCGCGGCCGGGGGCGATGATGAGGCCGCGGTTGATGTTGTACAGCCACGCCAGGGCGACGAGGTCGGCGTCCTGCTCCTTGATGAACGACTCGTAGTCGGTGATCTTGCCGAGGGCGAAGTTGACGCAGCCCTTGGAGGAGATGCCGACGGTGTAGCCGGGGAAGTCGTACTTGGCGCAGACGGCGTCGCACTTGGCGATGATCCGGTCGTTGAGGTCGTTGAGGTGCGCGTAGGCGTCGTCGGTCATGACCTGCTCCCAGCTCGCGCGCGCCGCGGCCATGCTGAGCGGGTTGCCCGAGTAGGTGCCGACCTGGAAGACGGTGCCGTCGTTGACCTTCTCCATGATGTCCGCGCGGCCGCCGATGGCGCCGCAGGGGGTGCCGCCGGCGAGGGCCTTGCCGAGGCAGATCATGTCGGGGACGATGCCCCAGCGCTCGACGGCGCCGCCGCGCGCGGTGCAGATGCCCGTCTTGACCTCGTCGAAGATCAGCACGATGCCGTGCTTCGTGGTGATGTCGCGCACGGCCTGCAGGAACTCCAGGTCGGGCAGCACGACGCCGAGGTTCATCATGGCGGGTTCCATGATGAGCGCGGCCGGCGGATTGCCCTCGGCGACCATGCGCTCGATGCGCCTGGTCATGTTCTCGATGTCGTTGAACGGCACCGGGATGGTGAGGTCCATGGAGCTCTGCGGGATGCCGGCGCCGTAGGAGATCGACTTGTAGTCGTCACGCGGGCCGATCGCGCCGAAGTCCTTGACGCCGATCGACACCATCACGTAGTCGTGATGGCCGTGATAGGAGCCGAACATCTTGACGATGGGCTCACGGCCGGTGAAGCCGCGGGCGACGCGGAGGGCGTCCATGGTGGCCTCGGAGCCCGAGTTCACGAAGCGCCACTGCGGGAGCTTGAAGGCGCCGGCGAGGTGCTCGGCCATGATGATGGCGTCCTCGGTCGGCAGGCCGAACTGCGTGCCCAGCGGTGCGCGCTTCTGGATGGCCTCGACGATGAGCGGATGGGCGTGGCCCTGGACCATGCAGCCGTAGCCGTTGTGGAAGTCGACGATCTCCCTGCCCTCGACGCTCCAGATGTGCGGACCCTTGCCGTGCGTGAAGTAGATCGGATACGGGTCACGGGCGTGATACGTGGAGGCGACGCCCATCGGCATGTGCTTGACGGCGCGCTCGTAGAGCTCGAACGACTTCGGTGTGTCGTTCTCGAGCTTCTTCTCTTCCTTCTCCATGAGTTCCGCGATGAGCTTGCGGTTCGGTACGCACTCTGCCATCTGGGTTGCTCCTTCACAGTTGAGCCGCCCTGGCCTGCGGCCGGGGCGGCGATACCGATTGCTGACGGCGCCGCCGCGAGGATCGGCGGGGAGGCGCGGGATGTGGCTCGGTCAGAGCGTGGGCGCGGTCACCTTGGTCTGCGTATCACCCCGCAATGCTCGTCCCCCCTGAGAGATACGGGAGCCGGTGCTCCCGGGGGCCCATGCCGGGCCGAATGGAGTGCCGGGGCGAGCGGACGCTCGCGCGGAACAGTATACGGGCTTCCTTGCGGGAAGTGTAGGGTTCGGCAATGAATTGGCCGTTTCGGAAGCCGAATCGGCAACATCGCAGTTCGCGGACGTCCGGGACGGCGTCCGTCCGGGCGGCCGAGGCGGGCCGCGGCCGGCGCTGCGCCTGGTCCGGCACCCACCAGAAGATGCGAAGGGCGGCCCCCTCGCGGGGGCCGCCCTTCGCGGCATCAATGCCGAGCCGTAAGGCTCGTCTCAGATGGTCTTGGTCTTACTTCACCTTCACTGTCAGCGTCGGGCTGATGCCCTGCAGCATGTTGTGAGCGAGGTATGCAGGCATCACGACGCGCAGCTTGTAGGTGCCCTTCTTCGTCATCTTGACCTTGTAGTTCGACAGCGAGCCGTCGGCGCGGAGCACCACCCTCTTCCAGCTGTTCCAGACGTTCTTCTGGTTGCGCTGGATCGTGATGGTGGCGTGCCCGAACGCGATGGCGTCTGCCGGGGCGACGGTGCTGGTGAACGACACCGTGGCGCCCTTCTTGACCGACTTCTTGCTGACCTTGAACGTAACGGACCAAGGTGCGGGAGCCGGCTGTGCTTCCACGGACCGGGCCTCGAACAGCGCCGTGTTCACGATCTGGCGCGAGTAGTCCCAGTTGTGGAGGCCGAAGCTGCCTTCGCTCTCGACGTAGCCGACGTTGGTGAACGCCTTGAGGAAGGATGTTTCAGCGGTGGTGCGGTCGGCCGCAGCCTTGGCCACGAGGGCCTGCTGGGCGGCGGACTCGTTCGCATAGCCGAGACGCTGGGCAGCCATGTTGAGCTCGTTGTGGATCTCGGCGATCTTGCGCCTCGGTCCACGACTGACGCTGATCGATGGTGTCCTGCAGCCACAGGGCCTTGTCGCCACCGACCATGTTGCCGACGGCGGTGCCGTTGGCGTTCTGGACGACCGTGGCGGTGACCGCAAGCGGGCTCGCGGTCGGGTTCGCGGTCGCGAACGTCGTGGACACCGGCACCGGATTCGCCTTGATGCTGTTGTTGTTGTTGTGGCAGGTGCTGCAGGCCGAGAACGGCATGCCGTCCTGCGTGATGGTGACGGTAGTGGTCGCGACCGCAGTGGCCGAACCAGCCGGCGTCGGCGTCGCGGTCGGCGCCGTCGTCGTCGTCGCCATCGGGATCGGCAGTGCATCGACTGCGTCCTGAGGCGTGATGATGGTGAAGGTGTGGTTACCACCCAGCTGCACGCTGCCGCGGCTGACGCTCGTCGGCGGCATGTGGCACTGGATGCACTTGCCCTTGTGGACGCTCGGGAACGCAGCCACGTCGATGGCGCCGTAGCCGTCCATCATCTCCTTCATCGGGTGATGGACTTCGGCGCCCGGTGAAGCGGTGGTACCGGCCGGGATCTCGCCGTTGTGGCACTCGACGCACAGGTTGCTGCCGTTGGCGACGCTGCCGTTGGCCGGGTCGACGTTGACCTGGTCATCGAACTCGCCGTTCCACGCGCCCTTGGCACTGCCGCTCTCGTGCGGGGTGTGGCAGCCAACGCAGGTGACGCCGTACTTGACGTCGGCGCTGGTGAAGGGCGTGCCGTCCGGGTTCTCCGGCGTATCGAACTTGCCGGCCTCCTTCATGATGCGGAAGTCGGCCGAGTGGCACTCGAGGCAGCTCTGCTTGTCGCTCTCGGACGATGAACTGCCAGAAGGCCTGGCTCGTCAGCACGGTCAGAGCGTTGGCGTGACCCTCGTTGGCCCACTCAGGATACTGAGAGGCGCTGCCGTCGTGGCCAGTCTGCTGCCAGAGGGAGTTGATGACCGACTGTGCGCCGACAGCGTTCGCGACGGTCGTGTCGGGGAGCTGCCAGTAGGTCTGCAGCTTGCCGAGACCACCGACGGTCGCCGTCGGAGTAGGTGTCCAGCCGGACGTCGGGATGTTGAGGGTCGTGCTGAGCGATGCGGCCGGATTCCAGCCGGTAGCCGGCGGTGACGCAGGCGCCCCGAGCATCGGGTAGCCGATCGCCATCTGCGGCTGGATCTGGGTCGTCGCACTCGGGTTCGGCGTGACGGGCGTACCCGGCAGCGGCGTGGTCACCGTGAGATACGGGACCGGCGCCACATCGATCGTGTCGACCGTGTAGGAGTACCGCGAATGGCAGGCGCCGCAGATGTCCGCATTGGCCATCTCGCCGTACGGGGCGTCTGTGCGCGGTGTCGTTCGGGTCCGCGCCGTAGATCGCGAGACCGCCTGTCGCATTCGCGCCGTAGTGGCACGAGGAGCAGCCGATGTAGGGCTCGGAGAAGGGCGCGTTACCGGTGGTCTGCTCGATCGCCGCAGCTGTCGACGGAGAAGCAGCCCAGCTGACGGCGCCCTTGGTCGACGTCGCCGTCGGCACCGGAGTCACCTTGCGAGGGTCGTAGTTCGAGGTGTGGCAGCCGGCGCAGACCGAGCCGTAGGGGAGAGACTGGGCAGCCGAAGGACCTTCGGAGTCCTCGCGCATGCTTCGTCTCCGGCCCAGTCGTGGTACGACGGCGGGGATGCCGACCTGGTGCCGTTGTGGCATGTCTGGCAAGCCGGAGTCGTCGTGTAGTCGCCGCGATAGCCGTTGAAGGCCATGGCGGGGACCGCCACCATCAAGAGGAAGGCGGCCACAACGAGCGCAACGATCGTCACGCGTTTGAACATGGTCACCTCCTTGGATGTATGGACGGGATAGTCAGGTCTGTCCGCTCTCACTGGATCACCTCCCCTCACGAAGCGGATCATGGGTCGAAAACGCCTCGCGAAGCCCGGGCGACGGGAGGCGATGTTCGTGCGTAGCGGCGGGGTGGGGAGGGAAGGAGACGCGCGCGAACGCATGTGACGAATTGCACATGTCGGTCCGTGTGATGTCGGTGCTCCAGTTCCCCATGATAGCCCGCAGACCGGCGCACCCTGGGGGGTATGCCGGTCTACCCGTGGAGGTATACAGGATTTGGTGGGTGTTAGCAAACATTGAGCAATGTTGCGCAAGCCGCGCCAAAAGCGCACAGCGGCGCGGCGGCCCACCACGGATTCTCGAGATTCCCCCCTCACGGTCTGATAGGCCTACCCACTGGAGCGCGAGACTTGACCGTTGTGCGCGTGCCCTGGAGAGGCGTCGAGCGCGTGAGGCCGGTCAGCCGGCCGGGGGTGCGTCGTCCGGGGCGCCGGCGCCGGGCCCCGCAGGGGCCTGCCCGCCGGCGCTCACAGCGCCGGTGACGGCCGCGCACCAGCCCTCGAACTGCAGGCGCGGCCGGAAGAACAGCCACGTCTCCTTGATCAGCGGGATCAGCGGGATGGCGATGAGCATGCCGGTGATGCCGTGGATCTCTCCGCCGGCGAGGATCGCGAAGATCACCACGAGCGGGTGGACGCGGAACCGGCTGCCCATGATCACGGGTACGAGGATGTGGCCCTCGACCTCCTGGATGACGACGAAGGTGATGATCACCCAGAGCGCCGACAGGGGGGAGTCGAACACGGCGACCACGCTCGGCGGCACGGCGGCCAGCACCGGGCCGAGGTACGGGATCGCCTCCATGAGTCCGGCCCAGACGCCGAAGAACAGCGCGTAGCGGCCACCCGACGGGAACGCGCCCACCAGGCTGAGGATCCACATCGCCACGCCGACGCTGGCGCCCATGACCGTCGACAGGAGCACCTGCGCCTTGACGTAGTCGACCACAGCCGTGCGCGCGTGCCTCACGTACTCGCGCCCGTCGTCCTCGCTGCCGGTGGGGAAGTGGCGGGCGACGAACGCCCCGATGCGCCGCCCGTCCAGGAGCATGTAGATCGACAGCACGATGATGATGATGAAGTAGGTGATCTGGCGCACGACCGTCACGCCCACGTCGACCACGTTGCCGGTGAACTGGGGGATCCGGTCGGCGACGGCCGTCATCGTCTTGCGGATCTGGGAGGCGACGTCCAGGCCGAGGCCGGCGCGGTCGCTCAGCCGCTGCAGGCGCGCGATCGTCTCGCCGGCCTGGTCGCCCATGCCCGGCAGCGCGGAGGTCAGGCTGCGCAACTGGTGCACGACCGGTGGCCAGACGAGCGCCGCGACGAGCACCAGGAGTGCGACGAACCCGAGGTAGACGAGAAACACCCCGGCGTAGCGCGGCAGGTGCACGCGCTCGAGACCCTGGACCAGCGGGTTGAGGATCAGCGCGACCAGCGCCGCGACCAGGAAGATGAAGATCACCTGGCCGATCGCGCCGAGCACGAACCAGCCGATGATGAGCAGCGCGGGGAGGACGGCGAGCTGCACCCAGCGCGGGATGTAGATGCGTCCTGAAACGTGCTCCGGGCGGCTTGCCACCAGGACTCTCACCTCCGCCGTCTGGTTCGGCGCCGCGGTGGCGAAGCCTGCCCGCGGCGCCGCCGGCCGGTCTCGCAGGGCGGCCAGGTTTGCCCGCGGCGGGGCGGGGTACAAAGTTGACAACGAGTGACTCAGATTTTATGCTCCATCCAGAGTAATCCCCCCAAGGAGGAACGTTCCATGGCCAAAGTCATCGGCATCGACCTCGGCACGACCAACAGCGCGATGGCCGTGCTCGAAGGCGGCGAGCCGACCGTCATCCCGAACAGCGAGGGCGGTCGCACCACGCCGTCGGTGGTCGCGTTCTCGAAGAGCGGCGAGCGCCTGGTAGGCAGCGTCGCCCGTCGTCAGGCGGTCACGAATCCCGAGAACACCGTGTTCTCCATCAAGCGCTTCATGGGCCGCAAGTTCGGCGACGTCTCCGAAGAGATGACGATGGTGCCGTACCACGTGGTCAAGGCCTCCAACGGCGACGCCTCCGTGGACATCGGCGGCAAGACCTACTCGCCGCCCGAGATCTCCGCGATGATCCTGCAGAAGCTCAAGCGGGACGCTGAGGAGTACCTGGGAGAGAAGGTCAACGAGGCGGTCATCACCGTCCCCGCGTACTTCAACGACTCGCAGCGCCAGGCCACCAAGGACGCCGGCAAGATCGCCGGGCTCGAGGTCAAGCGCATCATCAACGAGCCCACCGCGGCCGCGCTCGCGTACGGCCTCGACAAGGAGCACGACCAGACGATCCTCGTGTTCGACCTGGGCGGCGGCACGTTCGACGTCTCCATCCTCGATCTCGGGGAGGGCGTGTTCGAGGTGCGCTCCACCAACGGCGACACGCACCTCGGCGGCGACAACTTCGACAAGGCCGTCGTGGACTGGATGGTCGCGGAGTTCAAGCAGAGCCAGGGCATCGACCTGAGCGTCGACAAGATGGCGCTGCAGCGACTGTACGAGGCGGCGGAGAAGGCCAAGATCGAGCTCTCCACGACGATGAGCTCGGCCGTGAACCTGCCGTTCATCACGGCCGACGAGAACGGGCCCAAGCACCTCGACCTCACCCTGACGCGGGCGAAGTTCGACGAGCTCACGCACGACCTGGTCGAGCGCGTGGTGGCGCCGGTGAACGCCGCCATCAAGGACGCCGGCCTCAGCAAGGGCGAGATCAACGACGTGATCCTCGTCGGCGGCATGACCCGCGTGCCGGCCGTGCAGGAGAGGGTCAAGGAGCTCATCGGCAAGGACCCGCACAAGGGCGTCAACCCTGACGAGGTCGTCGCCGTCGGCGCGGCCATCCAGGGCGGCGTGCTCGCCGGCGAGGTCAAGGACGTGCTGCTCCTCGACGTCACGCCGCTGAGCCTCGGCATCGAGACCAAGGGCGGCGTGTTCACCCGGCTGATCGACCGCAACACCACGATCCCGACCAAGAAGAGCGAGATCTTCAGCACCGCCGACGACAACCAGACGAGCGTCGAGATCCACGTGCTCCAGGGTGAGCGCGACATGGCCGCCTACAACAAGACGCTGGGCAAGTTCCAGCTCGTGGGCATCCCGACGGCGCCGCGCGGCATCCCGCAGATCGAGGTCACGTTCGACATCGACGCCAACGGCATCGTGCACGTGAGCGCCAAGGACCTCGGCACCGGCAACGAGCAGAAGATCACGATCACCGCCTCCAGCGGCCTCAGCGAGAAGGACATCGAGCAGATGATGAAGGACGCCGACGCGCACGCCGACGAGGACAAGAGGGCGCGCGAGATGGCCGACGTCAAGAACAACGCCGAGAACCTGCTCTACAGCACCGAGAAGTCGCTGCGCGACATGGGCGACCGGGTCGAGGCGTCGACCAAGGCCGACATCGAGGCCGCGGGAGCCGAGCTCAGGACGGCGCTGGACGGCGACGACATGGAGGCCATCCAGGCCAAGACCGAGACGCTCATGCAGGCCTCGCACAAGCTGGCCGAGGCCGTGTACCAGCAGGCGCAGCAGGAGCAGGCGGCAAGCTCCGACGGCTCCGGCTCGGCGCAGGAAGACGAGAACGTCGAAGAGGCCGACTACGAGGTCATCGACGAAGACGAGAGCAAGTAGGACCAAGGAGGAGGTGTCGACCATGGCGATCATCAGATGGGACCCGTTCCGCGAGATGACCCAGGTCCAGAACCAGTTCAACCGGCTGGTCGACCAGGTCTGGAACGACCGTCAGGAGAGCTGGCTGCCGGCGGTCGACGTCTTCGACAAGAAGGACGCCGTCATCCTCAAGGCCGAGCTCGCCGGCATGGACCCCGACGACATCGAGATCGAGGTCGAGGACAACGTGCTCACCATCAAGGGCGAGCGCAAGTTCGAGGAGAAGGTCGAGGACGAGCGGTACTACCGCGTCGAGCGCCGTTTCGGCAGCTTCCAGCGCAGCCTCGCCCTCCCGCAGGGCGTCAAGGCCGACGAGATCCAGGCCGGCTACGAGGACGGCATCCTCACGGTCACCGTACCGAAGGCCGAGGCAGGAGAAGCCGCAGCGCATCGAGGTCAAGGCCAAGAAGACGGTCGAGGCCGCGAGAGCCGAGGTCTGACACAGATGACGCCGCGCGGACCGGCGGGCGGGGCGCAGCGCCTCGCCCGCCGGGACCCCGGTGTGACGGAGCGGCCCCGGCCGCGCAGCGCACGACGAGACAGAGAACGGACATGACGGACAGGAAGCACACGACACAGGACCAGAAGCGCGCGAAGGCCGCGAAGGCCGCGAAGGCCGCCGAGGCGCTGGCTGCAGAGCCCGCCCCCGCGGCGAGCGAGGCCACCGAGGCGCAGATCGCCGAGGCCGCCGCCCAGGCGATCGCCGACGAGCTCGCCGTCGTCACGCGCGAGCGCGACGACTACCTCGACCACCTCCGCCGTCTCAAGGCCGAGTGCGACAACTACCGCAAGCGCGTGCAGCGCGACAACGAAGAGCTGCGTCTGCGCGCCGCCGAGACGGTCGTCGAGTCCTTGCTGCCGGTCATGGACAACATGAGCCGCGCGCTCGAGGCCGGGGACAAGCACGAGGAGGGCCAGCTGCTGGCCGGCCTCGGCCTGGTCGCCGACCAGCTGCGCGGCACGCTGGCCGGTCACGGCCTCGAGGAGATCGAGGTCGAGCCGGGCACCACGTTCGACCCCGAGTACCACGAGGCGATCGTGGCCCAGCCGTCCGAGGAGTATCCCGAGGGCACGGTGACCCAGGTCCTGGAGCGCGGCTACCTCCTGCACGGCAAGCTGCTGCGGCCGGCCAAGGTCATCGTGGCCAGTTAGCGGGCGGAGATGACGGACTACTATCAGACGCTCGGTGTCTCCAAGAACGCCTCGCAGGACGAGATCAAGAAGGCGTTCCGCAAGCTGGCGCGCGAGCACCACCCGGACAAGAACCCGGGCAACAAGGTCGCCGAGGAGAAGTTCAAGGAGGTCAGCTCGGCGTACGAGACGCTCTCCGATCCGGAGAAGCGCAAGCAGTACGACGAGCTCAGCCGGCTCGGCGCCTTCGGCCCCGGGCCGGGCGGCGGCTTCCGTCCCGGCGCCGGCGGCTCCCAGGGCTTCGACCCCAGCATGTTCGGCCAGGGCAACGTCCAGTTCGACGTGGGCGACCTCGGCGACATCCTCGGCAACCTGTTCGGTGGCGCGGCGGGCGGCGCCGGCCGCGGCCGCCGCAGGGCGGCCGAGCGGGGCGCCGACCTCCAGGCCAACGTCACCGTGTCCTTCGACGACGCGCTGAGCGGCGTGACCGTGCGCGTGCCGGTCGACAAGGCCGACACGTGCGAGACCTGTCACGGCAGCGGCGCGAGGCCGGGCACGTCGCCCAAGGTCTGCCCGGAGTGCCAGGGGCGCGGCATGGTGGCGCGCAACCAGGGGCCGTTCGCCATGTCGGAGCCGTGCCCACGGTGTCACGGGCAGGGCACGATCATCGAGGACCCGTGCCCGACGTGTCGCGGCACGGGCGTCGAGCACAAGACCCGCCGGTACAACGTCAAGGTCCCGGCGGGCGTCAAGGACGGCAGCAAGATCCGCATCAAGGGCAAGGGTGAGGCCGGCTTCCGCGGCGGCCCGGCCGGCGACCTCTTCGTGCGCGTGCGCGTCGAGACCGACGAGCTCTTCGACCGGCACGGCGACAACCTCCTCGTCGAGGTGCCGGTCACGGTGTCGGAGGCGGCGCTCGGCGCCACCGTCAGGGTCCCCACGCCGGGCGGCGGCCGGGTGTCGCTCAAGGTCCCGGCGGGCAGCCAGGACGGCCGCAAGCTGCGGCTGCGCGGCAAGGGCATGCCCAAGCTCAAGGGCGGCCACGGCGACCTCCTCGTCGAGCTCCGGGTGCAGATCCCCGGCAAGCTGACCAAGGACCAGAAGCAGCTGTTCGAGAAGCTCGCGGCGACGTTCCCGGACCCGCGTTCGACGGCTGAGTAAGTGCGCGGAGACCGACGGCGGAGACCTGGTCATGAGACAGGAACACGACAGCGACAGACCGCTCTTCATGATCTCCGTGGCCGCGGAGCTCGCGGGGATGCACCCGCAGACGCTGCGCCTGTACGAGCGGCGCGGGCTGGTGCGCCCGCAGCGCACGGCCAAGAACACGCGCCGCTACTCGGAGCGCGACGTCGAACGGCTGCAGCGCATCCAGGAGCTCACCGAGCTCGGGACTCAATCTTGCCGGCGTGGAGCGCGTGCTCGCGATGGAGGCGCAGCTGGATGCCCTGCACCGCCAGATGATGGCGCTCCAGACGCAGCTGGCGGAGGCCGCCGAGGCCATGCGGCGCGAGGTGGAGCGTGTCGAGCGCTCGCACCGGATGGACCTGGTGCCGGTGAGCCGCGCCCAGGTCGTCCACATCGGCCGCCGCCGGCGCCACGCCTGACGCCGCGGATCGGGGTCCGACCCTGCGGGTCCCGCCCGCGCCACCCTTCCACAGAAGTCAGCGACTACCCAAGGAAACCACACATGGACGTGAACAAGTTCTCCGAACGAGCCCGTGAGGCCCTCGAGACGGCGCAGGGCGTCGTCCGCCGGGGCCCGCGCAACGTACTCGGCACCGAGCACCTGCTGATCGGCGTGCTCAGCCTGCCCGGCGGCGTGGTCGAGCAGCTCCTCAACATCCTGGGCGTCGACAAAGGCGTCCTGATGACGCGTGCCGACCAGATGGCCCAGAACCAGCCCGTCGGTCAGAGCGGCCCCTCCGGGCCCGACGAGATGCTCTACATGACGCCGCGCGCCAAGGCCGCTCTGGACCTCGCCGTCCAGGAGGCGCAGAAGATGGGCGACGAGGTCGTCGGCACCGAGCACCTGCTGTTCGGCATCCTGCTCGAGGGCGAGGGTCCCGGGAGCGCCATCCTCAAGGACGTCGGCATCACCGAGGAGCGGCTGCGCGACGCGCTGTCCAAGGTGCGCGCCACCGGCACCGACTACGAGGCCAGCGCCACCGGCGAGAGCATGCTCAAGAAGTACACGCGCGACCTCACCGCGATGGCTCGTGAGGGCAGGCTCGACCCGGTCATCGGCCGCGACGAGGAGATCAAGCGCGTCATCCAGGTGCTCAGCCGCAGGACCAAGAACAACCCGGTGCTGATCGGCGAGCCCGGCGTGGGCAAGACCGCCATCGCCGACGGACTCGCGCAGAAGATCGTCAACGCCGACGTGCCGGAGCTCCTGCGTGGCCGGCGCGTGCTCGCGCTCGACCTCGGCGCCATGGTCGCCGGCTCCAAGTACCGCGGCGAGTTCGAGGAGCGCCTCAAGGGGGCGCTCGACGAGATCCAGCGCTCCAAGGACGTGGTGCTGTTCATCGACGAGCTGCACACCGTCGTGGGCGCCGGCGCCGCCGAGGGCGCCATCGACGCGTCGAACATGATGAAGCCGATGCTGGCCCGCGGCGAGCTCCAGTGCGTCGGCGCCACCACCCTGGACGAGTACCGCCAGCACATCGAGAAGGACGCCGCCCTGGAGCGCCGCTTCCAGCCCATCCTCGTCGGGGAGCCGACGGTCGAAGAGACGGTCGCCATCCTCGAGGGGCTGCGCGACAAGTACGAGGCGCACCACAAGGTCAAGATCACCGACGCCGCCGTGCGCGAGGCGGCTCACCTGAGCGACCGCTACATCAGCGACCGCTTCCTCCCGGACAAGGCCATCGACCTGCTCGACGAGGCGGCCAGCAAGCTGCGCATCGAGGCGACGATGCTGCCGCCGGACCTGCGCGAGATGGAGCTCAAGCTCCAGGAGCTCACGCGCGAGGGCGCCGCGGCGGTCCAGGTGCAGGACTACGAGCGCGCCGCCCAGCTCAAGGAGCAGAGCGACAAGATCCAGAAGACGTTCGTCACCGCCAAGGACGCGTGGCTGGCCGACAAGGGCATCGCCGACGCCACCGTGGACGCCGACGACATCGCCGCGCTGGTCAGCAAGTGGACCGGGATCCCCGTGCAGCGGATGCTGCAGGAGGAGGCGGACAAGCTCCTCGACATGGAGCAGGACCTGCACGGGCGCGTGATCGGTCAGGAGCGCGCGGTCGAGGCGGTCAGCGAGGCCGTCCGCCGCGCCCGGGCCGGGCTCAAGGACCCCAAGCGTCCGATCGGCTCGTTCCTGTTCCTCGGCCCGACGGGCGTGGGGAAGACCGAGCTGGCGCGCGCCCTCGCCGAGCTGCTCTTCGACGACGAGGAGGCGCTCGTGCGCCTCGACATGAGCGAGTACATGGAGAAGCACACGGTGTCCCGCCTCACGGGGGCGCCGCCCGGCTACGTCGGCTACGACGAGGGCGGGCAGCTCACCGAGGCGGTGCGGCGGCGCCCGTACAGCGTGGTGCTCTTCGACGAGATCGAGAAGGCGCACCCGGACGTGTTCAACGCCCTGCTGCAGATCCTCGACGACGGCCGGCTCACGGACGGCAAGGGCCGCACCGTGGACTTCAAGAACACGGTCGTCATCATGACGAGCAACCTGGGCAGCAGCGTCATCGGCAAGAACCCGCTCGGGTTCGCGGCCGAGGCCGGAGGGCATACGCACGAGGACCTCGAGAAGCGCCTGCTCGAGGAACTCCGCAAGTCGTTCCGGCCGGAGTTCCTCAACCGGATCGACGAGGTCATCGTGTTCGACCCGCTCACGCGCGAGCAGCTCACCGAGATCGTCGACCTGCTGCTCACGCACCTGCGCAGGCTCGTGGAAGGTCAGGGCATGTCCCTCGAGGTCAGCCGGGCGGCCAAGGAGTTCGTGGCCGAGCAGGGCTACGACGCCGACTACGGCGCGCGGCCGATGAAGCGCGCCATCCAGCGACTCGTGGAGAATCCGCTGTCGAGCGCGCTGCTCCGGGGCCGGTTCGTGGAAGGCGACACCGTCAAGGTCGATGTGGCCGACGGCAGCCTGGTGTTCACGAAGTAGCCGCGTGCGGCTATAGTCGCGGCATGGGCAAGGCCAGCAACGCAGTCCTCGGCGGCGTCGTCGGCGCCGCCGTCGGTGTGGTCCTCGCGCCCCGGCTCGGAGAGTCGCGGCGCGAGGCGCTCGGGCGGCTCCGCCTCGCCGCTCGTTCCGGCCGGGGCTCGGTCCGCGCCTTTTCCGGGACGCCCTGCGCGGCGGAGGGCCGCGCCGCGGTGCACGATCAGGGCGACGCGCCACGCGCCGCCGGTGCGGCCTCGGCCGCTTCTGCAGGAGGAGATCACGATGGATGACCCCCGGGCCGGGACCGAGGCCATGCGTGACAGCAGCGGGTTCAAGGAGCTCGAGGTCGTGGCGTACATCGGCGAGTTCAAGATCGTCGGCATCGCCCACTTCGGCGTCGGCCAGCGCGCCAGCTCCCGGCGCCCCTCGGACTACATCCGCGCGTTCAGCGACAGCCGGCTCACGCTCTCGAAGGTGCGCATCTACGGCAAGGGCAACCAGGACCTGTTCGAGACGGCACCCTTCATCATCCTGAACCTGGACAAGGTCGACTTTCTCTACGCGCGCGACGACCCCGACGCGGTGGCGGAGTGACCACGGCGGGCACCGTTCGATGACGTACGAGGTCGAGCTCCTCATCCCGACGGCGCGCTTCGTCTTCAGCGTCGAGGGCGACGCCGTCGAGGTGCTGCCCGAACACCGCTCGCCGCAGGCGTTCGCGGAGTACCGCGAGCTGCGCGCGCGGCGGCCGGTGGTGGGCATGACGACGTTCCCCAACACCGTGCTGCTGCGCGGGCCGAAGACGATCCTCGTCGACCCGGGCCTGCCGCTGCAGAACGACCCCGCGCTGCGCGCGCTCGAGGCGCGGGGGCTCTCGGCCGCCGACGTGGACCTGGTCGTGCTCACGCACGCCCATCTGGACCACGCCGGCGGCTGCGCGTCCGTCCCCGCGCCCGTGGCCGTCCACGAGCTGGAGACGACGTCGGCGTACTGGCCGCTGGTCGGGGGACTCCTCGAGCTGCTGCCGCTCGATCTGCTCACCGGGGAGGCCGGCGAGCTGGCGCCCGGCCTCGAGTGGGCGCTCACCCCCGGTCACTGCGACGGGCACATCAGCCTGGCCGTCGAGACCGCCGGCGGGCGGGTCGTGCTGTGCGGCGACACCATCGGGCCCGGCAGGGACGAGTTCGACGCCATGGCGCCCGGCGGGCCGGCGGCCGACGTGGTGCTCGCCTCGTGGCGGCGCATCCGCGCCTGGGACCCGGCGCTCATCATCGCCGGGCACCTGCCGCCGTTCGCTCCGTGAGGCCGGCCGCGCGGCGCAGCGTGCCGCGGCCGGCCTGTGCTACACTCAGGCCCCTTGTGACCACGCCCGGGAGACTCCTGCGTGCCTATCTACGAATACCGGTGTGACCAGTGCGGAGACTCGTTCGAGGTCATGCAGAAGATGAGTGACGACCCGATCGTCGAGTGCGAGAAGTGCGGCGGTGCGCTGCACAAGGTGCTGCACCCGGTCGCGATCCACTTCAAGGGCTCGGGCTTCTACACCACCGACTACGGCAAGGGCTCCGGCAGGCGCACAGCCGGCCGGGAGTCCGGTTCTGACGAGTCTTCGCCGAGCTCCACCGAGAGCTCCTCGGGCGACGGCGACTCCGTCAAGAGCGTGAAGAAGAAGCCGGCCTCCGGCGACGGCAAGGCCAAGGAGACGCAGAAGGCGACCTGACTCGCCGGGGGGTGAGCTGCGTGGAGCGACCGACCGACGAGGCCCTGCGCAAGGCGCAGACGACCCTGCGCGGGCTTGTGAGTGACGGCCCGTCGCGGCTCCCGTCTCTCAATCTGATCGCCGATTCCATCCGGCTCGAGCTCGAGAAGTCCGGCCAGGTCGCCCTCCTCTACGTCAGCCTGGCCCGCTACGGCCGCCTCGAGCCGGTGTTCGGCTGGCGCATCGTCGCCGAGATCCTCGACGCGGTGGCCGCCAACCTGGAGGGCATGGTCGGCAGCACCCTCCGCCGCCTCGACGTGGTCAGCGACTTCACGCTCACCGACGACGCCTTCATCGTGCTGCTGTCACCGCCGCGTTCCGCGGCCGTGATCGCGGACGAGGATCTCGCGGCCGTGACGCGGCGCGTCTACGAGCGTCTCCAGTCGCTGCTGCTCAACGACCTGGCCCCCGGTGTGTACGACCGTATGCATCCGTCGGTCGGGTCGGCCGTGCTCGCCGTCGACGACGCCCTCACCTTCGAACAGAACCTGCAGCACGGCCTCGCGCTGGCGATGCAGGCGGCTGAAGAGCAGGCGGCGATCTACGACCGGGACATGGAGACGACCCTGGCCGACTGCGTGTCCAGGGGCGACCTCGAGCCGCTGTTCGAGCCCGTCGTCGACCCCGCGGCCAGGGAGGTCATCGGCTACCGCAGCAGCGTGCGCGGGCCGTTCTACTCGCCGCTGCGGCTGCCGGACGTGCTGCTCGACGTGGCCCGTCGCTCGCAGGTCCTCGCCTCCTACGGCGTGGTCGCGCGCGAGGCCACGGTCTCGGCGGCGGTGGGGCTCAAGTCCGACGACCTGCTGTTTCTCGGCTGCGCCGCCGGCGAGCTCCCCAACGCCGCCGTCGTGGCCGTGAGCGAGTTCTACTCCCTCAACAAGGCGCTCGTCCCGCAGCACGTGGTGTTCGAGATCGACGCCGAGGACCTCATGAGCAACACCGCGTCCACGCTGCGCACACTCGCAGACGTGCGCGACCTCGGCTTCCAGCTGTGCATCTCCGGCCTCGGGGCGCAGTTCACCACGCTCGAGCTCATCGCCGAGGCCGGCCCCGAGTTCCTGTGCCTCGATCCCATGCTGGTCGCCGGCCTCGCCGGCGACCTCACGTCCATCGAGGTCGTGCAGCTGCTCGTGCGTTTCGCCGGCCGTACCGGCGCGCAGCTCATCGCCACCGGCGTGCGCGCGCAGGAGGAGCAGCAGCTGCTGGCTCGTAACGGGGTCGAGCTCTTCTGCGGCGAGGCCTTCGCGCGCGCCGATACGCGCCTGCCGCAGGTGACGTTCCCGAAGTGAGCGGGCCGCGCGCCGCTTCGCCGGCGCGGCCCCTCTCGGTGCGCTCAGGCGGTCAGGCTCGCGGGGAGCTCCCGCTCGCCGGCCACGCCCGTGAAGATGGTCACGCGGTTGCGGCCGCGCCGCTTGCTCTCGTAGAGCGCGGCGTCCGCCGCCTCGATGAGCTCGGCCTCGTCGGCCGCGCCGGCGGGGTAGGTGGCGATGCCGGCGGAGATGGTCGTACACACCTGGTCGCCGCCGCGGACTTCGACGGTGACCGTCTCGACGGCGCGACGCAGCCGCTCGGCCAGCTCGTAGCCCTGCGACTCGTCGCCACGGATGAGCACGGCGAACTCCTCACCGCCGTAGCGGGCGGCGACGTCCGCGTCCCTGACCAGCGTCGCCACCGCGGCGCCGAGGCGCCGGAGCAGATCGTTGCCGGCCTCGTGGCCGTGCCGGTCGTTGAACTGCTTGAAGTGGTCGAGGTCGAGCATGAGCAGCGCGAGCTCGCCCCCGTAGCGGTCGATCTTGGTCACCTCGTTGTGCAGGTAGTCGACGAAGGTGCCGTAGTTGTAGAGCCCCGTGAGGCGGTCGGTGAGCGTGGTCGCGGCGAGCTCGCGTTGTGCGTCGCGGTGCCGGCGCTGGACGCGCCCGAGAAAGAGGCCGGTGACGAGGAAGAGGGCCGTGCCGAGCAGAGCCTGCCGCACGAGCTCGGGCGTGGCCGGAGCGAAGAAGCTGTAGTAGAGGACGAAGAAGTTGCCCAGCCACACGGTGACGGCGAGGCTGCCGAGCTCGAAGAAGAACACGGCGGCCAATACGAGCGGGAAGAGGAAGAGCGGCCAGAGGTAGCCGGGTCCGGTCACGGTGACCAGGGCCGAGACTCCCGCGAGCGACGCGAGCAGGGCGCCGCCACGGCGCAGGCTATGGCGCCTGCCGTCGCTGTCGTTCGGGACGTGCGTCGCTAGGGTCACGCGGCTCCTTCTCAGCCTTGCCTCGGCACTCCTACGACGGGCGCTTCTGCAATCCTGCCGGGCGGAAGCTCGCCGCCCGTTGTCGCCACAGGCTACAGGCGCGGGACGCGGGGCGCGAGAGCCGTGGGCGAACGTCAACGGGGCCGGCCGGGTGCCGCCGGCATCGTCCACCGGCGTTCGGCTAGAATCGTCCTGTGGCCCTGCAGATCCTCCTCACCAACGACGACGGTATCGACGCCCCCGGCATCGCCGTGCTGCGCCGCGCCCTCGACGGTCTCGGCGAGGTCACCACGATCGCGCCGGACCGCAACACGAGCGCGGTGGCTCGCGGCATCACCGTTCGCCGTCCTCTCGCCCTGCGGCCGCGCCCCTTCGGCGACGGCTATCACGGCTTCGCCGTCGACGGGACGCCGTCGGATTGCGTGCGTATCGCCCTGCTCGGCCTGCGCTGCCCCCTGCCCGACCTCGTCGTCTCCGGAGTCAATGCGGGCGGCAACATGGGGGCCGACGTCACCTACTCGGGCACCGTCGGCGCCGCTTTCGAGGCCGCCCTTCGCGGGCGCCCGGCGGCCGCCTTCTCCGTCGAGTCGCTCGAGCCCGGCTGGCTCGACGAGGCCGTGCCGATCCTGCGCGCGATGGTCGGCCACGTCATCGAGCGCGGCCTGCCGCGCCACAGCATCCTCAACGTCAACCTCCCGGACCGGCCGCTCGCGGAGATCACCGGCATCCGTCCCGCCCGGCTCGGCGGCGCCAGCGCCTACGACTACGTCACGCTCGCCGGGGACGACGGCGCCGCGCCCGCGGAGCACTACCTGCCCTGCGACCATCCGGCCTCCGGCGAGGGGGCGGAGACGGACTTCGACGTCGTCGCCTCCGGCGCGGTGGCGGTCACGCCCCTGCGCTACGACCTGCTGGACCCGGACCTGCTGGCGGACCTGGCCGGCTGGGACCTCGACCTGGAGCGGCTCCGTGCCTAGCGCCGGCTTCGACCCCGTCGTGTTCGACCTCGACGGCACCGTGGTGGACACCGTCGAGCTCATCGTGGAGTCGTTCCGCCACGCGACGCGGACGGTGCTGGACGAGGCGCTGCCCGACGAGGTGATCCTCGCCGGCGTCGGGCAGCCGCTCATGGCACAGATGCAGCGACTCTCGGCCGATCACGCGCAGGAGCTCTACGACGTCTACCGCGAGTACAACCACCGCCGGCACGACGAGCTCATCCGCGGCTACGAGGGGGTCGCCGAGATGCTCGACGCCCTGCGGGCCGCCGGCAGGCGCCTCGGCATCGTCACCAGCAAGAGCGCCGACACGACGCAGATGGCGTTCCGCGCCGTCGGCCTGCGCGAGCACTTCGAGGTCGTCGTGACGGCGAGCGACACGGACCTAGCACAAGCCGTCGCCGGTGCCGCTGCGCCTCTGCCTGGAACGCTTCGGGATGCCGGCGCACGGCGCGCTCTACGTCGGCGACAGCCCCGTGGACATCGAGGCCGGCCGCGCGGCCGGGATGGCCACCGCGGCCGTGGCCTGGGGAGTGTTCGGCCGCGAGGCGTTGCTGGCGTCGGGGCCAGACTACTGGCTCGACGAGCCCGGTGAGCTTCTCGGCCTGTGCCTGCGCGGCGAGGGCCGGCGCTGGGCGGTGGCAGAGCCGCCGTGGGCGGGGAGAGCCCAGCGGATAGGCGTCGCGGCCGCGCGGCGGCCGCCAAAGGGGGATGCGGTGAGCGAGGCTGAGGCGGCGGCCCGGGCGGCCGAACTGCGCGAGACCATCAACCGGCACGCGCACCTCTACTACGTCCTCGACCGGCCGGAGATCGACGACGCGGCCTACGACGCGCTGTACCGCGAGCTGCAGACGCTCGAGGCGGAGTATCCGGAGCTGCGCACACCGGACTCGCCGACGCAGCGCGTCGGCGCCGCACCGCTCGAGGGGTTCACGCAGGTCCGTCACCTCGAGCCGATGCTCTCACTCGCGAACGCCCGCAACGAGGACGAACTGCTGGCGTGGGACCAGCGCAACCGGCGGCTGCTCGAGGCCCGGGAGCTCGACGACGCGCCGCTGCGCTACGTCGTCGAGCCCAAGATCGACGGGCTCGCCATCTCGCTCACGTATCGCGACGGCGTCTTCACAGTCGGCGCCACCCGCGGCAACGGCGAGGTCGGCGAGGAGGTCACCGCCAACCTGCGCACCATCGGGTCGGTGCCCCTGCGGCTGCTCGTGAGCGACCCGCCGCCGGTCGTCGAGGTCCGCGGCGAGGTCTACCTGCCGCTCGCCGCGTTCGCCCGCCTCAACGAGCAGCGCCTGGCCGACGGCCTGAGCGCCTTCGTGAACCCGCGCAACTCCGCTGCCGGGTCCATCCGCCAGCTCGATCCGAGGCTGGCCGCCGCCCGGCCGCTCGACGTCTGGTGCTACGCCATCGGCTACTCCGAGGGGCTCGACCTGCCCGACCACCACAGCGCCCTCGACTGGCTGCGGGCCGCCGGGTTCAAGGTCAACCCGCAGATCGTGACGGTGGACGGCATCGAGCAGGTCGCCGCGGCGTGCCGCGCCTGGGAGGAGCGCCGCGGCGACCTCGACTACGACATCGACGGGGCGGTGGTCAAGGTCGACTCGTTCGCCATCCAGCGGGCGCTGGGCAGCGTCGCTCACGACCCGCGCTGGGCGATCGCCTTCAAGTTCGCGCCGACCACGGTGACGACGAGGCTGCACAGCATCGAGGTCAACGTGGGGAGGACGGGCGTGCTCACGCCGTTCGCGGTGCTCGAGCCGGTCTTCGTCGGCGGCGTGACCGTCGAGCGGGCTACCCTGCACAACGAGGACGACATCCGCCGCAAGGACATCCGCGCCGGCGACGACGTGATCCTGCAGCGCGCCGGCGACGTGATCCCGCAGGTCGTCGGCCCGGTGACGACCGGTGAGGTCGATGAGGGTGGCGGGCGGCTGATCGGCCGCGAAGCGCGTCACGTCGCCCTGCCCGAGTGGACCATGCCGCGCACGTGCCCGGCCTGCGGCTCCGAGACCGTGCGCGAGACCGGAGAGGTCGCCGTGCGCTGCCCCAACCGCTCGTGCCCCGCCCAGCTGGTCGAGAGCATCAAGCACTTCGTGAGCAAGGGCGCCATGGACATCGAGGGCATCGGGGAGGAGACGGTCGTGCTGCTGCACGAGCAGGGGCTGATCGGGAACGTCGCCGACCTGTATGACCTCAGGCGTGAGCACTTCGTGCGCATCGAGGACGGCGAGGTCGTCGCCCTGCCGCTGTTCGGCGCCAAGACGCGCAAGGGGGAGGACGGCGCGCTCGAGATCGTCGAGGCGAGGCGCGCCGACAAGGTGCTCGCCGCCATCGAGGAGTCGAAGCAGCGGCCGTTCGCGCGCGTGCTCTTCGCCCTCGGCATCCGCCACGTGGGGGGAGTGACCGCCCAGGCGCTCGTGGAGCGCTACCCGAGCATGGACGCCCTCCTCGCCGCGAGCGCCGCCGACCTCGCCGAAGTCCCCGGCATCGGCCCGGTGGTCGCCGAGGCGGTGGAGCAGTTCCTCGGCGACGCCCACAACCGCGAGACCATCGAGAAGCTGCGCGCCGCGGGCGTGCGCCTGGTCGAGGACGCCCCGGTGCGGCAGCAGGGCCCGCTCACCGGCCTCACCTTCGTGCTCACGGGCAAGCTCCCGACGCTCACCGCGGGCAGGCGCAGGCGCTGATCGAGGCCGCGGGAGGGCGCGTCAGCAGCTCGGTGAGCCGGGCGACCGACTACGTCGTCGCCGGCGAGGACGCCGGATCCAAGCTCGAGAAGGCGACCGCGCTCGGCGTGTCCGTGATCGACGAGGCCGGCCTGCTGGAGCTGACGGCCGGCCCGGACGACGCGGGGGGCAGCTGACGCTGGCCTGACCTGCGTTCGGCGTTCTCGCAGTCGGGCTCAAAACGGTCGTGAACCTACCCGAAACGGCAACCGACAGGCAAGCGTTTCAGGCTGCTCGCTTCATATCGGTTAATATTTGGTTAATCATTGCTCAATACATGAATCCTAGTCTCCGTCTTGCGATGCTTCCCGTCTCCGAGAAGCCCGCTGCCAGCGCCAAGTGGCTGGTACCTCCTATCTTCTTGGTTCGCCCCGGCCCCGGGCGGACCACGGCCTGAGGGCCGACGGGCGCCGCCCCCAAAAGCGGCTCTGCTCGTCGGCCCTCGGCCACCTTAATGGCGCGGATCCCAGACGATCGCACCAGGGTCCGCGCCTGCCCCGTAACCGGGCAGCAACCCTTCCTTCGCGCGGGTTCGCGCTGCTTCACGCCGGTCGCAACATTCTCTGGGGATGCTGTGAGTGGCTCCTTTCGCTGGCAAGCGAAGACCCCCCCACCACGAGGGTTTGCCCCAAAGCCCTTGTTCGAGGCCCCGTTCCCCGCGGGGCCTCGTCCCTTTGATGGCCCCGGGCGACCGGTTCCGCCGGCGTCCGCAGCGGTTCCCTCACCTTTGGCCCGCGCCGCCGTGAACTTTGCCGAAGTATCCGCCGCTGACAGGCGCGGCGCGGGCCTGTAGCCTCGGGTCGCCGCCTGGGGAAGCCGCGAGAGTCGCGGCCGGTGCTCCGGCGGCGGCACGCACACCACGAGGGCCGACGGAGGGGGCGATGGAAGGTATCCCGACGCGTATGGGCGACGGGTCGCTGGTGCGGATGACCCGGGCGCAGATCGAGGCCGACATCCACGCCGGCAGTCGAGGCGGGCGCCAGGCGGGCCAAGGTCGAGCCGCTGGGCGACGACGAGATCGCGCACCTCGCCGACATCTTCGCGAGCCGCGCCCGGTTCAGCGCGGTCGACATCGGCGACGAGGTCATCCTCACGTCCGACGGCGTCGGCAGCCAGGACGCCGGCTCGCGCATCACCGACCTGCAGAACTACGAGCAGACGATCTGCACCGACACGGTCGAGCTGTATCACCACGACTACTCGTTCAAGCCGATCAAGCCGGTCCTGCCGTTCGAGCAGGAGATCATGCGCCAGACGCAGCTGCTGCTCACCATCCCGGTCGCCTACGGCGCGATGCCGGACCTCGGGCGCTACACCGTGCCCGACGGCCCGGTCCCCAACTGGTCGCAACTGCTGCCGCTGGGCCGCATCGACGAAGCCCGTGCGGCCCAGGAAGAGGCCGTGGAGGCCGCGGTCGAGGACATCGTCTACGTCGCCGAAGGCATGTACGAGGCCGGCGCCGACGGCATCAACCTGGACACGGCGGGGGCGGCCGGCGACGCCGACTTCCTGGCCGCCCTCAAGGCCATCGAGCGCATCCGCGCGAGGCATCCGGACTGGAGCATCCAGATCGGCATGGCGAGCGAGTTCGTGCTCGGCATGCACGGAGGACTCGAGTACGACGGCGTCCGCCTGGCCGGCCTGTGGCCGGCCGCCCAGATGCGACTGGCGGCCAAGGCCGGCGTCTCCATCTTCGGGCCGGCCATCAACGTCAACACGGGCAAGACGGTGGCCTGGAACGTGGCGCGCACCTGCACCATCGTCAAACCGTGCACGGACGCCGCCACGATCCCCATCCACCTCAACGGGGGGATGGGCGTGGGCGGCGTCCCCATGCACGCGCTGCCGCCGGTCGACGCCGTCTCGCGCGCCTCGCGCGCGTGCGTCGACGTCCTGCGGCTCGACGGCTTGTAGATCGGCGCCGGCGACAACCACAGCCAGGGGATCGGCCATGGTGTCGCGTCGGGGATGGGCGGATTGCGGACCGCCGGAGATCTGGTGGCCCGCGTGCAGATGACCCGACGGATGCGGCTTCCCGAGGCGAAGGCCTACGTGGCGGACAAGCTGGGCGTGAGCCCGGCCGACCTGAGCGACCCCGTGACGATGTCGGACGTCCGCCGCGAGCGCGGACTCGGGACGATCCCCACGGAGGACACGGCGACGGTCAACGACGCGCTGGCGATCGAGGCCAAGGTCAACATCGCCCGCGTGCTCGACGTGCCGGTGCGCTCGGTCGAGCGGTTCCGGGCGCTCACGGGCGGCTGAGCCGGGCGGCCGAGCGACCCCCTCGCGAGACCTGCCGCCGCGCTCAGCGCCCGGTCAGGGCGCGACCAGCGGCACGGTGCCGAGCTGTCCGCCGTCGGCGTAGTAGACCGCGGTCCCGAGAGGGGCGCCCTGGGCCGGCGGTCCCGCCAGGCTCTGGGGCAGCCCTTCGAGGACGACGCTCACGTCCGCCGCGAGTCGACACATGGCGCTAAGCCCCGATGCCGCGACGGCGTCTACCTGGCCGCCCGTGTCGATGGGAATCTGGGCCACGACGGCGCCGGCCTCGACGATCGCGCGCTTGCCGTAGAGCGCGTCGGCCCACTTGTAGAGCTTGAGCGCGTCCTTGAACTCCTGGGTTCTCGTGGGCTCATGCATGGTGACCACGATGAAGCTCCTGTTGTGGTACTTGCCTGACGCAACGAGGACACGTCCGGCCCCCGCCGTGGAGCCCGTCTTGATGCCGTTCACCCAGTCGAACGTCTCATTGAAGATGTTGTGCGAGTGAAGGTGCGCGATGTGGTTGGGCGGCCACTTGACCGTCGCGTAGACACGCCAGGCGAGATCGCGGAAGCGCGCGTTGCGCATCGCCACCCGGCCCAGCTCCGCGAGGTCGCGCGCGCTCGTGTAGTGCCCCGGCGTGACCTGGCCCGACGAGTTGACGTAGTGAGTGTTCGCGAGGCCGAGCTGGGCGGCTCTTGCGTTCATGAGGACGGCGAACCTGGGCTCGCTGCCGGAGACGCGCGTCGCCAGCGTCACGGCGCAATCGGTGGCGCTCTTCACCATGAGGCCGAGCAGCAGGTTGTGTACGGTGATGCGGTCTCCGGCATGGAGGCCGAGTACTGCGCCACGCACGTGCATGGCCGCGCGGGGGACGGTCACGTACTGATCGAGGTTCTTGAGGTGCTCGAGGACCAGCATGGCCGTCATGACCTTGGTGCACGAGGCCGGGAGCAGGTGACGGTCGGGCGCCTTCGCGTAGAGGATGTAGCCAGTGGAGCGGTCCATGACCACGGACGACCAGGCCTGGACCGTAGGGCCAGCCGGGGCGGTCGTGGCCGCTTTCGCCCCGGATCCCCGGTCGCGGACGACCGCCAGTGCGACGGCAAGCGCCACGATCAGGAGCAGCGTCGCGAGCGCCAGCACGACGCGCCTGCGGGCGCGCCCGGACGATGAGCGCGTGCGCTTCGAGTCCTCCATGCAAGTAGCATACCCCACGGAGCGGTTCCCGCGGCGCGCGGGACTGGGTACACTTGCCGCGCACTCTCGCGGGCCGGCGTAGCTCAGTTGGCAGAGCAGCCGCCTTGTAAGCGGCAGGTCGACGGTTCGAACCCGCCCGCCGGCTCCAGCGCGGGAGCGCCGCCTGGGGGTCGTCGGGAGGCGGGGTCGGTCGGCCGCGACCGGTCCGCAGCCGGCCCCGGTCTTTGAGCCCTTGAGAGGCTCTGCGGGCAGGCCGTCCGGCCGGTGGCGCCTCCCGAGCGCGCCGCTGTAGACTGGCGCGCGGAGGCCCGCCGGACAGCGGTCGAATCGCTTCGCTCACAACGTGGAAGCTCGCGGGCCTCGCACGCTCCCACGGCGCAGGCGGTCGATCCGGATGAAGCACGGAGGTGATGCTGTTGGAGCCCAGGATCCCCACTCGCATGGGTGATGGGTCGCTCGTCGAGATGACCCGCTCCGAGATCAAGGCCGATCTCGAAGAAGGCACCCGGATCGCGGCCAAGAAGGCCAAGGTCGACGTCCTCACGCAGGACGAGCTCGACCACCTGCTCGACATCTACGCATCGGCCGCGCGCTTCACCGCGGTCGACATCGGCGAAGAGGTCGTGCTCAGCAACGACGGCACCGGGACCAAGCACATCGGCAACCGCGTGCAGGACCTGCAGAGCTACGAGACGCTGCTCGGCGTCGACATCCCCGAGCTGTGGCAGGCCGACTACTCCTACAAGGCCGTCAAGACCAACGTGGCCCACGAGGGCCAGAGCATGAAGATCGCGCAGGCGCTGCTCACCAACCCGGTGC
The DNA here is from genome assembly GCA_963739595.1 of uncultured Thermoleophilia bacterium. Lineage (GTDB taxonomy): Bacteria > Actinomycetota > Thermoleophilia > UBA2241 > UBA2241 > CAIXSE01. The sequence goes on from CAVUBA010000031.1 coordinate 67,349, forward strand.
AGTACGGCGCCATGCCCGACCTGGGCCGCTACTCGAAGCCTGACGGCCCCATCCCCAACTGGTCCGAGCTGCTGCCGATGGGCAAGATCGACGAGGCGCGCGACGCCCAGGTCGAGGCCTGCGCGATGCTGGTCGAGGACATCAACTTCGTCGCCGACGCCATGGTCGAGGCCGGCGCCGACGGCATCGACATGGACACGACGGGGGCGGCGGGCGACGCCGACTTCCTCGCCGCCCTCACCGCCTGCCGCATGCTGCGCGAGAAGTACCCGTGGCTGGGCATCGAGATCGGCATGGCGAGCGAGTTCGTCCTCGGCATGCACGGCCAGCTCGAGTTCGACGGCGAGCGCCTCGCCGGCATGTGGCCCAAGAAGCAGCTCGAGATGGTCACCGCGGCCGGCGCCAGCATCTACGGCCCGGCCGTCAACATCAACACCGGCAAGTCGACCGCCTGGAACATCGCCCGGGCGATCACCTTCATCAAGCCGGCCGCCGAGGTCGCCACGATCCCGGTCCACGTCAACGTGGGCATGGGCGTCGGCGGCGTCCCGACGTGCCTGTTCCCGCCCGCCGACGCGACGATCGCGGGCCAGCAAGGCCTTCGTCGAGATCCTCAAGATCGACGGCTACTAGGTGGGCACGGGCGACCCTCTCGGCATGGAGGGAGCCCACACGCAGGCGTCCGGCATGGGCGGTATGCGGGCGGCGGGAGATCTCGTCGCTCGGATGCAGATGACCAGGCGTATGCGTCTCAAGGAAGCCAAGCAGTACGTGGCCGGCAAGCTCGGCTGCACCACGCGCGACCTTTCCGATCCGGTCGCCATGGAGACCATCCGGCAGGACCACGGCCTCGGCCTTGCTCAGCATGACCTCCTCCACGCATCCGGCGCTGCCGGGCATGATGGAGGCCAAGTTCAACATCAGCAAGCTGCTCGACATCCCGATCAACTCGGTCGAGCGGTTCAAGGAGCGCACCTCGGGCTACTGACGCAGCTGAGCGGCGCGGGGAGGGGCGGGAGGACCGCCCCCGCACGCGCCGCCGGGTCGCAGTTCGAGCGTCGCCTTCAGAGGGCGGCGGGCCCACGGCCCGCCGCCCTCTTCTTCGCCTCGCGCCACGCATCGGTCTGCGTTCAGCGTACACAAAGGCGCGGTTCTGTTGGCGGCGGCGCACTTTCTTAGGCTCACCACGCAGCTCTCGGCGCGTAGAGCCTGCATAGTGATGCGCGTGCTTGTCACGCGCCACACGCTCGAACTAGAATGCACCACTCGTTCGTGGCACTCGAAAGGAGAACCATGCTCCGCTCGTTCAGACTGGCCTTCGCGCTGGCGGTCGTGCTTCTGCTCGCCGTCGCCGGCGTCGCCGCCGGTTGCGGCAGCAGCAGCTCGAGCTCGACCAGCAGCGCGAGCCCCACCGCCGCCACCTCCAAGGCCTACAAGATCGGCATCACCCAGATCGTCACCCATCCGGCGCTCGACGCCGCCGTGCAGGGGTTCAAGGATGCCCTGGCGGAGAAGGGCTACACCAACGTCTCCTACGACATGCAGAACGCCCAGGGCGACATGGCGACCGCCGCCAGCATCGCGCAGAAGTTCGCCGGCGAGAAGCTCGACCTGATCCTCGGCGTCGCGACCCCGACGACGCAGGCCGTGGTGAAGGCCGTCACGACGACGCCGATCGTGTTCACCGCCGTCACCGACCCCGTCGGCGCCGGCCTCGTGACCGATCCCAAGGCTCCGACCGCCAACGTGACCGGCGTCAGCGACCTGCAGCCGGTCAAGCCGATCCTCGAGCTGGCGAAGCAGCTCAACCCCAACGCTCAGAGCGTGGGCATCGTCTACAACGCCGGCGAGTCCAACTCCGTCTTCATCGTGAAGCAGGTCGAGGCTACGGCCGGCCCACTCGGCCTCCGCATCATCAAGGCTCCTGCCAGCACGTCGGCCGAGGTGCAGGCGGCGGCCCAGTCGCTGGTCGGCCGCGTCGATGCGATCACCGTGATCGGCGACAACACCGCCGTCTCGGCGCTCGAGGCGATCGTCAAGGTCTGCGACCAGAACAAGATCCCGCTGATCGTCGGCGACACCGACAGCGTCAAGCGCGGCGCCGCCGCGGGCTACGGCTTCGACTACAAGGACCTGGGCAAGCAGGCCGGCTACCAGGCCGCCCAGATCCTCAGCGGCACGCCGATCAAGGACATCCCGGTCGAGTACGCCAAGAACCTGCAGCTCTCGATCAACGAGAAGGCCGCGGCGGCTCAGGGCGTCACCATCCCGGCCGACCTGGCGAGCCAGGCCGTCAACAAGTTCTGATCTTCACCGGCTCGCGTCGGTCGCGAGCGCGATAGACTGGAGGGGGCCGGAGCCGCGGGAGCGGCTCCGGCCCCCGACCTCGGAAGGACCCGCTCGTGCTCGTCACCATCCAGAGCGCTGTGCTCCAGGGGCTCATCTACAGCTTCATGGTGCTCGGCGTGTTCATCACTTTCAGGGTGCTCGACTTCCCCGACCTCACGGTCGACGGGAGCCTGCCGCTGGGGGCGGCGGTCACGGGCGCCCTCATCGTCGGCGGCCATTCGCCGCTGCTGGCCACCGGCGCCGGCGTGGCCGCGGGCCTCGGCGCCGGCGTCGTCACCGGGTTCCTGCACATCCTCCTCAAGTCCGGCGAGAGCGACTCCGCCAACTACGGTCCCAAGCTGCTCGCCGGGATCCTCACGATGACCGCTCTCTACACGGTCAACCTGCGGATCATGGGCCGCAGCAACATCCCGCTGCTCGGGGTACAGGTCATCTTCGACAAGGTCGGGGCTCTCTTCGACCTGACGATGATCGGCTGGAACATCGTGATCGCGGTGGGCGTGCTCACCGTGGTCGTCAAGTACATCCTGGACTGGCTCCTGCACACCGAGTTCGGCCTCACGCTGCAGGCGACCGGCGACAACGAGCAGATGATCCGCTCGCTGGGGACCAACACCAATGTCACGCGCATCGTCGGGCTCGCCGTCGCCAACGGTCTCGTCGCGCTTACAGGCTCTCTCGTCGCCCAGCAGCAGGGGTTCGCCGACGTCGGCATGGGCATCGGCACGATCGTCGCCGGCCTCGCCGGCGTGATCATGGGCGAGGTCATCTTCGGCGTGCGCAGCGTCAGCTGGGTCCTGTTCAGCGTGATCGGCGGCTCGATCGTCTACCGCTTCCTGATCGCCATCAGCCTCCGACTCGGCATCGCGCCGACCGACCTCAAGCTGCTCACCGCGGTGCTGGTCGTGGTGGCGCTCTCGATCCCCACCGTGCGGAAGAAGGTCGTGCGGCTGTGAGCGCTCCCGCCGAACTCAAGCTCAGCGGCCTCCGCAAGGTCTTCTTCGCGGGCACCGCCAACGAGGTCGCGGCTCTCCGCGGCATCGACCTCGACGTGCCGGCCGGGCAGTTCGTGACGATCATCGGCTCCAACGGCTCCGGCAAGTCGACCCTGCTCAACGCCGTCGCCGGCACGTTCCCGCTCACGGATGGCAAGGTCCTGCTCGGCGACCGCGACGTGACCAGGCAGGCGGAGCACGTGCGCAGCCGCTCGATCGGCCGGGTCTTCCAGGACCCGCGCGCCGGCACCGCGCCGTCCATGACCATCGAGGAGAACCTCGCCATGTCGCTGCTCCGCTCGCGGCGCAGCGGCCTGCGCATCGGCGTCACGAACAAGCGGCGCGAGGCGATGCGCGGGCAGCTCTCGCGCCTCGGCATGGGGCTCGAGGGGCGGCTCAAGGCTGGGGTGAACAAGCTGTCGGGCGGCCAGCGGCAGGCGATGTCCCTGCTCATGGCTACGATCGCCGAGCCCAGCCTCCTGCTGCTGGACGAGCACACCGCGGCGCTCGACCCCAAGGTCGCGGCGACGATCATGGACCTCACCGGCGAGATCGTCGCCGAGCGCAAGCTCACCACGCTCATGGTCACCCACAACATGGAGCTGGCGCTGCGCTACGGCGACCGGCTGATCATGATGCATGCCGGCCAGGTCGTCCTCGACCTCGCCAGCGAGCAGAAGCAGGCGCTCGGCGTCCCGGACCTCATCGAGAAGTTCCACGAGGTCGCCGGCGAGGCGTTCGCCGTCGACCGCATGCTGCTGGACACCTAGGCTGGACGTCTTCGCGCCCCGGAACGGGGTACGCTAGGCGCATGGAGGGGGCACTCGTCAACGCACGCGCTGGGGCAAGGCTGCGACGCGCCGGCGGCCCGGGGGTCGCGTTGTCGTTTCTCCTGTTCGCGGTCCTGGCGGCGACTCTCTGGTCCGGCGCCGCGGCCGCGGCCGCAGGCGCCACGGCCGGCCCTCCGCCGCTCGCAGGCGCCCTCGGCGATCATCATCGACCGGGTCACGGGGCGTGTGCTCTACGGCAGGGACGTCCACCACGAGCGACCGATGGCCTCCACGACCAAGATCATGACCGCACTCATCGTCGTCCAGCGCGCTCGCGACCTCAGCCGGACCATCACTGCTCCCGCTGAGGTCGCCTACAGCAGCGGCATCGGCCTGCGCCCGGGCGAGCGCATCACGATCAGGCAGGCGCTCCTCGGCCTCATGCTCAGGAGCGCCCAGGATTGCGGGCTCACGCTGGCGACCGCGATGGCGGGGAGCGAGCACGCGTTCGTCGGCCGGATGAACACCAAAGCACGGCAGTTGGGCCTCCACGACACGCACTACGTCAACTGCACCGGCAGCCACCGGGAGCCGTATCACAACTCGTCGGTGTACGACCTCGCGGTGCTCGGCCGTTACGCGATGCGCAACGCTCGATTCCGGGACATCGTCTGGCGCCAGCGCGCGACCGTGCGCTGGGGTCACGACCGGGAGCTCTGGTGCGGGCGAACAATCTTCTTCTGCACTGGGACTGGGCGGACGGCATCAAGTGCGGGCACACCAGGGTGGCGGGATACTGCCTGGTGGGCTCGGGCCGGCCCGGCCTGCGTCCGTTCATCACCGCCACGCTGGGCGCGGCCAACCGCGACCGGGACGCGCGTGACCACGTGGCCCTGTTCGAGTGGGCCTCGACGCTCTACGAGGAGAAGACCGTCGTGACCGCCGGGGACCTCGTCGCCACGGTCCCGCTCGCGGGGGGCGGGGAGGTGCAGGTGGCGGCGCGGACGACGCTGAGCGCCGTCGTGCGCAGCGCCGCGCCGGTCCGCTCCGTGCTGACGCTGCCCGAGCGCTTCGCCACGCGGCCGGCGGACGGCGCCGTGGTCGGCGAGGTGGTCTACCGGGCCGACGGAGTCGAGCTCGGCGCGGTCGAGCTGGTGGTCGTGACGCCGGCTCCGCCGGAGTCGCCGGCGCCCGAGCCGGCGGACGCCTCTCCGGCGTACGGCGTCGCTACCCCTTGATCGCCGCGTCGGCCGCGTCGACGATGCGGCGCAGCCCGCTGCGCATCGCGTCGGCCAGCGGCTCCGGCCGGTAGTTGTCCAGGATGTCGAGGGCGCGCTCGCGCGCCACTTCCATCGGGTCCCGGTAGTGCTGGCCGTCCGGGCCGATCTCCTGGCTCACCGCCCTGAGAACCGCGTCGCGCATGTGCCTGCGGGTGTGCGGCTGGGCGAGGAAGTGCCCGCCCGGGCCCACGGCCCCGATGACGTCGAGCGCGAGCGACTCTTCGTCCATGGGGATGTCGAGGAAGGCGTACCGTGCACGGTGATAGAGGTCGTCGTCGAGGATCAGGTTCTCGGGCGTGAACAGCTGGTAGGTGTTGGTGAGCCCGATGCCGGTGTAGAGCTCGCACCCGTCGAGGGGCAGCTGCAGGAGTTGCAGCATGGTCTCGACGCCGGCGAGCCACGTGCCCGGCGCCTGCGCGTCGGTGCCGCCGAACGGCCCCAGAGCCGGGATGCCGAAGCTGTGGAGCAGCTCGGTGGCGATGAACCGGCAGCGGTCGTCGAGCGGTGACGTCATGGTGAGCGCCGTGCGCGGGTCGGCGTAGATCTGCATGATCGAGCCGATGACGGGACTGCCGGGCGCGGCGAGTTCGTGGAGCACCGCCGCGGCGACGATCTCGGCGGCGCCGACGACGAACGCGCCGGCCCTGGTGGCCGGAGCCGTCGTCCCGAGGTTCGGCATGGTGACGTAGCAGACGGGGACGCCGGCCTCGGCGAAGACCAGGCCGGCCTCGATCCCGTCCCTGTCGTGCATCAGCGGCGAGACCGTGCCGATGAGGTCGCTCATGACGGGCCGGCGGCGAAGCTCTTCGGCTCCGCCGGCCACTACGGTCGCCATCTCGACGGCCGCCCTGGCGAGGGTCTCGCCCTGCACCATGCCCATGAGGTGCTTGCCGGTGTTGTTCCAGCCGGCCTCCATCTCGTGCAGCTGGGCCGTCTCGCCGCAGTCGCCGGCGCTGACCGTGGGCCACCAGTAGCTGATCGAGCCGAGGCAGTCCTGCATGCGTGTGACGGCCTCGAGGTCGGCCTTGGTCGACGAGCGCCGCTCGCCCGTGTGCCAGTCGACGACCTCGACCCCGCAGCCGTCGGTCGTGCCATAGGTGAAGCCGGAGCCGACATGCAGGTCGCAGGAGGCGTCGCGGGCGCCGAGCGTGAACCGCCGTGGCGCCGGAGCGAGGGCCTCCTCGACGAGCCGGCGGGGAAGGCGGACGAGGTCAGAGCCCTCGTCCACCTTCGCGCCGGCCTTCTTCAAGATCGCGAGCGCTTTGGGCGACTCGAAGCGCACGCCCGTCGTCTCGAGGAGCCGCAGGGTCGCGTCGTGCAGCGGCTCCAGTCCCGCCTCGTCGTGGAAGCGGACGGCGAAGTCGGATCGCATGGGCGTCAGAGGCTGGCGCTTCGGTCCGGCGGCAGCCTCAGCGGCGGCGCCGCTGACGGCGGCGCCCGTCTCAGGCGCTGTCGCCACGCTCAGGCCTCCTCCACCACACCGGCGACGGCCGGCGCCGCGCCCGTCGCCTCGGCCAGCGCCTCGGGATCGAGCGCCAGCAGGTCGTTCTCGCCGACCAGGCCCTTCTTGATGTTGCGCCGGCCGAGTGCCCAGAACACGACCGCCATGAGCAGGAAGAACCCGACGATACCCAGCGTCACGGTCTCGAAGTACACCCGCGAAACGCCCCACCAGTACATGATGTCGTAGCTCTGCCCGAGGATGCCGTCGAGCAGGCCCGGCCACAGCAGGGTGATGATCGTGATGATGACGATCGCCTCGGCGCCGAAGACGCAGAGCCACAGGAACCAGGTGCCGCCCGGCACCCTGAACGGCCGGCGGTGGTGCGGATACTTCTTGCGCAGGACGATCACGGCCGGGAGCTGGAAGACGTACATCATCGCCGTGAGCGAGATGATCACCGAGACCATGATGGTGAAGAACGTCGCGAGACTGCCGGACGCGATCACGAACACCAGGATCACGAAGATCGAGCCGATGATCGCCGAGAGGATGTTCATCGTGAGCGGCGTGCCCTGCTTGCTGAACTTGCCGAACCACAGAGGCGCCGCGCCGTCCAGGCCGGCCATGGCCTGGATGCGCACGCCGCCCTGCTGCCAGACGCCGCCGGCGCTGATGATCGTCAGGAGGATGAGCGCGCAGACGAACCAGTTGAAGGCGGACTGCGCGCCGCCCAGCACGCCGGACACCTTGTTGTAGGCGTCGGTGAAGCCGGCGACGTTGGAGAGGTCCTTGCCGCTCATCACCAGCAGGACGCCGAGGATCATCGAGCCCGTGATGAAGGACGCGATCAAGCCGGAGCGGATGATCATCTTGGGGACGTCCTTCTGCGGGTTCGTCATCTCCTCGGACGCGCCGCTCGAGAGTTCGAAGCCGACGAACATGAACTGCAGGAGGCCGATGACTCCGAGGAAGCCGACGAGGGTCGGCTTGAGGCTGCCGACCGTGATCGTGTCCGCCGGCTTGCCGTGCTGCACGAGGAAGACGACCACGAGCGTGAGGAACAGGACCAGCGTGGTCAGGCGGACGATGGTGCCGATGATGCCGGTCCACTTGCCGTACTTCATCTCGACCATCGAGAGCATGATCGTCGACCACACGACGATGAGTCCGACGACGATGGACCAGAAGGTGCTCATCGGGGTCTTGAGGATCAGGCTGTTGATGGCGGCCACGCTGGTCGCCGCCAGGGTGCCGCCGATCCACACGGCGTTGGAGCCCCAGTAGATGACCGCGGTGTACGAGGCGGCGAGGCGTCCGAACGCCATGCGCACCCAGGCGTAGGGGCCGCCCTCGACCGGGAAGGCTGCTCCCATCTCGGCGACGATCATGCCGTAGGGGATGAGATAGACGATGATGAGGAAGGCCAGCCAGACGAACGTCTGGCCGGCGCCGTAGGCTGCCGTCACCGCGATCGTGTCGAGGCTGATGAACGCGGCGATGGTGAAGAACACGAGGTCGAAACGATGCAGGACCTTCTTGAGCTTCTTGCGCTCCAGGTCCATCGCGGTGCCGGTGACCGGCGTCACAGTGGTCGCCATCAGTCCGTCAGCTCCTTCGCCCGCTCCACCGCCATGCCGGCGTTGGCGCCGTAGCCGTCGGCGCCGATCTCGTCGGCGTAGGCGGCCGTGACCGGGGCGCCGCCGACCATCACCTTGACCGAGTCGCGCAGGCCCGCGTCCTTGAGCGCGGCGATGGTCTCGCTCATGTGCGGCAGGGTGGTGGTGAGCAGGGCGCTCATGCCGATGATGGCCGGCGCGTGCTCCCTGACCGCGGCGACGAAGTCGGCGGCGGAGACCCCGGTGCCGAGGTTGACCACGCTGAAGCCGGCGCCCTGGAGCAGCATGCCGACCAGGTTCTTGCCGATGTCGTGCAGGTCGCCCTCGACGGTGCCGATGACGACGGTGCCGCCGCCGGCCTCGTCGCCGGCGGCCATGTGCGGACGCAGGAGGTCGAGGCAGCTCTGCATGACGCGGGCGCTGAGCAGCACCTCGGGGATGAAGCAGTCGCCCTCGCGCATGCGCACGCCGACCACCTCCATGCCGGGGAGCAGGGCCTCGTCGAGGATCTCGCGGGCGGAGGCGCCGCTGGCCAGCAGGGCCTGCGTCAGGGCCAGCGCCGTGTCGGCGTTGCCGTCGATGATGGCTTGCTTGAGCGGTTCGTTCATCTGCGGACTCCTTCAGGCGACGCCGGCGCTCACGCCGGCGGCACGGTCGGTCTCTTCCACGATCGCCCGGATGCGCTTCGCGACGTCGTCGGGCAGCGGCTCGGGGTGGTACTCGGCGAGTACGTCGCTCGCCTTGGCGTGGCAGCGAGCATACAGGTCCGTGCTGCCGCGCGACTCCCAGTCCTCGCGCACGCGGCGGTCGAGGAACTCCGGCTGGCTCAGCTCACGCATGTGGCGCATCGTCGCGTCGAGGCTGAGGAAGTCGCCGAACGCGCCGACGGCGTTGATGTCGTCCACCGCGAGGCTCTCGTCGTCGACGCGGATCCCGCCGACGACGTGCTTGATCATGCGCGCGATCTCGTTGTCCATGACGAACTGCGCGCTGTCGAAGGTGACGCCCGATTCGATCATCCCCGCACCATAGATCAGGTTGGCGCCTGCCAACGCTGCCGTAAGGCCGGTGAGGGTCTTCTCGTGACCGGTCTGCGCGTCACCGAGCTTGGAGTCTGCCTACAACCCCGCCACGAAGCTCGGGATCATGTAGCGTCTGGCCAGCTGCGCCACTCCGGCGCTGATGAGCGCGATCTCGGGCGAGCCGACGGAGGCCGCCGCGAGCTTGAGGTCCATCGCCGTCGTGGAGCTGCCGTACATCATCGGGCAGCCGCGCTCGGTGAGCTGGGCGAGGACGATGCCGCTGAGCACCTCGGCGTTGTGCGTGACCAGGGTGCCGGCGAGCGTGACCGGGCTGGAGCCGCCGGCCATCGCCATGCTCAGGATGTTGTCCGGGATCCACCAGCGGGCGCACTCGATGATGACCTCGGTGGCGTCCTTGGGGAGCTTGAGCGGGCTGACCGGGCAGACGCCGCCGTAGACGATGGGCCGCGCGCGCAGCTCGTCCTCGCCGCCGACGACCTCGGCGCACATGCGCAGGATGGCGCGGCACTCCATGCCCGAGAGCGGCCCGATGCCGATAGGCTTGGTCGTGTTGAGCAGTTGCGCCTCGGTGTTGTGGACGGCCGCCGTCTGTGGCGGGACTTCTCTCGCCCCCACGGAGATCTCGTGCGTGTCCATCTCGCTGAGGTAGTCGTTGAGGCGGGCGATGTCGCCGACGTCCTTCAGCGTGCACTCGCGGTACTCGCCGGTGTCGCTGTCGATCACGCGGATGCCCTCGCTGAAGTTGGTGAAGGCGACCCGGCCCGGCTCCATGAGGAAGTCGTTCTTGGGGTCGCGCCCGCAGAGCACGTACTTGCTCGGCGAGGAGGCGATGGCGTCCTCCACGATGTGCGGCGGGATGCGCACGATGCGCGTCTCGGAGTCGACGGTGCAGCCGCCGTCCCTGAAGATGTCGCGCGCGTCGTCGGCCTCGACGAACACGCCCGTGCGCTCGAGCACCTCGAGCGAGGCGAGGTGGATGTCTTCGAGCTCGGATCCGGTGAACACGTTGACGCTCAGCCCGCGGCTGCGCGTGCCGCCGGCGTGCAGGTTTCGCTTCACACCGCTCCCCCTGGTCGTGATTGACGAATGATGGAGGCGCGGTACACGCCCCGATGGCCGTGACAAAGGATTAGTTAGTTGCATAACTAATGTTCGGGTAGACTAGCAGAGGCGCCCCGGGTGTCAAGGCGGGCCGGCCGCCGGACGAGCGTCTGGCGTGCGGTCGCCGGAATCGGATAGGGTGCGCATCGAAAACGGCCTGACGGCGAGCAGGCGCCCGGGCGACGAGGTGAAGGGGGTGATGGCGCTGACCAGGTACGAGCTGCCGTTCAGCGATCCCACGCCCGACCTCGCGCCCACGGCCGCACGCATCCTCGACGCGGCCAAGCGCGTGCTCGCCCGCGAAGGCTTCCGCGGCCTCACGTTCGAGACCATCGCGAAGGAGGCGGGGGAGAACCCGGCCCTCATCCGCTACCACTTCGGCAGCAAGGCCGGGCTGCTGACGGCGCTCGTCGACTCCGTGATGTACCAGGAGGCCGTCGAACTCATCGAGCAGCTGACCGCGGTCCCGGCCGGCGACGAGCGGCGCAAGGAGCTGCTGGCGCTGCACGAGGGACTGCCCGAGGATACGGAGGCCTACCGCAACTTCTTCGAGCTCGTCCCGCACATCCTGCGCGACGACGAGCTGCAGCCGCACCTGCGCGGCCTCTTCGACTGGTACCGCAAGCTGGACGCGTGGGCGCTCAAGGGCGCGGGCGACAAGGAGCCCGCGGTGCACATCGCGCCGATGGCTCTTCTGACTGTGGCGATCGCCGACGGCATCGCGCTGCAGAAGCTCGCCGATCCGGACCTCGACTTCGAGCCGGCGTTCGACCTGTGGCGCCGGCTCGTGCTCGGTTACGTCGAGTCGGGCGGCGAGCCCGACTGATCTAGCCGCCGAGCTCCGCGTCCGCGGCGGCGCAGATCTTCGCCAGCTCCGCCGTCTTCGCCGCGTCCAGCGGCTCCGGCACGTAGTGCTCCAGGATGTCGACGCCGCGTTCGCGCGCGACCTCGACGGCGTCTCGCAGGTGCGCGCCGTCGGGGCCGATCTCCTGGCCCACCGAGCGCTCCACGGTCTCCTTCATGTGCCGGCGCGTGTGCGGCTGGCCCAGGAAGTGGCCGCCGGGCCCGACCGCGTCGATGACGTCGAGCGCCAGGGTCTCCTCGTCGAGCTCGAGGTCGCGGAACGCGTTGGCCGCGCGATGGTAGAGGTCGTCGTCGAGCATCATGTGCTCGGGGGTGAAGAGCTGGTAGCGGTTGGTCAGCCCGATGGTCGTCATGAGCTCGGAGCCGACGATGCCGGCGAGCATGACCGTGTGCGCCGTCTCGGCCGCGGCCAGCCAGCTGCCCGGCAGGTCGTCGTCGGTCCCGGCGTAGCCCGTCATCGCCGGCAGCCCGAAGTGGTGCACCAGCTCACCGGGCAGGAACAGGCCGCGGTGGTTGAGCGGCGCGGTCGTCAGCGCCGCCGTGCGCGGGTCGGCGTGCACCGGCAGGGGGAAGAGGATGACCGGCGCGCCGGGATGCGCCAGCTGCACGCAGACGGTCGCGCTGACCAGCTCGGCGAAACCCATCACGTAGGCGCCGGCCTTGGTGGCCGGCGCCGTCGTCCCGTAGGTCGGCATGGTGACGAAGCAGACGGGGATGCCCGCCTCGGCGAACACCAGCGCCGCCTCGATGCCGTCCTTGTCGTTGATGAGCGGCTGCACGGTGCCGATGAGGTTGCTCATCGGGGGGCGGCGGCGCAGCTGCTCCGCTCCGCCCGCGATCACCGTCGCCATCTCCACCGCGTAGCGGGCCTCGCGCTCGCCCTGCACCATCCCCTGGAGGTGCTTGCCCGTGTTGTTCCACGCGGCGTCCAGCTCGTGCAGCGTGTGCGTGTCGCCGCGGTCGGCGGCGGCCACGTTGGGCCACCAGAACTGGATGGAGCCCAGGTAGTCGATCATGCGCGTAATGGCGGAGAGGTCGTCCTTGGTCGGCTGCCGTCGCACGCCGGTGTGCCAGTCGATGACCTCGGTGCCGCAGCCGTTGGTGGTGTTATAGGTCTCGCTGCTGCTGAGGTCGAGGTCGAGCTTGCCGTCGCGCGAGCCCAGCCAGAACGTCCGCGGGGCCTTCGCCAGCGCGGCCGCCACGAGGTCGGGCGCGAAGCGCACGACGCCGGACGCGCGGTCCACGTCGGCGCCGTGCTCGGCGAGGATGTCCAGCGCCTTCGGCGAGCCGAACCGAACACCCGTCCGTTCGAGGACGCTGAGCACGGCGTCCTTGTAGCGGTCCAGCTTCGCGTCGTCGTAGAAACGCACGGCGAAGTCCGAACCGAGCGGCAGCAGCGGCTGCCGCCGGCTGAGGTCGAGCTGAGACGCCATCGTTCTCCTCACTGTCGCGCCGCGGCGCCGGCCGCGGCGACCGTCACATCGGTCCTGCGTTGCGCTTGAAGCACTCCACCGAGTTGATCGGGATGTCGAGGACCTCGGCGATGTGGAACTTCGCCTCCATGTTCCCCGGCTGTTCCGGGTAAGTGAGGTCCTGCACCTGCATGCGGCCGAGCCCAAGGTCGCGGCGCAGGTCGTGCATGGCGATCGTGTCGCTGAGGTCGAGGACCGAGCAGCCGAGCTTGTCGGCGACGTACTGCTTGGCCTGTGGAAGGCGCATACCCCGGGTCATCTGCATGCGGGCCACCAGATCTCCGGCAGTCCGCATCCCGCCCATGCCCGAGGCGAGCGCGTGTGTCGAGGCCATCCCGAGGGAATCCCCGACGCCGACCTACAACCCGTCGATCTTGCAGATGTCGACCAGCGCCCGCGAGGCGCGCGAGGTGGCGTCCACCGGCGGATAGGGGGTCATCGGCACGCCGCCGACGCCCATCCCCGCGTTCACGTGGACGGGGATGGCGGCTTCGGCGGTGACCGGCTTGATGAGCGCGCACGCGCGCGCCGTGTTCCAGGCGAGCGACTTCGTCGTGTTCACGTTGACCGCCGGCCCAAAGATCGTGGCGCCGGCGGCGGTACAGGCGCGGAGCTGGCCGAGCGGCCACTGGCCGGCCAGCCGCACACCCTCGTACTCGAGCTCGCCGTGCATGCCCAGGACGAGTTCGGCGGCCTGCCCGATCTCGACGCCGATGTCCGGCCACCTGTCGCGCACCCTGCGCGCGACGCGGAGCGTGGCCAGCAGGTCGGCGTCGCCCGACGCGCCGGCGGTGTCGAAATCGATGCCGTCCACGCCGGCGCCGATCATGCCCTCGGCCACCAGCCACATGTCGTGCTCCAGGTGGCCCATGGCCTCTTCCTGGGCGGCGCGCGCCTCGGCGATCTTGCCGAGCGGCATGAGCTGCGACCAGTTGGGCGCGGGGCCGTCCGGCTGCGAGTAGCGGCCCAGGTCGGGCATCGCCCCGTAGTTGAGCGGCACCACGGTCTGCTGCTGGGCGTCCTTGAGCATCTGCGTCTGGAACGGCAGCACGGTGCGCACCGCTTTGTACGAGTAGTCGTGGTGCCAGAGCTCGATCATGTCGGCGCCGTGGTGGTTCTGGTAGATGACCTGCTCGAGGACCGGGGAGGAGATGTCGGCGTTGCCGGAGCCGTCGAAGCTGAGGACGACTTCGTCGCCGTAGTCGACGGCGCTGAACTTCGCGGGGGAGGTAAAGATGTCGAGCAGGTGGGCGATGTCGTCTTCTGTGAGCGGCTCGACCTTCGCGCGCTTGACGGCCGCCTCCGAGCCGGCGTGCAGATCGGCCTCGATCTCCGCCCTGGTCATCTCGACGAGGGAACCGTCACCGAGTCTGGTCGGGATGCGCTGCGCCATGGGCCCTCCCGTCGTCCCGGCGGCGCCGGGACAGTCATGTTAGTTAGTCGTATAACTAAACGAGGTGTGCGGACGATAGCGGCGCGGTCGGCCGGGTGTCAAGGCGGTGCGCCGGGCGGCCGCGTAGTGCGCGAGGCAGTGACGCCGTCCGTGACGCCATCCGTGACGCCACCCATGACGCCACCCGTGACGCCACCCGCAGACGCCCATCCGCGCTTCGGGTCGGCGGCGCGCCACGCAGGACCGCCACCCAGGATCGCGCATCCTGGCGCGACGTTTGCCCAAGAATCGGCCGTTGCGTGCCGGACCGAGCGTGCGTAGCATCCGGATCAGGGCAGGATGGCGGCGCGGGGGAGAGCGGGGCGTCGCCCGACAGGCAGGGGGCCGCGTGGAACCTCGGATCGTCACGCGTCAGGGGGACGGCTCCGCCGTCGCGCTGACGCGCAGCGAGCTCAAGCGAGAACTCGAGGAGGGCACGCGCGCGGCCGCCGGGCGGGCGCGCGCACCCGAGTTGTGCGCGGACGAGCTCGACCATCTCCTCGACATCTTCGCCAGCAACGCGCGCTTCAGCGCCGTCGACATCGGGGACGAGGTCGTCCTCAGCTTCGACGGCAGCGGCACACCGCAGCAGGGCAGCCGCGTCGACGCCCTGGTGCAGTACGAGCAGTGCCTCGGCGCGGACACCTGCGAGCTCTACCACATCGACTACTCGTACAAGGCGGTCAAGACGATCGTCGGCGCCGAGCAGCAGGCGATGAAGGAGGCGCAGGAGCGCGTCACCATCCCCGTGCACTACGGCGCTCAGCCGGACCTCGGCCGCTACTCGCGCCCCGACGGCCCGTGCGGCAACTGGTCGGAACTGCTGCCGGCGATGCGCATCGACGAGGCGCGGGCGGCGCAGGAAGAGGCGCTCGAGCTCGCCGTCGAGGACATGGTCCACGTCGCCGGCGAGCTGTACGAGGCCGGCGCCGACGGCATCGACTTCGACACCGCCGGCGCCGGCGGCGACGCCGACCTGCTGGCGACGCTGCTCGCGGTCGAGCGCCTGCGCGCCGCCCATCCGGCCATGGGCATCATGGTCGGCATGGCCGCGGAGGTCGTGCTCGGCACCCACGGCGAGCTCGAGTTCCACGGCACGCGGGTGGCCGGGCTCAAGCCCGAGGGGCAGTGCCGGGTGGCGCAGGAGGCGGGCGCCACCATCTTCGGGCCCGCCGTCAACGTCAACACGAGCCGCACGGTGGCCTGGAACGTCGCCCGGGCGTTGACGTTCATGAAGCCGTGCATGGACGTCGCGCGGATCCCGGTCCACGCCAATGTGGGCATGGGCGTGGGCGGCGTGCCGATGAACGCGTTCAGTCCCGTGGACGCCGTCTCGCGCTGCTCGCGCGCCTGCGTCGACATCCTCAGGGTCGACGGCTTGTAGGTGGGCTCCGGCGACATCTTCGGCATGCCGGTCGCGCACGCCGTCGCCTCAGGGATGAACGGATTGCGCGCCGCTGGAGACCTGGTGGCGCGCCTCGAGATGGCGAAGGGCATGCGGCTGACGGAGGCCAAGCGGACGGTCGCGGAGGCGCTCGGCGTCGGCGTGGCCGACTTGGCCGACCCGCTGGTGATGCACGAGGTGCGCGGCGAGCTCCGTCTCGGCCGCGTCTTCGAGGCCGAGACGACCTACCCGCACGACCCCAGCCCGCAGGAGGCCAAGGCGCGCATCCGCGAGCTGCTGGGTCTCGGCTGAGGCAGGCGCGACGGTCGTCGCCCGCCGGGGCTTGACGCTCGCCGAGACGCCGACTGCCGTCGCGGACTCGGGTAGAGTTGCCGCATGGGCAGGCACGGAGCGACCTCCACGCTCTCGGTGACGTTCGCGGGGCATGCAACGGTGCTCCTCGAGATGGACGGAGTCCGGCTGCTCACCGACCCCCTGCTGCGCCGGCGGATCGGCGTGCTGATCCGGCGCAGCCCCGTCCCGCCCCCGGCGGTGCGTCGCGACCTCGACGCCGTGCTCATCTCGCACGCGCATCTCGACCACATGGACGTGCCGTCTCTGCGGCTCATCGACCGGCGCACGCCGGTGGTGGCGCCGCGCGGCCTCGGCACGCTGCTGCGGCGTCTCGGCTTCGTGCCGCTGGAGATGGAGGTGGGGGACGAGGTGCTGATCGGCGGGTCGACCGCGACCGGATCGGCCGGCTCCGTGCGCGTCCAGGCGGTCCCGCGGACGACGCCGGCACCCGCTATCCGCTCGGCGCGGACTCGGCCGCTCTGGGCTACGTCGTCTCGGGCGGCCTCAGCGCCTACTTCGCCGGCGACACCGGCCTGTACGAGGGCATGCGCGACCTGGCCCCGCTCGACGTCGCCGTGTTGCCCGTCGGCGGCTGGGGGCCGCGGCTGCCCAGCGACCACCTCAACCCGCTCTCCGCCGCCAGGGCACTCGAGTTGCTGCGACCGGCGGCTTGCGTGCCCGTGCACTGGGGCACCATCTACCCGCCGTGGCTGCCGCCGGAGTTCAACGCGAAGTGGGGCGAGTGGCCGCACGCGTTCGCCCGCTACGCGGCGGACCTCGCCCCGGATGTCGACGTGCGGATCCTGCAGCCGGGGGAGACAACGGTGTTCTCGCCGGCCGAGA
>CAVUBA010000032.1:0-47499 GCA_963739595.1 uncultured Thermoleophilia bacterium
CTCGTGCAGCGTCGCCGCCTTGACGCCGCCGCAGACGATGTGGCGGCTCGTGTCCAGCGGCTCGCCGCTGACGCGGGCGCGCAGGACGTGGTCCCCCAGTTCCAGCAGGTCGAACTGGGAGAGCACCAGCTTGCGCGCCTCGAAGACGGAGAGCAGCTCGTTGAGCCAGGCCGCGAGGAGCAGGTCCATGCGACTCCGCCTCGAGCGCGACCTCGACGGCCTCGAGCTCGCCGACGTCGAGCGGGTCGCAGACCAGGGAGAAGAGCGCGAGCGCCGCCTGCTCGAAGACCTCCTCGGCCGTCGGGCCCCACACGCGCACGCCGATGTCGGCGGTGTGATCGACGAGTTCGTAGCCCACGCTCATAGGCACACTGTACCCGGAGGTAGACGGCCGCAGGCTCAGACGGCGACGGTCGCGCCGGCCGCGGAGGCGGCGAGGCCGAGCGGGATCGCCGTCACGCCCTCGGCGGCGAACGCCTCGGCCATCACGCGCGCGATGCGCGAGGCGTCGGTCGCCAGGCTCACGAAGGCGATGAGGCTCGGCCCGGAGCCGGAGACGGCCACGGCGGCCGCGCCGGCGTTCAGCGCCGCGAGCCAGGCGGTGCGGCCTCCCGGGATGCGCTTGAGCCGGGAGGCCTGGTGCAGGCGGTCGTCCATCACCTGGCTGAGCAGCTCGTAGTCCCCGGTGCGCAGCGCCTCCACCACGAGCGGCGTGCGCTGCAGGTTGAAGACGGCGTCGACCATGGAGACCTCGGTCGGCAGCTCGGCTCTGGCGGCGTCGGTGCTGAAGGGCAGGTCCGGGACCGCCAGCGCCACGTGCACCTCGGGGACGAGGATCTTCTTGGTGAGCAGCGTGTCCTTCTTCTGGACGACGATGGTGAGGCCGCCGAGCAGGGCCGCCGCCACGTTGTCGGGGTGGCCCTCCATGTCGGCGGCCAGCTCGAGGATCGCGTCGCGGTCGAACGGCCGGCCGACCAGCGTGTTGGCGCCGAGGAGGCCGGCCACGATGGCGGTGGAGCTCGAGCCGAGGCCGGAGGACATCGGCACGCGGATGTCGCAGTGGATGCGCAGGCCGGCCGGCGCGGCTCTGCCGGCCTCCTCGCACAGGCGCAGGAACGCGCGCGCGACCAGGTTGGTCTCGTCGCGCGGGAGCCCGGCCGGGTCCGGTCCCTCGGTGGTGACCACGACGCCGTCACCCTCGACGGTGAACCGCACCTCGTTCCAGAGGTCGAGCGCCAGCCCGAGACAGTCGAAGCCGGGGCCGATGTTGGCGGTGGTGGCGGGGACCCTCACCCGGCAGGTCGCGCCGGGTACGCCTTGGCTCACGCCTCGCCCTCGAGGCTCACGCCTCGTCCCCGTACTCGGCGGTGTCCGGTCCGGGGCCGGCGGCTGCCGCGGCGGCGGCGCCACTTCACGATCACCCACACGACGAAGACGACCAGCCACCGCGACGACGACGTAGTCCGCGATGTGCAGATACGGGCGGATCTTCTCCCAGTTCGCGCCGAGGCGGGTGCCGAGCCAGCCCAGCATGAACACCCAGGGGATGCAGCCGAGCAGCGTGAACAGCGTGAACTTCCAGAACTTCATCTTGCCGAAGCCGGCCGGCAGCGAGATGAACGTCCGCACGATCGGGATCATGCGCCCGAAGAAGACGACGGGGGCGCCGTAGCGGTCGAACCAGCGCTGCGCCGTCTCGAGGTGGTGCGGGCGCAGCAGCACGTACTTGCCCCAGCGCTCCACGAACGGACGGCCGCCGTAGTAGCCGATGGCATAGGTGATCCAGGAGCCGACGAGGTTGCCGGCGACGCCGGCGACGGTGATGCCGAAGAGCGTCATGTGGCCCTGGGTCACGGCGAAGCCGGCGAACGGCATGATCGCCTCGCTGGGCACGGGGATGCAGGCGCTCTCGAGCAGCATCAGGAAGAAGACGGCGGGCAGGCCTGAGTCGCCGATGAGATGCGTGGCCCACTCGACGACGCTGTTGATGATGGATGCGGTCATGGACGAAGCGTACCCCACCCGGCTCCGCCCGGTCGAACGTCCGTCAGCGCCGGGCGTGACCCGCCCCTGCGGTAGCCCGCTCCAGAGGCCTGTGGTAGGTTCCGGGCTCGACTTCTTCCGCCCTCAAGGAGGCGTAGCTATGGCCGTCGGACTCATGGATATCAAGGGACAGTACGCCGAGCTGCAGGACCGCATCGAGGATGCCGTCCTGTCCGTGCTCCGCAGCGGGCGGGTGATCCTGGGGCCGAACGTCAAGGGGTTCGAGGAAGAGGCCTCCGCGTACATGGGGACCACCGGATCCGTCGGCGTGGCCAACGGCACCGACGGCCTCACGATCGCGCTCCGCGCGCTGGGGATCGGCCCGGGCGACGAAGTCATCACGGTGCCGTTCACCTTCTACGCGACGCCCGAGGCCATCGCCCAGTCCGGCGCCAAGCCCGTGTTCGTCGACATCCTGCCGGACACGCTCTGCATGGACCCCGAGGCGATCAAGGCGGCGATCACGCCGCGCACCAAGGCGATCATGCCGGTCGACCTCTTCGGTCTCCCGGCCGACGCCGACGCCGTGCGCAAGGTCGCTGAGGCGCACGGCCTCTCCGTGGTCGAGGACGCCTGCCAGGCGTGGGGCGCGACCTACGACGGTCGTCGCGCCGGCAGCCTCGGCGACATGGGCGTCTTCAGCTTCTTCCCGACCAAGAACCTCGGCGGCTACGGCGACGGCGGCCTGGTCACCGGCCACAGCGAGGTCCTCGTCCAGCGCGCCCGCGAGCTCCGCTTCCACGGCAGCAAGGACAAGAAGACCTTCACCGACATCGGCTTCAACTCGCGTCTCGACGAGCTCCAGGCGGCGATCCTGCGCATCGAGCTCGGCGTCATCGACGAGTGGAACGGCCGCCGCGCGCTGGTGGCCGAGTGGTACGACGAGTACCTGCCGGACGAGGTCGTGCGCCCCGCCGTCCCCGACGGCCACACGCACGTCTATCACCTCTACGTCATCCGCCACCCGCGCCGCGACGACATCGCCGCCGCGTGCAAGGAGCGCCAGGTCGACTGCGCCGCGTACTACACCACGCCGATGCAGCTGCAGCCGGTGTTCTCCGGCATGGGTCACAAGCTCGGCGACTTCCCCTGCACCGACGAGGCCGCGAAGACCAACCTCGCGATCCCGATGCACCCGAACCTCACCGAGGAGCAGGTGAAGGAAGTGGCCGCGGCGGTGGAGGCCGGGCTGGCCTGACGGACGCCCGGCCCGCCGGACGCCGCCCGAGCGGCAGATCCCGACCCCCGGCCGCGGCCACCGCGGACCCCGGCTCCGACCTGACGCCATGAGGATCTGGGTCGACATCACCGACGCAGCCTCCGTCGTCTTCTTCGCGCCGGTCGTGCGCCGGCTCGAGGACGCCGGTCACACCGTCACGCTCACGGCGCGCCGCTTCGCCGGCGCCGACCTCGTGCTCCGGCGCTACGGCCTCGGCGGCGTGCTCACCACGCAGCACCGCGGCGGCAGCCTCGGCACCCGCGCCGTCGGCCTGGTCAACAGGACGGCGCAGCTCCTGGGCTCCGCCTCCAGCGGCCGCTTCGACGTCGCCGCCGGCAGCCACGCCAGCGACTTCGTGCTCACCGCCTGGACGCTGGCGATCCCGCAGATGACGTTCCTGGACCCGGACCGCCTCGGGCGCAGCAACCTCGTCAACGTGCGGCTGGTGGACGAGGTCGCGGTCCCCGAGGCGGTGCCCGTCGCCGGCATCACGTCGCTCGGCGCCACCAAGGAGAAGCTCTTCCGCTACCCCGGCTTCAAGGAGGAGTACTACCTCCACGACGCGCAGCCGGACCCGGCCGCGCTCGGCCTCCTCGGCGTGGAGCGCCGGCACGTCGCCGGCATCGTGCGGCCGCCGGCGCGCAAGACCCGGCTGGGGGACGAGGAGTCGGCGGCGCCCGACGAGGCCGGTCTCTTCGAGCTGCTCGCCGGCCTGGCCGGCCGCCGGAACCTGACGCTGGTCGTCGTCGCCCGCGACCAGGGCCAGCGGCAGCGGGTGCTGGCCCTGGGCCTGCCGGGCGTCGTCGTCCCCGACGGACCGGTGGACGGTGTCGGGCTGCTGGCCGCCGCCGACTTCGCCGTCGGGATGGGCGGCGTGATGCTGCGCGAGGCCGCCGCCCTGGGCACGCCGGCCTACACGCTGTCGTCATCGGCGGGCCCCGTCGAAGCGTCGCTGCTCGGCGACGGCAGGCTCAAGCGGGTCACGGGACCGGACGACGTCGTCCTGCGCAAGAAGGAGACCCGCACCTCGGTCGCGCTGCCGCGCGACCCCTGGCTCTTCGCCGAACGGCTGATCGAGCTGGCGCGCCGCCGCTCCCGGCGGGCGCGCCTCGGCCGCCTCGTGCAGGACACGGCCGACCAGCCGCCCGGGCCGCTCGTCTGAGTCGTCGCGACCGCCGCCCAGGCGCTCGCCGCCGTCGCGAGGCCATCGGGGCGGGGCCGGCGATAGGTGTGCACCACCGAGTGGGGCCACGAGTGGCGTCGTGGGTGGCGTCCACCGGTGCGATCACGATCGGCGTCGCCGATGGCGTCGTGATGGCGCCACCCAGCGTCGTCATCAATGGCGCCACACCGCGGAGGACATCGCCGAGGTCGCGGCCCCTCACAGCCACTCAGCCTGGACTCGGCGGGGAGCGACCCGACGCGTGACGCCGGCCACTTCATGAGATAAGCTCCGCTTATGGACATTCGCCAGCTACGCCTGTTCTGCCGGATCGTCGACCGCAAGAGCTTCTCGCTCGCGGCCGACGAGATGCACATCACCCAGCCGGCCGCCAGCCAGCAGGTCCGCAGCCTCGAGCGCGAGCTCAAGACGACGCTGCTCGACCGCTCGCGCCGCACCGTCGTCCCCACGGACGCCGGCCAGGTGCTGTACCGCTACGGCCGCGAGATCCTCGACCTCGACGAGCGCGCCCGCACCGAGATCCTCGACCTCGGCGAGCTCGTCGCCGGCCGCGTCGTCGTCGGCGCCTCCACCGGCCCCGGCGAGCACGTGCTGCCGGCCATGCTCACCCAGTTCAAGAGCGACTTCCCCGGCGTGACCATCTCGCTCGCCGTGGACGACACGCACGCGGTCATCGAGCGCGTGCTGTCGCGCGAGTTCGAGATCGGCGCCGTCGGCGCCGTCACGCCGCGTCCGGAGCTGGTCGCGGAGCCGCTCGCCCGCGACGAGATCGTCCTCGTGTGCGCGCCCACCCACCCGTGGGCGGCGCGCGGCGAGGTCACCCTCGACGACCTCATCGCCGAGCCGCAGCTCGTGCAGCAGCAGGGCGCCGGCGTGCGCATCGTCGTCGAGGACCACCTGCGGCGCGCCGGCGTGCGCCCGGAGCGGCTCAACGTCGTCATGGAGATGGGCCTCATGGAGTCGGCCAAGCAGGCGGCCATCGCCGGCGGCGGCGTCACGTTCCTCAGCCGCTGGGCGATCGGTCCCGAGGTGGAGCACGGCACGCTGACCGTCGTACCCATCGAGGGCTTCCGCGTGCTCCGCGACTTCTACACGGTGCGTTCCAAGACCCGGGTGCTGAGCCGGGCCGCCGAGGCGCTGCTCGCGTTCTTCCGCGAGCAGTACGCGGCGGCCGGCTGACCCTGCCCGGCCCGCCCGACCCCTCGCCTGAGGCGCTGCCGCCGGGCATGTCCGACGCCGACTGAACGCCTTGCCCATTGCATAGCGCCGCACGTACTCCGATACTCGGCCTGCAACGCACTCATCAGGGGACTTCGCCCGGGGCGATGGGCAAGGGGGTGGGGCGATGGATCGTGAGAACGACACGCTGCGGCGGTTCGTGACCGCCGGACTTCTCCCCGCGGGCCTCTAGCGCCCTTTCCTCGACGTCTCCCGGCGCGTCCGCGCCGCACGCACCTGTCACCACCATGGAGGGAGAGCCATGCGCAGGGGATCCGTGCTCGTCATGCTCGTCGTCGTGCTGGCGCTGCTGGTCGTCGCGGCGCCGGCGGCGTTCGGAGCGCCGTCGGCCGGCCAAGCCGTGGACCGTCATGGTCTACCTGGACGGCGACAACAACCTCGAAGACTACGTCGTCAAGGACATCGAGACCGAGCTGTCCGCGCTCGGCTCCAACGCGAGCGTCAACGTGGTCGTGCTCGCCGACCGCGGCCCGGGCTACGACACCTCCCGCGGCGACTGGCAGACCACCAAGGTCTTCTACTGCACCCAGGGGATGCTCGCCGACGCGGCCAGTGCGGTGGCCGACTGGGGCGAGCGCGACATGGGCGACCCGCAGACGCTCAAGGACTTCGTGACCTGGACCAAGGCCAACTACCCGGCGACGAACTACCTGCTGGCGTTCTGGGACCACGGCTACATGACCTTCCAGGGCTACACGTCGCGGGACGACTCGTCCGGCGGCGATGCCCTGAACGAGGACGAGCAGGTCGCCGCCATGTCGGCGGTCGGTCCGGTCAGCGTGGTCGCCTGGGACATGTGCAATCGCCAGATGCTCGAGGTGGGCGCCGACTGGCAGCCCTTCGCCGCGGCGATGGCCGGCAGCGAGTCGTACACGAACTGGGAAGGCATCCAGTACGACGCGGTGATCGCCGCCATCCGCGCCACACCCACGATGACGCCGCAGCAGGTCAGCGACAAGATCGCTCTGACCGCCCTCGGGGACAGCGACACGTTCTCGAGCGTGGCGCTCGACGCGCGCTTCACCACGCTGATGACGGCGGTGGACCAGTGGGCGCTCGCGCTGAAGGCCGGACTGCCCGTGTACAAGAGCGCCTACCTGAGCGCCAGGCGGAGCACCGTCAGCTACTACAATGTCGCCTTCGACCTGTGGCAGCTCGCCTACAACATGAAGGCCAAGGTGGCCGACCCCACCATCAAAGCCCGGTGCGACGCGGTCATGACGGCCGCGGCCGCCTGCACGACCGCCAACTGGACGAGCACCAACAAGCAGTTCAACAAGAGCAAGGGGCTGATGGTCTGGATGCCGTCGACGCCCCAGCAGCTGACGCCTTACAGCGCGACCGACTTCACCTACTACCGGACGCTGAGACTCAGCACGCAGACCAACTGGGACGAGTTCCTGGCGGCGCTCTGCCAGTGACGGGCTGACGAGGCCGGAGGAGCGGCCGGGCCGGCGGGACGCCCACAGGGCGTCCCGCCGGCCCTTCTTTCGTATTCACATTCTGCATGCGTCGCCACGCCCGGATAAGGCACGCTACTGGGCGAGCCTGACGCCTCGGCGCCGGCCGCCGCGAGCGCCTCCTCCATCCATCTGTCTTATTTGACAGATAAGTGAGAGCCGCCCATACTCGCGGCCATTCGAGGCGCCGGACACGCAGCGTGGGCCGGCGCGGCAGAACGACCAGGGGAGCAGATGACCGAGAGCGACAGCAGCGCGATCGCCGTGGACGACGTGCCGGTCGTCACCGCCGACGGCCACAGCGAGACGTTGCCGGCCCCCGATCCCGCCGCCGGCGACTGCATCACCGGCGGCCGACGCCGACTGCGTGTACGACCCCGAGATCGACGAGACCATCCCGCCGTTCCGCCCCGGCCCCGAGCCGACGGGCGTCTGGACGCACTCCTGGAAGGTCCGCTGGAGCCTCGGGCTCAGCGGCTGGGCGCTGTTCGTGGCCGCCATGTACCTCACGGTCGGCGGCGACCTGAACGGCTACCTCAGCATCGCCGGCCTGATGGTCGGCTTCCTCGTCGGACTCACCGGCATGGGCGGCGGCGCGCTCATGACGCCGGTGCTGATCTTCGTCTTCGGCTTCTCGCCGACGATGGCGGTCGGCACGGACGTCACCTACGCCGCCGTCACCAAGATCGCCGGCTCCTGGAAGCACTGGCGCCAGGGCTCGGTCGACATCCCCCTGGCGCTCTGGCTCTGCCTCGGCAGCGTCCCGGCGGCCCTCACCGGCGTGGCCGCCGTCACCTACGTCAAGAATCACTACGGCGACCTCATCGACGTCATCCTCTACCGGGCGATCGGCTCGGCGCTGATGATGGTCGGCGTGCTCCTCATCGTGAAGATCGTCCTGCACGTGGACAAGAAGTACCGCCGCGAGAACATCACGATGTCGCGGCGCATGAAGCTCGGCACTGTCTGCCTGGGCATCGTCGTCGGCTTCATCATCGGCCTCACCTCGGTCGGCAGCGGCACGCTGATCGGCGTCTTCCTGATCCTCTTCTATCCGCTGACCACCGACCGCATCGTCGGCACCGACGTGTTCCAGGCGATGATCCTGCTGCTGGTCACCGGCCTCGCCCAGATCGGCGTCGGCAACGTCGACCTGTGGATGGTGGCCTCGCTGCTGATGGGCTCGATCCCCGGCGTGCTGCTGGGCTCGCAGCTCACGGTACGGGCCCCCGCCCGCGTGCTGCGCGGCATCCTCGCGGCCGTGCTCTTCCTGAGCGGCCTCGCGCTGCTCTTCAAGGGCTAGAGGCCGGGTCGCAAGGCACCGGCCCGGCCGCGCAAGCCGTCTGGTACCATCTACGGAGCGCCGCGACGACCGGCGCGGCGACCACGGAGGATGATCGATGTTCGAGTTCCTGACGCTCCCCGAGCGCACCGCCAAGCCGCGTGAGAGCGGTCTCACCCACGTGCTCGACAAGGGGCTGAGCCTCGACCAGGTGCGCCAGTTCGTCGAGGTGGCCGGCGCCTACGTGGACATCGTCAAGCTCGGCTGGGGCACCGCCGTGGTCACGCCGAACGTCAAGGAGAAGATCGCTCTCTACCAGAGCTTCGGCATCCCCGTCTGCTTCGGCGGCACGTTCTTCGAGGTCTGTCTGCGCCAGGACAAGCTCGAGGAGTACGTCGCGCTCGTGCGCGACTGCGAGATGACCTGCGTCGAGATCTCGGACGGCACGATCGACATGGACGAGGTCGACAAGCTGGCTCTCCTCCGCCGCTTCGCCAAGGAGTTCAAGGTCCTCAGCGAGGTCGGCAGCAAGGACGAGGCAGTGGTGATCACCCCGACCAAGTGGGTCGACTCGATCAAGCGCGAGCTCGAGGCCGGGGCCTGGAAGGTCATCACCGAGGGTCGCGAGAGCGGCACCGTGGGCATCTACCGGCCGACCGGCGATGTCAAGGACGGCCTGCTGGAGGAGATCCGCAACGCGTTCGACACGTCGCAGATCCTGTTCGAGGCGCCGATCAAGAAGCAGCAGGCCTGGTTCATCAAGCAGTTCGGCGCCAACGTGAACCTCGGCAACATCCCGCCGGACGAAGTGATCTCGGTCGAGACCCTGCGCATCGGCGTGCGCGGCGACACGCTGCTGCACTTCCACTGACGGCCGCGCCGGGTCACGCCCTGCCCATCAGCCTCCTGCCATGACGCTCCTTCTCGTCCGCCACGGCCAGACCGACTGGAACCGCGAGCCGGCGCGCTGTTCGGGCTGGGCTGAAGTCGAGCTCAACGAGGTCGGCCGCGCCCAGGCGCGCGACCTCGGTCGCGCGCTCAAGGGGCGCGGCGTCCAGCTCATCGTCACCAGTCACCTCGTGCGCGCCCGCGAGACCGCCGAGCTGGTCCGCGAGGAACTCGGCGGCGAGTTGCCGTTCGTCGTCGACCCCCGCCTCGCGGAGACGCACCGCGGCGACTGGGAGACCCGCCGCTTCACCTCGATCATGCACGAGGAGTCCGACCTCTGGCGGCACTACCGCGAGCAGCCGGAGACGTTCCGCTTCCCCGGCGGCGAGAGCCTGGACGCGCAGCAGCGCCGGGTCCTGGCCTGTCTGCGCGACTGCGCGCTGGACGGACGCACGGCGCTGCTGGTGACTCACGGCGGCAGCATCCGCCTCACGCGCTGCTTCCTCGAGGGGCACGGCATCGAGGCGTTCCACGCGACCAAGACCGCCAACGGCGGCGTCGACGAGATCGACACCGATGGCCTCGCCTCGCGCATCGACGCCCATCTGGGTCTGGCGGGCTGACCGGCGGCGACGCCTGCTCGCTCCCGCGACGGGCGCCGGGCGAACCGCGGAGGGCCTCCGGCCGTCCCTGTGGTATCCTTCGGCCCCGTGCCGTCCGCTCACCGTTTTCGCTGCTCATCGAGGTCATGACACCATCCGACGACCCCACCCCCGTGCCGTCTGACGATCCCGCACAGCCACCCCTGCCCGGGGAGCCCGGCTATCCGACCGGCTCCGCTGAGGCGCCGCCCATCGAGACGGCCGCCCCGGCGCCCGGCAAGATGAAGCAGCGGGTCATCCCGGACCCGCCGGAGATGGACCAGGCGCGCGGCGGGCGGGCCTTCCTGTTCGTCCTCGCGCTGGTCGTCGTCACCGTTGTCGCGATGGGCGCGGTGCTCGCGCTCAACGTCGTCGCCGACCCGTACGGCTCCGTCGGCACGCACTTCTTCCCGACGGTCACCACGTCGGACCGGACCGTCAAGGCCGACCGCATCCAGGCGCTCAAGCAGCCGCCTCAGCTCGTGGTGCTCGGCAGCTCGCGCTCGATGCGCTACGAGCCGTCCTATCTGCAGAAGAAGACCCGCCTGCGGACCTTCAACGCCGGCGTCAACGGCATCGGCGGCACCGCCGACGCGTGGGCCATGACGCAGTTCATCCACGAGACCTTCCCGAACGCTCACCCGAACTACCTCTGGCTGGTCGACGTCGAGAGCTTCGTGCCGTTCGCGATCCAGGGGCGCACCGCCAGCGAGCCGCGCCTCGCGAAGTTCGTCGGCGCGGCGAGCTGGGGTCAGGGCCCGGCGGAGCTGGCCAAAGCCATCTGGCAGAACCGCAGCACCCTGTTCTCGCTGGCCACCGCCAAGGACTCCCTGCGACTGGTGCTCTACAAGGACAAGGCCAAGAGCAGCCAGAGCAAGTACCAGCGCCAGATCCTCGCCGACGGCGCCCTCGTGCAGCGCCACTGGAAGAAGAAGGAGTGGGACGCTCGCTGGCCCAGGTCGGTGGCGCGCTACAGCAAGATCTACCGACGTCGTACCGCCGACTGGACCCGACGGCGCAGGCGTACCTCGAGAAGACGCTCGCCTTCATGAACCAGCAGGGCGCCACACCGGTGCTCGTGCTCACGCCGATCAACCCCAAGCTGCGCAAGATCCTCGGCCCGCTCGGCTGGGACACCCGCCACCAGCAGGTCGTCGCCTACCTCGAGTCGCTGCAGGGCAAGTACCGGTTCAAGTTCCTCGACCTCACCGACCCGTCGGTGTTCGGCTTCGTCGCCAAGCAGTTCTACGACGGCGTGCACATGACCACCATCAACACCGAGAAGGCGATCGACTACATCCTCAAGCAGACCGGCGGGATCCCGCCGGTGACGCCGCCGGCAGGCGGCAACTAGGCCCGGCGGCGTGCTCCTCAACAGCTACGCGTTCCTGCTGATCTTCCTGCCGGTCGTCGTCGTCCTCTACTGGCTGATCCCGCGCGGCTACGCCCGGCTGTTGTTCCTCATCGCGGCTTCGCTCGTCTTCTACGGCCTGTGGGACTGGCGCTTCGTGCCGCTCCTGCTGGCGACCACCCTTGTCGACTGGGTCGCCGGACACTAGCTCGCGAAGAGCGAGGCCGAGGGGACGAGCCGCCGCCGCAAGCTCCTCCTGGCGGCGGCCGTCGCCGTCAACCTCGCCTTCCTCGGCTACTTCAAGTACCGCGGCTTCTTCGTCGACTCGCTCGACGGCGTCCTCAGCCTCGTCGGCGCCGGCAAGCCGCTGCCCGGCGCTCAGGGTGCTCCTGCCGATCGGCATCTCGTTCTACACGTTCGCCGGCATCTCGTACGCCGTCGACGTCTACCGCGGCATGATCAAGCCGGCGAGGAGCGTGATCCACTACCTGGCCTGGGTGACCCTCTTCCCGTACATCCTCGCCGGCCCGATCATCCGCTATGGCCACGTCGGCGTGCAGCTGGAACGCTCGCAGCAGCGCTTCCGCTGGGCGCTCATCGGCACCGGCCTCTTCTTCGTCGTCATGGGCTTCGCCAAGAAGATGCTGGTCGCCGATACGATGGCGCCCTACGTCAACAACCTCTTCGAGCACCACGCCCACCTCGGCCTTCTCTCCGGATGGGCCGCGGCGCTCGGCTACACGCTCCAGCTCTACTTCGACTTCTCGGGCTACAGCGACATGGCGGTCGGCGTCGCCATCATGATCGGCCTGCGGTTCCCGCAGAACTTCGACTCGCCGTACAAGGCGGTCAACCCGTCCGACTTCTGGCGCCGCTGGCACATGACGCTGTCCGGCTGGCTGCGCGACTACCTGTTCATCCCGCTGGGCGGCTCCCGCGGCACCACGCTGTTCACCGTCCGCAACCTGCTCATCACGTTCCTGCTCGGCGGCCTCTGGCACGGGCC
Source organism: uncultured Thermoleophilia bacterium (assembly GCA_963739595.1). Lineage (GTDB taxonomy): Bacteria > Actinomycetota > Thermoleophilia > UBA2241 > UBA2241 > CAIXSE01. The sequence goes on from CAVUBA010000032.1 coordinate 12,313, forward strand.
CGCCTGGACGTTCGTCTTCTGGGGGCTGCTCTGGGGCTTCTACCAGTCGGTGCACGTCGTGGCCAAGAAGTACGGCCTGACGCCCGGGTGGGTGTGGCTCAACCGGATCCTCACCTTCATCGCCGCCACCGTGGCGTGGGTGTTCTTCCGCGCCTCGTCGATGCGCGCGGCCGCCGACGTCCTCGCGGCGATGGTCGGCCTCAAGGGCGTGAGCGGCGAGGGCATCCTGCGCGTCGCGCCGCTCCTCGCCGCCTTCATCGTCGGCGGCCTCCTGTGGGTGAACCTGCTGCCCAACACCTGGGAGATCCAGCCGCGTCCGAAGCTCCGCTACGCTCTGCTGCTCGGGATCGTCCTTGCGGCCTCGCTGCTGGCCCTGAGCAAGCCCAGCCCCTTCCTCTACGTCCAGTTCTGAGCGGGCGTCAGTGAGCCGCGCTCACTCCCGCCGTCTGGACCTCCTCGCGATCGTGGTGCTCGTCGTGGCCCTGGCGGCCGGCACCGGTCTGCGCATCCACGCCCAGCGGGCGAGCCCCAACATCCAGCACGATGAGGCGTGGTCGTACGCCAGCGCCGCCGGCCGGCTCGGGCCGTTCGTGGCGGCGATGGACGGCGGCCTCACCGGCCGCTGGGTGCCGGCCGGCGAGTGGCAGCGCTTCTGGACGTCCGACGGGCTCGGCGGCGTGAGCGACATCGCTCCCGGGCTCGCCGCCTACGACGTGCACCCGCCGCTCTACTTCGGCCTGCTGCACGGCTGGCTGACGATCACCGGGCAGCACCTGTGGGCGGGGCGAGCGCTCAACCTGGTCTTTGCCGCGCTCGCCGTACTGGGCATCTTCGGGCTGGCCCTCGCCCTGGGGTTCGCCCGGCTCGAGGGCGCGCTCGCCGCCCTCGTCTGGGCGGTGAGCCCGGCGGTGGTCAGCATCTCCTCGCTCACCCGCCAGTACGACCTGGTCGCCCTGACGACGATCCTGCTCGTCTGGGGCCTGGTGCGCACCACCGCGCCGCGCGGAGGGCTGCGCGACGGCGACCGTCGCTCGCGCCTGCGCCCGTGGCTCGACGTCCTCTGGCTGACGGCCGCCACCGGCGCGGCTCTGCTCACCCACTATCAGGCGGCGCTGCTGGTCGCCGGCGCCGTCCTCTACAGCCTCGCCGGCATCCTCCTGCCCGGCCGGGACGGCCAACGGCGGCCCTGGTGGCCGCCGCTGCTCGGCCTGGCCGGCGGCGCGCTCGTCGCCGGCCTGCTCGCGCCCGGCTGGCCGGGCGCGTTCGGGCGCGAGTTCTCGCGGCTCGGCGACGCTACGGCGACCGTCTTCTTCGAGAAGCTCGACGCGATCGCGCTGACACTCGGCCAGTTCGTCGGCGTCCCCGGCCTGGTGGCCGGCGTGGCCGTCGGCGTGGCGTTCGGCGCGGCCGTCGTCACCGTCATCGTCCTGCTCCTCATCCCCCGGACGCGCCGCGCCCTCGTGAGCCGCATCCAAAGGGCGCGCCCGGGCTGGTGGACGATCCTCTTCTTCCTGCTCGTCACGGCCGGCGGCGTCTGCCTGCAGAACCTGCTGTTCCTCAGCATGCCGCCCCTGATCAGCGCCCGGTACCTCGCCATGGCGTGGCCGTTCGTGGCGTTCCTGCCGCTCCTGGTCTTCGGATCTGGCCGCGGCCGCGGTACGCGCTCACCGCGGCCTTCTGCCTGCTCGTGCTCATCCCCGCGACCATCGCGGCGCCGCTGCTCTCGAGCGGCGCCGACCGGCTGCCGCTCGGGCGACTCTCCCAAGCCGACGCCGTGCTCATCGACAACGTCGGCGTCGGCGAGCTCCCGCGGTTCCTCTGGCCGGTGCCGGCCGGCGTCCCGGTCTTCGCCGGCACCCAGGAGGAACTCCTCGCGCACGAGGCGGCATGGCGTGACGTGAAGCTTGGAGACCGGGCGTACTACGTCAGCATCCTGCGCAGCGGCGGTGATGTCTCGCACCGAAGTCGGATCATCGCCGGCCTCCAGGCCCAGCACGACGTCACACTGGTGGGCACGAACGGCATGGTGGAGATCTACGCGGTCACGCCGAAGCCGTCGCTGTAGCGGGACCGGAGGGAGAGGCCGGGGGCGGCGTGCCGCGGCCCGGGCGCCGGCGTCAGAGCGCCTGGTCGAGCGCCGAGTCGCGCTGCTCCCAGCGGTGGAGCATGAGCTCCTTGGGCAGCTTGACCCAGAAGTCGAACGCCTGCTGGTCGCCGACGAGACTCGCCTTGCCGTCCTGCGTGACCTCGATCCAGCCGTGCCAGCGGCCGGACAGATCGAGCGGCCACGCCGAGGACACCTCGATCGACTGGCCGGCGGCGAGGGTGAGCGGCTTGTCGGAGACCAGGTCGCGCACGGCCCGGCCGGGGCCGCGGATGGCGAGGCGGATGCCCTCCAGGTCGATCGGCTGGCCGCCCGTGTTGCTCAGCGTGAACCAGGCGTAGATGCGCTGGCCGACCTCACGGTCGCCCTTGTCGAGCTTGACGGAGCCGCTGAGCGCGACCAGGCCCGGCTCCGGGGACGGAGGCGTCGGGCTCGGGGCGGGTGCGACGCCCGCGGCGGTGACGCGCGTGTCGTCGGGGTTGCCGCCCAGCTCGGTCAGGAACGCCTTGACGTTGATGACCCACTGCGCGGTGCCGTCGGGGCAGTACTTGGGCGCGATGGCGTCGACGGAGAAGAGGCCGGCGCCGTGGTAGAGCGGCCCGCCCAACCCTGCGGCGACGCGGGCGATGGCCTCGTCCCAGGAAGTGAAGTCGCTGGTCGGCCAGGTGGGACCGTAGAACCAGTTGAAGGCGTTGTACTCGCACTGGTCGCCGTTCTCGGAGTAGAGAAGCTTCCCGAAGCTGGTCTCGGCTCCGGCGATGGCGACCAGGAAGCGCGGGTCGACCCCGTAGGTCTGGCCCTCGGCGATGAACGTGGCGCCGGTGCCGGTCATGGGCGAGCCCTGCTGGGCGAGGAAGGCGTCGAACTGGGAGGCGTCGGGAGCCGCCGAGGCCGCCGGCGCGAGCGCGCCGGCCAGGGCGGCGGCGAGCAGCACGACGAAGACCGCCGCGAGGACGACGCTGACCGGCTTGCTGTGGCTCCGCTCCCTCACCGAGGTGACTCCTACCCCGCCGACACGAAGGTCAAGTATAGCCGGGCCGGCGCCGGGCGCCGACCCGGCGCGGACGCCGTCCCGGGTGGCGCCCGTCAAGGGAGACGGACGGGGCAGGGAGAGGGTTCGACCGGTCGGCCGGCAGACATGCTCGCTGCAGGGGAGCACCGGACCCGGTGCCGTGCGTGGTGCCGCAGTGCCGAACGCGGTGCCGCAGGCGATACCGCAACGGAGAGACGACAAGGCGACCGGCGGCGGCCGCAGAGCGGGCCATGACCGCGCGCGGGTCCCCGGGACAGCAGGTAGGATTGGCGGATGACTGCAGACTTCGACCGCTTCGCCTGCGACGCCCGCTTCCCCGGCCCGCAGACCGTGCGCCTCATCCGCCGGGCCATCGAGAGCACGCGCCTGGACCTCAAGGGATTGCGTGTGCTCACGGAGGCCTCGGTCGGGTACCGGCGCATCACGCCGGTGCTCGCCGCCCTGGCCGGCGCCGACGAGGTCTATGCCGTCGGCCGCGACACGGTCGCGGCCGCGCGCAGAGAGGCCGAGGAGCAGACGGCCTACCTCGCCGAGTTCGCGCGCGTGGGCGCTCGGGTCAAGCTCCTGTCGACGCGCCTGCAGGCGCCGCTCGACACCGTGGACATCGTGACCGACCTGCCCGGCGTGCGGCCCATCGACGAGTCGATCGTGCGCAACGTGGCCGAGACCGCCGCCGTCACGCTCATGTACAGCGTGGCGAACTGGCGCGGCGGCGATGTGGACGTGGCCACCTGCCGGCGGCACGGCGTCGCGGTGGCCGGCCTGGACGAGGAGGCCGTCGGCCTGCATCGCTACCCGCCGCTCGCCGTACTCGCCGCGCTGCTCGACCTCGGAGTCGAGGTCGCCGGCTCCACCGTCATCGTCGCCGGCGACGGACCATCATGCGCCTACATCGTGCAGGCGCTCGCCCGGCTGGGCGCGCGCGTGCTCGTGGCGGCGCCGGAGACGGCCGGGCGCATCGGCCTGTACGGCGGCGAGAAGGCCGGAGAGGCGCTGGCCGACGAGGCCGTCGCCGGCCGCCTGCCCGAGGCGGACGCCCTGGTGCTCTGCCCGGCCGACGTCGACGAGCGCCGCATCGGGCCGGGCGCGCCCACGGACGCGCCGCGCCTCGCCGCGGCCGCGCCACACCTCGCGGTGGTGGGCGTGGACGCCGAGAGCGACCTGCGTGCACTCGGCGCCGCCGGCCTGCGCTGCCGGCCGGCCGGCGGCCCCGGAGGCGTCTTCGACCTGCTGCCGCAGGCCGTGGTCGCCCGGCACGCCGCCGGGCTCAAGGTCGCCGAGGTGATGACGCGGGCACGGCGGCGCGGCTCCTCACCGCTTGCGGCGGAGCAGTTGGCCGCCGAGGAGGCGCACGCCCACCTGCTGCCCAAGGACCTCCCGGCGACTCGCCGCTAGGGCGTCCCGGCCGGACGCCGATCGCGACCGGGCGGCGGCGGGAACCGGACCCGCCTCGCCGCACACCCGTCCGGGGGCCGCTTCCGAGGCTGGATGGTAGAATCCGGCGGACCACGGCAACCGGCGGCCTTCATCGTGGCCGGCCGCACCACCAGTCTCCGGAGGCACCACGAAGCTACTGGCGCGTCGACGCATGGGATCGGCTGCCCAGCCGAAGAGTCACGCCTACTCGCTCTGCTTCACCGATCTGAGCGGCCAGCCGTTCACGCTGGCGCCCGTGCTCATCCAGGTGCCAAGGGCGGTCAGCTTCCTTGAAGGCGGGAGCACCCAGCCATGAAGAAGCTGCTCGTGATCGCCAACCCATACCCGCCGATGGCCAGCGCGGGGACGACGCGGGTCGTGCGCTTCCTGCGGCACCTGCCGGACGAGGGATGGGAACCGTCGGTGCTGACGGCCGCCGCGACGGGTCCGGCCGCGGTGCCGCCGGACGTGCGCGTCGCCCGGGCCGCCGTCCCGTACCCGAGGCAGCTGCTCGGCGGCGGCCGCCGCAGCACCAAGGTGAACCGCTGGGTGGCGGTGCCCGACCCGTACTTCGCCTGGATCGCGCCGGCCGTGCTGAAGGGGCGCGAGATCTTCAAGCGCGAGCAGTTCGATGTGATCCTGAGCAGCTCGCCGCGCGCGAGCGCTCACCTCGTGGCCGCGGTCCTCTCGGACCACGCGCACGTGCCGTGGCTCGCCGACTACCGCGACCCCTGGTCGACCTACCAGTTCCGGCAGTACCCGACCCGGGCGCACAGGGCGTCGCACGAGAAGCTGGAAGCGTGGGCGCTGGGCCGGGCCGCCGCCGTGACGGCGGTCAACCGGCCGATCGTCGACGACCTCGTCGCGCGGCACCCCTGGCTGGCCGGCCGCGCGCACGTGCTCCCCAACGGCTTCGACCGCACGGAGCAGCCCGCGGACGTCGCGCTCGACGACGGCTTCTGGATCGTCCACACCGGCCGCCTCTACGGTCGCGAGCAGCAGGTCGCCGCCTTCCTCGAGGCGCTCGCGACGCTGCCGGCGGACGTCAAGGCGCTCTTCGTCGGCGTCGACGAGAGCCGCGTGCGCCCCGACGCCGACCGGTTCGGCCTCGGCGACCGCGTGCGCGTCGAGCCGTTCGTGCCGCTGCCGGTCGCACTCGGCTACCAGCGCGCCGCCGACGCGCTGCTGCTGGTCAACGGGCGCCGGCCCGAGAGCATGTCGAGCAAGGTGTTCGAGTACCTGCAGGCCGGCCGGCCGATCTTCGCCATCTCGCCGGACGGCTCCGCCGCTCGCGGGCTCTTCGCAGAGACGGGCGCCGGCACGTGCGCGCTGCCCGACGAGCCGATGGCCGCGCCGCTGGCGGACTTCGTCGCCGCCGTGCGCGAGGGGCGGGCGCCCGTCGCCGATCCCGCCGCCATCGGCCGCTACGAGCTCGGTCACCTCACTGCCGAGCTCGCCGCCATCCTGGACGACCTCGCGTCGCGCTCCTGGGTGGCCGATCCCGAGGACCGCGACCCCTCGCCGGCCGCGGCTCCCTCTCCACGGCCTGGGGCCTGACACCTTTGAAGGTACCAAGGCACAGCCCGGTGCGTGGGCTTCCCGGTCTGCTCACGGGGCACGCTGGTAGGATGCAGCCATGACCGTCGGCACCCCGACTGACGCCGGACGCGCGGCCGCGGGGCCGACCGCCCCGGCCGCGCGCGGCCGCTTCTCCGCCGCCGATGCCGCGCTGCTCGGCGGCGGCGCCGTCCTCACCGCGGCGATCGCCGCGGCGGCCACCCGCCGGCCCTCCGCCGCCATCGGCCTGCTCGTCGTGATGGCGCTCGCCGCGGCCGTGCTCCTCGGCCGCGAGCGCCTCGCGCGCGCCCGCGTCGGCGCGCTGCTCACCGCGCTGCTGGTCTCTCTGCCGCTGCTCGCGCTCCTCGGCCCGTCGTTCGCCCTGCCGGCGGTGCCGCAGGCGTTCCTCTTCCGCATCGTCCTCGCCGTCGTGATCTACGCGGGCATCTGCTACCTGCTGCTGCGCCGCGACCCGATGCCGTTCGCCGCCAAGGACCTGCTCCTGCCGGCCGTGCTCTGGTTCGCCTGGCTGCTGCTCGGCCTCGTGTGGGCGCCGGACAAGCCAGCCGCGCTCAACTACATCGCCATCGTGGTGACGATGGCCGCCGTGCTGCTGGCGACGGCGGCGGCCGGCGGCACCCGCCGTCGCCTCATCTGGTTCGGCTACACGATGATCTTCGGCTACGCGTTCGTCGTCGGCTTCACCATCCTCGAGGCGCGCTTCGGCATCCGCCTGCCCACCTCACGCCTGCTGGCCGCGGTGACCTCGCAGACCTATGCCGTCACCAGCGTCTTCCACAACCAGAACGACCTCGCGACGTACATCGCCATGTGCTGGCCGTTCATGCTCTGCGCGTTCTTCTTCACGCGCCGGTTCCGCTGGACGGCGTTGAGCCTGTTGTTCATGGCCATCGGCGCCTACGCGTTCGTGCGCACCGGGTCGCGCTCCAGCCTCGTCGCGGCCGGCATCTCCTCGATCGCCGCCATCGCGCTCTTCCGGCACCTCGCGCCCGGCTCTCCAGCCGGACCGGCAGGATCGCGATGGGGGTCGTCGTCGTCGTCCTGGTCGCGGCGGCCGGCTGGCTGCTCTTCAACAACAGCTCGAACGACATGCTGCGGCAGTTCCGCCTCGAGTCGCTGCTGAGCCAGGCGCAGACAGGGCAGAGGGCTCGGGAGCGATCCGCTCGGACCTCACGAGCCGCGGCCTGCAGATCGCCGGCTCTACCCATCTCCTCGGCGCCGGCCCAGGGCAGGCCGAGGGCATCATCGGCTCCGGCACGAACGCCCTCGGCATCACCAACCTGCACAACTGGTGGCTGGAGACCTACGCCGACGGCGGGCTGGTGGGCTTCGCCCTGCACCTCGTCTTCTTCCTGCTGCTGGTGATCGCGCTGTGGCCGATCGCCCGCCACGACCCCGACCCGTTGACCCGCTACCTGGCCTGCGGCACGTGGCTGGCGCTGCTCGGCTGGACGATCGGGTCGCGTCGGGCCGAGCAGCTCCGTGAGCTTCGCGCCGATGTGGATCATGTACGGGCTGGCGCTCGCCGTCGTCTCGCGCGCGCGGCTCGCCGCGAAGGAGCGAGCCAAGGCGGCCGCGGCGGACGCAGCCGGCTCGGCGGGCGCGCCCGCGGAGGCCCGCCCGTGAAGGTCCTCGTCGATCTCGCATCTGTACCCGTCGCCGGGCGTGGAGCGACATCTCTTCGTGCACGAGCAGCTGCTGGCGCTGCACGGAGCTCGGCGTGGAGGCGCACGTCCTCTCGCCGACGCCGTGCGCGCCGCGGGTGCTCTGGCGCAACGAGCGCCAGCGGCGCCGCGGCGAGAAGCCCAAGGAGGCGGTCCGCGACGGCATCACCGCCGAGTACCCGCGCGTCCTGCAGCCGCCGAAGCGGATGCTCTTCGACCGCCTCGGCGACTTCGCCTACCGCAAGGTCTGCTCGCTGCCGTCCGTGACGCGCGGGCGAGTGGGACCTCATCCACGCCCACCAGGCGCTGCCGGACGGCGCGCTCGCGCAGCGGCTCGCGGCCGACCTGCGCGCGCCCTGGGCGGTCACCGTGCACGGCGCCGACGTCTACCAGCACTTCCGCATGGGCGGCGCCGTGGAGCGGCGCGCCAAGAGCGTGCTCGGCGCCGCCGACGCCGTGATGGCCAACTCGAGCGCCGTCGCCGGCCTGCTCGACGGCGTGGTGACGCCGGAGAAGCTCACCGTCGTGCTCAACGGCACCACCGGCCTCGGCGCGCACGATCGAGCCGGCGGACGACTACCTGCCCGGCGAGCCGCTCGTGCTGACCGTCGGCTACCTGATCGAGCGCAAGGGCATCCGCGACCTGATCGCGGCCCTCGGGCGGCTGCGCCGCGAGGGCCGCACCGTGCATCTCGCCGTCGCCGGCGACGGCCCGCTGCGCAGCTCGCTCGAGGCGCAGGCCGCGGAGGAGGGCGTCGCCGAGACGGTCCACTTCCTCGGCCGCGTGCCGCACGCGCGCGTGCTGGCGCTCATGGCGCGCGCGCAGCTGGTCGCCCTGCCGAGCTGGGACGAGGCCTTCGGGCTCGTCTACACGGAGGCGATGGCCCAGGGCACGCCCGTGGTCGCCGGCAAGGGCGAGGGCCCCGAGGACTTCATCGCCGACGGCGTCAGCGGCTATCTCGTCCCGGTTCGCGTCGCCGGACGCGCTGGCGGGTATCATCGCGCAGGTGCTGGACGACCCGGCGAAGGCGTCGGCGGTCGGCGAAGCCGGCCGCGCCGCCGCTCTCGAACTGAGCTGGGAACGCAACGCGAAGCTGACGCTCGGCGTGTACGAGAAGGTCCTCGCCGCGGCACCCTGAAAGGACGCACGTGCGCCTCGACACGTTTCTCACGCAGGCCGACGAACGGCATCCGGCGCTCGTCTTCCAGGTCTCCTGGGCGAACGGCCTCGACATCATCCGCGACCTCTCCGCCGAGGGCGTGCCGCTGCTCGCGCTGGACTCCAACCCGCGCGCCCTCGGCCTGCGCTCCCGGCTCGCCGCCGGCATGGTCTGCCCCGATCCGGCGCAGGACGAGGAGGCCTTCGTCTCGTTCCTCGAGGACCTCGGCCGGCGCCTGCCGCGCAAGGGCGTCCTCTTCCCGACCCACGACCAGTACATCTGGCCCATCTCCCGGCACGCCGAGCGCCTCGAGCCCTACTACTTCATCCCGTTCTCCCGCTGGGAGACGATGCAGCGCCTGCACGACAAGCGCGCCCAGATGGAGGCGGCCTGGCGCGTGGGCGTCGACACGCCGAAGACGGTGTTCGTCGACTCCGTCGACGACCTCGAGCGCGGCGTGCGAGGAGATCGGCTTCCCGTGCATCTTCAAGCCGGTCGAGTCGCTGGCCTTCAAGACGCGCTTCCGCCGCCACGTGCTCGAGATCGGCTCCGCCGACGAGCTGCCGCGAGATCTACGCCAAGGTGGACGACTGCGGCACGCTGATGCTGCAGGACATCGTGCCGGGCGGCGACGAGGAGCTCTACACGCTGGGCTCGTACCTCGACGCGCAGAGCCGGCCGCTCGCCGTCGTTCACCGGCCACAAGCTGCGCCAGCACCCGCCGCAGTTCGGCCACGTCAGCATGGCGGTCAGCAAGTGGGTCCCCGAGCTCGCGGAGGCGGGTCTCCGCCTGCTGCGGCGAGCTCGGCTACCACGGCGTCAGCCAGGTCGAGTTCAAGCGCGACCCGCGCGACGGGCGGTACCGCCTCATGGAGGTCAACGCGCGGCACTGGATGTGGCACTCGCTCGGCACCGCCTGCGGCGTCAACCTCTCGCTCGCCGCCTACCGCGACGCCATCGGCGAGCCGTACCTCTCCGCGCGCCAGGTCGACGGCTTCAAGTGGGTCGTCTCGCTCACCGACGCGCGCGACGCGTTCTCGCGCTGGCGCAAGGGCGACGAGAAGCTGCTGCCGTGGCTGCGGAGCTACCGCGGCGTGCGCGTGGACGGCCTGTTCTCGCTCCGCGACCCGTTCCCCGGCGCGCTGCTCACCGCGCGCCAGCTGAAGAACATCGTGCGACGCAGCGGCAAGCCGGCGGAGGGAGAGTCCCTGTGAAGGTCGGACGGTTCCTCGCGGCGGCGGCGCAGCGGCCTCCCGCCGTCGTCTTCCAGGTCAGCTACGCCTGCGGCCTCGACATCGAGCGCGACCTCGGCCGGCACGGCGTGCCGGTGCTGGCGCTCGACCCGGACCCGGCGGCGATCGGCCTGCGCTCGCGCTACGCCGCCGGACGCGTCTGCCCGGACCCGCTCGCCGACGAGGAGGCGTTCCTCACCTCGCTCGAGACCCTCGGCGCGCAGCTGCCGCAGCGCGCGGTCGTCTTCCCCAGCCACGACGAGTTCATCTGGCCGCTCTCGCGCCACGCCGAGCGGCTCGAGCCCTGGTTCATCGTGCCGTTCTCGCGCTGGGACGTGATGGCCAAGGTGCACGACAAGCGCGCCCAGATGGAGGCGGCCGGGCGCGCCGGCGTCGACACGCCGAAGACCGTGTTCGTCAGCTCCGGCGCGGAACTCGAGGCGGCGGCCGGCGAGATCCGCTTCCCCGCCGTGCTCAAGCCGGTCGAGTCGCTGGCGTTCAAGCTCCGCTTCCACCGCCACATCCTCGACGTCGAGACTCCCGCCGAGCTGCAGCGCATCTACGACAAGGTCGACGACCTCGGCGTGCTCATGCTGCAGGAGCGCATCCCCGGCGGCGAGGACGAGCTCTGGACGGTCGGCTCCTACCTCGACGCCGAGTCGCGGCCGCTCGCCGTCTTCACCGGCCACAAGCTGCGCCAGTACCCGCACGCCGGCGGCAGCTGCCTCGCCGGCGTGAGCCGCTGGGACGAGAAGCTCGCCGACGCCGCCCTGCGGCTGCTGCAGGAGCTGCGCTTCCACGGCGTCAGCCAGGTCGAGTTCAAGCGCGACCCGCGCGACGGGCGCTTCTGCCTCATGGAGGTCAACGCCCGGCACTGGAAGTGGCACGGGCTGGCGGCGCGCTGCGGCGTGAACCTCTCCTACGCGGCCTACCGCGACGCCATCGGCGATCCGTACATCGCCCGGCGCCAGACAGGACGGCGTCAAGTGGATCGTGGCCAACAAGGACGTGCCGCTGGCGCTCCTCGAGATCGCCCGGCGCCAGCGCAGCGCGCCCGCGTACCTGCGCTCGCTGCGCGGCACGCGCGTCGACGGCCTGCACGCGCTCGACGACCCGCTGCCGGGCCTGCTGAACGCGGGCACGGTCGCCCGGCAGATCCTGACGCGGGCGCCGCGCAAGAGGACCGACGTGTGACGCCGCCCGAGCTGACCGTCTTCGTCGGCGCGCCGGACGCCTTCGCGCCGCGCGCCGAGTGGACGCTGCGGACGCTGCTGGCGCCGCTGGGCCGCCGGGCCGCGGTCACCCGCGACCCGGCCGCAGCGAGCGGCGCCGCTCTCGCGTACGCGGCCGAGCCGGTCGCCGGCGTGCCGACGATCCCGTGCGACGCCGGCGCCATGGAGCTCATCGCCGCCGGACGGCCGCTGCCGGCCGGCGCCTTCGCGGCGTGCGGGAGCGGCGACGGCGCAGCCGTCGCCGCCTGGCCCGCCGATCCCGGCGCCGGCTTCGCCGTCCCCTTCGACCTCGTCGCCTCCGCGTTCGTCCTGCTCGCCTGCTGGGACGAGCGCACGACCGGCGAGCGCGACAAGTACGGCCGGCTGCCGTTCTCGGCGAGCGTCTTCGCCGCGAACCCGGCACTGAAGATCGACGAGCCGGCCGTGGACCGCTACGCCGAGCTCCTGCGCGGCGCCCTGGCGCCGCGCCTCGCCGAGCTCGGCCTCGAGCCGCTCGCGACCGCCGGAGCCCTCTGGGGAGCGCGCGGCCGCTTCGCGATCGCGCTCACCCACGACCTCGACAACCTGTGGCGCTGGACGCGGCGCGGGTTCGCCGCCTCCGGCTACCGCACGCTGCGCGCCGCCCGGCACCTGGACGCCCGCGGCGTCGGCCGCGAGCTGGGCGACGGCGCCGACTGGCTGACGCGCCACTCCTGGCGCCGCACCGACCCCTTCTGGACGTTCCCGCAGCTCCTGCGCGGCGAGGACGTGCGCGGCGTCTCCTCGACCTTCTACGTGATCGCCCGCCACACGCACAAGCAGGACGGCAACCAGCCGGAGACCTACCGGCGCAAGATCCCCGAGGCCCTCGAGCTCGTCACCGCCGCCGGACGCGAGGTCGGCCTGCACGGCAACGACGCCGACCGGCTGGCCCTCGCCGAGTGACGCTCGACCGCGACGACCTCGCCGCGCGCGCCGGACGCCCCGTCACCGGCATCCGCTACCACTACCTGCGGGCGCTCTACCACGAGACGCTGCCGCTGCTCGAGCAGGCCGGCTTCACCTACGACACGACCCTGGCGTTCGCCGAGCACGAGGGCTTCCGCTGCGGCTGCTCGTTCCCGTTCCGGCCGTACTCGCTCGCGGAGGAGCGGCCGCTCGAGCTCGTCGAGCTGCCGCTCGCGGTCATGGACGGCACGCTGCAGGAGCCGCACTACCGCGACCTGACGGCGGCGGAGGCGGAGAAGGCCGCCGCCGCCGTGCTCGCCCGCGCCCTGCGCAGCGGCGGCGCGGTCAGCCTGCTCTGGCACAACAACCGCTTCGACCAGCGCGTCTCGCGCGGCTACGACACGGTGTACTGGCGCCTGGTCGACCAGGCGCTGGCGCGCGGCGCCTGGTGCAGCGGCGCCGCCGACGTCGTCGCCCGCTGGAAGGAGGCGACGGCGTGACCCGCGTCCTCCACCTCAGCGTCGTCCACAAGCCGGACGACCCGCGCATCTACGAGCGCGAGTGCCGCACGCTGGCCGAGGCCGGCTACGAGGTCATGTACCTCGTGCCCGGCGCCGAGCCGGGCCGCGACGACGCCGGCGTGCTCCTCGCGCCGCTGCCGGAGCGCGGCCGCAGCACCCGCTTCCTCAGCTCCATCGAGATCATCAAGGCGCTGCGCGCGCTCAAGCCCGACGTGCTGCACGTGCACGACCCCGAGCTGCTGACGCTCTTTCCCGCCGCCAGGGCGTTCGTGCCGCGGCTCGTCTACGACATGCACGAGTACGTGCCCGAGGCGGTGGCCGGCAAGCACTACATCCCGGCGAAGGTGCGGCCCGTCGCCTCGCAGACGACGGCCGTCGCCCAGAAGAGCCTCGCGGCGCTGGGCTCCGGCGTCGTCGTCGTCACCGACGACCAGCTGGACGCGCTCGGCAGCACGCCGAAGCTCCGCCTCGTGCTGCCCAACTACCCGCGGGTCGAGCGCTTCGAGGGCGCCGAGCCGGTGCCCGAGCTCGCCGCCGACCCGCGCCTCAAGCTCATCTACGTCGGCAGCCTCTCGCGCGCGAGGCGGCTGCACGCTGATGCTCGACGTCATGGAGCAGCTCGAGCCGGACGAGGCCGTGCTCTACCTCGGCGGCATCTTCAACGACCCGGCGCTCGAGACCGAGGTGCGGCGAGCGGCTGGCCGGCGGGCCTCGCCGACCGCGTCAAGCTGCTCGGCCGCATCCCGCCGCCGCGAGCTGCCGCGCTACCTGGCGGCGGCCGACGTGGTCTGGGTGCCGTCGCAGCCGGACCGCCAGTACGCCACGCCGACGGTCCCCACCAAGCTCCTCGAGGGCATGGCCGTCGGGCTCGCCGCGCTGGTCAGCAACCTGCCGGGGCGCGGCGAGCTCGTGCGCCTCGAGGAGTGCGGCCTCGCCGTGCGAGCCGGGCGCCGACGGCCACCTGCGCGGGCTCCGGCGCCTGCTGGCCAACCGCGCCGAGCTCGCCGGCGATGGGCGCTCGCGGCCGCCGCGCCGTCGAGCGCCGCTACTCCTGGGAGGCCATCGAGGGCGATTTGGTAGACTTCTACGACCGCCCTCACCAAGGCGGGAGAACCTCACGTGAGCATCGAGCGCTTCGACAACGTGCTCGTCCTGGCCCCGCACACCGACGACGGCGAGTTCGGCTGCGGCGGCACCATGGCGCGCCTCATCGAGAACGGCGTCAAGGTCACCTACGCCGCCTTCAGCACCGCCGCCAAGAGCGTCCCCGAGGGCTTCCCCAAGGACGTCCTCAAGCACGAGGTGCGCGCCGCGACCGGCGTGCTCGGCATCCCCGAGACCGACCTCAAGGTGTACGACTTCGAGGTCCGCATGTTCCCCACCCTGCGCCAGGACATCCTCGAGGAGATGATCGTCCTGCAGCAGGAGCTCGACCCGGACTGCGTGCTGCTGCCGGCGCTCGTCGACCTGCACCAGGACCACAAGACCATCGCCGAGGAGGGCCTGCGCGCCTTCAAGCGCACCACGGTGATGGCCTACGAGATCCCCTGGAACAACCTCAACTTCCCGCAGCAGGCCTACGTGCGGCTCGAGGAGCGCCACGTCGAGAAGAAGGTCGAGGCCCTGGCCTGCTACGCCAGCCAGGGCCACCGCAACTACACGCGCGAGGACTACATCCGCAACGTCGCCCTCACGCGCGGCATCAACATCGGCTGCGAGTTCGCCGAGGTGTTCGAGGTCTACCGCTGGATCCTCTAGCGCCGCATGACGCGGCGTGCGCCGCCGCTCAAGCTCGTCCTCACGGCCGCCGGCTGCCCCGGCGCGAGCACGCTCATCCGCATGCTCAAGGCCAACGGCGAGCGCGAGATCGTCATCCACGGCGTGGACATGCGCCCGGACGCCGTCGGCCGCTTCCTGTGCGACGGCTTCAGCCTCGTGCCGGCCGGCGCCTCGCCCGAGTACATCCCGGCGCTCGCCGGCGGTCGTCGAGCGCGAGCGCCCGGACCTGCTCTTCGTGCAGTCGTCGCACGAGATCGAGACCGTGGCGCGCCACCGCGACGTGTTCGAGGCGCTCGGCGCCAGGTGCTGGCCGACGGCGTGCGCGGCATCGAGATCGCCAGCGACAAGGCGCGTCATGCACGCCGCCTGCGGCGAGATCCCGGTGCCGCAGCCCGAGCTGCTCCTGCCGGCGAGCCTCGACGAGTTCGTCGCCGGCGCCCGCGAGCTCGGCTACCCGGACGTCCCCGTCTGCTTCAAGCCGCCGGTCGCCAAGGGCTCGCGCGGCTTCCGCATCCTCTCCGCCGAGGTCGACCGCGTGCACGAGCTGCTGCACGAGCGGCCGATCAACCGCTACATGACGCTGGCCGAGTTCGAGGACCTCTTCCGCGGCGTCGAGCCCGTTCCCCGAGCTCATGCTCATGGAGTACGTCGACGCGCCCGAGATCACCGTCGACCTGTTCGCCGACAAGGGCGAGGTCGTCTTCCACCAGACGCGCACGCGCGAGGAGTTCCTCACCGGCCTGGCGATGGCGTTCAAGACGATCGACCGGCCGGACCTCGTCGAGCTCAGGCGCAAGGTCGTCCGCCACCTCGGGCTCGACTACTTCCAGAGCGTCCAGTGGATCGGCGGCAGGCTGCTCGAGATCAACCCGCGCGTGAGCACGTTCGTGTACCAGGAGGACTTCATCATCCCGTACCTGGGCATCAAGTACGCGCTGGGCGAGCTGGACGCCGAAGGCGTCGCCCTCGCCCAGTCCAGGGCGCGTGCGTTCTCGCGCCGCTCGGTGCGCTACTACGACCAGGTCTTCTGGGACGAGTGACGGCGCCGTCCGCGCCGGGCGGAGCGCACCCGTGCACATCCTCTTCCTGAGCCACTACTTCGTCCCCGAGAACAACGCCCCGGCGGCGCGCGTGCACGCCATGGCGCGGGAGTGGACGCGCCTCGGGCACCGCGTCACGGTGCTCACCGGCGCGCCCAACGTGCCGGCCGGCGTCGTCTACGAGGGCTACGAGAACCGGCTCTACCAGGAGGAGTGGATCGACGGCATCCGCACGGTCCGCGTGTGGACCTACCTGGCCGCCAACCGCGGCCGCGTGCGCCGCGGCCTCAACTTCCTCTCGTACATGGCCACGGCCGGCGCGGCCGGTCCGCTGCTGCGGCCGCGCGCCGACGTCGTCATCGCGACCTCGCCGCAGTTCTTCGCCGGCTGGGCGGGCGTGCCGGTCGCGCGCGCCCACGGCGCGCCGTTCGTGCTCGAGATCCGCGACATCTGGCCGGACTCGATCACCGCCGTCGGGGCGCTGGAGGAGGGCCGCATCATCCGCGCGCTCGGCAGGCTCGAGCGCGCCCTCTACGACGCGGCCGACCACATCGTCGCCGTCGGCGACGGCTACCGCAGAACATGATCCGCAAGGGTGTCGGCCGCCAAGATCGACGTGGTCACCAACGGCGTCGACGCCGACCTGTTCACGCCGCGCCCGCCCGACGCGGCGCTGCGCGCGCGCCTCGGCTTCGCGCCGGACACGTTCGTCGTCACCTTCGCCGGCACGATCGGCATGGCCAGCGGCCTCGAGGTGGCGCTCGGCGCCGCCGCGCCGTCTCAAGGCGCAGGGCCGCGACGACATCGCCTTCCTGCTCGTCGGCGACGGCGCGGTGCGCGCCGAGCTCGAGGAGCAGGCGCGCGCCGAGGGCCTGACAACGTCGTCTTCACCGGCCTCGTGCCGCGCGCCGAGCTGCCCGACTACCTCGCGAGCAGCGACGCCTGCCTCGTGCACTTCCGCAAGCAGGCGCTCTTCTCCACGATCCTGCCGAGCAAGTTCTTCGAGGACGCGGCCATGGAGAAGCCCATCCTGCTGGGCTTCGAGGGCGACGCCCGCGCGATGCTCGCCGAGGCCGACTGCGGCATCGCCTTCGAGCCCGGCAACGACGCCGAGCTCGCGGCGGCCGCGTCCGGCTCGCCGACGACCGCGGCGGCCTGCCGGCGGCTCGGCGAGAACGGCCGCCGCTACGTGCTCGAGCACTTCGACCGCCGCCTGCTCGCGCACGACTACCTCGAGATCCTCGAGCGCGTGCGCGACGGCGCCGGCCGTGGGCTCGGCGGCGGACGCCGTTCCGCGCGCCGGTCGCGCGCGTGCCGCGCCGTCCTGCGCTCGGCGGGGCGCGCCGGGCGCGACCCGCGCGCTGCGATACTATGACGCGGATGACTGCGAGGAACGGACCCATGAGCACGCACCCGCCGCCCCGCCGGAGACGCACGACGGCGCGACGACAGGCACGACCATCGACGTGGGCTCCTGGTTCGGCGACGCTGCTGCACAACTGGTGGGTCATCCTCGGCCTCGTCGTCCTCGGCGCGGTCGTCGGCGGCGTCGTCACCCTCGCCGCGCCCAAGCAGTACAGCGCCACGTCCTCCGTCTACATCGGCCAGACCACCGACGCCAACGGCAACGCCATGGCCGGCCTCAACTCCAACGCCAAGGCGGCCACCCAGCTGCTCGCGAGCCAGGTGGTCCTCAACGAGGCCGCCAAGCGCACCGGCATGAAGGTCAGCGCGAGCATGCTGCGCAGGGAGACCACGGTCGACACGCCGTCGTCGACGGTGAAGACCTCGACCTCGGTGGTCAACATCGTGGTCATCACGGTGACGGACACCAACAAGCTGCGCGCGACCGCCGCCGCCAACGCGCTCGCCGAGGTGCTGGTCGAGCGCATCAGCCCCGGCGTGACCGGCAAGGTCACGCTGCTGCAGGCGCAGCTCGACGCAGGGCCAGAAGGAGCTGGCGGCCGCGACGGCGCGCTCCGCCGCGGCCCAGGCCGCCATCGCGGCCATCGCCAAGGGCGGCGGGACCGCCGCCGAGAAGGCCGCGGCCTCGGCTCCCTACGTGGCCATCGTCCAGGCGGCCGCCACCGAGCAGGAGGCGCTGGCGGCGGCCAACCAGAAGACCGAGCTGCTGCTGTTCACGACCAAGCAGGTCGAGCAGCCGCGCATCCTCCACGAGGCCGCCGTCCCCGATTCGCCGAGGATGTCTGCCGTGACGATCTCCCCGGCCCGGCTCCACCTCCCCGGACTCCTCGTACCGCACGGCGCCCGACGTCACATCGAACAGATGGATCTTGCGGTACACGGCGCGGAGGTCGCCGGCGGGGTCGAAGAGCGCCGAGACGTTGGAGACGAGGCCGCCTCTGGCCGGTTCGTAGACGGAGCCGGCGAGCAGCCAGCTGCCGCGCCGGGCCGCCACTGCGGCGAGGGCGCGGTTGGACGGTCCGTCCGGCGGCTCCGCCGTGGCCACGATGCCCTCACGGCGGCCCTTGAACGCCCAGGTCTCCGGCAGGGCCACGAGGCGGGCGCCCTGGTCCGCCGCCGCCTCCACCGACTCGACCGCGGCGCGCACGTTGGCGGCCACGTCGTCGCGCGTATTGAGCTGGACGCAGGCGACGCGCAGGACGCCGCCCGGCGCGTCGCCGGCCGCACCCGAAGCAGCGCTCACTCGCAGGCTCCCGCCGAGCACGCCATCAGCGACAGCAGCTCGTAGGCGATGGTCGCGGCCACGGTCGCGGTGAGGTTGCTGCTGTCGAGCTCCGGGACGACCTCGACGACGTCGGCGCCGGCGAGGTCGAGTCCGCGGCAGCCGCGGATGAGGGCGAGCGCCTGAGCCGAGCTCGGGCCGCCGACCTCCGGCGTGCCGACGGCCGGGGCGAAGGCGGGGTCCACGAAGTCGGCGTCGACGGTGATGAAGGCCTTGCGCTCACCGATCGTCTCGACCGCCGCGGCGACCAGACCGGTGCCGAGCTGGGCGAGGTCGTCCCAGGGCACCACCGTGAAGCCCAGTGCGCGCGCCTGGTCGTACTCATCCGGAGAGTCGACGCCGCCGCGCATGCCGAAGAGCGTGGAGCAGGAGGCGTCCACGATGCCCTCCTCCGCCGCGCGGCGCATCACCGTGCTGTGGACGTGCCGCTGCCCGGCGGCCTGCTCCAGGCAATCCGTGTGCGCGCCGAAGTGCAGCAGGGCGAGCGGCCCGAAGCGCTTGGCGGCGGCGCGCAACTCGGCGAGAGTCACCGTATGGTCGCCGCCGATGCCCAGGGGGATACCGCCCGCGGCGTGCACCTGCGCGAGCGTGGCCTCCATGGCGTCGAGGCTGCGGTCGGTGAAGCCGGCGACCAGGCGCGAGTCGCCGGCGTCGACCACCGAGAGGCAGTCGAACACGGACACACGCTGCGCCGGGTTGTAGGCGGAGTGGAGGACGAGCGAGGCCTCGCGGACGGCCCGGGGCCCGAAGCGGGCGCCGGTACGCACGGCGAGCCCCGTATCAAAGGGCAGACCGACGATCGCGACGTCGACGTCCGCGTACTGGGTGACGTGCGGCACGCGCAGGAACGTGTTCACTCCGGCGACGCGCGGCGGACTCGTCCCGCCGTCCGGACCGTATCCCTTCATGGTCGTCTCCTCGCCTCGGCCTCGCCTCTCGCTCACAAGTCTACCGCCCGCGGACGCCTCCGGGCAGTGTGTGCCTAATCCTTTCAAGGAGTGTGCCGATAGGATTCGTGCGCGGGCGCACGAAGTAACTGGCACGCCCGCCGACCGGCCCTGAGGGGGACAAGGGATGCCGGACGAACGTCTCCGCATACTGGTGATCGACGACGACGACGACCTCACCACTTCGGTCGCCGCCGTCCTGTCCGTGAACGGCTACGAGGTCCTCACCGCGACCAGCGGTGAGCAGGGCCTCGAGCTCGCCTTCACCGGACACCCGCACCTCATCCTCCTGGACGTCACCATGCCGGGCATGGACGGCCACCAGGTCTGCCGGGAGCTCCAGTTCGGCTACACCAAGGACATCCCGGTGGTGTTCCTCACGGCGAGGACCGAGCTGACCCACATGAAGCAGGCGAGCCGCTCCGGCGCCTCCGCCTACGTCACCAAGCCCTTCAAGACGGACCACCTGCTGCGGACCATCGCCGACGTCCTCCGGGACGCGAGCGTCTACCACGACGACATCACGGGGCTGCCCACGCTGGCCAACGTCCAGGTCGAGGTGCAGCGGATGCTGTTCGCCCACGGCCAGCTCGGCGTCATCTACGTGAGTCCCGGCGGCGTACAGGCGCTTGAGCAGCTGCAGGGGTTCGAGGTGGTCGACGACGTGTACCGGGTCGTCGGCGAGGGCCTGCAGCACGCGTGCGGCGACCTGATCCGCGGCGAGGACTTCGTCTCCATCTCCAGCCTGGGCGACGCGTTCCTCATCGTCCTGTCGCCCTCACGTCACACCGGGTTCATCGCCGAAGAGGACCTGCTGGTCGTCAAGCAGCGCCTCGAGAAGGACCTGCTCAAGCGGCTCGAGACTGAGCTGGAGAGCCGTCTGCTCGCCAAGGTCGACCTCTTCGTGGGGTCGTCGCGACTCACGCAGTCTCCCAAGATCCGCTTCAAGCGCGCGCTGCTGGACGCCATCGCGCGCGCCACCCAGTCGATCGAGGCGGAGCGGGACGAGATCCGCTCCCGCCTGCGCGGGGAGTTCGAGACGGTCATGTCGGAGGAACGGCTGACGTGCGTGTTCCAGCCGATCGTCAGCCTCAAGGACTTCGAGGCGATCGGCTACGAACTGCTGGCGCGCGGCCCTCGTGACAGCGAGCTCCACCGGCCGGACGCGCTCTTCGACATCGCGCGCAGGGAGGGCCGCGTCACGGAGCTGGACCGGCTCTGCCGGCGCACGGCGTCGCGAGCCGGCGAGGATCTGCCGGAGGGCTGCCTGCGCTTCGTCAACACGGAACCGATGGCCATGTTCATGCATTCCCAGGGCGACAGCTTCGTGCAGGAGTTCGTTGAGATGACACCGTCGTCGCTCCGCGGCCTGACGGTGATCGAGGTCACGGAGAACAGCGTCATCGACGACTTCGACCGCATGCGCGACATCGTGCGACAGCTGCGCGCCCACGGCTTCCGCGTCGCGATCGACGACGCCGGCGCCGGCTATGCCGGCCTGCAGACGATGGTCGAGATCGAGCCGGATTTCATCAAGCTCGACATGTCACTCATCCGCGGCGTCGACACGTCGATCGTCAAGCAGCGTCTCGTGCGTACGCTGCGTGACTTCTGTCGCGAGGCCGCCATCACGCTCATCGCCGAGGGCATCGAGACCCGCAGGCAGCTCGACACCCTGCGTGAGCTCGGCGTATCGCACGGGCAGGGCTTCCTCTTCGGGCTGCCGGCGTCGGATCGGCCGCTACGCGACGCCTACCCGCCACTCGAGGCCGTCACTCCCAAGTAGGCGGCTACGCTGGCTGCTGCCGAGGCCGTGTGATACCATGCCGCGCACGATGACGACCCACGACAACAGCCGTCGCAGGCACGCTTTCGAACGGGGCAGCGCAGCCTCCCCGTTCTCCAGCGGCAGCACCTCCTGCGCCAATCGGCGTCGCTGGGCCTGGCGCGCGTAGCGCCTCTATCCTGACACCCGCGCGGGCCCTGCCCGCATCCCATGACCACAGTCCAGTGGTCGTCCCGTCCCCGGACACGGAGCACAGGATCAGTGCATCTTCAATCCCACACACTTCGTCAGCCCAGGCGTCATTCGAGAGGAGGTAAGTCATGAGCGAGTACAAGAAGAAGTTCGTCCTTGACGAGGAGAGGATCCCCAAGGCCTGGTACAACATCGTGGCCGACCTCCCGACGCCGCCGGCTCCGCCGCTCAACCCGGCGACCCTGCAGCCGGCCGGTCCCGACGACCTCTCGCCGATCTTCTCGCCGAGCATCATCGCCCAGGAAGTCTCGGGCGAGCGGTACATCGAGATCCCCGAAGAGGTCCACCAGATCTATCGCATGTGGAGGCCGTCGCCGCTCATCCGCGCCACGGGCCTGGAGAAGGCGCTCGACACGCCGGCCAAGATCTTCTTCAAGTACGAGGGCGTCAGCCCGGCCGGCTCGCACAAGACCAACACCGCCGTCGCGCAGGCCTACTACAACAAGATCGACGGCACCAAGCGCCTCGCCACCGAGACCGGCGCCGGCCAGTGGGGCTGCGCCCTCGCCATGGCCTGCCAGATGTTCGACCTCGAGTGCATGGTCTACATGGTCAAGGTCAGCTACCACCAGAAGCCCTACCGGCGCAGCATGATGCAGCTCTGGGGCGCCAACGTGATCCCCAGCCCGAGCGACCAGACCAACGCCGGCCGCGCCGTGCTGGCCGCCGACCCGGACTCGCTCGGCAGCCTCGGCATCGCCATCAGCGAGGCGGTCGAGGACACGGTGACGCACCCCGGCACCAAGTACGCGCTGGGCAGCGTGCTCAACCACGTGCTGCTGCACCAGACGGTGATCGGTGAAGAGGCGATCCTGCAGTGCCAGGACGCCGACGCCTACCCCGACGTCGTCATCGGCTGCGTCGGCGGCGGGTCGAGCTTCGGCGGCATCGCCTTCCCGTTCCTGCGCGAGAACCTCGCCGGCAAGACCGACACCCGTCTGGTCGCGGTCGAGCCCACGGCCTGCCCGACGCTCACCAAGGGCAAGTTCGTCTACGACTTCGGCGATGAGGCGCAGAGCACGCCGCTGTTCAAGATGTACACGCTCGGGCACGACTTCATGCCGGCCGGCATCCACGCCGGCGGACTGCGCTACCACGCGATGGCGCCGCTCATCAGCCACGTGTACGACCTCGGGCTGATGGAGGCCGTGGCGGTGCCGCAGACGAAGGTCTTCGCGGCGGCGCAGCTGTTCGTGCAGACCGAGGGCATCGTGCCGGCGCCGGAGAGCAGCCACGCGATCCGCGTCGCCATCGACGAGGCCCTGCAGGCCAAGGAGGAGGGCGTGAGCAAGAACATCCTGTTCAACCTCACCGGCCACGGCTTCCTCGACCTGGGCGCCTACGACGCCTACCTGAGCGGCAAGCTCGAGGACTACGACCATCCGGAAGAGGCGATCGCCGCGTCGATCGCCAAGCTCCCGAAGGTCGAATGATCGACGGAGCGGAATCATGTCGGGTGCGCCGTAGGTGCACCCGACAGTGAGCCGCGTCGCCGACTCACCGTGCGCGGCGCCGTGAGGTGCACCGCACGGTGAGCGATGGTCACCCTGCCGGGTGACGATCGGTACCGCGAGAGGGCGGCGGGGCGACAGCCCCGCCGCCCTCTCGCGCGTACGGAGCCGCGCGGCGGGTCTCCGGGGTCGCGCCGGCGAGCCCGGCGCCGCGCGTGCACGGTCGTCACACGGCGCGGCGCACGCTAGAGCAACGGCAGGACCCGGGTGCGAAGGGTCTCCGGGAGACGCACCCAGTCCGTGACGACGACTCCCGGCAGGTGTCCGAGCACGTGCGGCGCCTCGCCGACGGCGATGCGCACGGCGGCCGCAGCGAGCAGGGTCTCGTCCGCCGTCCCGTCGCCGCAGGCGACCGTCCTGTCCGGCGGCACGCCCAGGCGACCGGCCACCAGACGCATGGCCTCGCCCTTGTCGACCTCCGGCGAGAAGACGCCGAGGAAGCCGGGCCGGATCTGCAGGATGCGCAGCCGGCCGGCCCACCGCCGTCGCAGCTCGCCGAGCAGCCTCGCCACGACGGGCGGGTCGCCGTGCAGGACGAGCCTGCTGACTTCGTCTCCCGGTTCGTCCCCGGGACCCGCCCCTTCGTCGAGCTCGCGCGGCTCGTCCACCTCCCAGACGGTGACGCCGACGCCGTTCGCCAGGGCCTCGGCGGCGACGGCGCGGGCAGGACCGGACGGCACCGGCAGGTGGCGGATGAGCGCGCCGCCGGCCTCAACGATGAGCGCGCCGTGGTAGCAGACGAAGACGACGGGCTCGACCCCGAGCGCGGCCGTCGCGCGGCGCGCCGACTGCAGCGGCCGCCCTGTGACGACGACGAACAGGGCGCCGGCCGCAGCGAGCTCGGTGATGGCCTCAGCGACGCCGGGGACGGGCACGGACTCGTAGTCGAGCAGGGTCCCGTCCAGATCGCAGGCGAGCAGCAAGGGTTCACCGGGACGCCCGACGGGTGCGCCCAAGACGCTCGTCAGACCCGCCCGCCGGCGGACGGCAGGAGGACGGTGAAGCGAGCGCCGCCGCCCGGGACGTCGCCTGCGGTGATGGACCCGCCCTGGGCCTCCACGAGCGCGCGGCAGATCGCGAGGCCGAGCCCCGCGCCGGCGGTGCCGCGGGCGGCCTGCGCCCGGTAGAAGCGGTCGAAGACGAACGGCAGGTCGACCGGATCCACGCCGGGGCCGTCGTCGGTCACCGTGAGGCGCACCGACGCTCCGGACGGGCCGATGAGGGCGCCGCCGGAGGCGCCGGCCGCGCCTGCGGCCGGGCCGGCGCTGGTGTCGAGCGCGAGCACGACGTGCCCTCCGGCGGGCGTGAACTTGAGCGCGTTGTCGAGCAGGTTCGCGACCACCTGCAGCAGACGGTCGCGATCGCCTAGCACGACCGCGGGATGCAGGTCCTCGGCCAGCTCGACGCCCTTCGCCGAGAACGCGGGACGGTGCCTGTCGGCGGCGCCCGCGGCGATGTCGGCGAGGTCGACGGCCTCGTGCTCGACGCTCAGGTCCTCGCTCTCGAGCTCGTTGAGGCTGCGCAGCGCGCCGAGCAGGCGGCCGAGCCGTTCGACCTCTTCGCCGATCACGCGCAGGTTCTCGGGCGTCGGCGGCAGCACGCCGTCCTCGATCGCCTCCACCCGCGACTGGATCGTCGCCAGCGGGGTGCGCAGCTCGTGCGAGAGGTCGCTGGTCATGTCGCGCCGCCACTGCTCGTCGCGCGCCAGGCGGTCGGCCATGGAGTTGAACGCCGCCGCGAGCGCCGCCACCTCGTCGTCGCCGCGCGGCGAGACGCGCACGTCCAGGTTGCCGGCGGAGACGTCGCCGGCCGCGTCGGTGAGCTCCTCGAGCGGACCGGTGATGCGCCGGCTCACGATCAGGCTGACGAGCAGGGCCAGCACGCCGGCGATCGCCGCGGCGATGATGAGGTTGCGCGTGAGCGCGCTCTGGTACGCGGTCTCGGCGGCGGCGCGCGCTCCCTTGGGCGCGAAGATCTCCGCCGAACCTACGTCCTGGCCGGCGACGACGATCGGCGCGCTCTGGACGGTGTAGTCGGCGCTGTTGAACGGCGTCGGCGACGCCGAGGGTGAGGCGCTCGCCGAGCCGGTCCCGCCGCCCATCATGCCCTGGCCGTTGCCTCCCATCATGCCCTGGCCGTTCATCATGCCGGCGCCCATGTGCCGGCCCTGGACGGTGAACAGGAGTCGTCCGCCGGTGTCGTAGACCGCGACGTCGACGTTGTTGAACATGGCCACCTGACTGAGCGCGTAGATGGCGGTGGCGTCCCACCCGTCCGGCGGCTTGTAGGTGGAGCGGAGCGAGGTGACCACCGCGGCGTTGCGCTTGGCCTGCACCTGTTGCAGGTAGCTGTCGAAGCGCCGCGAGCCGGTGTAGGTGACGATCAGGCCGACGGCGATGATGGCGAGCACCGCGACCGCGAGGTGCGTGAGCGCGAGCCGGAAGCGCAGGCCGCGACTGAGGGGTGTGACTGCGCCGCCCCCCTCGTTGACCCCTCTTCGACGGTCGATCATCGCTGGTCCTCCGCGAAGGCGTAGCCGCGGCCGTAGACCGTGAGCACGAGCCGCGGCGAGCGGGCGTCGTCGCCGAGCTTGCGGCGCAGGTTCTTGATGTGCGCGTCGATGGTGCGCTCGTAGGGCTCGAACTCCATGCCCTGCAGCCGCTCCACCAGTTCCGCCCGCGTGTAGACGCGGCCGGGGAAGCGGGCGAGCGACTGGAGCAGCCGGAACTCGGACTCCGTGAGTTCCACGGACTCGCCGTCGAGCGTGACGCGCCGCCGGGCGCTGTCGACCACCAGCCGCCCGCCGGCGCGCTCGAGCACGTCCGCCTGAGGGACTTCGTCCGGGCGGGCGCGCCGCAGCAGCGCACGCACGCGCGCCGTGAGCTCGCGCGGGCTGAACGGCTTGGTGATGTAGTCGTCGGCGCCGAGCTGGAGCCCGTGCACCAGGTCCTCTTCCGCGTCCTTGGCCGTCAGCATGATGATGGGCACGTCCGACTCGGCGCGGAGACGGCGGCAGACCTCCTCGCCGGACATGCCCGGCAGGCCGAGGTCGAGGATCACGAGGTCGGGCCGGCGGCTCGCGGCGGCGGCGATGGCTTCTTCGCCCGTCGCCGCCCTGTCCACTGTGTGCCCCTGCCCCTCGAGGTAACTCTGCACGACTTCGGCGATGCGAGCCTCGTCGTCGACGACAAGGATGCGGGCGGGTCCGGACATGAGGCCATCATACCCGCCTCCACAGGGCCGGGCCGAGCCCGGGCGAGCCGGGCGCGCCCCGTTGCCGGGTTCGTGGTACGGGGCATCTGATAGGATGCCGGGCACGCCCGAGGAGGACTCCACTGCCCAACCTGAAGGTCTACCGAGTGGCCTGGGTGGTCGCGGCCGTACTCGTCATCGTCTCTCTCTTCACGCTGGGCAACGCGGACACGCCCAAGCTCAGCCAGGAACCTCCGTCGTTCGACGGCGAGGCCGCCTACGCGGACCTCGTGACCATCGTCAAGGACTTCCCGCAGCGCGTCGCCGGCACCGACCCGGACAACCGGATGGGCATCTGGGTGGACCAGCAGTTCCGCGCCATGGGCCTCGAGACCCACATCGACGGCTTCACCGCCACCGTCAACGGCAGGGACGTGGCGCTGCAGAACGTGTGGGCGATCGCACACGGACGCACCCAAGGGACGATCATGGTCCTGGCCAACCGCGACGTCCCGCCGCTGGCCACGCAGGGCGCCGGCGACAACGCCTCCGGCGTCGCGGCCATGCTCGGCCTCGCCAAGGCGTTCACCGTCACCGCCCACGAGCACACGCTCATCTTCCTCTGCACCACCGGCGACTCGTTCGGAGCCCTCGGTGCGCGCGCTTTCGCCGAGGCCCACCAGACGGACGACCTCTACTCGGTGCTCGCCCTGCGGGACGTGGCCAAGCGAGACAGCAACGGCATCGGCCTCGACGGCTGGAGCTCCGAGCCCAAGACCGCGCCGCCGTGGCTCTGGTTGCTCTCCGCGCCGGCCGCCCGCACGTCCACTACCGAGGCCCGCCCATGGGACGCGACGTTGCCGACCGTGGCGGCGCAGGTGCTGCGCCTCGCCGTCCCCACCGGTGCGGGCAGCCAGGGCCCGTTCGTCGCCAGAGGCGTGCCGGCCATCACCGTGTCCGCGTCCGGCCCATCCGCCTCCGCACGCAACGACACCCTCGACACGGTGTCGAAGGAGACGCTGACCAAGGTGGGCACGACGGCGCAGAACATGCTCATGGCCGTCGACGGGACCACCGCTCCGGGAGCGCCCAGCGGCGGCACGATCTTCCTGACCCACAGGGCGACGCTGCCGGGCGCCGCGCTCGCCGCCATCCTCGCCGCCCTGCTCCTGCCGCTCGTCGCCGTCACCGTCGACCTCTTCGCCCACGTCCGGCGCACCCGCATCCGCCTGCGCCCCGCCTTCGTGCGCGCCGCGCTCCACCTCGCCCCGTGGCTCGTCCTCATCGCCATCGTGTACTTCGCCAACCTCGTCGGCCTGCTGCCGCACAGTCCCGACGCGGTGATCCCTCCCGATTCGCGGCTCGCGGACACCCCGCGCTACCTGCGCGTGGTCGTCCTCCTCGCCCTCATGCTCCTCGCCTACGCCTATGCCGTCGCCGTCGAACGGCGGACGGAGCGGCGCATCGCCACGGACGCTCGCGCGACGATCTTCGTCTCGCACCTGCTCCTCGTGGTCATCGCGCTGCTGTTGCTGCTCGTCGACCCCTACGCGGTGATCCTGGTGCTGCCCGGCGCCATCCTGTGGCCGCTCGCGCGGCCGGGCGGATGGGCGCGGTCGATCGTGCCCGTCTACCTGGGGCTGCTCATGGTGCCGGTGCCGCTCATCTACTACGCCCTGCAGCTGGACGTGGGCTGGAAGGTCTGGTGGTACTTCTTCCTGCTGTTCGAGAACCGGACGATCCCGGCCGCGGCGGTCCTGCTGGCCGCCCTGTTCTTCTCCACCGCCGGTGTGCTGGCGCACACGCTGCACCAGCGCGGGCTGGCGCCCGGAGCGCTCTCCTGGCCGGCGATCGACCGGCGCGGACCGCAGCGGGTGAGCGATGAGGAGTGGGCGGCCATAGCCGAGGTCGACACGCGGCGCACGCGCCACGGGGGCCGAGCTCGGCGGCGCAAGCGCGGGCCGCTCAAGAGGTAGACAGACGCAGAGGCCGGGGGCGCTCCTGCGAGCGCCCCCGGCCTCTGCGGTCGTCGATCAGTAGTCTTCCTGCGAGAGCGACTCGTCGATGGCCGTGTCGGTCTCGTCGTCGATCTTCACGTCGTCGGCCGACGGCACCGGCTTCTCGCCGCTGTCGCGGGAGAGCAGGGCGGCCTCGCCGCTCATCATCGCGTCGAACGCCTTGGCCTTGAGCCGTGCGCGCGTCTCCTCGATGCGGCGACGCATCTCGGCCTGGTCGATCCCGCCACCCTCACGCGGCGCAGCGGCCGCGGCGGGCGGCTCCTCGGCGACCACGGGCTCTTCGACGACCGGCTCTTCGGCCGACGGGCTCCTCGACGACCGGCTCTTCGGCGACGACCGGCTCCTCGGCCACGACGGGCTCCTCGATCACCACGGGCTCCTCGGCGACCGGCTCTTCGATGTCGGGCTCTTCCGCGACGGGCTCGGCAGCGAGAGCCTCGGCCGCGGAGACGGCGGCGGCCTCAGCGGCCGCCGGTGCGTCCTCGTAGGAGATGTCCCAGGCGTGCGGCCTCTCCGGCGGCGCCTCCTGGTCCACGGACGCCGGCTCGGCGGCGGCGTCGGGGGCCAGCTGGGGCGGGACGGCGGGACCGACGAACGGCTCAGGCTCCTCTCCGGCGAGCGGTGCCTCGGCGATCACCTCGTCGGCCACTGCCTCCTCGGCGACGGCCTCTTCGGCGACGGCCTCCGCCAGGTCGGCCTCTTCCACGGCCTCCTCGGCGACGACGTCTTCGACGACGGCCTCCATGACCGCCTCTTCGGCGACGGCTTCGCTGGCGACGGCTTCGATGATCGCGACCTCGGCGACCAGCTCCGCCGCGTCGGCCTCGGCGACTGCCTCCTCGGCGAGGGCGGTGGCCGCGTCGGCTTCCTCGATCGCGGCCTCGGCGACCATCTCGGCCACGGGAGCCTCTTCGTCGCCGGCGAGGAGCGCTTCGGCGACGGCCTCCTCGGCCACTTCTTCCGCGACGACAGCTTCGATCACGGCCTCTTCCGCCACGACCTCGGCTACCTCGGCCTCGGCGACGGCCTCTTCGGCCACGAGCTCTGCGGCGACGGCCTCGACCACGGCCTCTTCTGCGACGACCTCGGCCGCCACAGCGTCCACGACGGCGTCGTCGGCGATGGCGGCTGCCTCGTCGGCCTGCTCCGCCGCCTCCTCGGCGAACGGCTGCGCCAGCTCGGTCTCGAGCGCCGCGCGCGTCTCGTCGATGCGCGCGCGCAGATCGTCGCTCCCCGGGGTCTCAGTCTGGTCGTCCCACACCGGGAAGGGCGCAGGCGGCTCGGCGGCCTCCTCGACGACGACGTCCGCGACGACCACCTCGTCGACCACCGGCTCAGCCGGCCAAGGCTCGTCATCCACGACCGGCGGCGCCTCAACGACCGCCGTGGCCGGGCCGCCCCACTCGGCCACGGGCTCCGGCTGCGGGTACTCGTCCGGGGCGGCGCCCAGAAGCTTGCCGCTGGCGCCGCCGGCGAGCTGCTGACGCAACTCGCGTCCGCTCTTCGGCGCGACGAGCAGGGCGACGCCTGCTCCGATCACGAGCCCGAGCAGAAACCTCATCAACTTCATGCCTGCCTCCTTGACCGCTGCCGTGCCAGCCGCACAGGCGCGCGAAGCCGGCGAAGTGTACGTCGGTAGAAACGTGCCCGAGCTTTACAGTTTACAGCCCTGTATACGCTGGGCCCGGGTGCAGTCCTGCCGGGCGAGCGGTGCTGCTGTGCGGTGCTGCTGCGCGCCCCGCACAAAAGCCCGCCTGCGGTGGCTCTCAGGCGAGCCGCTGGACCGAGACGTCCCCGTCCTCGCGCGTCGTCAGCAGGACGACCCACTTGGGACCCCACTTCTCGCTCACACGGCCCGCCGCCTCGGTGAGCGCGGCGCTGACGTCCTTGCCCACGAACGCCATGAGCGGGAGCATGGGCCGGTGCTCGATCTGCACGCGGACACCCTCCTCGCTCTGCTTGAGCAGGATGGGCTCCGAGCTGAGCTCGTAGAGGCGGGCGGCGTTGCCAGGCTGCAGTTCCAGCGAAGCCCGTGCCCCGGCGGCCGCCGTCGGCGAGGTGTCGAGGTCCTCCTTGACCCGGCGGGCGAAGTACCAGATGACGACGAGCGCGACCAGCGCGACGACGAGGAACGCAAGGACCCACACATACGCGCCGCTCATGTCCGCTCGTCCTCCTCGACTTCGCCGCCGGAAGCCGCCCGCCGCCTGGTCTCGTCCAGGCGGGCGGCCAGCTCGCTCTCGACCCCTCGTATCGGCACGTAGTAGCGGCGGCCTGAGAGCTTCTCCGGCAGGTACTGCTGCGGGACCCAGCCGCCGCTCGCGTGCGGGTACTTGTACCCCGCGCCGTGCCCGAGTTCCTTCGCGCCGCGGTAGTTGGCGCTGCGCAGGTGCGGCGGCGGCGGCTGGTTGCCCTCGCGGCGCACGTCGTCGAGCGCCGCGTCGACCGCCTTGTAGGCGGCGTTGCTCTTCGGCGCCAGCGCCAGGTACGTCGCCGCCTGGCTCAGGTTGATGCGGCACTCCGGCAGCCCGACGAACTCGACGGCGCGCGCGGCGGCGACGACCACCTGCAGCGCCTGCGGGTCGGCGTTGCCGACGTCCTCGCTGGCGAAGACGATCATGCGCCGGGCGATGAACTTGGGGTCCTCGCCCCCGGCGATCATCGAGGCGAGGTAGTACACCGCGGCGTCCGCGTCGCTGCCGCGCATGCTCTTGATGAAGGCCGAGATGGTGTCGTAGTGGGCGTCGTCACGGTCGTACATCACCGGCGACTTCTGCGCCGCGTCCTGCAGGTCGTCCAGCGTCACCGTGACGGGCGCGCCGGGAGCGGCGGCCGTGCGCGAGCGCCACGCCGTCTCGAGCGCGTTGAGCGCGACGCGCGCGTCGCCGCGCGACATGCCGGCGAGAAACGCCAGAGCGCCCTCACCGAGCGTGACGCCCTTGCCGCCGAGGCCGCGCGCCTCGTCCTGCAGCGCGGCCGTCACGACCTGCTCCACGAGCTCGGGCGCGAGCGGTTCGAACCGGTAGAGCTGGCAGCGGCTGATGAGCGCCGAGTTGACCTCGAAGTACGGGTTCTCGGTGGTGGCGCCGATCAGCGTGACGACGCCGTCCTCGATCGCCGGGAGGAGCGCGTCCTGCTGCGCCTTGTTGAAGCGGTGGATCTCGTCGATGAAGAGGACGGTGCGCGCCGCGCTGAGGGTGCGCGCCTCGCGCGCGCCCTGGATCGCGGCGCGCACGTCGGCGGTCCCGGAGCTGACCGCCGAGAGCTGCACGAGCCGGGCGCCGGTCTCGGCGGCGATCAGGCGGGCCAGCGTCGTCTTGCCGCACCCGGGCGGCCCGAAGAAGAGCATGCTGAACAGCTGGCCGCCCTCGACCGCCGCCCGCAGCACGGTGCCGGGCCCGACGATGTGCTCCTGCCCCGTGAACTCCGCCAGGCTGCGCGGCCGCATGCGCGCCGCGAGCGGCGCCTCGGCCGCGGCCTGCTCGTCGCTCATCGAGAAGAGGTCGTCCATGAGCCCAGTGTACGTCAGGGCTCAGCCTCGTCACACGCGCGCGGCTATCTGCTACTATCGAAAACGATGCGCAAGGTGCTGGTCTTGAACACCACCTATGAGCCGCTCAACGTGTGCACGGTGCGGCGAGCTCTCGTGCTGCTGCTCAAGGACAAGGCCGAGGTGCTCGAGCAGTCCGGCGCCGCGCTGCACAGCGAACGCGACGCCCACGAGATCCCCCTCGTCATCCGCCTCAACTCCTACGTCCACATCCCGCGCCGCGCCGCGTCCGCGCGCATCTCGCGGCGCGCCGTCTTCGCCCGCGACAGGCACCGCTGCCAGTACTGCGGCAGCGCCCGCCACCTCACCGTGGACCACGTCGTGCCGCGCTCCAAGGGCGGCCCCGACACGTGGGACAACCTGGTCACGTCGTGCGCGCCGTGCAACCGCAAGAAGGGCGACCGGCCGCTGCACCTCGCGGGGCTGCACCTCATGCGGCCGCCGCGGCCGCCGGGGCCGGCGGCCTTCGTGCTGCTCCACGTGGACCACGTCCACGAGAGCTGGCGGCCGTACCTCAGCTACGCGTCCTGAGGCTCAGGCCTCCACCTCCCTGCGCCCTCCCTTGCGGCCGCGCCGCACCAGGATGACGACGATGACGACGACGCACACGCCCGCGATGACGCCTCCGGCGATCGCGGGCGCGTTCGACCCGCCGCCGCTCGCGGCGCTCCCCGTCGGGTGCACGTACAGGTACGAGTCGGTGGCGTTGGTGTAGAAGACACCGCCGCGGCCCGCCGGCGAGCGCACCCAGCCGGTCCACGAGCCGGTGTTGTACGACTCGATGTCCTTGGGATACACGAGCACGATGTACGGGCTCTGTTCGTAGAGCATCTGCTGCATCTGGTAGACGAGTTGCAGCCGCTGATTCACGTCGAGCGTCGTCTGCTGCTGTTCGTACAGCTTGTCGTAGACGGGGTCGGACCAGCCGGAGTCGCTCCAGGAGCCGATCTGGCTCGTCAGGAACACCGAGAGGATGAAGTTCGGGTCGTTCTCGCCGACCCAGCCCCAGAGGAACATGTCGTAGTCCGGCGTGAGCTTGCCCTTCGACCGTGTTCAGGATGCGGTCGGTGATCGTGTTCTCGTCGATCACCGAGAACTCGATGCCGAGGCCGAGCTGCTTGAACCAGCCGGCGATCAGGCGGCCGCTGCTCTGGCTCTGCTCCGACTGCGTGCGCGCCCACAGGCGCAGCGTGATGGGCTTGCCCTGCTTGTCGACGCGCTTGCCGCCCGACCAGCGTGTAGCCGGCGGCCGTGAGCATGTCGCCGGCCTTCTGCAGGTCGAACCCGTACCTGGGCCGGCCGGCGGCTCCCAGTGCCAGTCCGGCGGGCTCTCGTAGTAGCCGGCGCTGATCACGCTCGTGCCCGGCGCCGAGAAGCCGTTGTAGGCGATGCTCGCTGATCTTGTCGGTGTCGACCGCCCAGTTGAGCGCCTGGCGGAACTTCGGGTCGGTGAGCACGGGGTTGCCCAGCGACGGCCCCTTGTAGCAGTTGAAGGCGAGCTCGTCGAACGCGAGGTTGGCGCCCTTGATCGAGGTGAGCGGCGGCTGTGCCGAGCGCGTCGAACTGCGCCTGCGGGATGTTCGACCGCGGCCTGCAGGTTCCCGGTCTTGAGGTCCTGCGCCATCGTGTCCGTGTTCTGGTAGTTCTGGAAGATGACCTCGTCGACCTTGGGGGCGCCGCGCCAGTAGTCCTTGTTGGCGACGAGGCGCACGAACTCGTCCTTCTTGCGCTCGACCACCTGGAAGGGCCCGGTGCCGATGATCGGCGGCGCGTTCTGGAAGCTCGCCGCCGCCGCCTTGTACGAGATCTTGCTCCAGATGTGCTCGGGCAGGATGGGGATCCAGAGCGCGAGCATGTTGGCCTTGGGCTTGCTGCAGTACATCTTGACGGTCGTGGCGTCCGGCGCCGTCACGCGGTCGATGAACTGCGTGTAGCTCGTGAAGTTCCCCATGTCGCCCTTGATCACGTAGTTGTAGGTGAACGCGACGTCGGCGGCGGTGAAGGCCACGCCGTCCTGCCACTTGACGCCGTCGCGGACCTTGAACGTCCACACGAGGCCGTCGGGAGAGTGCGACCACTGGTAGGCGAGCCCGGTGGCCTGGTCGAGGCCCTGCGGCCGGCTCAGGTCGGTGGCGCGCATGCCCACGAGGACGTCGTAGTTGAGCGACCACACCTCGTAGGACGACGAGAGGAACCCGATGAACGGGTTGAGGCTGTCGGGGTCGATCGTCCAGCCCAGGCGCAGGATGGTCTTGCCGCCGGGAGACGACGGACGGGGCTCGCGGCCAGCGCGCTGCCGAGCCCCCAGAGCAGCCCGGCGGCCAGCAGCGTCACGACGGCCGCGAGCGCGAGCCGGCGACGTCCCCGTCGCGGTGTGGCGAGCATGCGGACTCCTTCCTCCACCGGGGCGCTCCCCAGGGTCGGCCCCGTCCATGACCTACTACAGCACGGACACGCGGCCGCTGCCAGCCCCTGGTGCTATACTCCGCGCCGTGATCATCGACGACAGCAGAGAGCCTCGGCTGCAGCTTGACGACGCGGAACCGTTTCGCATCGACAGCGCCGAGGTCACCCGCGATATCGAGCGCTCGACGTTGACGAACATCGTCCTGAACGGTGACCCGTTCCGGCTGCCGGTCGGGGCCCGCGTCACTCTCTGGACGGGCCCCAACGTCGTCTTCGTCGGCAAGGCGGTCGATGAGCACAACGTCCTCGACCTGCTTTCGACCGAGACGGACGACGAGCTCGCCGACGACGAGACCATCTGACCCTCGGGCGCAGGGGGCACGCCCATGAAAGGACTCATCCTGAGCGGCGGCGCCGGGACGCGACTGCGCCCCATCACGCACACCGCCGCCAAGCAGCTCGTTCCCGTGGCCAACAAGCCGGTGCTCTTCTACGGCCTCGAGGCCATGCGCGCGGCGGGCATCACCGAGGTCGGCATCGTCACCGGCGACACGCGCGCCGAGATCGAGGCCGCGGTCGGCGACGGCGGCCAGTTCGGCCTCTCCGTCACGTACCTGCCGCAGGAGGCGCCGCTGGGCCTCGCGCACGCGGTGCTCATCAGCGAGGCCTTCCTCGGCGACGAACCGTTCGTCATGTACCTCGGCGACAACCTGCTCAAGGAGGGCATCGAGCCGTTCGTGCGGGCCTTCGAGGCCAGCCGCCCGGACGCGCTGATCCTGCTGCAGAAGGTCGCCGATCCGCAGAGCTACGGCATCGCCGAACTCGACGGCGACGGGCACGTCTCGCAGCTCGTCGAGAAGCCGGCCGAGCCGCGCAGCGACCTTGCCCTGGTGGGCGTGTATCTCTTCACGCCCGCCGTCTTCGAGAGCGTGAAGGCCATCGCGCCCAGCGCCCGGGGCGAGCTCGAGATCACCGACGCCATCCAGCACATGGTCGACCGCGGCCTGCACGTCGAGCCGCACGTGGTCACCGGCTGGTGGAAGGACACCGGCAAGCTCGAGGACATGCTCGAGGCCAACCGCCTCGTGCTCAGCACCCTCGTCGGCGACGTCCGGGGCGAGCTGTGCGAGAC
>CAVUBA010000033.1:0-56726 GCA_963739595.1 uncultured Thermoleophilia bacterium
GTCGCACACGGGGCAGTCGTGCGGGTGGCTGAGCATCATGAGCTCGATCATCTCGGCGCGGAACTTGACCGCCTCGGCGTCGAAGATGTCCATCTTCGTGCCTTCCAGCGCCTCCGTCATGCAGGCCATGGCGATCTCGCTCTTCTCCTTGCCCTCGCGGTCGGTCCAGTACAGGCGCACGGCACACTGTCGGCAGGCGCCGATGGACCCGAGGACCGGGTGCCAGCAGAAGAACGGCAGGTCGAAGCCCAGCGAGAGGGCGACGTCGAGCATGTTGCGGCCCTCTTCGGCCTGGTACTCGTGCCCGTCGATGATGACGGTGACGAGCTTGGGCGGGGCTGCTTCGCGGCCGCTCACCACGTCGTCCCCTTGAGCGCCGGCGCGTCCGAGCCGTGCCGCCGGCGGTCGCAGCCGCCGCCCTCGATGTGGCGCGCGAAGTCGTCGGGGAACAGGCGCAGCGCGCTCTCGAGCGGCTGCGTGGCGCCCGGGGCGAGGTCGCAGAAGCACTTGTCCGACTCCATGAACCAGACGCTCTCGGAGAGTACCTCGAGGTCTCCGGGCCGGCCGCGCCCGTACTCGATGTCCTCGAGCAGCGCGGCCATCCACTGCAGCCCCTCGCGGCACGGCGTGCACCAGCCGCACGACTCCTGGGCGAAGAACTGCATCATGTTGAGCGTCATCCCGACGGGGCAGGTCTGGTCGTCGAGCAGCACCAGCGTGCCCGGTGCCGAGGCGGCTCTGGACCTCGTCCATGGTGGAGAAGCCGAGCGGGTACGTCGATCTGATCGGCGGGGACGAACGAGGTGGACGCGCCGCCCGGGCTGACGGCGCGCAGCGCGTACCCGGGCAGCATGCCGCCGGCGTGCACCTCGATGAGCTCCCGCATCGGCACGCCCATCGGGAGCTCGAAGCAGCCGGGGTTCGCGACGCGGCCGGCGACGCCGAAGATCTTGGTGCCGCCCTCGTCGATGACGGAGAGGGCCTTCCACCAGTCCACGCCGTGCCGCACGATCGCCGGCACGGCCATGTAGGACTCGACGTTGTTGACCACGGTCGGCCGCGAGAACAGACCGGCGCCGGTCATGTGCGGCGGCCGGGCACGCGGGTTGGGCCGCTGGCTCTCGAGCGCGTTCAGCATCGCCGACGCCTCGCCGCAGATGTAGCGCCCGATGCTGGTGTGCAGCTGGATGTCGAACGAGAAGCCGGAGCCGAGGACGTCGTGCCCGAGGTAGCCGCGCTCACGGGCTTCGCCGATCGCGCCCTTCAGCGCCGCGTACGAGGCGTCGTACTGGGCGCGCAGGAAGATGAAGCCGTCGTCCGACTCGGTGGCGAACCCGGCGAGCAGCATGCCCTCGAGCAGCAGGTGCGGGTTCCGCTCCATGAGGAAGCGGTCCTTGAAGCTGCCGGGCTCCATCTCGTCGGCGTTGCAGACGATGTACTTGGGCCGCGGAGCGTCCGGGCCGAGCGGCATGGTGCTCCATTTGCGCCCGGTCGAGTAGCCGGCGCCGCCGCGGCCGCGCAGCCCCGAATCGGTCACCAGCGTGGTGACCTCCTTGGGCTGCAGGTCGGCGATCGCGCGGCGCAGGCCCTCGTAGCCGCCGGCGGCCACGTAGTCATCCAGCGTCGCCGGCCGGCCGTCGGCGCGCATGGCGTGCGTGAACGGCCGGTCCTCGGCCGAGTAGCCCGGGACTCCCGGCCGGCTGCTCACGAGAAGCCTCCGAGGATGTCCGGCACCTGGTCCGGCTCCACCGGTCCGTGCAGCTGGTCGTCGACCATCATCGCCGGGCCGCGGTCGCAGGCGCCGAGGCAGACGATGGGCAGCAGCGTGAACCTGCCGTCGGCCGTCGTCTGGCCCATGCCGACGCCGAGCTCCGCCTCCACGGCGGCGCGCAGCTCGGCGTAGCCCAGCGACCAGCAGGCGAAGCTGTCGCAGACCAGCACCACATGCCGGCCGACCGGCTTGCGGAAGACCATGTTGCCGAAGGTCGCGATGCCGTCCAGCTCCGCGACCGTGAGGCCCAGGTACTCGCCCAGGTCCGCGATGGTCTCATCCGAGAGCCAGCGCCGCCGCGCCTGCACGATGCGCATCGCGGTCGCGGCCGCCGCCCGCCGGTCCGGGTAGTGCCCGAGGATGCCGTCCAGCTGGCGGATCTCGTCGTCGGTGAGGCTCATGACGCGCCCTCTTCCGGCGTACACGAGCGGGACGCCGGAGGCATACCGCTCATCTGTCCACGTCCGCCATGACGAAGTCGATGCTGCCGAGCACGGTCACCAGGTCGGCGATCTCGTAGCCGGTGAGCAGCCGCGGCAGCACCTGCAGGTGCGGGAACGACGCCGTGCGGATCTTGATCCGGTACGCGGAGTTGGAGCCGTCGCTGATCGCGTAGTAGCTGTACTGGCCCTTGGTGCCTTCGGTGTAGACGCTGGCTTCTCCGGGCGGTACGACCGGCCCCCAGGTGACGCCGAGGAAGTGGGTGATGAGCGACTCGATGTCGTGCATCGTGTGCGGTTCCTTCATCGGCGGCGTCGCCAGCGGGTGGAACGCCTTGTACGGGCCGTCAGGCATGGCGTCCACGACCTGGCGCATGATGCGCAGGCTCTGGCGCATCTCCTCCACGTGGACGGCGGCGCGGTCGTAGCAGTCGCCGGTGGTGCCGACGGGGATGTCGAAGTCGAACCAGTCGTAGTGGCTGTACGGGCGCTGCTTGCGCCAGTCCCAGGGCAGGCCGGCAGCGCGCAGCATCGGGCCGGTCAGCCCCCAGGCCACGGCCTCGTCCGCGGAGATGGGCGAGACCCCGACCATCCGCGCCTTGACGATGCGGTTGTCCATCACCAGCTTGTCGTACTCGTCGAGACGCGGCGGCAGGTAGTCGCAGAAGTCGAGCACCCGCTGCTTCCAGCCCTCCGGCAGGTCCTCGGCGACGCCGCCGATGCGGAACCAGTTGGGGTGCATGCGCCCGCCGGTGATGGGTTCGATGACGTCGTCGAAGAGGATCTCCCTGTCTTCGAACATGTAGAAGACCGGCGAGAGCGCGCCGATGTCCTGGGCGTAGGTGCCGTAGAAGACCAGGTGGCTGGCGATGCGGTAGCACTCGCAGAGCAGCACGCGGATGAGCTGTGCCCTGTCGGGGACTTCGATGCCGCAGAGCTTCTCGACCGTGAGGACGTAGGGAAGGTTGTTGGTCACGCCGCCGAGGTAGTCGACGCGGTCGGTGTACGGGATGTAGGTGTGCCAGCTCTGGCGTTCGGCCATCTTCTCGGAGCCGCGATGGTGGTAGCCGATGTCGGGGATGAGGTGGACGATCTCCTCGTCGCGCAGGCCGACGATGACGCGGAACGGCCCGTGGGTGGCGCCGTGCTGCGGGCCGATGTTGAGGTACATGAGCGTGGGGTCGTCCTCGCTGCGCGGCAGGTCCCACTCCTCGGGCTTGAAGCGCAGCTGCTCCTGCATCTCGTCGGCGAGCTGGTCGGGCAGGTCGAAGGGGCCGTACTCGGTGCCGCGGGACGGGTGCTCCTTGCGCAGCGGGTGTCCCTCCCACCACGGCGGGTTGAGCAGGCGCTTGAGGTGCGGGTGGCCGGCGACGCCGACGCCGAACATGTCCCAGAGCTCGCGCTCGTACCAGTCGGCGGCGGGCCACACGCCGGCCACCGAGTCCACGCTCGGCTCGGCCTCCGGCAGCGCCACCTTGAGGCGCACGTCCGCGTTCCGGCCGTAGGAGACGAGGTGGTAGAAGACGCTGAACGCGGCGTCGGGCTGGCCCTCGCGGTGCAGCCGCTCGCGCTCGTCGACGCCGCCGAGGTCGTAGAGCATCGCGAACGGCTCGGCGGCCTCGCGCCCGAGGTACGCCAGCACCTCCACCGAGCGCTCGGCCGGGATCCAGGCCGTGGGGATGCCGTCCGCGGTGGTCTGCTCGACGAAGGGCACGTCCGGGAAGCGCTCGCGCAGCTCGCCGAGCACGGCCGGCGGCGGGGCTTCGCCTCCGCCGGCCGTCCCGAGCGGCCACTGGGTCGGCTGCGGGGCGACCTGGTCGGGTGTCTGCAAGGCGTCGTCCTCGCCCACCGGCCGCGCGTCCTCGCCCTCAGGCGGGTCGCCGGCCTGCTTGTGCACTACGTCGTCCATCACAGCTCGTCCGGGGGCCGCAGCTTGTCGGTCGCCACGACGTCGTCGTGGCGCAGGTCGCGCATGGAGATGCCCCGGGGCTTGATCACGCCCTGGTCGCCGACGACCCAGCTCAGCGGCCGCTTCTCGATCGAGACCTGCGCCTGCAGGAGCAGCAGGCCCTCCATGAGCGCGGTCGGCGGCGGAGGGCAGCCCTCCACGTACACGTCCACCGGCAGGAACGAGTCCACGCCCTGGACGACGCTGTAGACGTCGAACATGCCGCCGGAGTTGGCGCAGGAGCCCATCGAGATGACCCAGCGCGGCTCCATCATCTGCTGGTGCAGCTGGACGACCACCGGCGCCATCTTCTTGAAGACGGTGCCGGCGACGATCATCACGTCGGCCTCGCGCGGCGAGATGCGCAGCACCTCGGCGCCGTAGCGGGCGATGTCGTAGCGGGCCGTGAGGGCGGTCGCCATCTCGACGAAGCAGCAGCTGAGGCCGAAGCCGAACGGCCACAGGGAGTTCTTGCGGCCCCAGGCGATGAGGCGCTCGATGCTCGAGGTGACGACAGGGACGTCGCCGTCTCCGGGCGGCATGCCCTGGACGTCGAGCATCCGGCCGAGGGCACGCGCCGTGCGCGACGGGTCCGGGTTGCGGCGCGGCCTCACCGGGCCGCCCCTGCGGGTCCGCCCGTGGCCGCCGCGCTCTCCGCCGGCCCCGCGCCGGGCGCCGGCGCGGCCGGACCGGCGGCGAGCGGCTTCGACCGCGCCATCGCCCGCGCCGCCCTGCGGCGCCGCCCCGCGGCGCCCCAGTCGAGCGCGCCGACCCGCCACAGGTACACGAGCCCGGCGAACAGCAGCAGGACGAACACGAGCAGCTCCAGGTAGCCGAGCCAGCCGAGCTTCCGCGCCGAGACCGCCCACGAGAAGATGAACACGGCCTCCAGGTCGAAGATCACGAAGAAGAGGGCGACCTGGTAGAACTCGACCGAGAGCCGCTTCGGCAGCGGCCCCGCCGGTTTGATCCCGGACTCGTAGCGCTCGGCATCCGACCCGTGATACTGGCGCTCGCCGAGCAGCCAGGACAGCGTCAGGATGAGCGCTGCGACGACGAAGACGAGCGCCGCGTACAGCGCCGCCGGCCACACCGCCACGGCTGTCAGACCTCCGCTCACCCCACCCCCGTCGTTGACTTCTCGGCCCCTGGTCAACGTCCTTTACGCCACAACGTTCCCATGGTAGAGAACAATCAGTATCAAGCTGAACCGTCCGTGTCTACGCAGTCGCCGTCGATACGCGCATATGATTCGTTGGGCCGTGGGGACGACGGGACGACGACGAGGGGAGTCCAGGGGAGTGAGCCGACTGCTCGTGCAGCCGCGGGTGCGGGGTGACCTGACCGCCACGCCACGGCTGTCGCGTGGCCTTCTCGTCTGCGCGCTCGTGCTCGTGGTCCTCGCCGTCGCGGCCGTTCCCGCGCTCGCATCGACGGCATCCTCTCCCGCCCCGCCGCTGCAGGCGACGCCCGCCGGCGTGGCTTCGCCGGCCGGCTCCGGATCCTTCACGCCGGCGCCGACGCCCGAGCCACTGCCGTCGTCGACGTACCCGCCCGGGAGCGGCGCTCGCGTGTTCGCGGAGAACTGCGCCGGCTGCCACGGCGCGAAGGGTGAGGGCTACGTCGGCCCGCCGCTCGCGCCGGCCGGCTTCGCCAGCCTCGTCGCGCCGATGGTCACGCAGGGCGGCATCAACATGCCACCGTTCGCCGGCGTGCTCAGCGACCAGGACGTGAACGCGGTCGCCGAGTACGTCTCGCAGGAGCTGGCCGACCCGGCCGCCCGTACCGCTGAGGTCTCGCCGGGCGGCGACCTGTTCCGCCTCTACTGCTCCGGCTGCCACGGCGCGACCGGCAGCGGCGGCGCCATGGCCAAGGGCCGGAACGCGCCCAACATCCGCAAGTACCCGCCGGCCGAGGCGCTCGCCGCCATGATCCTCGGCCGCGGCAACATGCCGGCGTTCGCCGGTAACACCTTCGACGTCCGCCAGCAGACGGCCGTCGCGCTCTACGTGCAGGTGCTCGCGCCCCAGCCGCCGTCCCCGGGGGGCAACGGGCTCTGGTACCTGGGGCCCGTCACTGAGGGAGCCGCCGGCGGCGTCGCGCTCCTGCTGCTCATCCTCGTCGCCGTCTGGCTCGCCTGGCGCTCCAAAGAGGCGAAGCCGTGAGCGCCGCCGGACGGGACCGGGACCCGCGCCCGCACGTGAGGACCTGGCCGGTCGGGCTCGGGATCACCGCGACCATCGGCGGCGCGATCGCCTTCGCGTGGAGCTTCGTCGTCGGCGCCAGCAACCAGTGGCTCGGCGGCACGCTCGCGCTCGCGCTGCTCGGCCTCGGCCTGGCGCTGGCGTTCTGGGGCCGCGACCTCGCCGGCGACGAGGTCCTCGCCGGGCGGTATCCGGTGCCGCCGGACGACACCGACGGCCAGGCGGCGCTGGCGACGCAGCTCGACGAGCACGCCTCCGTGATCACGCGGCGAAGCTTCCTCAGCAAGTTCCTCATCTTCGGCGTCGGCGTGTTCGCGCTGAGCCAGGTGGTGCTGCTGGGCGCGCTCGGGCCCTGGCCCGGCAACAGCCTGTTCACCACCGGCTGGCGCAAGGGGCGCCGGCTCGTCACCGAGGACGGCGAGCCGGTCACCAAGGACGTACTCGCCACCGGCGGCTTCCTGGTCGCCTTTCCCGAGGGAGGAGAGGACAAGGCGAGCTCCCAGGTCGCCCTGCTGCACTTCGTGAACGGCGACTTCGTGCCGCAACCGGGCCGCGAGAGCTGGAGCCCGGAGAACTTCGTCGCCTACTCGCGCGTGTGCACCCACGCCGGCTGTCCGGTCGCCGAGTACATCGACGTCGACCAGATGCTCGTCTGCCCGTGCCACCAGTCGGCCTTCGACGTGCTGCACGGCGCCAAGCCCGTCGCCGGACCGGCGGGGCGACCGCTGCCGCAGCTGCCGCTGGCCATCGACAAGGACGGCTTCCTCTACGCGCAGAGCGACTTCGCAGAGAGCGTCGGCCCCGGCTTCTGGGACGCCACATGAGCCGCGACCGCCGCGACCACGACCTCAAGCGCGGACTCGGCAGCGCGTTCGGTGTGCGCCGTTCGCCGCTCCGCCCGGCGGCGCGCTGGCTCGACACCAACCTGGGCGGCAGCGGCCTGTTGCGCGAGGAGCTGCGGCACATCTTCCCGGACAGCTGGGCGTTCTTCCTCGGCGAGATCGCGCTGTACTGCTTCATCATCCTCGTAGCGACGGGCATCTTCCTGGCGCTGTTCTTCCAGGCCTCGGAGGCACCGGTCATCTACCAGGGCTCGTACGCGCCGCTCGCCGGCGCCGAGATGTCGGTCGCCTATGACTCGACGCTCAACCTGAGCCTCGACGTGCCCGCCGGCCTGCTGGTGCGGCAGGTGCATCACTGGGCGGCACTCGTCTTCGTCGGGGCGCTCATCATCCACATGCTGCGCATGCTTCTGACGGCGGCCTACCGGCGTCCGCGCCGCATCAACTTCGTCATCGGCGTGAGCCTGGTGCTCCTGGTCGGCATGAACGGGCTCATGGGCTATTCGCTGCCGGACGACTTACTCTCGGGCACCGGCCTGCGCATCGCCTTCTCCATCACCGAGTCGATCCCGTTCGTCGGGCCGGCGATGGCGTCGCTCCTGTTCGGCGGCGAGTTCCCGACCGCCGGCCTGATCGGCCGCGTCTACCCGGTGCACATCTTCCTGTTGCCGGCGCTGATCGGCGGCCTGCTCGGCGCCCACCTCGGCCTGCTCTGGCTGCAGCGGCACACGCAGTTCCCCGGGGCCGGGCGGAGTGAACGCGTCATCGTCGGCACGCCGATGGTGCCGGCGTACGCACTCCGCACCACCGGCTACCTGCTGATCGTCGGCGGCGTCTGCGCCGCGTTCGCCGGTTTCGTGCAGATCAACCCGGTGTGGCTCTACGGTCCGTACCGGCCCTGGGACGCGACGACCGCCGCGCAGCCCGACTGGTACATGGGCTGGCTCGAGGGCGCCGTGCGCATGATGCCGGCCTGGGACATCCAGATCGGCGGCCTGCTCATCCCCGCCATCTTCTGGCCGGCGGTCATCCTGCCCGGCCTCATCTTCACGCCGCTGCTCCTGGTGCCGTGGATCGATTGGGCGGCCACGCGTGACGGCGCCTTCCACAACGTGCTCATGCTGCCCGGCCAGCACCCGGTGCGGACCGCTCTGACCGCCGGCTTCGTCACGTTCCTCAGCGTGCTGCTGGTGGCCGGCGGCAACGACGTCTTCGCCT
The DNA here is from genome assembly GCA_963739595.1 of uncultured Thermoleophilia bacterium. Classification (GTDB taxonomy): domain Bacteria; phylum Actinomycetota; class Thermoleophilia; order UBA2241; family UBA2241; genus CAIXSE01. The sequence goes on from CAVUBA010000033.1 coordinate 8,424, forward strand.
TCGTCTTCGGCTGGTCGCAGCCGACGTTCCTGGTCGTGCTCCAGTACCTGATCATCCTGTTGCCGCCGGTGATCGCGCTCCTCACCTACGTGCTGCTGCGCGGCAGGGCGCGGCGGTGGGCGACGACGGTCCGCTGAGCGGGCGGCGGGACGAGGCGGCCCGCCGCATGACCCGGCCGCCGGTGGCGGTGCGGGATCCCTCACCGACCTCGCAGACGTGGCGGGGCGCGCCGGCCTTGGTGGCTCAGGCGAGCACGTCGATCACCGCCGCCGCCAGCACCAGCGCCAGGCACGGCCCCGTGACCTTGAACAGCGCCCAGGCGGTGGCCGGGGACGGCCGTCCGAGCAGGCGCAAGGTGAACGCCCACAGGAGCACCACGGCAAGCGCCATGCCGGCCGCGTACACGGCGCCGAACAGGCCGGCGCCGAGCGGCGCGGCCAGCACCGCCGTGAGCGCCACCATGAAGCCGGCGATGAGCCGTCGCGTGGCCTCGTCGCCGTAGCGGGCGGGCGGGACCGGGATGCCCGAGGCGCGGTAGTCCTCGCCGAGGGCCAGGGTGAGCGCCCACGAGTGCGGCGGCGACCAGACCGGGATCAGCACGCAGAGGAAGAGGATCGCGCCCGACCAGGCCGCGCCGGTCGCCGCCCAGCCGATGAGGGCGGGGAAGACGCCGGCCACCCCGCCCGGCACGGCGCTGAGCGCGGTGTGCGGCTTGAGCAGCAGCGTGTAGAGCACGACGTAGTAGAACGCGCCGAGCAGCGCGAAGACCGCGGCGAGGCCGCCGGCGACGGCCCAGAGGGCCGCTGCCCCGGCGGCCACGCCGGCCAGCCCGGCCAGGGCGGCGCGCGCCGGCGGGATGCGGCCGGAGGCCGTGGGACGCCGGCGCGTCCGCTCCATGCGCCGGTCCGCGTCGCGCTCGATGACGTTGTTGAGCATGGCGGCGCCGCCGACGGTGAGCGCCGTCGCCGCGAGGACGGCCAGCACGCGCCACGCCGCCGGGCTGCCGCAGAGGAGCATCGCGGCGAGCACGGTGACGAGGAACAGCGCGACGACACGCGGCTGGGCCGCCCTTACGTAATCCATGGACGACATTCTAGTCGGTGCACCTGCGACGCCCCGCCAGGTGACCCGGCTACGGCTGTCATTGCCGTATCGCCGATGATTCGTGCGAAGATACGGAAGTGCCGGAGCGTCCGTGCCGGCGCAGGACGAGGGGGAGGGGTGAAGGGGAGCCAGGATCATAGGCCTCGCTGGCCACAGCGCAGGGCGGTTGCGGCGGCACTTGCCGTGGCCGTGATCATCCCGGCCGCGATCCTGATCGCAGGTTGTGCCTCGCCGACGATCCTGCGGCCCGAGGGCTCGGCCGGCCAGCGAGATCGTCACGCTGGCGATCGAGGTCTTCGTCATCCTCGCTTCGTCCTCATCACCGTTTGGGTCCTGCTCGCCTTCGTGATCCTCCGCTACCGCAGGCGCCCGGAGTCCGAGGCGTCGCAGACCAAGGGCAACCTGCGCATCGAGATCATCTGGACGCTGATCCCGGCGATCATCGTCACCGTCCTGTTCGTGCTCACCGTCAGGACCACGGAGCAGATCGCCTATGCCCGATCCGGGGACGCAGTTCACCGCGTCGGCCACCAGTGGTGGTGGGAGTTCGACTTCTCGAAGCTCGGCTTCAAGACCGCCAACGAGGTCTACGTGCCCGAGAACCATCAGCTGTCGATCGACCTTCTAGTCGACCGACGTCATCCACTCGTTCTGGGTGCCGCAGATGGGCGGCAAGGTCGACATGATCCCCGGCCACGTGAACCACATCCAGTTCGTGCCGCTGGACGACCGGCACCTACCTCGGGGAGTGCGCCGAGTTCTGCGGCGTGCAGCACGGCAGGATGCGCTTCCTCTTCGTCGTCGTCACGCCGGCGCAGTACACCGCCTGGGTCCGCAACCAGCAGCTGCCGGCGCGCGAGCCCACCGGCGCCGACGCGGTCGCCGGCAAGCAGGTCATCCAGAGCGTCGGTTGCGGCAGCTGCCACACGATCCGCGGCACGACGCTCAAGGGCACCTTCGGACCCGACCTCACGCACTTCGGCAGCCGCGGCGGTATCGCCGCGTACACCCTGCGCAACACGCCCGCGAACCTGCTGCGCTGGATCCAGGATCCGCAGGCGGTCAAGCCGGAGTGCAAGATGCCGCAGATCCCGCTGCCGCTGCAGCAACAGCAGCAGCTCGTCGCCTACCTCGAGGAGCTGAAGTGAACAGCCTCCGTAGGCAGACTATCGAGCGGGGCATCGGAGGGGCACCGCTCCGCGACGTCGTGCCGGTCGTCGCGGAGGCGGCGGAGCAGCGCGGCGGCATCGGCGCCTGGCTCACGACCACCGACCACAAGAGGATCGGCGCGATGTACATCGGCACGGCGCTGGTCTTCTTCGTCATCGCGGTCGTCTTCGCGCATGCTGATGCGCACGCAGCTCATCAGGCCGAACATGGGCTTCCTCTCGCCCGAGACCTACAACCAGGTCTTCTCGATGCACGGCACGACGATGATCTTCCTGTTCGGCATGCCCATGCTGATCGGCCTCGCGAACTACCTCGTGCCGCTGCAGATCGGCGCGCGCGACATGGCGTTCCCGCGCGCCAACGCGCTCAGCTACTGGCTGCTGCTGTTCGGCGGGCTCGCTGCTGTACAGCAGCTTCCTCTTCGGCGGCGCGCTCGACACCGGCTGGTTCAGCTACGCGCCGCTCACGCTCAAGGCGTACTCGCCGCACGACGGCGTCACGTTCTGGATCGTCGCGCTGATGCTCCTCGGCGGCTCGTCGATCCTCGGCGCGATCAACTTCATCATCACCTGCCTGCGCTTCCGGGCCAAGGGCATGGGGCTGTGGCAGATGCCGATCTTCTCCATCGCCACGTTCATCAACTCGTTCCTCATCCTGTTCGCCTTCCCGAGCCTCAGCGCGGCGCTCGCGATGCTGTACTTCGACCGCCAGTTCGGGACCAGCTTCTTCAACCCGCAGGGCGGCGGCGACCCGATCGTCTGGCAGCACCTCTTCTGGTTCTTCGGCCATCCCGAGGTGTACATCCTGATCCTGCCGGCGTTCGGCATCATGAGCGAGGTCGTGCCGGTGTTCTCGCGCAAGCCGATCTTCGGGCGCAGCTCGATGATCGTGATGCTGACGATCATCGGCGGCCTCGGGTTCCTGGTGTGGGCGCATCACATGTTCGCGACCGGCCTGCCGACGTTCTTCAGCGCGATCATGGCCGGCACGAGCATGCTCATCGCCATCCCGACGGGCGTGAAGATCTTCAACTGGCTGGCGACGATGTGGGGCGGCTCGCTGAAGTTCAGGACGCCGCTGCTCTTCGCCTGCGGCCTCATCGCCATGTTCACCGTGGGCGGCATCACGGGCGTCACGCTGGCGGTGGTCCCGTGGGACTGGCAGGTCGAGGACACCTACTACGTCGTCGGCCACTTCCACAACGTGCTCATCGCCGGCACCGTGTTCGCCGTCTTCGCCGGCATCTACTACTGGTTCCCCAAGATGACCGGCCGGTTCCTCTCGGACCGCATCGGCAAGGTGCAGTTCTGGTTCATGGCCATCGGCTTCGCCGTGACCTTCTTCCCGATGTACGCGCTCGGCATCCTGGGCATGCCGCGCCGCGTGTACACCTACGCGCCGGACCTCGGCTGGAACACGCTCAACCTGATCTCGTCGATCGGCGGCTTCATCCTGGCGTTCGGGTTCCTGCTGCTCTTCTACAACATCATCAAGAGCCTGCGCTCGGGAGAGAAGGCAGGCGACAACCCGTGGCGAGCGTGGACGCTCGAGTGGGCGACGACCTCGCCGCCGCCGCACGACAACTTCACGCGGCTGCCGGAGATCCGCAGCGACCGGCCGCTCTGGGACGACGAGCACGGCGTGGAGGTGGACGGGCAGCTCGAGAAGATGCAGTGGACGGACCTGCCGCGCGAGCCCGAGCAGCGGACGATCACGCCGTTCTGGGTGGCGTTCGGCATCCTCATCCTCGGCATCGGCCTGCTCGGCGCGCCGCTGGTGTTCATCATCGGCGTGTCGCTCATCCTCATCACGCTCGCCGTGTGGATGACCGGGCGCTGGACCGAGATGGAGCAGACGCCCGACATCGCGCACCGCTTCTCGTTCATCGGCGCCGGGACGCTGGCCTTCATCGGCTCCGAGTCGGTGTTCTTCGCGTCGCTCATCGCCGCCGTGATCCACCTGCGCATCCACACGGGGACGCTCGGCGCGAGCGGGCCCGCACATCACGCTGCCGCTCATCAACACCGTGATCCTGTTCAGCAGCGGGGTCACGGCGCACTTCGCGCAGACCTCCTACCGCGCGCGGCGCAAGGGGTGGTTCTTCTTCCTGGTCGTGCTGACGGTCGTGCTGGGGGCCGTGTTCCTCGGCGGCCAGGCGTGGGAGTACACGCACGCGGCGTTCGGGCTGACGACGAGCATCATCTCGTCGTCGTTCTTCGTGCTCACCGGGCTTCCACGGCTTCCACGTGGTCTGCGGCCTGCTGGCGCTCATCTACCTGTTCTTCCGCGCGCGCCGCGAACTGCGGCGGGCGCCCGGCGAGCGGCAGCTGCCGGAACCCTCGCCGGGCACGTCGGGGATGGTGGACGCGGCCACCTACTACTGGCACTTCGTCGACGCCGTCTGGGTCTTCGTGTTCGTCGTCGTCTACCTGTTCTGAGGTCGCCGTGGACTCGCCGCACCTGCAGACGCTACGCCGGGCTGCGGGCATCATCGCCCTGATGGCGTTCGCGTGCCTGGCCGGGCCGGTCACCGCGGCGCTGGCGCACGCCAACCTGACGAGCACCGTGCCGGCCTCGGGCTGCCAGTGTCGCGCAGTCGCCGAAGACGATCGTGCATGACCTTCGGCGAGAACCCGGACCCCAAGCTCTCCCTGGTGCGCGTCCTCGACTCCAACGGCCACGTGGTCCCCGGCGTGTCGGGCGTGCAGCCGGTCCCCGGCAAACCTCTGGAGCTGCAGGTCGCGCTGTCCACGCCGCTGGCGAAGGGCGTGTACACGGTCAACTGGCGCAGCGTCTCGGCGGTGGACGGCCACGTCGCCAACGGCGCGTTCGCCTTCGGCGTCGGGACCACGCCGTCGCCCGGCAGCGTGAGGACGCGTCGACCTGCTCTACACCTCACGCTGGACCACGGCGCTCTCCGCGGTCGGCCGCTGGCTGCTGTACGTCGGCTTGGCGATCTTCGTCGGCGCCGCCTCGACCAGCCTCCTGGCGCTGCGCGGCAGGGTGCCGGCCGGCGGGAACCTGGTGCTGCGCGTCGGCCGCCGTAGTGGCGGTCGTCGGACTCTGCGCCATGGTGTGGGCGGAGCGCATACTGGTCGGTGCGCAGTCCCTGCTGCCGCTCTTCGAGACCACCGAGGGGCTGTACCTCGTCGCGCTCGCCGTCGCGCTCGTGCTCTGCATCGGCGCCGTGGTGTGCGTGGACCTGTGGCCGGCCCGGTGGAGCCTGCTGCTGCTCGGCGCCCTGGGCGCCGCGGCCGTGCTCGTGCACGTCCTCGCCGGGCATGCGGACGCGCCGTCGTCGTGGCGGCTCCTCAACGTCGTCGTGCAGTGGGTCCACATGACCAGCGTCGGCGTCTGGATCGGCGGGCTTGCGTGGCTGCTGCTCGGCATCCGCGGCGCGGACAAGGCCGAGCGCGCCGACGCCGTGGCGGCCTTCTCCCGCGTCGCGACTGTCACGCTGGTGATCGTGCTGGCGACGGGGCTGGTGCGAGGCATGGTCGAGGTGCGCTCGCTCAGCAATCTCGTCCACACCGCCTACGGGGTCACGCTGGTGGTCAAGGTCGCCATGGTGGTCGTCCTCGTCGTGCTCGGGGCGCTGAACCACTACCGGTGGACGCCGTTGCTGCGCACCAAGGACGGCGCCGCCCGCACCTTCAGGCTGAACTCGGGCGGCGAGCTCGCGGTGGCCGCGGCGGTGCTCGCCGCGACGGCCGTGCTCAGCGGCCTCGCACCGGCGTCGAGTATCGCGGCCGCCGGGGCCACGCCCGCGACCGCGTCCGGCGTCACCGTCACCGGCGCCGACTTCGGCACGACCGTCCGCGTACACCTGACCGTTTCGCCCGGCGCCGTCGGACGGAACTCCTACAGCGTGATCGTCGACGGCTACGACAGCGGGCAGCCGCTGAGCTCCGTGACCGGGGTGACGCTCCAGTTCTCGCTGCCCAGCCAGCCGTCGCTCAGCCAGTCGCAGCTCGCGCTCGGCGAGGTCTCCGGCGGGACGTGGCGGGGGTCCGGACTGCAGCTGTCGGTGGTCGGCCGCTGGCAGGTCGACGTGCTGGTGCAGGAGGCCGCCGGCGGCGTCACGGTCCCGCTGCAGCTCGACGTCGCGGCTACGCCCTGACCGAGGGCGTCGACGCCTCGGGCCCGTTTATCTCCGTGGTGGAGCGGGCAGGACGCCTGCACGAATCGGCGCGAACGAGCGCCCAAAAGGAGGGAAGCACATGAAGGGCATTGCGAGGCGAACCATCCTGCTGGCCGCCACGGCTGCCGTCACTCTCGCGATCGCGGCCGCGCCCGCGATGGCGCACACACAGAAGACCGTCGGGGCCTATCAGCTCACCGTGGGATGGGGCGGCGAGCCGGCCTACGCGGGCCAGCTCAACAGCGTGCAGCTGGTGATCGCCGACGCCGCCACCGGAAAGCCCTACACGAAGCTGACCGACACCCTCAAGGTGACCGTCCTGTACGGGCAGCAGAAGGTCGAGTACGCGCTCACGCCGACCTTCGACGCGGACACCGGCTTCGGGACTCCCGGCGACTACAGGGCCTGGTTCTTCCCGACGGCGCCCGGCGACTACACGTTCCAGTTCACCGGCACGATCGGCTCGCAGCAGGTGAACGAGAGCTTCACGAGTGGGCCGACGACGTTCGCGACCGTGGAGGACCCGACCAACGCAGAGTTCCCGGTGAAGACGCCCACCAATGCGCAGCTCGCCCAGCGCCTGGACGCCGAGCTGGGGCGCGTGGCCACGAGCAGTGACGTCTCAGGCGCCAAGACGATCGGCTACATCGGCATCGCCGTCGGTGCCATCGGGGTCGTGCTCGCGGCCTTCGCGCTGCTGCGCAAGCGCACCTGAGAGGGGCCGGGCGCTGCGCCGGCCGCGGCGCCGGGCGCTGCGACTGACGGCGGTCGCTGCGCAGGGCGCGGCGCCTCAGACCGACGTTCCCGTACCTCCGCTCAGCTCGATCACGACGGCGCCGTCGCGTCCGTAGCCGATGAGCTTGTAGGCGCCGCCGTCGGCGCTCACGTCGTAGCGGAAGTTGCCCGTGCCGCCGCCGTCGCTCATCGGCAGGTCGGTGTAGGGGTTCACCGGCCAGATGGAGATGTAGCGGCTGAGGTCGACGCTGTTCACCAGGCCGGAGGCGGGAAACGCCCCGTTGTGCTCGGCCGCGTAGGTCTCGATGCCGGTCTGGATGCTGCGCACGTTCGACTCCACGATGAAGTCCTTGGTCAGCGTCTCCCCGGTGCGCATGACGAACTGCGGCACGAGCACGGCGACGATGACGCTGAAGACGAGCAGCACGCCGACGACGACGAGGACCACGATGACCCAGGTGGGGAACTTGCGCGCCGGGGCGCCGGCAGCGCCGCAGCGCGCCGCCCGATCCGGAGGCCGGCTTCCCGCCGGTCTCCCAGTGGTCCACCTGGGCCGCCCAGGCACGGTACTCCGGCTGCGCCCAGATGAGCTGGCCGCGCCGGTCGTAGTCGAGCACGCCGGCCGCCGGGATGGCGCCGTGACCGACGAGGATGAAGTGGTCCACGTCCCAGATGATCTCGCGGCCCTGCCACGCCGTGCTCGGGCCGAACGTCGCGACGAGCATGCTGCCTCCCAGGTAGCCCGGCGCGAGGGTAGCAGACTACTCCTCGCCGTCCCAGTAGTCGGTGCGCTCGACCCGGGCGATCACGCCGAGTCCGGAGAACCAGATCTTCCGCGACCGCGGGTACCAGATCTGGTCGTTGGTGTCGCGATTGCCGTAGGCGAGATAGGTGAGGCCGCCGGCGCCGGCGCGAAAGGCGTGCGGCGCGCCGGCGCCGGCGAGGCAGCTGACGACGTCGCCGGCCTTGAGCGGGCGCTCCTCCGGGTCCCACCCGGTCGCGCCCGGGGCCTGCTCGAGATAGGTGCCGTCACCCTCGAGGACGACGAAGAGCTCCTCACAGCCGCTGTGGCAGTGCGGCGGCGTGCCGAGCTTGCCGGGGGAGAGGACGAACAGCCGCAGCGCCGTCCGCTGCGCGCCCGCGGCGGCGCCGAGGACGCGGCGAGACGAGGCGCAGTCGCCGCGCGCGATCTCCTGCAGCGGCACGTCCTCGACGTTGACGATGCCGGCCGGCCGCTCGGACGGCTGCGCCGGCAGCTCGAGGTCGCCGGCCGCCGCCTCCTGGGCGAACGGGTGCGGCGTGTCGCCGGCCGTGACCCAGCTGCTCCCGAGCCACGAGACCTTGGCGCGCGGCAGGAAGCACGCCTCCGACGCCGTGCGCTCGCTGAAGGCGAGCACGTCGAGGCCGTCCGGGCCGGCGACCAGGGTGTGGGCCGGCCCCTCGATGAGGTGCACGAGGCAGTCGCCGGCGGCGACCTCGAAGGTCGCGCCGCCCTGCCAGCTGAGCCCGGAGCCGGCGAGGACGAAGAACACTTCTTCCTCGCCGCTGTGCGTGTGCGCCGGCGTCGAGCGCTTGCCGGGCGCGATCTGCACGCGCCGCAGCCCGACCACGCGGCTGCCGGCGGCCGTGCCGAGGTCGCGCCAGGCGCCCTCGATCGGCCCGACTGCGACCTGCCTGACCGGCACGTCGTCCCAGTTGACCGGCGCTCCGCCCATGACCCTGCTCCTCCCGCTCGGTTGCCGGGCACGATGCTAGCACCCGCCGCGCCCGGCGCGTCCGGCGCCGGCTGTAGACTGGCGGCGCCGACAGGAGGGATGGGAATGACGCTCAATCTGGCCGACGAGACCCAGAAACGCCTCGTGGCGTCCATCAGGCGCTTCTTCGAGGAGGAGATGGACGAGCCGATCGGCGAGCTCAAGGCCCTGCGCCTCCTCGACTTCTGCGTCCGCGAGGTCGCGCCGAGCGTCTACAACCAGGCCATCGCCGACGCGCAGGCGTACTTCACCGACAGCGTCGCCGACCTCAGCGGCGCGCGTTACGAGGCCGAGTTCGACTACTGGAAGAAGAAGTAGGGCAAGGCAAGGAGTACATGACGCCGCTCGACATCGAGATCATCTTCACGCCGACCTGCCCGCACGGCCGGACGCTGCGCGGGCGCATCGACGCGCTCGCGCGCAGCGAGGGCATCGAGGTGGCCGTCACCGAGACGGTCATCGATGATACCCGCGGACGCCGAGGCCAGGTGCTTTCGCGGCTCGCCCACCGTCCTGGTCCGGGGCAGCGACATCGAGCCCCAGCCGGCCGGGACGCCGGCCGACTACGGTCTCGGCTGACGCACGTATCCCGGCCCCGGTGGATCCGGCGGCGCGCCCTCCGACGAGCTCCTGCTCGCCGCGCTGCGCGCGGCCGCGGGCCTGCGCGCGGCCAGCAGCGCCACTGGCGAGAGGTGCTGGCGGGCCGCGCCGACCGCTACGGCTTCGAGCCCAGCGCGCCCGCCGAGTGCGGCCGCGCAGCTCTTCGTCGAGCGCGGCGTCCGGGACGTGCTCGAGCTGGGGGCCGGGCAGGGACGCGACAGCGTCCACTTCGCCCGGCTGGGCATGCACGTACAGGCGCTCGACTTCGCCGAGTCCGGCGCCGACGCCATCCGCGCCAAGGCGGCGGATGAGTCGCTCACCGGCTCCCTGACGGCGACGGAGCACGACTGCTGCGAGCCGCTGCCCTTCGCCGACGCGAGCTTCGACGCCTGCTACTCGCACATGCTCTTCTGCATGGCGCTCACGACGCCGCAGCTCGAGCAGCTCAGCGGCGAGGTGCGCCGCGTGCTGCGGCCCGGCGGGCTCCACGTCTACACGGCGCGGACGACCGCCGATCCCGACTACGGCAAGGGAATCGCGCACGGCGACGACCTGTACGAGTCCAACGGCTTCGTCGTGCACTTCTTCAGCCGCGAGCTGGTGGACAGGCTGGCGCGCGGCTTCACCGCGCTCGAGGTCGCCGAGTTCGAGGAGGGCGACCTGCCGCGGCGGCTGTTCCGCGTCACCCAGCGCAGGCCTGAAGCCGGCGAGGAGAGGGCAGGCAGGCCCGCCGGCCTAGCGGGTCGGCGCCCGGCGGCCTTCTTCGAGCCGGCGCCGGAGAAAGGCCTGCTCCGCAGCGTTGGTCGCCAGCGCCAGGGCCCGCTCGTACTCCGCCTGGGCCTGCGCGGTGCGTCCCAGGCGGCGCAGGAGGTCCGCCCTGGTCGCGTGCAGCAGGTGGTAGCCGTCGAGGGTGCCTCGCCCGGCGAGGTCGTCGACGAGCTCGAGGCCCTGCGCGGGGCCTTCGGCCATCGCGACCGCGACCGCGCGGTTGAGCGCGACGACCGGCGTCGGCAGGCGCCGGTAGAGCTCGCCGTACAGACCGGCGATCTGCGGCCAGTCGGTGTCAGCGGCCGTCGCGGCCTCGGCGTGGACGGCCGCGATCGCCGCCTGGAGCACGTAGGGTCCCGCGGGCCCGGCGCGCAGCGCGCGCTCGACCAGGCCGAGGCCCTCCGCGATCTGGTCGCGGTCCCAGAGGCTCCGGTCCTGGTCGTCGAGCAGCACGATCTCGCCGCGCCCGTCGGTGCGCGCCTCGCGCCGCGAATCCTGCAGCAGCATGAGGCCGAGGAGTCCCGCCGCCTCCGTCTCGTCGGGCATGAGCCGCCGCGTCAGGCGCGCGAGCCTGATGGCCTCGCCGCAGAGGTCGCGGCGCACCAGCGAGTCGCCGCTGGTCGCCGTGTATCCCTCGTTGAAGATCAGGTACAGCGTCGCGAGGACGGCGGAGAGGCGCTCCGGCAGGGCGTGGTCGGGCGGCACGCGGAAGGGGATGGCGGCGTCGCGGATCTTGCGCTTGGCGCGCACCAGCCGCTGCGCGATGGTCGGCTCGGGCAGGAGGAAGGCCCGGGCCACCTCCGCCGTCGACAGCCCGCCGAGGAGGCGCAGTGTGAGCGCTACCTGCGCCTCGGGCCTGAGCGCCGGGTGGCAGACGAGGAAGATGAGACGGAGGCGGTCGTCCTCCACCGCGCTCACCTCTTCCCGGGCGTCCTCATCCGTCTCGTCCGCCTCCTCAAGGTCGCGGCTCATCGGCGCCGCTTCCCGTTCCAGCTGCCGCAGCTTGTCCGCGTAGACGCCGCGCCGGCGCAGTGCGTCGAGAGCCCGGTTGCGGGCGGTCTGGAAGATCCACGCGGCGGGGTCGCCGGGCACGCCGACGCGCGGCCAGCGGTCCAGCGCCGCCGCGTAGGCGTCCTGGACCGCGTCCTCGGCCAGGTCGACGTCGCCGAGGATGCGGATGAGGATGGCGACGGTGCGCCCGGACTCCTCACGGAACACCCGGGCGGCCGTCTCGCGGACGTCTAGGTCGTGGATGGCCCGACCCCCTCGACCTGCGGGCGGATCTCGATGGTGCCGTGAGAGGCGCCGGGGATGGCCGCCGCCAGCTCGATCGCGTCGTCGAGCGAATCGCAGTCGATGACGTAGTAGCCGGCCAGCTGCTCCTTGGTCTCGGCGAACGGGCCGTCCGTGAGGAGCACCTCGCCGCTGCGCACGCGCACCGTGGTGGCCGTGCTCGTCGGCTGCAGCTCGGCCCCGCCGCGCAGGACGTCGGAGGCGCCGTACCGCTGGTTGAAGCGCTCGTAGTCCTCGCGCGTCGGCGCCGCGAGATCGTCCTCGGCCGGCGCCTCCGTCTTCACGTTCGTAGATCAGCAGCAGATACTGCACCTGGACCTCCTTCCGTCGTTCGCGGAGGGACGCGGCGGAGCGGCCTGAGTGCCCCGCTCCGCCGCGCCGCCGCCTCATCTCTACATCGCGTCAGCCTTGCGCCGCGACGCCGATCACGTGCCCCGCCGGGTCCGCGAACAGCCCGAAGGTGACGCCGGGGACCTTGGTGGCCGGCTGCACGATCGTGCCGCCGAGCCGTTCCGCCTCCTTGAGCGACGCCTCGACGTCCTCGACGCCCATGAACACGGTCACGAGGTCGCTGCCGCCTTGCGTCGGGCCGATGCCGCCGGGGATCGCGTCGGGAACGCCGGTCTCGACGTACGTGTAGCCCGGTATTCCCCCGGCCGGGAAGGTCCAGCCGAAGAGCTTGCCGTAGAAGTCGCGCGCGGCGTCGGGGTCTTCGGCGCGGATCTCGAAGTGGACCACTGGATTGCCCATCGTTCTCTCCTTGCGGCGAGCGTCGGGGCTCGCACACTGCTCGTGCCTCCCGCCGGAATGCGGGAGCCTACGACCCAGTGACGAACGGGCGCGCGGGAATCGACAATCGGTCGCCGCTCACAGCCCAGTGGGCGCTTTCACGCAGCGTCGAGTGAAAACGCATCCGACGGTGGGGCAGGCGGGGAGCAGGGGTACGCCGCGCCGGCGCGGCGTACCCCTCATTGGTCACCTCTCGCGGAATGCAGCGATCTTCAGCGTGCCGGCGACTACGTGGGCGGTCACCTTCGCGGGTTTGAACGTGACCCCCTTCTTGGTGGGCGTGACGACGTACGTGCCGGCCGGCACGTTCGGGATCGTGAAGCGCCCCGAAGCGCTAGTGGTGGTCTTCAGGGTGAACGTGCCTTTGAGAGAGACCTTGACCCCTCTGAAAGGACTGCCGGACCGGTGCAGGACCTTGCCGCTGACGCCGTAGGTGGCGGTGCCGGCCATGAAGTTGTCGAGCGCGACGCCCTCGTTGTTGTCGTTCCCCAGCCAGCCGTCGCCGTTCACGATGTGCACGCGCGCGAACACCGGGATCGGCTTGTTTGTGACTGAGTCGACGGCGACGAGGCCACGGAAAGCGTTCGCGCCGTTCGCGGTGACCACGACCCCGGTGCCACCGAGCGCCGAGGCTGAGGCGTCGAACACCGTGAAGCTCGCGGGGCCGATCCCCGGGTAGTCGGCGTCGATGAAGTAGCACCCGAAGCCGGCGGCCAGCGTGCTTCCGCCGCCGCTGCCGAAGGTGACGTCCGTCTCGTTCCCGCCGCTTCCATCGGGCCCCGTGCGGTTTATCGGGCCGGGTGCGTACATGTTGTACTTGGACACCGGCCGGAAGTCTGCCGGCAGCCCGAAGGCGCGGCTCACGAACTGGCCCCCCTCCCCGGTGATGACCATGCCGTTCGCGAGCTTGAACTTGGTCGCGGCGAACGACGTGGCAGTGATGTTGCCCGCCTTGATGCCGTCAAAGGTGACCGTCTTGACCGGGAACGCGGCGCCGGCAAGCCGGGCCTTGAACAACGTGGGATTGGTGTACGTCTCGATGAGCGTGGCGGCCTGCGCCGGCAGTGACGCCGCCATGAGCACAAGCAACGCCAGGACCGATAGCAGCACGACTCTCTTCATGCGCCGACCTCCTCGTTTGTTGGGGCAGCCGACGAAGCGGGATCCAGTGGCATCCCTCCGAGAGCCTCAAGACACCGTCCGGTGCTGCATCCTCCGCATTGTGTCCCGCGGACGAAGGCCACAAACCGGGCCAGGGACGAGCTGGTCTCCGTGTCCATCGACCCCTTCGGCCGGCCGCTCTCGCCGGTGTCGCTGGCCGGCATCGACCGGCGCCAGTGGCGCAGGGGGCCGTAGTCCCGCTTCATCTGAGATACTGGCGGACATGACACCTGATGCCGCCACGAAGGCGAAGGAGCCGCGCGTCGTCGGCGAGGCGCGCTGGCCCATGGCCTTCGCAGTGGTCGCCGTCATCGCGATGACGCTGCTGCTCCCGCACTCACTGGTGGCGCGCCCCCGCTGGGGGGTGCCGCTCGTCGAGGGTCTCCTCCTCCTCGCAGTGATCATCGCGGACCCGGGCAAGATCGACCTCGTCTCCAAACGCGCGCGGAGCCTCTCGATCACGCTCATCTCCCTGTTGGTCGCCACCACGCTCTGGTGCACGACGCAGCTCATCGTCGAGCTCGTCCGTGGCGGGCCGGCCACCCAGTCCGGAGGGGCGCTGCTGGCGGCCGGCGGCATCGTGTGGTTGTCCAACTGCATCTCGTTCGGGCTGCTCTACTGGGAGCTGGACAGCGGCGGACCGGCGGTGCGCGCGCACGGCCTGCCCGCTCACCCCGACTTCGCCTTCGCGCAGCAGCTCGACCCGGAATTGGCGGCGGAGCACTGGCGGCCGCGCTTCGTCGACTACATGTACCTCGGCTTCACCTCGGCCACGGCCTTCAGCCCCACTGATGCCATGCCGCTGCGCGCCTGGAACAAGCTCGCCATGATGGCCCAGTCGGCCATCTCGCTGGTCCTGCTGGGCCTCGTCATCGCGCGCGCGGTCAACGTGCTGCGCTAGCCGGGGGCACGTCCACCCAGCGGACCCTCCTCCACGCTCAGATCCCCGGCCTCACGGCTTCAGCGCGATCAGCCAGGCGTGCTTGCGGTCGGTGCTCGTGGTCAGCGTCGCGGTCCTCCTGCCGGAGGGTGCGGCGCTCGTCTGTGGATCGGTCGCCAGGGCGACGTACCCCAGGAAGTCGTTGGAGGACACGTTCACGTCGGTGGTGAACCCGGTCGGGGCGCTGCTCACCGAGACGGTGCCGATGCCTGATGGGTCGTAGGCGCCGCCGATGAAGAGCAGACACTCGCCGGCTGCTGCCGGCGTCACCGACCCGGCCCTCAGCGAGGTGTCGTCCGTGGTGTACGGAGCGTTGGAGGCCGTGTCATACGAGGCCCCGCGGTACGTGACGTTCGTGACGGAGATGTTGTCGATGAGCGCTGAGAAGTCCCACTTGTCGTGCCACGGCACGGTCGCGCCCACCTTCAGATAGTAGAGCGCGTGGTAGAAGTAGTGCGCGGTGCCGGATACCTGCCCAGCGTAGGAGTAGTCGCCGACCTTCGTCCAGGAGCCCACCGTTGGATCCAGAGGCGGGACGGCCGACCACCGGTTGCGCGCCTGGACGACCGCGAACACGAGATCGCCCGTCGTGGTACCGCTCGGGATGAAGCAGCTCGCCGCGTAGTTGCGGCCCTGGAGCGGTGCCGTTGAACTGCTCACCGCGGTGCTCGCCGGCGCGATGTCGGCGCTCAGGCCGTTGGGCTGGCCGACGGTGTAGTTGTCGGCGTCGGCTCCCGTGAGGGTGACCCCGGTGGCGGTCACCGGTTTGTCGGTCCCCGTGCTCGCGCTGGCGAAGGTCGCCGAGTAGCCGGAGCTGTCGAGCTTCACGGCGTCGCCGGCGATCACGCCGCTGAGGCTGGCGCCGGTGAAGTCGACGGTCGCCTTCGTGGTGCCGTCGTAGAACTTGTCGTTGGCGACCGCGCCGCTGATCGTGAGCGCTCGCCGATCCACCGTCAGGTGGCCGTCCATGTAGGTGATCGCGTACTTGTCAAGCCCCGAGCCGACCGCGGCGCTGGGCGTGATCGCGTAGGGCGAGCCGCTCACCGCGGCGGCGGCAGCGGCGCCGGCGCTGGCGAGCGTCACCGACGTCACAGAGTCGCCGGGCCGCAGGCCGGTGGTCGTGAAGGCGCCGTCGCCGAGCACGAAGGCACGCCCGTAGGTCTTGTTGCGGTCGTTTGCGGCGAGTGTAAGGGTGGGGGCATCCGGGATCACCGTGAACGCGACGTCCCTGCTCCAGACGCCCTTGCCGTCCGCGTTGCTGCCGCAGACCTTCCAGGTGAGGGGTACGTTGGCCGGCAGAGCCTGGCCGAACGTGTGTGTCTGGGTGGTCAGTCCGGACTTGACAAGTTGCACGCCGGCGCCGGAGACCGAACACTCGTAGGTGGCGGCGCCTCTCAGCTTGCCCCACTGGAACGCCGGGGTGTCACTCGTGATCGTGGCAATGGGGGACACGGGCGCGGGAGGAGAGATGATGAACCTCTCGCCTTTGCTCCAGGCCCCGGTCGACCCGGCGGCCCTGGCGCGGACCCGCCACGTGAGCACGATGTTCGCGGGCAGCGCGTTCAGCAGGTGGCGGGACGTGCCGTGGTGACCATTGAACAAGCGGATGAGCTTGTTGCCCTGCAGGATATGAATGTCATAGGAAGAGGCGCCGCCTACCCTGCTCCACGACAGTGTCGGCCGGAGCGGCGTCGTGGTCCCTTGGGGGGTCCGGGCCGACGGCCTGGTCAGGCTGCACCCTTTGCCCGCCGGTGCAGCGGCGCCCGCCGGTGCAGCGGCGCTCACCAGACACAGGATCGAGGCCAGCAGGAGAAGACCCGCCGCGAGCGGCGCGAGGTGTGCAGGTGATGAGTCCCGGTTCCTGTCCGTTCGAGCCAGACGACTGCCCCTCGATCCCTTCATGACCCCTCCCAGAGGAAGCGCATGCGGCCCGTCCGCAGCTTGGATGTGACCTGCGCCAGGGGCAGGCCGTCTAAACGCATTTCGGCATGACGGCGCATTTCCTCGATGGTTGGGAGGAATAGCGTCGCGGAGGCGACGAGCGACGTGCAGGTCGTCAAAGTGTGCCGCGGCCGGGTCCACCCGAGGCTGCGCGGGAGTCCCACAAGCTTGACTAGTGTGGCATCATAATCAAGGTTATTTCGTAAACTTGATTAAGGAGTCGATGTGGCCAAGGTCATCAAACGCCACTGGGTCAGCGACGCGGGCTCCGGTCTGCCGCGCAAGGACCGCCGCTCCTGTGACTACGAGGCCTATCTGCCCGATCCTTTGGTCGACCGCGAGGTCGTACTCGATGGGCGGGTCGCCGCCGACGTCAGCGAAGCCGAAGCCGCCTTGGTGCGCTTCGGCCTCGAGGCGGGTGCTCTGGCCGACAGTGAGGCGCTCGCGCGCCTGCTGCTGCGCACGGAATCGGTCGCCTCCTCACGCATCGAGGGACTCGAGATCGGCGCCCGGCGCCTGCTTCACGCCGACGCTGAGCGAAAGCTGGGCGAACCGGCTCGCGACGTGACCGCGGCCGAAGTGCTCGGCAACATCGACGCCATGCTCTTCGCGATCGAGAGCGTCGGCGAAGGCGACGTCCTCTCGGTCGATCTGCTCCTCGAGATCCATCGCCGCCTGCTGCTCGGCACGCGCCTTGAGACGCACGGCGGTCAGCTGCGCGGCGAACAGAACTGGGTCGGCGGCTCTTCCTTCAACCCCTGCTCGGCCGAGTACGTGCCGCCGCCGCCGGAGGCGGTCCCCGGCCTGGTCAGCGACCTGTGCGACTTCTGCAACGACGATTCGTTGCCCGCCGTCGCTCAGGCCGCGATCGCTCACGCTCAGTTCGAGACCATCCACCCCTTTGTCGACGGCAATGGGCGCGTGGGACGCGCGCTGATCCACTTGGTCTTGCGGCGTCGGAGCGTGGTCTCGCAGGTCCTGCCGCCGGTCTCTCTGATCTTGGCGACCTGGGCTCAGGAGTATGTCGACGCACTGACAGGGACGCGGTACCGGGGAGCGGCGTCCTCACGCGTCGCCCGGGAGGGCCGGGACCGCTGGGTCGGGCTCTTCGCCACGGCCACCAAGCGGGCGGTCGCCGACGCTGACGCCTTCGAGGAGCGGGTCCAGCTGCTTGAGCTCACCTGGCGTAAGCGCCTCGGCCGCGTGCGCGCCGACTCAGCGGCCGACCTGCTCCTTCGCCAGCTGCCCGGCGCCCCGATCCTGACGGTGCAGAGCGCCGCCGAGCTGATCGGGCGCAGCGCTCAGGCGACCAACCAGGCGATCGCTCGTCTCGCGGAGGCCAAGGTGCTCTCCCAGACCACGGTGGGCAAGCGCAACCGCGCCTTCGAGGCGCCGGAGGTGATCCGTACCTTCACGGCCCTCGAGCGTCAGCTTGCCAGCCCCTCCGGGGACACGCGCACGGCGCCGCCGACGCGCCGGGTGCCGCGCCGCAAGTGATCGCCGGCAGCTTCTCGCTGCCGGCGGCGCACCGACGAGAGGAGGGTAGCAGCGGGCACTCGCCCCTGACGTCGGCCGGCCCCGTCGGCGCGCTCGACTCGGAGGTTCACGCCAGCATAGGCCACGGGTGGCCGGGGCTGGGTTTGGCGGCGTCCGCACTGCCGACGCTCAAGAGAGGCACCAAGGCAGCCTCGATGCCGAAGCGTGCCCAGAGAAGAAGGTGCTCTGTTACAGGGAAGAAGTGGTGCCCCCAACGGAATTCGAATCCGTGCCGCCGGCTTGAAAGGCCGGTGTCCTAGGCCACTAGACGATGGGGGCACGAGGTGCCGCCGGGGAAGTATACCTGCAACGAGACGGGGCGGCCGCCCGAAAGGCAGCCGCCCCGTCAGCTCGCTCGACCAAGATACCGGCGGGCTCTGTAGTGCTCCCGCCTCGGCGCGGCATGGCTGATCGCTCTGTCGGGCGCCGCGCCTCGCGGTGTCGCGACGGCGTCGCCCAGCGTCTTCGCCGCGTCGCCGCCAGATCTACCCGCCGTTCAACCCCAAGCTGGGGGCGAGACTGTGGATGCGAGACTGGTGGTGTCCACTGCCGGGAGCCAGTAGCGACCACCAGCTGACTAGACCGACTGGAGCCAATTCGGGAACTCCGGGCGCGCGGCGTTGCTGCGGAGGCGGGCCACTCTGTCCATGCCGTACTCGAAGTAGTCGAAGTCGATCTGCGAGATCCGGACCTGCACCATGGCCCAGAGGCTCCACCACAGGTCGGAGACCACCTTGTAGAGCATCATCCGCGCGTAGCGGCGCTCATCCATTCCGCCGCAGTAGCGGGTGATGAGGAAGCGCTCCTCGTCGTCCGAAAGCGGGTTCTCGGCGCAGAAGACCCCGAGGTCGTAGAAGGGGTCGTTCGTCCCTCCGTATTCCCAGTCGATGACCCACATCCGGCCGTCTGCGGCGAGGATGAAGTTCTCCGCAAGCAGGTCGTTGTGGCAAGCGACCGGCTGCGGCTGATGCCGAGCCATCGCCTGTTCGATCTGCTCGCCCAGGGCGAGCATGTCCCGGATGTCGTCCGGCAGCGGGGCGCCGGAGCGAAGGGCCATGTCCATGAAGTGGCGGATAGTGTCGAACACGTGGATCTCGTTGCCGAAGGCGGCTCCGTCGTGGTAGGCGCGGATCACGTCGACGATCTTCCCGAGCCGGACGGGGTGGCCGGCGAGCGTCTCGGCATGCATCGTCTCGCCCTCGATGAACGGCACCACGGTGCAGCCCTCGGGCTCGAGGAGATAGAGCACCGGCGGCGTCACGCCGGCGTCCGCGGCGGCGACGTGGTTGTAGTGCTCACGCTCGCGGTCGATGAAGGCGTCGGTCCCCGCGCCAGGAATGCGCAGCACGTACTTGCCGCCCCAGGGGAGGTCCGGTCGGCCTGAGGCCGAGACGACGTAATTATGGTTGGTGATGCCTCCGCCGAGTGGCTGCCATGCGACGTCCAGGCCGTTCCAGTCGGTGATGCGAGCGACAGCTGCCTCGGGGGTCAACTGCTGGGTCGTTGACATGTCACCCACCCTTTCTCAGCCGTTGCCGGCCGGCTCCGGTCGTCAGTGCCCGCGAGGCCGGGCCGCGTGGAAGGCGGCGATGAGGCCGAGAATCTCCCAGGCGACCGTCGCCCCGAGCATCGCCGTGAGGTACGAGCTGTCGAGGTCGGGGAGGACTTCGACGACGTCAGCGCCCACGATCTCGAGGCCGTGACACGCACGTAGTAGCGCCAGCGCCTGCATCGAGGTGGGACCGCCGCAAACGGGAGTGCCGGTGCCGGGCGCGTAGGCGGGGTCGACGAAGTCGATGTCGAAGGTGAGGAAGCTCTTGCCCCCCGCGCGCTCGACTGCGGCCTCGACTGCGCCGGCGCCCGACTGGGCGAGCTCCGTCCACCGGATCACGCTGAACCCGAGCGCGCGCGCCTCGTCGTGGTCGCCGGGCCCGGCGAGGCCGCCGCGCGCGCCGAACAGGGTGGAGCGGGAGGCGTCGACGAGGCCCTCTTCGCAGGCGCGCCGCAAGACGGTCCCGTGCGTGTACCGCTCGCCGAAGTACACGTCGCGCGTGTCGCAATGCGAATCGAACTGGACCACGGCGAGCGGCCCGTGGGTCTGGGCGGCCGCGCGGAGCTCCGCGAGCAGCACGCTGTGGTCGCCGCCGAGACCGACTGGCAGGACGCCGGCGGAATGGAGCACGCGCAGTGCCGCATCCATCCTGTCGAGTGATGGCACGGTGGCTCCGGGCACGACCGGTGCGTCGCCGTAGTCGATGACCGAGAGCTGCTCGAACGGGAGCACGTCCTGCTCGGGGTTGTAGTCGGGGCGGAAGGACAGGGAGCCGTCGCGCAGCGCCTTCGGCCCGAAGCGTGCTCCGACGCGGAACGAGACGCCAGTGTCGAACGGCAGCCCTACCACGGCGACATCGACGCCGTCGAGATCGGTCGTGTGCGGCAGACGCAGGAACGTCGAGATCCCCGCGAACCGGGGCGTCTGCGACGGGTCTGCCGGTCCGTACCCTTTCACGTGAGCCTCCTCATGGTGTCTCTCCGCGCTCGGAAGGCGGTACGACACATAATCTAGCACATGATGTCAATTGTGAGACGGAACACATAACATATTGGCCTTGACGTAACAGATTCTAGGTCATAAAGTGCGTTCTCACAAGCACGGAAGGGAGCGGACGTGGTGTACCGACCGGCCGATGTGAGCAGCGAACTGGACGCGACCGACCTGCAGATCATGGCGACGCTGCAGGAAGATGGGCGGCGCTCCAACGCCAGCATCGCGCGGGCAGTGGGCGTCAGCGAATCCACCGTGAAGAAGCGGATCGACCGTCTGGTGCAGCGCGGCATCATGCGCGTGCTCGCGGTGGTCGACCCGATCTCCTTCGGTCATGGGGAGCACCTGATGGCCGGCATCAACGTGAAGCCGGGCACCGCGACCGAAGTGGGGAGCGCTCTGGCGACCATGCCGGAGGTCGCGTTCATCGCGTACTTCCTCGGCCGGTACGACATCTGGATGGAGGTCTTCGCGCCCGACAAGGACAGCGTGCTCGACTTCCTTTCGCAGCGTCTCAGCGGACTCGACGACATCCTCAACATCGAGACCTTCTCGGTCCTGCGCACGCAGAAGGTCGAGTACTACAACTGGAGCCTGCAGGACGGCCGCACCCCGGGCACTCCGTACCAGCCCGGGGACCAGGCGGCCGCTTCGTCCTGAGACCGTAAGCAAGAGCAGAGCTGGAACCGGAAACCAGAGGGGAGCCCGAATGGCATCACCAGCGATCGATATGGGGGCCAGCGCGAAGACAGCGTTCACGCGGACCGCGTCTGGCCTCGTCAGGAACATGTCCCTGTGGGACGCCGCCATGTTCGGCTTGCTGTCTACCGGCGGCGCGTACACTTTCATCCTTCTGTATCCCATGCCGCAGTTCCTCACGCCGGGCGTCAGCATCCCGGTGCTCACGTGCATCACGTTCGTGTTCTCGGTCATCGTGTGGTTCATCTACGCCGCGCTCGGGTCGGCGATGCCGAGAGCCGGCGGTGACTACGTCTATGAGACCCGGACCATCAAGAGGGTCGTCGGGTTCGCCATCCCCTGGGCGTCCAACCTGTGCTTCTGGCTGGTCTTCCCGACCACAGGCGCCTTCGTGGCCAACACCCTCGGTCTGATCCCGATCTGTACGGCGTTCGGGCTGACCGGGCTGGCCGACTGGCTGGGGACGGCGCTCGGCATGACCGTGGTCGTGCTCGTCATCCTGCTGCTGCAATGGGCCCTGGCCGTCTTCGGACTCAAGTTCTTCCGCATGGCGCAGAGCTACGTGCTGATCCCCTTCGTCGTGATCGGCACGGTCACGATGATCGTCGTGCTGGCCGTGCACTGGAACGCCGACTTCCGTCCGGCCTTCAACTCCTACAACGCAGGCACGGGCATCACCTACGGGTCCGTGCAGGCCGCCGCAGTCAAGAACGGCTACGTCCCCACCGGATTCAACCTGCGCAACACGCTGGTCTGGTTCGTGGTCCTCGCCGGGATCATCCCGTTCACGATGTTCGCGGCCCAGGGCATGCTGGGAGAGGTCAAGGAGGCGGCCAACCTCCGCAGGCTGTTCAACGCGTTCCTGCTGCCGGGCATCTTCATGGCGTTCGGCGTGCTGTTCATCCCCTGGGTCATGATGGAACACGTCGTCGGCACGGGGTTCCTAAACCAGTTCGCGACGGCCTATGGAAGCGGCGCCGTCGCCACCTCCTACACCCCGAACATCAACATCTTCGTGGAGATGCTCGCGCCGAACAAGTGGGTGGTCCTTCTCGTCTCCCTCGGGTTCATCGGCGGCGGGTTCGGCATCAGCAGCGTCGCTTTCATGAACGCGGCGCGCGTCATGGTGGCCATGAGCCTCGACCGTCTCCTGCCTGCGTTTCTCTCGCGGATCAACCAGCGCTTCTACACGCCGATGGTCGCCCTCACGGTCTGGGCCCTCGTTGCCGTGCCCATCGCCATCTGGTTCAACTACGGAGATCAGAACGTCGCATTCGCCATCCTCACTGCGGTCATGATCTCGGCCACCACCGTCATCGCGTTCACTGTCCTCGGCGGCACACTGTTCCCGTTCACGGCGAAGGGCATCTACGAAACTGCCCCCGTGAAGCATCTCAAGATAGGAGGCGCCCCGCTCGTCACCGTGCTGGGGGTCATCGGGCTGGCCATGATCGTCCCGGCCATCATCTGGGCGCTCTTCGCGCCGGAACTCGGCGTGACCGGCACGTCCGCCAGGGTCGCTCTCATCGTCGTCTACGCGAGCGGCTTCGTCCTGTACTTCATCTGGGATCTCGTCGAGCGGCGGCGCGGCGTGGACGTGTCGCTCATCGCACGAGAAGTTCCTCCGGAGTGATCCGGCATCCTGAAGGCCACTGAGGAGAGGGACCGACGATGGGTCTGTTTTCAAAGCAGGAACGGCGTACGTCCCGGCTGCTGTTCATCACCGACCTGCATGCCTCGGAGATCACGTTTCGAAAGCTCATGAACGCCGTCGAGATCTACGAGGCGACGGTGCTCATCATCGGCGGGGACCTCGCCGGCAAGCGAGTGGTCCCGGTGGTCCGCGGCACGGACGGCTACAAGACCAGCGTCAGCGGCGAGGATATCCTCGTCAACGAGAGCGGCCTGCCGGACGTGGTCGCGAAGATCAAGAACCTCGGGCAGTACCCGTTCGTTCTGAACGCCGACGAGTACCAGGAGCTCGCCAACGACCCCGACGAGGTGCACCGCCGGTTCCTGGACGCGGCGCACGAGCAGATCGACGACTGGACGGCTCGCCTGGCGGTGAAGTTCGAGCCCAAGGGCATCCCCGTCTTCATCACGGGCGGCAACGACGACTACATGTCCATCGAGGCCATCCTCGACGCGGCGCCCTGGGTGGTCAACGCGGGCGAGAAGGTCGTGGAGGTGTCTCCCGGCGTAGAGATGATCTCCACCGGCTTCGGCAACCCCACGCCGTGGAACTGCCCCAGAGACGTGAGCGAGGAGGAGCTGCTCGGCATCATCACCTCGGTCGCCGACAAGCTGGAGCGGCCGGAGGCTGCGGTCTTCAACCTCCACGTGCCGCCCTACGGCTCGGGCCTCGACCAGGCGCCCCTGCTGGACACCTCGGTGACGCCTCCCAAGCCCATCGTCGGCGAGACCGCGCCCGCGGGATCCACCGCGGTGCGCGAGGCGATCGAGCGCTACAAGCCGATGATCGGGCTGCACGGCCACATCCACGAGTCCCGTGGCATCCAGAAGGTCGGCCGCACCACCTGCATCAACCCCGGAAGCGAGTACACGGAGGGCCTGCTGCGCAGCGCCGTCATCGACCTCGGAAAGAAGGGGGAGCTGCTCAACGCGCAGCTTCTGGTGGCCTGACCGCCGGCTGCCTGCACGATCGACCGAGGGCCGGCAGCCGCCGGCCCTCGGTCGTCGTCAAGTCGCTCCGCCTTACCCGGCGGCGACTACTCAAGGCGTCGCCGATCGGTTTGCCAAGAGCAAGACGATGGGGTCGTCGAGATGGGGGGTCACTTGGTGGGCCGCACAGGGATCGAACCTGTGACCTTGGGATTAAAAGTCCCCTGCTCTACCAACTGAGCTAGCGGCCCACGGGGCGAGATTGTACCACCGGGGATGCGGCGGCCTCGGAGGACCAGGCAAGCGGTCGAAGTCCAAGGGTCTCGTCGAGGGTTATGGTTAGGACATTGCCATCTCCGCCCGCGGCCGGTCTCTGAGCGCGGAAGAGTGACCCTCTCGTGAAGACCGAAAAAGGTCGAGGCTACTTGAGGATTGCGCCCCGGCGGGGGAGGCGTATGATGCCGTCACCTCATCAGCGAGACGGTTCGCCGAATCGAAGAGGGGGCGTTCGGGTGAGAGGCCCGAAAGAGCCGTCGGCGCCGCAAGGTCCGGCGGCTCTCTTTCGTGCCCACACGTGTCGCGGCGCCGGGTCTGTTGTCAGGAAGGCGGCGCCGGGTCGGAGCGCAGGCGGACGAACTGCACCTGGTCGTCGCGGGGCGGGAGGCTGCCGTCGGCCGACGGCACGACCCGCCCCTCGCGGCTCTTGCCCGCCTCCGGCGGGAGGAAGCCGCGCAGCAGGCACTCGCGCGTGAAGCCGAGCCTGCCGGCCAGCGTCTGCGACGCCTCGTTGCCCGGGTAGGTCAGGATCTCGAGGCGCTCGATGCCGAGCTCGCCGAAGGCCCAGTCCACGACGAGTCTCGCCGCTCCCAGGGCCGCGCCCCGGCGGCGCGCCTCTCGCTTCACCCAGTAGCCGACCTCCGCCGCCTGGCGGTCGGCGAAGAGGTCGAGGCTGATGCTGCCGAGCAGCTCGCTACTCCCGGCGTCGGCCACGGCGAGCCGGGCGCGCTCGCCGGCCAGCAGGCGGTGGCGCGAGTCGGCGATGAACTGCTCGGCGTCCGCGAGCGAGTACTCGATCGGCACGCCGAAGATCCACTTGGCCACGTCCGGGTCGCTGCAGGCGGCCCGTTCCTCCTCAGCGTCGTCGAGCTCGAAGGGCCGGACGACCAGCCGCCCGTCCGTCAGCCGCGGCCAGCCGAAGCCGCGCGGCCGGGCCTCCGGGTCTCTCCACGGCCGTGGGTCTCCGGGCAGCATCGCGTGCAGGACGTCCGTGACGCGCTCGCCGTGGACCGTGTCCGCGTTGCGCAGCACCGCCTCGAAGGCGTATCCGGAGGCGGTGATCGTCCGCCGCGAGCCGACGTTGCGGGCGTCGGCGCGAATCTCCAGGCGGCCAAGCTCGAGCTCGTCGAACGCCCAGTCGGTGAGGAGGGCTACGCAGGCGGCGGCGACGCCTTGCCGCCGGTGGTCGCGGTGCACGAGGTAGCCGATCTCCCCGCTCTCCTTCTGTGCGTCGATGCGCAGGCCGCAGGAGCCGACGATGGTGCCGGTGACCGGATGCTCGGCGGCGAAGTTGGCCCAGTGCTCCTCGCGCCACTTGCCTGCCGCGCCCGTCACCCACTCCACGCCGTCGGCAAGGGTGTAGGGGAGCGGCATGATCGGCATCCAGCGAGCGACGCTCTCGTCGTCGCACATCGCCGCCACGTCGGCGGCATCGTCGTCGCGCCACTGCCTGAGCACGACGACGTCGCCGCTCAGGACGGGCAGTTCCCCTATCTGGCTCAGGTCCTTCATCTCGCCTCCAGACGCACGAAGGGCGGGGCGGCCCTGCCGGCCTCCCCGCCCTTCGCCGACAGTCGTTCCGTCGATCAGTGCAGGAAGTGGCGCCGGCCGGTGAAGACCATGGCCGCGTCGCGGGCGTCGCACGCCGCCACGGCCGTCTCGTCACCCTTGGAGCCGCCGGGCTGCATGAACGCCGTCACGCCGCTGTCGATGGCGAGGTCGACGGCGTCGGGGAACGGGAAGAAGGCGTCGGAGCCGACCACCGCGCCCTCGAGGCTCGAGCGCGCCTTCTCGATCGCGACCTTGGTGCTGTCGACGCGGCTCATCTGGCCGGCGCCGACGCCGATGGTCGCGAGGTTCCTCGCCATGACGATGGCGTTGCTCTTGACGTGCTTGGCGACGCGGAAGGCGAAGATGAGGTCGCCCCACTCCTGCTCGCTGGGATGGCGCCTGGTGGCCACCGTCATCTCGTCGCGCTCCTCGATGTCCCCGTCCTTGTCCTGGACGAGGATGCCGCCGGTGACCCGCTTGTAGTCGAACTCGCCGGGGTTCATCTGCCGCCGCTCCTCGTTGCGCAGGATGCGGATGTCGGCCTTGCGCTGCAGGATCTCGAGCGCTGCGGGCTCGTAGCCGGGCGCGAACAGGACCTCGACGAACAGCTCCGAGAGGCGCTCTGCGAGCGGGACGTCGACGGTGCGGTTGACGGCGATCACGCTGCCGAAGGCGCTCACGGGATCGCATGCGAACGCCTTGTCGTAGGCGGCGGCGAGGTTCTCGGCGAGCGCACAGCCGCAGGGATTGTTGTGCTTGATGAGCGTGACACACGGCAGCGTGAACTCGTCGCAGATGGCCCGCGCCGCGTTGAGGTCGTAGAGGTTGTTGAAGCCGAGCTGCTTGCCGTGGAGCTGCGTCACCTGCGAGAGCAGGTGCTGGCGCAGGCCGACCTCGGCGTAGTAGGCGGCGCGCTGGTGCGGGTTCTCGCCGTACTTGAGCTCGAGGACCTTCTCGTAGTCGCGCATGACGTAGTCGGGGAAGTCGCCCTCGCTCTCGCTGAACCAGTTGGCGATGACGAAGTCGTAGTGCGCCGTGCGGTGGAACGCCTTGGTGGCGAGGTCGCGGAGCGTCGGGTAGCTGAGCTCGCCGGAGGTCTTGAGCTCGTCGAGGACCGCGTCGTAGTCGTCGTGGCTGGTGACCACCGCGACGCCGGCGTGGTTCTTGGCGGCGGCGCGGATCATGCTCGGCCCGCCGATGTCGATGTTCTCGATGACGATCTCGTCCTCGACGCCGCGCCGCCCGGCCACCTCCTCGAAGGGGTAGAGGCTGCAGACGACCATGTCGATGGGCTCGATGCCGTGCTGCTTGATGGTCTCCATGTGCGCCGGCACGTCGCGGCGCGCGAGGACGCCGGCCATGAGCCGCGGGTGCATGGTCTTGACGCGGCCGTCGAGCATCTCCGGGAACCCGGTCACTTCTTCGACCAGGGTCACCGGGATGCCGGAATCCTTGAGCAGCTTCGCCGTGCCGCCGGTCGAGATGACCGTGACGCCCATGTCGGTGAGGCCCTTGGCGAACGACTCGACGCCACTCTTGTTGAACACAGAGATAAGTGCCCGCTTGACCTTCACTTTGACTGCTCCTTCTGCCGGACTGCCCCGTACGACGCGCTACCCGGCGCCGCGTCTTGCCTTTGTGCACAAGCCTACAAGAAAGCCTGTTGGGGAGGAATGGCGAATCCTGCCGCCGCCGCAAGCTGCGCGGCCTCGACGGCGCCGCGGACGCAGCAGCCTGCGGCGTGGTCGTTCACGATGCCGGCCGCCTGCATCAGCGAGTAGGCGGTCGTCGGCCCGACGAAGCGGAAGCCGCGCTTCTTGAGCTCTTTGGCGAGCGCGGCCGACTCGGGGCTCGCGGAGACGTAGTCGGCCCGCGAGCGCGGCGACGCTCGCCCCTCCGGGCGGAAGCGCCAGAAGAACGCCGCCAGGGAGCCGTGCTCTTCGATCACAGGCAGGGCGGCGCGCGCGTTCGCGATCGCCGCGTCGATCTTGAGCCGGTTGCGCACGATGCCGGCGTCGGTGAGCAGGCGTTCGCGGTCGTCCTCGCCGAACGCGGCGACAGCGGCCACGTCGAAGCCCGCGAAAGCCGCCCGGAACGCCGGCCGCTTGCGCAGGATGGTCAGCCACGACAAGCCGGATTGGAACGCCTCTAACGTGAGGCGCTCGAACACGCCGTCGTTCGTCAGGACCGGCCGGCCCCACTCGTCGTCGTGGTAGCCGACGTACTCGGGCGCGCCCCCGACGGCCCAGAAGCAGCGCGGCCGGCCGTCGGGGCCGGCCGCGAGGGCATCACTCTGCAGGGGGCTCAGCGCCCTTGCCCCTGGCCTTGTCGAGCAGCTCGGTGGCCTGCTTCTGCGCCTTCTCGAGCAGCTCGGCGGCCTCCTTCTTGGCCTTCTCGTAGAGCTCCGGTCCCTGCGTCTTTGCCTTCTCGATCAGCTCGGCGCCCTGCTTCTTGGCCTTCTCGATGATCTCGGCTGCCTCGGCCTTGGCCTTGTCGGTGGTGGGCTTGGCCTTGTCGCTCCACTCGCCCGCCGTCGCCTTGGCCTTGTCGCTCCACTCGCCCGCCGTCGCCTTGGCCTTGTCCAACGTCGGGCCGGACTTCTCCTTGGCGTCGGCCGCGACCTGCTTGGCCTTCGTCGTCGCGTCGTCGGCCATCTTCTTGGCGTCGTCCATGAATCCCATGAGTACCTCACTTCGCTTGGTCGTGGTCTCGCCACTGAGTCTACCCATCTGGTCGTACCTTGCTCTTCGGCGGCAGTGCCGCCGGCCGCCGGCATCCACTACTGCTTGACTGGCATATGCCAGAAGGATATATTCGCCCTGTCAGAGCGGCGAGACGGAGGGGCGATGCCTCGAGAGAACAAGACGAAGTACGCGGTGCTCGGCCTTCTGGCTTACGGCCCGCTGTCCGGGTACGACATCAAGCGCATCTACGCTCAGAGCCTCGGCAACTTCTGGAGCGAGAGCTACGGGCACATCTACCCGATCCTCAAGCGCCTGGAGGAAGAAGACCTGGCCACGCGCGAGGTCCAGCGCCAGGCCGGCAAGCCCGACCGCAACGTCTACAGCATCACCGGCCCCGGGCGCGACGAGCTGCGCCGCTGGCTGGCCCAGCCGCCGGATCCCGCCAGGGAGCGCGTCGAAGTGCTGCTCAAGCTCTTCCACGGCTGGGAGGTCGGTCCCGCCGCGATGATCGAGCACGTCAAGCAGATCCGCGCCGAGCACGAAGCGTTGCTCCAGCGCTACGCGCACTACGACGAGGTGATGACCCGCGACAACGAGCCGCCGTCGCCGTACTGGCTCATGACGGTGAGCTGCGGTCAGCACGTCAGCAAGGCGTACATCGAGTGGTGTGACGAGACCATCGCCAAGCTCGAGCGACTCCCCACGGAGCCGCGCGCCGGCGCCGAGAACTGGAACCCGCCAGCACCATGAGGACCTGGAGGCGAGCCGATGAACGCGAACCCCCCCGGCGCCGCCCTGCTCCTGGACGGGCGCCTCGACGACGAGCCGACACTGGCCTTGGCGCACGATGCGCTGGCCGACGGCCTGGCCGCAGGCGGCTGGGCCGTCGACGACTGGCTCCTGCGCGACGAGAAGATCGCCTGGTGCGCAGGCTGCTTCAAGTGCTGGACGACGACGCCCGGCCTGTGCGCGCACCACGACGGCGGGCGCAGGGTCGCCGAGCGCTGGGTGCCCAGCGACCTCGTCGTCCTGCTCACGCCGGTGACCTTCGGCGGCTACTCGTCACAGCTCAAGAAGGCGCTCGACCACGTCATCCCGATCCTGCAGCCGTTCATGCAGAAGAGGCACGGCGAGACGCGCCACCCGCAGCGCTACGAGCGCCGGCGCGATCTGCTGGTCGTCGGCACGGTGCCCGCCGGGTCAGGCCGACGGGCCGGAGGCGCAGACGTTTCGCCGGCTGGTGGAGCGCAACACGTACAACATGCAGCCACCGCGCTGGACGACCGGCGTGCTCGAGCAGGGCGCGGGCGACTGGGAAGTCCGCGTGGCCGTCAACGCGCTGCTCGCCGAGGTCGGCGTGCACGCAGCGCGCGACGCGGTCGGCGCCGGCCGGAGCGAGGTGGTCGCATGAAGGCTCCGCAGACAGCCCTGCTGCTGGTCGGCAGTCCCAAGCCCGGCGAGAGCTCGTCCGAGATCGCTCGGCGCCTACCTCCTGGAGGGCCTCGAGAAGCACGGCGTGAAGTCGCAGACGCTCCACGTGACCAAGGCCGTACGGTCGGACGAGGCGATCGTGGAGTTGCTCGCCGCCGTCGCTTCCGCCGACCTCATCGTCCTCTCGTTCCCGCTCTACGTCGACAGCCTGCCGGGGCCGGCGATCCGTGCGCTCGAGCTGATCGCCGCGCGACGTGGCGCCGTGGGCGGCGCGACGGACGCGGCGCCCGGGCCGGCCTTCGTCGCCATCTGCCAGTCCGGCTTCCCTGAGGCCGAGCACAGCACGGTCGCGATCGAGATCTGCCGCAACTTCGCGAGCTCCGCCGGGCTCGAGTGGGCCGGCGGCCTCGTGATGCCCGAGGGCGGCATGCTCGGCGGCCAGCCGATGAGCAAGATGAAGGACATGCTGCGCTCGGCGGTGGCGCGCCCTCGACCTCACGGCCGAGGCACTCGCGGCCGGCCGCCCGGTGCCCGGCGAGGCCGTGCAGCGGATGGCGAAGCCGGCGTTCCCTCGCGTCGCCTACCGGTTGGCGGCCAACTGGGGCTGGCGCTCGCAGGCTAAGAGACAGGCCGGAGGGACGCCGCTGGACGCGCAGCCGTACGGGTGACGGCCGGGGCCGGCAGGCTCGCCGGTCGCGGGGCCGGCGGGTGCAGCCGGCCCGGCATCGCCCCGCCGCCGCTGCCGAAGCGGTCGAGGATCGTCTCGAGCAGCGGCAGAAAGCGGTGCACCTGGCCGCTGCGGATCGCCCAGTCCCACATCGGCTCGAGCTTCTTCCAGCCGCTCGTGTAGGCGAGGTGGCGTGCGTGCTCGCGCAGGTCGCCGTGGGCGAAGGCGGCCCGCCAGATGCTGCTCCAGCGGTAGAAGTCGCGGTACGCGCCCCAGTAGCCGGCCTCGAGCTGCTCCGGCGGTCATGCCGGCCGGCGTGAAGACGGCGTGGCGCGTGTCGTAGAGGTCCCAGTCGCGGCTCGTGACGCGGCCCTCGGCCGCGAGCCGCCGCTCGAGCCGGGTGCCCGGATACGGCGTCATGATGTGGAACGTCGCCGTCTCGACGCCGCGGCTCACCGCCCACTCCACGGTGCGCGCGAACACCGACGGGTCGTCGTGGTCCATGCCGAAGACGAAGGCGCCGTTGACCATGACGCCGAGGTCGTGCAGGCGGCGGACGGCGGCGTCGTAGGGCGGCGCGCCGGAGGCCCCGCCGCCAGCACCGGCCGCCGCGCCACCCAGGTTCTGCGTCTTGCCGGCGCCGCGCAGGTTCACCGCGTCGAGCGTCTCGAAGCCGATGAACAGGCTGCGCAGCCCGCTCTCGACCGCCTTCTCGAGCAGGCCGGGGCGGAGCACGGCCTCGACCGTCCCGGCCGCCTGCCACAGGCGGCCCATCCCCTTGAGGCCGTCGAACAGCGCCTCGGCGAACGGCGGGGCTGCCGAAGAGGTTGTCGTCGAGGAAGTAGAGGTGACGCCCGGGGAGGCGGTCGATCTCGGCGAGCGCATCGTCGACCGCCTGCACGTAGAACGACCTGCCGCCGCGGAAGAACGCCTCCTTGTAGCAGAAGTCGCAGACGTGCGGGCAGCCGCGGCTGACCACCAGCGAGTTTGGCACCAGGTAGCGCTCGCGCTTGATGAGGTCCCGCCGGGCCGGCGGGAGTCCGGCGAGGGTCCGCTCGGTCGAGCGATAGAGCGGCTGGGGATGGCCGGCGCGGAAGTCCCGCAGGAACGCCGGCCAGATGTCCTCGCCCGGCCCGCAGAACACGCTGTCGGCGTGCCGGGCCGCCTCGTCCGGCAGGCTCGTCGGGTGCAGCCCGCCGAGGCAGACGTAGGCGCCCCGGGCGCGGTAGTGGTCGGCGTAGCGGTAGGCGCGCCCGGCCGAGGTGATGTACGCCTCGATGACGACGAGGTCGGGCTCGTCGTCGAGGCGCAGCGTCTCGACGTGCTCGTCCTGCAGGTCGATCTCGTCGTCCGGGTCCAGGTAGCCGGCCAGGGTGGCGAGGCCGAGCGGCGGGAAGAGCGAGTACTTGATCGAGCGCCAGTAGTGGCTGTCCGCGGCCGTCTTGGCCGGGCTGATCATCTTGACGCGGAGCGGCCGCCCGGCCGGCGCTCCAGCGCGTGGGCCTGTCACGCGCCCACCCCCGGCCGGCCCGCGAAGTGCGCGAGCAGCACGTCCAGCCCCGTCTCGAACTCGCCCGGCCGGTCCCAGACGGCGAGCCGCATCCCGACCCGCATCATGGCGGGGTAGTCGGCCCAATGGCCGATGAGCTGGGCGACGATGTCGGTGGTCTGCACCTCGTCGCCCAGCATGCGCGCGTAGCCCAGCCCCAGGGTGTACGAGCCGAGCACGTGATAGACGGTGGCGGCGCGGTCCTCGCTGAACCCGGCCTCGAGGAGCGTGCCCATCAGTTCCTCCATCCAGCGGCGGCCGCTGGGCGTGCGCACCACGGCCGCCGAGATCAGCGGCAGCGCGCGCGGGTGCGCCTCGGTCAGCGCGTGCAGGCCCATGAAGAGTTGGCGGACGCGGCTCTGCCAGCGCGGGTCCGGGTGCCCTGCTCCCAGCGCTGCCGCGGCGATCTTCTCGCCGACGGCGTCCAGGATGGCGCGCTTGTTGGGGTAGTGGTGGTAGAGGCTCATCGGCTTGACGCCCGCGTCGGCAGCGAGGCGGCGCATGTTCATCGCTTCGAGGCCGTCCTCGTCGATGATCTCCAGAGCAAGCTCGACGATGCGCTCGCGGGTCAGGGCGGAGCGCCGGGGCGCGGCGTCTGCGGCGACTGGCATGACGTCCTCCAGGTTCAATGCCGGACCGTACTTCGTAAGGCTTACAAAGTACGGTACGGGTACCGGCTGAGGAGCGTCAACGTACAGGCGTACGGGTCAGGGGGTGAGGCGCTCGAACTCGGCGACGGTGAGCCCTGCCTGGCGGAGGATGCTGCGCAGGGTTCCGATGGCGATCTCGCGATGTCGGGGGACGATCACGACTCGAGTCTCGCCGGCGCGTTCCCGGACGTACTTCACGTGACTTCCGTGCACGGCGGCGCGAACGAAGCCGGCGGCCCTGAGTCGACGATCGACCTGTCGGAAGGAGAGTGGCCTAAGCGGCATCGGTGTCGACGCGGACCTTGCTCACGTTGGGAGCAGTGGTGGCCTGCGGCGACTGGACGTACAGCTCCAGAGCCTCCTGGAGGTTGGCCAGTGCCTCTTCCTCGGAGGACCCCTGACTCGCGATGTCGACGTCCAGACATTGGGCGACGAAGAGGTCACCTTCCTGCTGAACGACGGCGCTGAACTCGCGTGTCATGAACGGTCTCCTCAGACGGACGCTGTCAGACGATGGTAGGGGAGGCTCGCAAGGTACCGCAGAGGTGGACGTTCCCCGCTACCAGCTGGGGGTGGCGCGCGCGGCCCAGCGGCCGCCCGCGCGCGACACGCGTCACCGGCACACCGAAGCAGGCGCTCAGCGGCTCGGCGGTGAGGACGGCGGGCGCGGCGCCGGAGGCGATGACGCGCCCGTTCTTGAGCAGCAGCGCGTGGGTGGTCGTCGCCGGCAGCTCCTCGAGGTGGTGCGTGACGAGGACGACGGCCGGGGCCGGCTGCTCGCTCGGCGAGGATCGCGAGCGCCGCCAGCAGCGCCTCCCGGCCGGGCAGGTCGAGTCCGTCCGCCGGCTCGTCGAGCAGGAGGAGCGGGGGCCGGCGCATCAGGGCGCGAGCCAGCAGGATGCGCCGCCGCTCGCCCTGCGAGCACGACGCGAAGGAGTGCGCCGCGACGGCGGCGCAGCCGAACTGCTCCAGCAACTGCGCCGCCCGCTCGCGCGTCGCCGCGTCCACGCGCTCCTGCAGCACCTGGATCGTCCCGGTCGCGCCGGTCAGGACGACGTCCAGCGCCGTGCGCCGCGGCGAGAACGCCTCCTCGGTCTTCACGTCGACGTGGCCGATGCGCTCGCGCAGCGCGCGCAGGTCCACGCGCCCGACGGTCTCGCCGAGGATGTCGACCCGGCCGCGGCTCGGATGGCGCATGCCCGCGGCGATGTCCAGCAGCGTCGACTTACCGGCGCCGTTCGGCCCGAGCACGGCCCACTGCTCGCCGGGAGCGACGCTCCAGTCGATGTCGCTGAGGATCGGCTGCCGCTGCCGCAGGCGCGCGTCCCACTCCCAGACGGTGACGCCCGCTGAGGAGGAGGGCCAGGGGTCGAGGCGCGGCGCCGGAGCGTCGGTGGACCGGGGTCCGGGATGAGGTGTGCCGGCGGCCATCGCGCGCGGGCGTCAGCCGAGGCGCGCGACCCGCTCGCCGCGGACGCTCAGCCGCGCGGCGGCTGAGGCCTCGGCGAGCGACTCGCGCGCCTCTGCCACGATGCCGACGGTGGCGCGCGCCCTGCCGCGCGCGGGCGTGCCCTTCGTTGGCTGGGGCCAGCTGCGGACGACGGCCTCCACCGCGTCGCGGCCGCCCTCCGAGAACGCCCGCGCCAGTTGCGCCTGCACCTCGGCGTCGGGGCTCGCGGCGGCGAACTCGGCCGCGGCGATCGAGTAGCCGTTACCGTTGAAGCTTAGGGAGACGCCGCCCCAGGCCTTGACGGCCGCGAGCGGCGGCGTGTCCGTGATGGAGTCGCCGACGTACATCACGCCGCTGCCGTCCACGCCCTCGGCGACGACGATCCCCTCGAGGGCGGCGAGCTTCTGGCCGCCGCCGACCGGGTGCACGGACTCCGTGAGCGCCCGGCTGACGCGGCGGCCCGGCATCTCCTGCCAGAACAGGCTGTCCAGCTCGCGGACGGTGGCCCGGTCCTCGTCGCTGAGCCACTCGAGGGCGGCTCGGGGCTGCGCCACGGGGAGCCGCCCGGCACGCCGGAGTCCGCGGCCTCACTGCCGCCGGCGTGACCCCCAGCGGCCGTCATCGCCTCTGCCGGGTACTCGATGACCGGCCGCGCGCACACGCGCGGCACCCACTCCCGCAGCCACGCCGCCTCGTCCTCGGGCATCTCCCAGGCGTCGAGGCTCAGCTCGGTGCAGCGCACGTGCTCGAAGGGGAACCCGGCGAGGTCGCAGAGCGCTCGCAGGTACGGGGTGTACGAAGTCGAGATGATGAACGCCGGCATGAGGGCGCTCACCGTGTGGAGCGTCTTGAGCGCCTCCGGCACGAGCAGGACCTGCTCGGCGCTGAACGACTCCACGTCGTCGTCGGTCACGGAGTACGCCTTGAAGAACGGCGGGATGAGGCGCAGCGTGTTGCCGGCGTTGTAGCCCGGCTTGGCGGCGACGTCGACCAGGAAGTCGTCGTACTTGCTGAGCCGCGCGAAGAACTCGGCGCCGTCCGGGACGAACCGCTCCGCGATCTCCTGGGCGTTGTCGTTGCGGGTGAGCGGGCCCTCGCAGTCGGTGACGTAGATGCGGCCGGCGCCGGCCGGAGCAGCCGCGCCGGCGCTCATCCCCCGGTCACCTCTGCGTCGACCTCCTCGCGTGAGGTCGAGTGGCAGCCGGCTGGACTCGGCGAACACGCAGCCGTTGGAGGTGTTGAGCTTGCCCTCGGCGAACTGCCGGATGGTGAGGTAGAGCAGCGGGATCTCGCGGATCTCGCCGCGCCTGCGGATCTCCGCGAACAGGGGCTCGCTCTTCACCCTCGGCCGCGGCGATCTCGTCCGCGGTCATCGTCTTGCGCTTCGCGCGGTACTGACTCCAGAGCGGGTCCCAGTCGGCGCCGCGCAGCGGGAAGCGGAAGTAGCTGACGACGGGTCCGCGGTCCAGTTGCGCGGTGGCGAGGTGGACCATCGCCCCGGTCTCGTCGGCGCCGCTCTCGATGAGCTCCCAGATGACCTGCTGCCACATGCCCTTGGGGCCGCCGGGGCAGCGCCGGATGGAGGTTGAGCATGGCGTACCTGCGGCACAGGGCCGGGCTCGCGATGAGCATGTACCCGGCCAGGACGAGCACGCCGATGCGGTGTGGGATGAGCAGCTCGGCCACGCCGCGGTGGTACTCGTTGCGCCAGTCCGTGCGGGAGACGCCGAGCTTCTGCGCCTCCGCCCAGCTCGCCCGGCTCGAGAGCGTCACGGCCGGGATGCCGAGGCGGTCGACCAGGTCGAGGAAGCGGTCGCTCTCAGGCGCCTCGCCGCGCTCGCGGTCGCAGAAGACGGCGCCGATGTCGAGAGGGACGTCGTCCTGCTGCGCACGGGCGACGACGTCCGAGAGCAGGTTGCAGGCCGCCTGGTCGCGGCCGGTGGAGAGCCAGCCGACCCTCATCGGCCGTTCCCGCGCGGGATGACGGCCTCGTCCTCGCCGCGCTCGTCCGCGAGGCGCTCGCGCCAGGCGGCCGCGTCCGGATAGGCGCTGCGGCCGAGGCCGGAGATGCCGCGGCTCGCGGCCCAGGCGGCGAGCCGGCCGGCGCTCTCGAGGCCGGTCTGCTCGATCATGGCCGCGAGGAACCCGGCGGCGAAGAGGTCGCCGGCGCCGGTGACGTCCACGACCTCCGTCGGCATGGGCGGCACGTACAGATCGACGCGGCGGCCGACGAGGCGTGCGCCGCGGCCGCCCATCTTGACGACCACCAGGCCGACGCCGGCGTTGAGCAGGAAGTCGAGCGACTCGGGGAGCGAGAGGCCGCAGAGCATCTCGAGCTCGGTCTCCGTCGAGAACAGGTAGGCGCAGCGCTGCAGGATCGGCAGGAAGCGCTTGACGCCCTTGCGCGCGTAGATCTCGCCGGGGTCGAAGGCGACCTCGACGTCGGCGGGCAGCCGCTCGAGCAGCCCCAGCTGGGCCTCGAGCGGCGCGTCGCCGACGAAGCTGCTGAAGAGGGCGAAGCGGGTGCGCGGCAGGCGCTTCGGCAGGTCGCCGGCCGAGAACGCATCGTTCGCGGCCGGCCAGACGAGGTTGCGGCGCTCGCCGTCCTCGTCGAGCAGCACGTAGACGCGGCCGGTGTCGCCCTCGCGGTGCACGAGGCGGGCGTTTGCAGGGGCGAGCGCGGAGAGCAGGAACCGGCCGTCGTCGTCGGCGCCCACGCGGCCGATCATGGCCGCGCCGTAGCCGAGGCGCGCCAGCGCGTGCACGGTGTTGGCAGCCTGGCCGCCGCCGGCGCGCACCGGGTCGACGTGCTGGAGAGCTTCGTCCACCGCCTTGCGCACCGGGGCGTCCATTAGCTGCTCGGTGCCGGGCGGCCCCAGCTCGTCCCACAGCGGGAACGTCCGAGGGAGCCGGTAGATCAGATCGAGGTTGAGAGCGCCACAGCCGATCAGGTCGACCGGCCTCATATGAGGAGCTCCCCGCGGTAGCGGACCGCCTTGCCTCTGCCACGGGCGACGACCTCACCGACCACGTGTGCGGCGAACTGGGCCTTCTCGATGACGGCGAGGTTCTTCTCCACATGGGCCGGGTCCATGGCCAGGACCATCCCGAGCCCGCAGTTGAACGTCTGTGAGGAGCTCCGGACGCTCCACGCCGAGCCCGTGGAGCCAGCCGAAGAGCGGACTCGGCGTCCAGCTCTCGAGGTCAAGGACGGCGGCGAGGTCGTCCGGCACTGCGCGCCCGACGTTGTCGGGGAAGCCGCCGCCGGTGATGTGCGCCGCCGCGTGCACGCCGCCGGCGTGGCCGAGGTCGTGCAGTACCGGGCTGTAGATGGCCGTCGGCGTGAGCAGCACGTCGCCCACTGTCGAGCGCGGGTCGTAGCACGGCCCGAAGCCCTCGCCGGGCGTGATGCACAGGCCGACGCCGCCGCCCTCGCCGATGAAGTTGCTGGAGAGGTCGATGGCGTGCTCGGCGAGCAGGTGGCGGATGAGGCTGAAGCCGTTGCTGTGCACGCCCGTGGAGTCGATGCCGACGAGGACGTCACCCTTCTTGACGAGCTCCGGGCCCCAGAGGTCGCCGCGCTCCGCGACGCCGACGGCGAAGCCGGCCATGTCGAAATCGCCGTCCGGGAATTGCCCGGGATGCTCGGCGGTCTCGCCGCCGAGCAGGACGCACTGGGCGCGCACGCAGCCCTCGTCGACGCCGGCGACGATGTCGGCGACCTCCTCGGGGACGACCTTGCCGACCACGAGGTAGTCGAGGAAGAACAGCGGGACGGCGCCGCAGGCGGAGACGTCGTTGACGCTCATCGCGACGAGGTCGATACCGATGCTCGTGAGCCGCCCGACCGTGCGGGCGACCTCGATCTTGGTGCCCACGCCGTCGGTGCCGGACACGAGCACGGGGTCCTTGAGTCGCGGCAGGCGCATGGCGCCGCCGAACCCGCCGAGGCCGCCGAGGACGAGCGGGTTCTTGGTGCTCTTCAGCCGTTGCTTCATGAGCTCGACGGCGCGGTTGCCCGCCTCGACGTCGACGCCGGCCTTCTTGTACGTGAACCCCTTGTCCTCCGCCATGACGCTCCCCGTTCGGTTGCCGCCCAGTCTACGTCCTGCCTCGGCCCACCTGCCAGTGCCCTGCGGTGGTCTCGCGCGCGGCGGCGGTGTCCCGCTCGTCGCTCCATCGGTCCCGGACCTGTCCGCCGGCGCTCCGGGCCGATAGACTCAGGAGCATCGACTGACCGGGGGGCACATGCCTGAGAAGCACTCCAAGGCGCGAGTGCAGCTGCACTTCCGCGTGCGGCCCGTGCTCGTGCGCTTCCTCGTGAGCGCGCTGTCCCTGTTCGCTCACCGTGCTCGTCGTGCCCCACGTGTACTTCTCCGGCGACTACCGCGTCCTTTCGTGGCTCATCATCAGTGCGGTCTTCGGCGCTCCTCGTGACCTTCGTCAAGCCGTTGGTCCAGCTGCTGCTGCTGCCCCTGATCTTCGTCTCGTACGGCCTCGTGGTCGTGCTGATCAACACGCTCATCATCTGGCTGCTCTCGCTCATGTTTCCCGGCGCGCTTCCACTACGACCACGTCGTCTGGGCGCTCGTCGCCGGGCTCGTCAGCGGGCTGCTGATCGCCCTGCTCGACGACGTGTTCGGGCTTTCACCGCCGATCGTCGAGGGCGGGCCGGAGGCGCTCAAGAAGGAGATCGCGCCGAGGCCAAGCCGGGCCACGTCGAGGAGAAGCTGCTCGACGCGGCCGGCCGCGGCAAGACGAAGATCAAGCGTCACCGCGAACGTACCGCAACGGCGACGCGCCCGAACCGGAGCCGTCCGAGGAGGAGCAGCCATGAGACGGTCGTCGCTCGGACAAGCTCCGCGAGGACCTGCGCCTGCAGCAGGTCTACAACACGCTCCTTCGCTACGGGTACGACACCGCACTCGAGCGGACCGCCTACGTGGGAGGCTTCCGGCACGCGATGCAGACCTGGGTGTGGCGTCTGCCGCCAAGGGCTGGGAGGAGCCGAGCCCGGCCGTCAAGATCCGGCTCATGCTCGAGGAGCTCGGCCCGACCTACGTGAAGATCGGCCAGATCGTGTCGAGCCAGGCGTCCGTGCTGCCGGTCGACATGGCGACCGAGCTCGCCAAGCTGCAGGACGCCGTCCCGCCGTTCCCCGGCGACCAGGTGCGCGAGACTCATCATCGAGGAGCTGGGCGCGCCGCCGGAGGAGCTGTACGCCACGTTCGAGCCCGAGCCGTTCGCGGCGGCTTCCACCGCCCAGGTGCACCGCGCCACGCTGCATGACGGCACGCACGTGGCGGTCAAGGTGCAGCGCCCGCAGATCACGCACCGAGATCCGCGCCGACCTCGGCATCCTGCAGAACGCGGCGCGCGTCGCCGTCGCGCAGCTCGGAGACGGTACGGTCGCTCGACGTCGTCGGCATGCTCGAGCAGTTCTCGTCCGGCGTCCTCGAGGAGCTCGACTATCGCGGCGAGGCCTACAACGCCCTGCGCCTCGCCGAGAACATGCAGGCCCTGCCCGGCGTGCACGTGCCGTCCATCTACGCCGACCTCTCGACCTCCAAGGTCATCACCCAGGAGTTCGTCAAGGGCGTCAAGGTCAGCGACGTCGAGGCGATCCAGGCGGCCGGCCTCGACCGCGACGAGATCGCCCGCAACGCACTCCGCGCGCTCATCAAGCAGCTGCCGGTGGACGGCTTCTTCCACGCCGATCCGCATCCGGGCAATCTGCTCATCGACCTCGACACCGGCGTGCTCACCTTCATCGACCTCGGGATGATGGGCGAGCTCGACCTGCAGAAGCGGCTGCGTCTCGGCCAGCTGATGATCGTCGCCCAGCAGGGCAGCGTGGAGGGCATGGCCGACGCGCTGCGCGGGATGAGCACGCCCTTCGAAGGGCGAGGTCGACGAGAAGGCCTTCCGGCGGGACTTCGCGCGGCGCATGGGGCGGTACATGGGCCACGGCCAGGTGGCCTCGTTCGGCCAGATCGCCAACGAGGGCTTCGAGCTGCTGCGCGTCCACGGCCTGCGCCTGGACGCCGGACCTCACTCTGGCGGTCAAGGCGCTGGTGCAGACCGAGAGCGTGGCGC
This sequence comes from uncultured Thermoleophilia bacterium, assembly GCA_963739595.1. Classification (GTDB taxonomy): domain Bacteria; phylum Actinomycetota; class Thermoleophilia; order UBA2241; family UBA2241; genus CAIXSE01. The sequence goes on from CAVUBA010000033.1 coordinate 48,576, forward strand.
GGGCCCTGTCCACCGGCAGCGACCTGCTCTCGGAGGGCGTGCCGATGCTCCGCGACATGGCGCTCGAGGCCATCACCGGCGAGAAGATCGTGGACGACCGCGAAGCAAGCAGCTGATGCGGCGTCGCGGGCCAGGTCGTCGAGCGCATCCCGACGCTGACCGAGGCCACGATGAAGTGGCTCGACCAGTACCAGAAGGGCCGCTTCGAGATCACCATCGACACGTCTGCAGCTCTCGAAGGAGGTCAGCCGGCTCACGCGTCTCGGCCGCGAGATCGTCATCGCCGTGATGCTCGTCGGGATGCTGGTCGGCTCCGCCGTCGGCGTCCTACGGCATCGCGGCGCTCGCAGCTGAACGGCTGGGTCTGGGACCTTCTGGCCCGCATCGCGCCCATCGGCTTCGTCGTCTCTCTCGTGCTGAGCTTCCTGATCGTCTCAGGCTCACGTGGCGCTGGGTCCGCGGCGCCTCGACCGACGAGGACTGACCCTGCCGCTCGCACCCGCGCATGATGGATACCGGGGATACCGACGTAAGGGACCGCCATCGCGCACCAGGCGCGACGGCGGTCCCATGGTCACTGCGGTGACCCTGTCAATGGAGCCGGCTGCGGCTACCCGCTGATTCCGTGCCCCATCTCCACCTGGTGGTGCGCTTCGTGCAGCGCCTTGCGGTCGCTCTCCTTGGGATGCGGAGCGAGGTCGAACACGACCTTCTTCACGGTCCCGGTGAAGGCGAACGGCGACTTGTCACCGTAGGCCTCGCGGTCGACCGGCAGGCCGTTGTCGCGCCCGATGTCCATGCCGGCGTAGCCGGAGAAGCGCACCGGCACGGTCTTGTCCATGCGGCCCTCGCCGACCTTGCGGTCGCCGACCCACAGGCTCGCGTCGCCGCCCGTGCCGGGCTTCGCCGCGTCGGCGTCGAACTGGATGCGGACGGTCACGTCGCCCGTCGGCAGCGGCTCCGTCGACTCCTGGCGGTAGACCTCGACGCCCAGGAAGCTGTAGGTGTGCTTGAGCTTGCCGTCCTGCACGAACAGGGAGAAGCCGCCCATCTCGTCCGCCTCGGCGACGATGACGCCCTCGGCGCCGCCCTCGGGGACGTGGAGGTCGGCCGAGATCGCGTAGGAGTGGCCGTAGATCCTCGGCAGCATCCCGGCGAGCACGTTCTCGACGTCGCCGTAGAAGGTGCGCTTGGTGGCGGTCGGCATGGGCGGCAGGATGCCGAAGAACACCGAGAAGCCGGCCAGCAGCGGCAGCACCTTGTGCTTCTCCGCCTCCTCCCAGAACAGCTGCTTGAGCTCGGCGAGCTTCTCCGGCTGCTGGGCGGCGAGGTCCGTGTGCCTGCGAGAAGTCGTCGGGCAGGTAGTAGAGCTCCCAGACGTCGTCCTCGGGGTCGTACTTGTCGGGCGCGAACCGGGCCATGGTCGGCGGCGTGACGTCCCAGGGCTTGCGGTCGAGCTTGGCGCAGGCCCACCAGCCGTCCTTGTACATGGCCCGGTTGCCGAAGATCTCGAAGTACTGCTGCGTGTGGCGCTCGGCTGCGGCTCGGGTCGTCGATGCTGTAGAGGAAGCTCGTGCCCTCCATCGGCGTCTGCGCGGTGCCGTCGACGACCTTGGCCTCGGGGATGCCGGCCGCTTCGAGGATCGTCGGCCCGATGTCGATGACGTGCGTGAACTGATGGCACGTCGCCGGCTTCGCCGATGCGGCGCGGCCAGGCGACGACCATGCCGTTGCGCGTGCCGCCGAGGTGGCTGGCGACCTGCTTGCCCCACTGGAAGGGGCAGTTGCCGGCCCAGGCCCAGGCGGAGGCGTAGTGGGGCGCCGTGGCGTCGGTGCCCCAGGCGCCGAGGCCGCCGTACTGGTCGATCAGCGCGAGCTGCTGCTCGGGCGTGAGCGGCACGCCGTTGATCATCGTCATCTCGTTGAACGAGCCCGTGAGCGTGCCCTCGAGGCTGGCGCCGTTGTCGCCCCAGATGTAGAGGACGAGCGTGTCGTCGAGCTCGCCCATCTCCTCGACGGCGTCGAGCAGGCGGCCGACGTTCCAGTCGGCGTTGGCGGAGTAGCCCGCGTAGACCTCCATCTGACGGGCGTAGAGCTTCTTCTCGTCGGCGGAGAGCGAGTCCCAGGCGGGGAGCTCGGCCGGCCGCGGGGTGAGCTCGGCGTCGGCGGGGATCACGCCGAGCTTCTTCTGGCGGGCGAAGGTCTCCTCGCGGTAGGCGTCCCAGCCGCCGTCGAACTTGCCCTTGTACTTGTCGCTCCACTCGGCCCCCACCTGGTGCGGCGCGTGGCTGCAGCCGGTGGAGTAGTAGGCGAACCAGGGCTTCGCGGGGTCCTGGGCGCGCACCGCGTGCAGCCAGCCGACGCACTTGTCGGTGAGGTCGTCGGGCACGTAGTACTCGGCGCCGTCCTTCGCCCTCGGGCACGCCGATGATCGTGTTGTCCTGGGTGATGACCGGGTCGTACTGGCCGGTCTCGCCGGTGAGGAAGCCCCAGAAGTGGTCGAAGCCCCAGGCGTTCGGCCAGCGGTCGAAGGGGCCGGCCATGCCCTGCACGTGGTCGGGGGTCAGGTGCCACTTGCCGAAGCCCCCGGTCGAGTAGCCGTTGCCCTGCAGCACGCGCACGAACGGCGCGCAGTCCTTGGGGCGCGACGAGGTGTAGCCCGGGAAGGGGCCGGGGAACTCGCCGACCGAGCCGAAGCCCACGGTGTGGTGGTTGCGGCCGGTGAGCAGCGCCGCGCGCGTCGGCGAGCAGAGCGCCGTCACGTGGAAGTGGTCGTAGGTGAGGCCGGCCTCGGCGACGCGCGTCATGGCCGGCGTCTCGATCGGCCCGCCGAACGTGCTCGGGTTGCCGAAGCCGGCGTCGTCGATGAGGACGAGCAGCACGTTGGGGGCGCCCTCGGGCGGCGTCGGCGTCATGTTGATCGTCCAGTCGGCCGCCGAGGTGCGCAGCGAGCGGCCGATCGCGCCGCCGAAGGCGGGGTCGGGGATCGGGCAGCACCGTGCGGTCGGGGACGAACTTGAGCGCCGCCTCGGCAAGCGCGTCCTTGAGGCCGCGCACGCCCTTCTTGTCCATGGCGACGACCGACTTGGCCGGCGTGCCGGGGAGCGCCCGCTCGGCGGCCAGGCGGTCCTCGTCGTCGACCATGGCGATGACGGCGGCCGTGCCCGGCTTGAGCTTCTCGCCGAGGCCGCTCTCCATGCCGCTCTCGACCTTGTGGTGCATGAACTTGCCGATGAGGCCGCCGGCCGCGGCTCCTACCGCGACGGAGGCGAGCAGCGGCGGCGCCGCCAGGCCGACGAGCACGCCGACGCCGCCGCCCCAGCCGAGGCCCTTACGGCCGAGGTGGTCGCCGGTCTGGCTGACGTGGACCTCGCCGTCCGCGTCGCGCTCGACGAGGATCACGCCCTCGGTGCGGACCTTCTTCGACTCGACCAGCGCTACCAGGGCGTCGAAGTCCTTCTGCGCCGCCTCCGCCGCCGGATACGCGGCCATGATCACGTCGTAGGTGTCACCCACGGTCTCCCCCTTCGTCCTGCGGCTCGGCGCTGACCCATGCCTCCGCCTCGGTTCGTTGTGCATTCGAGAACAGCTTCATCTCACCCGGGACAGCCCACCCCACGCGCTTCACCTGCTTGCGCACGTGGTCCAGATCGGTGACGACCGCGATGCGTTTGAACGAGAACGCATGCAGCACCCCGAGCTTCGCGTCGGCCCACCCGCCGCCGGCCTCGTAGCCGGTGAAGCGCTCACCGAGGACGTGCAGCAGGCTGATCTTCTTGTGCCGGGACAGGGCGTCCTCGACCGCGGGGAAGGCCACCGCGGAGTAGTCGTCCGAGGTCACCTCGCCGACCCCTCCAGACCGACCACTCCGTCGGGAAGCCCCTCGATCAGTTCGATCAACGCAACCCCCTCAACTGCGGTTCAGGCGCCTGGCGCGGCCTCGGCCAATCCGGAAGAGCTTACCACGTGGTAACACGTAGCTGACCGTCGACGAGCAGGCCGGGATCGTAGAGGGCGGGCAGGGCAGAGGCTGCGGCCATCGAGAGGCGATCTCGCCGGCTGCTGACGTCAGCCCTCGTCGTACTCGGCGACGATCTCCGCCGGCGCGCGGTCCTCGCGCAGCAGTTCGCACATGCGCTTCATGGGCGCGTCCACGTGATGGAAGAAGTCCTTGTAGCCGGGGCAGAGGTAGTTGAGCCCCGGCTCATCCAGCGGCGACTGGACGAAGCGGTCCTTGGGGCAGCCGCCGTGGCAGGCGAAGCGCACGTCGCAGTGGATGCAGTAGCGCGGCAGGCTGTTGAACTTGTCGTGCCCGAAGCGGATCTGCGCGTCCGAGCCGACGAGCTCCGCGAGGTGGCGCTCGGTGATGTTGCCGCGCAGGTAGCCCGGCTCGACGAAGTGGTCGCAGGCGTACACGTCGCCGTTGAACTCCATCGCCAGGGCCGTTCCGCAGGAGGCGGTGTGGACGCAGAGGCCTGAGGGCTCGCCGTACCAGTTGGCGAGAGAGACGTCGAGCAACTGCACGAACACCTCACCGACGTCGCGCCGCACCCATTCGTCGAAGACGCCGATGAGGAACCGGCCCCAGCCACGTGGACTGACCGACCGCGCCGTGACCTCCGAGCCGACGGGCACGCCGTCCTCGCACGGTCGTTCGACGATGGGGATGAACTGCACGAACTCGCAGCCGCACTCGTCGCGCAGGAAGCGGTAGACCTCAACGGGGCGGTCTTCATTGGCCGCGTTGACCGTGGTGAGCGCGTTCCACTCGACGCCGTGTTCCCGCAGCGCGGCGAGGCCGCGCATCACCTTGTCGAAGGTCGGCTTGCCGCCTTTGTCGCGCCGGTACACGTCGTGGAGCTCGCGCGGCCCGTCGATGCTGAGACCGACGAGGAAGCCGTTCTCCTTGAAGAACCGCGCCCAGTCGCCGTTGATCTTGGTGCCATTGGTCTGGATCGTGTGCGTCACGGTCATGCCGGGGCGGGCGTGCTTCTTGCTCAGCTCGACCGCCTTGCGGAAGAACTCGAGCCCCATGAGCATCGGCTCCCCGCCCTGCCAGGCGATCTGGACCTGCGGGGTGCGGTGCGACTCGATGAGCTGCTGGATGTAGCGCTCGAGCAGCTCGTCGGTCATGCGCGGCTTCGCGTCCGGGTAGAGCTGTGCCTTCTCAAGGAAGAAGCAGTAGGCGCAGTCGAGGTTGCACACGGAGCCGGTCGGTTTGGCCAGCAGGTGGAATGACGGCGGCGTGGAGTTCGGGAGGAGGAACGCGTCGGCTTGGTTGCGATCCGGGAGGTTGTCGTTCAGTGGGACTCCTCGTCAGTGGTCCGGCGAGCGCCGGCTTCTCTGCAGTGTAGCGGAGACGCGGACGGGGCGACCTCCCGGCCGCCCCGTCCGTCTCGCGTCGTTCCGGGCGGGCGTGTCACACGCGCCGCCGCCTCAGCGTCCGGGGCCGAGTCCTCCCGGGCCCGGGCCGGGCCTCACGCCGATCCCCGGCGCGCCTACGCCCCGACCCGGCCTCACGCCCGGCCCGGGCGCGCCGCGGCCGGGCGTGGCCACGGCGACCACGGCGGCCGTGCGCGCGACCGGTCGGCCGATCACGCCCGGTCCTCTACGTCCTGGTCCAAGAGGCATGTCAGGCTCCTTCCGTCGGTGCCGCATCCTCGCTTGCCTCGGCGGCGGCGAGGATCGCCTGCGTGGGGATGCGGCCGCTGGCGACCAGCTGGCCGCCGGAGTCGCGCATCGAGGCGCCGAACGGCGCCGCCCAGGAGTTCTCCCAGACCAGCGCCGCGGCCACGGTGCCGGGTTCGAGCGCCGCGGCGATGTGCCCGACGTCCTCCTCCGAGAGCAGCTCGGTGAACCCGCCGCCGAGCTCGCGCAGGGCGCCGGCATCGCCGCCCTCGAACTCGTGCAGCTCGAAGGCGTCGACGTCGCCGTCGTCGTCCTTGGTGATGATCAGGAGGTCGAGGACGCGCACGATGCCCGCCTCGACCAGCTCCTTCAGCTTCTCCGCCATCACGCCGGAAAAGTTCGCTTTGTCGGCGGGGAACTCGACGACGAGGTAGTCGATCGGGCCCAGCTCGTCCATGACTTCATCGTTCATCGGCACTCCGATCCCGGTCGTGTGGACGATCTCCTCAGCGTCCGCGGCGCCGTGCCCGCCGGTGCATGCCGGCCGCGGAGACCGGCGAGAGCGGGCGGCCGAACGGGTCGATGAACACGGAGACGAGCTCGCCCTTGGCCGGCAGGCTGCCTTCGAGCATGTCGACCGTGTAGGTGAGCGAGTCGCCGTCGATCTGCGGGTCCTTGAGCACGACGATGGCGTCTTCGGGCGTCGCGTCGCCGCTCTCCACGAAGCTGATCACGGCGTTCGGCGGGTCGACGGCGAAGCTGTTCTCGCCCAGGCCCCATTCCTCGACGAACTTCTTGGTCGTGAGGTGCCCGACCACGCGCTGCGGGCGGTCGGAGAAGTAGAGCGTGGCGGGGGAGAGGCCGTGGAACGTTACCTTGTCGCCGTCGGTGGTCATCTCGCGCGCCGTCTGCGCGAACAGGGCCTCGATGTCTTCGAGGGTCTTCTCGATGTCGTCAGGCATGTCGTCTCCTTGTGATCCTTGCTTGCGGGTCGGGTCTTCTCGAGCGATCGGCCGGCCGGTGGAGTCCGCCGCCAAGCCTGGTGGTCTTGTGGAGCCCGCATTCGCGTCGCGGGGACGGCGGGCGGGCGTGACCAAATGGTTACCCGATTCGGCTTGAGCTTAACCTAACTCAGCAGGCCGTTGATGCCTTCGACCAGGAACAGCAGGCCCATGAGCCCGAAGACGACGATCAGGATCACGCGGTTGTGCTTCATGAGCCAGGCCGAGAGACGGCCGAGCTGCTTCCTGGCCCACACCGGCCGCACCAGATAGATGATCAAGGGCAGCACGATCGTGCACGTGGCGATGGCGATGAAGAAGACCAGCGCACCGATCTGCACCGATTTGCTGAGGCCGGACTTCACGATGTCGTCGACGCCGGTGGTGAGCAGCGCGTAGTTGGTGAGCGAGACGCCGAGCGTCACGCCGGCGACCAGCCCGTTCTTGTCGAGCGCCTTCATCCATCCGGGGTCCTTGCCCTCGACGGGCTTGCTGCGCCACTGCTGCACGGCGACGGCGAGGAAGATGAGGCCGAAGGCCACCTGCACTCCCGCACCACTCGTGCTCGTCGAGGAATTGGTCGAGTTACCGGCGATGGTGATGATGACCACGCCGACGGCGAGCATGATGCACCCACATCGTGACGATGAAGTAGAGGGCGTTGCGCTTGCCGTGGGCGGTGGCCAGCAACGCCACGCAGGCCATGATCGGCACCGGGTTGACGGCGATCGCCAAGGCCGGCGCGACGAGGCTGGAGAAGAGCTCCGATGTGGTCATGAACCTGCTTTCGCTGAGTCGGTCGGGTGTGACTCTCGGCTTGCCGCCGGCAGTCCTCGATACGCCTGCAGGGCCTCGCCGAGGCCGTCGAACACATGGTCGTCGCCGATGATCTCGACGAGGAGTTGGACCGGGAAGTGCCGCCGCGCCTTCTTCTTCGGCTGGGCGATGGCGTCCGCGCCGGCCTCGCTCATCGTGACCTCCATCGACGCGGTGTGTGTGACGCGCGCTCGGTCCGGCCGAGACCGCTGAAGCCCCCGGGAGTGCTCAGCGCCGGCCGCCCGTCTCCTCGGGCGTCCGCCGGCGCAGGGGGATGAACTCCACGGCGAGGCCGTTCTTCGTGACCTCCACGATCGCCACCGTGGGTCCGTCGTCCTCTTCGTCCGGCGAGGCCGCCGTGCCTGGGTTGAGCTGCAACTGGCCGTCGAGCCAGATCACCGTGGGGGTATGCAGGTGACCCCACACCACGAGATCCGGACGGGCACGGTCCCCGCCGACGCCGATCTTGCCGGTCGCCAGGCGTTTGAGGAGCCGTTTGGGCTTGTGCGCGACCACGAACCGTATGCCGCCGACCTCGCCGGTCGCTTCGGTCGGGAGGTCGGCGGTCGGACCGGAAGTGTCGAGATTGCCGGACACCGCAGTCACCGGCGCGACGGCCGCCAGAGCGGTGAGGATGCCGGGGTCTACGATATCGCCGGCGTGGATGATGTGCGTGACGCCGGCGAAGATCTCAAGGACCTCCGGG
>CAVUBA010000034.1:0-119335 GCA_963739595.1 uncultured Thermoleophilia bacterium
CGGTCGTCGCGGCCGACGTGATCGTGATGCCGCGCTCCTGCTCCTGCGCCATCCAGTCCATGACCGCAGCGCCCTCGTGGACCTCGCCGATCTTGTGCGTCTTCCCTGTGTAGTACAGGATGCGCTCGGTCGTCGTGGTCTTGCCGGCGTCGATGTGCGCCATGATCCCGATGTTCCGTGTCTTGTCTAGCGAAAACTGTCGCATGCTGCTTATCGTGTTCCTTCCATGCGAAAGCCCCTCACCGACGAAGGTCAGTGAGGGGCCCTCGGCGGATTACCAGCGATAGTGTGCGAAGGCCTTGTTGGCCTGCGCCATACGGAAGATGTCGTCCTTCTTCTTGAACGCGCCACCCTGACCGGCGAGAGCGTCGAGCATCTCGGCGGCCAGGCGCTCGGCCATGACCTTCTCGCGGCGGTCGCGGGCGAAGCCGACCAGCCAGCGGATGGCGAGCGTGCGGGCGCGACGGCCGGGCACCTCGACGGGCACCTGGTACGTGGCGCCGCCGACGCGCCGGCTGCGGACCTCGAGGTGCGGCGTGAGCGCCTGGATGGCGTCCTGCAGCACCTCGACCGGGTCGCGGCCGGTCTTCTCGCGGACGATCTCGAGCGCGCCGTAGACGATCTGCTCGGCCGTGCTCTTCTTGCCGTCCAGCAGGACCTTGTTGATGACCTGCGTGACGAGCTTGCTGTTGTACACGGGATCCGGGAGGACTTCCCGGCGCGTGACGGTGCCTCTGCGCGGCATGCTCTACCTCACCCCTTCGCCTTGGATCCGTAGCGCGAACGCGCCTTCTTGCGGTCGGCTACGCCCGAGGCGTCGAGAGAGCCGCGGATGACTTTGTAACGCACGCCCGGCAGGTCCTTGACGCGGCCGCCGCGCACGAGCACCACAGAGTGCTCCTGCAGGTTGTGGCCGATGCCGGGGATGTAGGTCGTGACCTCCATGCCATTGACCAGCCGCACACGGGCGACCTTGCGCAGGGCGGAGTTCGGCTTCTTGGGGGTCACCGTGTAGACGCGCGTGCAAACGCCGCGCTTCTGGGGCGAACCCTTGAGCGCCGGGGTCTTCGAACGCTTGGTCTTGCTCTCACGCCCCTTGCGGACGAGCTGGCTGATGGTTGTCATCTGACCTCTCTGGTCTTTCTCATGTAAGCCGCTGTGGACAACGGCCATGTAGTGTAGCGAAACGGGGCTGCGGCCGCAACATCTGCGATCGGCGGCCGCAGCCCCGTGCGTGCTCCAGGCTCGATCCGCGGTCAGTCGACCTCGCCGTCGACGCTGTCGAGACCCCACGCCGGGTCGCCCGTCATCAGACGGTCGGCCTCGGCCAGCGCCTCGGCCTGGCCGGCAGGATGGATCTCCACGCCGCGGTAGCGGCGCAGGCCGGTGCCGGCCGGGATGAGCTTGCCGATGATGATGTTCTCCTTGAGGCCGGCGAGGTTGTCGACCTTGCCCTCGATGGCCGCGTCGGTGAGCACCTTGGTCGTCTCCTGGAAGGAGGCGGCGCTCAGGAAGCTCTCGGTGGCCAGCGACGCCTTGGTGATGCCGAGGATGATCTCCTCGGCCTCGGCGAGCTCGGCGCCGTCGGCGGCCATACGCTCGTTCTCCGCCGTGAACTGGTAGCGGTCGACGAGTTGGCCGGGCAAGAACGTGGTGTCCCCGGCCGTCACGAGGCGGACCTTGCGCATCATGCGCCGCACGATCAGCTCGATGTGCTTGTCGTTGATCTCGACGCCCTGCGAGCGGTAGACCTCCTGCACCTCGTTGACGAGGTACTTCTCGGTGGCCGTCGCTCCGGCGTGCTTGAGCACGTCGGCCGGATAGAGCGAGCCGGGCGTGATCTGCGTGCCCTCCTCGACCCAGTCGCCGTCCTCCACCATCACGTGCGTGCGACGAGCGGCGATGACGTACTCCTTCGCCGCGCCGTCGTCCGGCGTGATGGTGACCTTGCAGCCACGCTCGGTGTCCTCGATGGCCACGCGGCCGGTCACTTCGGCGATGCGCGCCACGCCCTTCGGCTTGCGCGCCTCGAAGAGCTCGACGACGCGCGGGAGGCCGTGCGTGATGTCGGCGCCGGCGATACCGCCGGTGTGGAACGTGCGCATCGTGAGCTGCGTGCCCGGCTCGCCGATGGACTGCGCCGCGACGTGACCGACGGCGTCGCCGATCTCGGCGGGCGCGTTGTTGGCGAGCGCGTAGCCGTAGCACTTCTGGCAGACGCCGATCTCGGCGTCGCACTTGAGCACGCTGCGGACAGGGACCATGGGGTCGGTCTGCGAGCTGCGCGCAAGGATCTCGAGGATCTGGTTGCGCGTCTCGACGTCGATGTGCGCGTCGCGTTCGAACACGACCTCGCCGGTCTCCTCCTCGATGACGGCGTCACCGAGATGCCGGCCGAGGAGGTTCTCGTTGGGCTCGTGCGTCCACATGGCCATGTTGGCCGCGGCCGCCTTGCCCTGCTTGACCTTGACCTTGGCGTTCGGCAGCGTCGAGTAGACCTCGCGGAGGAGGCCGATCTGGGCGGGGCCGATCTTCACGCCCTTCTTGAGGACGACACGGTCGCTGCGCGGCCGCTTGACGTCCTCGGCGAGGGTCGTGCCCTCCAGCAGCGGGTTCTCCTCACGCCGGCGGGACCAAGGCGACATCGGCACCCATTCTTTGGTGCCGCAGTCTTCCTCGCTCACAGTGACGTCCTGGCACACGTCCACCAGACGGCGGGTGAGGTACCCGGAGTCGGCGGTGCGCAGGGCGGTGTCCGCGAGGCCCTTGCGGGCGCCGTGGGTGGAGATGAAGAACTCGAGCACGGAGAGGCCCTCGATGAAGCTCGACTTCACCGGCTGCTCGACGATCTCGCCCTTCGGATTGGCCATCTGGCCGCGCCAGCCGGCGAGCTGCCGGATCTGCTTGATGTCGCCGCGGGCGCCGGAGGTGGCCATCATGTAGATCGGGTTGAGCGGATTGAAGTTGGCCCGGGTGGCCGCGGTGATCTGGACGTCGGCTTCACGCCAGATCTCCTGCACCTTGCCGCGCCGCTCCTCCTCGGAGAGGAAGCCGTTGTTGTACTCCTCGCGGAGCTGGTCGACCATGGCCTCATGCGTGCGGAGGATCTCCGCCTTCTCCTTGGCCGGCACGACCACGTCGTTCTTGGACACGGTGACGGCGGCGCGGGTCGCGAAGTGGAACCCGACCTCTTTGAACACGTCGAGGATGCGGGCGACCTTGTTGGCGCCGTAGAGGGCGACCAGCTTGTTGATGAAGGCGGCCAGCCCCTTCTTGGTCATCGTGTAGTTGATGTAGGTGTAGTCGCCCTCGTACCCCTCACCGAGGACCTCGCGGAGGCCCTCCTCGACGCGCATGTTGAACAGGCCGCGACCGATGGTCGTGACCACACGCTCGCCGCTCGGGAGACGGAGCAGGATCGGGCGTCGCGTGAACTCGGCGACGCCCTCCTCGCGCTTCTCAGGCACTTCGCGCTGGTCGAGGATGCGCTGCTCCCAGGCCCTCTGGACTTCTTCGTAGCCGCTGTAGGCGTGGAGCTGCTTGCCGAAGTGGTCCGGCTGCGCCTCGCTCAGATCGTCCTCGCCGTGATACGTGAGGTAGTACACGCCGATGACCATGTCCTGGCTCGGCACGGCGATGGGCTTGCCGTGCGCCGGCGACAGGATGTTGTTGGTGCTCAGCATGAGGACGCGGGCCTCGGCCTGCGCCTCCCAGCTCAAGGGCAGATGGACGGCCATCTGGTCGCCGTCGAAGTCGGCGTTGAACGCCGCGCAGACGAGCGGGTGGATCTGGATGGCCTTGCCCTCGACGAGCAGCGGCTCGAACGCCTGGATGCCGAGCCGGTGCAGTGTCGGCGCGCGGTTCAGCATGACGGGGTGCTCGGTGATGACCTCTTCGAGGATGTCCCAGACCTCGGGCACCATCGACTCGACCATCTTCTTGGCCGCCTTGATGTTCTGGACCATCTTGCGGCCCACGAGGCGGCTCATGATGAACGGCTTGAAGAGCTCGAGCGCCATCATCTTGGGGAGGCCGCACTGGTGCATCTTGAGGTGCGGCCCGGCCACGATCACGGAGCGGCCCGAGTAGTCGACGCGCTTGCCGAGCAGGTTCTGGCGGAACCGGCCTTGCTTGCCCTTGAGCATGTCGCTGAGCGACTTGAGCGGGCGGTTGCCGGGACCCGTCACCGCGCGGCCGCGGCGGCCGTTGTCGAACAGCGCGTCGACGGCCTCCTGCAGCATGCGCTTCTCGTTGTTGACGATGATGTCCGGCGCCTGCAGGTCGAGCAGCCGCTTGAGGCGGTTGTTCCTGTTGATGACGCGCCGGTAGAGGTCGTTGAGGTCGCTGGTGGCGAACCGGCCGCCGTCGAGCTGCACCATCGGGCGAAGCTCAGGCGGGATGACCGGGATCACGTCCAGGACCATCCACTCGGGATGGTTGCCGCTGCGCAGGAAGGCCGAGACGACCTTGAGGCGCTTGACGGCGCGGGCCTGACGCTGGCCCTTGGCCGTGTGGATGGTCTCGCGCAGCTCGGTCGCCTCGTTGTCGAGGTCGACGCCCTTGAGCAGCTCGCGCACGGCCTCGGCGCCGGTGCCGCCCTTGAAGTACACGCCGAAGCTCTCCGGCTCGTAGCCGGACTCGCGGCCGAACATGCGCTCCATCTGCTGGTAGAGCGCCTCGTCGCCGATGACGTCGCGCGCGGCGATGGTCTTGAACTGCTCCCACGCCTTGTCGATCTGCTCCTTGGCGTGTTCGACGTTCTTGAAGCCGCGGTCGATGTAGTCGTCGCGCAGCTTGTCCGTCTTGGTGCGCTGGAGCTTGATCTCGTCGGGGCCGAGTGCCGCGGCGTTCATGGCGATGCGGCGATACGACTCGTAGATATCGAAGTAGTTGAAGTACCCGAACTCGTCCTCGGGGTCGGAGTCACGGTGGAAGTCGTCGACGTCACGCGCGCCGTCGAGGACCTCGATGACCTCGTCGTGCATGGCCTCGATCGCGCCGCGGCGGACCTCGGCGTAGAGGTCGTACCGCGCCTTGATCTCGTCGATCTTCTCCTGGAGCATCAGGAGGTCGTTGTCACGGCGCTCGGCGTCGACGGAGACGATCACGTAGCTGCCGCCGAAGTAGAGCACCTTCTCGAGCTCCTTGGGGGCGATGTCGAGCAGGTAGCCCATGCGCGACGGCACGCCCTTGAAGAACCAGATGTGGCTGACCGGCGCGGCCAGCCGGATGTGGCCCATGCGCTCGCGACGCACCTTGGCGCGAGTGACCTCGACGCCGCAGCGCTCGCAGATGATGCCCTTGTAGCGCACGCGCTTGTACTTGCCGCAGTAGCACTCCCAGTCCTTGGTGGGACCGAAGATGCGTTCGCAGAACAGACCGTCACGCTCGGGCTTCAGCGTACGGTAGTTGATCGTCTCGGGTTTGGTGACCTCACCCTTGGACCACGTCTCGATCTGCTTGGGCGATGCGAGCCCGATCCGGATCGAGTCGAAGTTGTTGATATCGATCACTATGCGCTCCCTCTGCCTAGGCGGGGTCAGTCTTCGTCGGTGTCGGCGTCGTCGGGCTCGAGGTCCGCGGCGTCGAGGTCCAGGATGTCGTCGAGGTCCGGCAGTTCGACGCCGTCTGCGGCCACGAACGAGTCGACCTCACTCGACAGTGCGGCGGCGGCGGCCAGGAGATCCTGCGTCGCCGCGACGGTGTCGCCGTCATCCTCGATGACCGGCAAGACCTCGCCGTCCTCGAGCACCGGCTCGGTGCCGGCGCCGATGACGTCCTGCAGTGCCGACGAATCGACGCCGACCTGCTCCAGCTCGCCGGCCTCGGCCTGCTGACGGCGCAGGCCGGCGCTGAGGTCGATGCCCAGCTCTTCGGCGGCGCGGAGGAGATCGTCGTCCTCCTCGCGGACCTCGAGCACGTCGCCCTCCTCGCTCTGGACGCTCATGTCGAGAGCCAGGCTCTGGATCTCCTTCATGAGCACCTTGAACGACTCGGGGATGTTGGGCTTGGCGATGTTCTCACCCTTGACGATCGCCTCGTAGGCCTTGACGCGGCCCACGGTGTCGTCGGACTTGATGGTGAGCATCTCCTGGAGCACGTACGCGGCTCCGTACGCCTCGAGCGCCCAGACCTCCATCTCGCCGAAGCGCTGGCCGCCGAACTGGGCCTTGCCGCCCAGGGGCTGCTGCGTCACGAGCGAGTACGGGCCGGTGCTGCGCGCGTGGATCTTGTCGTCCACGAGATGCAGCAGCTTGAGGATGTACATGTAGCCGATGGTGACCTTGTTGTCGAAGCGCTCGCCGGTGCGGCCGTCGTACAGCCACACCTTGCCCGAGCACTGGCGGCCCGCCGGCTCCTTGCGGTTGATCTTGAACTCGACCGGGTTGTCGGGGGTCTCCTCGCTGCTGCGGATGAGCAGCTCGTCGATCTCCTGGATGGTGGCGCCGTCGAACACGGGGGAAGCCACGCGCACCGGCGAGTTGCTGGGCGCGGCGTCCTTGTCGGCCGTATAGCCGGCGTGCGCCGCCCAGCCGAGGTGCGTCTCGAGCACCTGGCCGATGTTCATCCGGCTCGGCACGCCGAGCGGGTTGAGGATGATCTCGACGGGCGTGCCGTCCTCGAGATGCGGCATGTCCTCTTCGGGCACGATCTTGGAGATGACGCCCTTGTTGCCGTGCCGGCCGGCGAGCTTGTCGCCCTCGGCGATCTTGCGCTTCTTGGCGACGTAGACGCGCACGAGCTCGTTGACGCTCGGCGGGAGCTCGTCGCTGTTCTCGCGCGAGAAGATCTTGACGTCGATGACCTTGCCGCCCTCGCCGTGCGGCACCTTGAGGCTGGTGTCGCGCACCTCGCGCGCCTTCTCCTTGAAGATGGCGCGGATGAGCTTCTCCTCGGCGGTGAGCTCGGTCTCGCCCTTCGGGGTGACCTTGCCGACCAGGAGGTCGCCGGAGTTGACCTCGGCGCCGATGCGCACGATGCCGCGCTCGTCGAGGTCCTTGAGCGACTCCTCCGAACGGTTCGGGATGTCGCGGGTGATCTCTTCGTCGCCGAGCTTGGTGGTGCGCGCGTCGACCTCGTACTCCTCGATGTGGATCGAGGAGAGGAGGTCGTTCTTCACGACCTTCTCGCTCAGGATGATGGCGTCCTCGAAGTTGAAGCCCTCCCAGCTCATGAACGCGACCAGGAGGTTGCGGCCGAGCGCGAGCTCGCCGGAGTCGGTGGACGAGCCGTCGGCGAGCACGGCGCCCTGAGGCACCTTGTCGCCGGGGAACACGATCGGCTTCTGGTGGATCAGCGTGCCCTGGTTGGAGCGCATGAACTTGACCAGGTCGTAGGTGTCCACGTCGCCCTTGCCGGCGTCGATCTCGATGTGGTCGGCGTCGACGTAGGCGACCTTGCCGCCGCGCTCGGCGACGATCACGTCGCCGGTGTCGACGGCGGCCCTGTACTCCATGCCGGTGCCGACGTACGGCGCCTCGGCGTGGAGCAGCGGCACCGCCTGGCGCTGCATGTTGGAGCCCATGAGCGCGCGGTTGGCGTCGTCGTGCTCGAGGAACGGGATGAGGGCCGTCGCGACCGACACGAGCTGGGTCGGGCTGACGTCCATGAAGTCGATGTCGGCCGGCGGCACCTGGACGATGTCCGCGCCCGCACGTGTACGCGCGAGGATCAGCTCGTCCGCGAACTTGCCGGTCTTGCTGTCGAACGCGGCGTTGGCCTGCGCGATCGTGACCCAGCGGATCTCGCCGGTCTTGGGATCGACGATCTCCTCTTCCTCTTCCGAGGCGTCGAGGTACACGATCTCGTCGGTCACCTTGCCCTTGACCACCCTGCGATACGGGGCGCGGATGAACCCGAACTCGTCCACGGTCGCCATGGAAGCCAGCGAGCCGATGAGGCCGATGTTCGGACCTTCAGGCGTCTCGATGGGGCACATACGGCCGTAGTGGGTCGGGTGCACGTCGCGCACTTCGATGGGCGCGCGCTCGCGCGTGAGGCCGCCGGCGCCGAGAGCGCTCAGACGGCGACGGTGCGTGAGGCCCGACAGCGAGTTGGTCTGGTCCATGAACTGCGAGAGCTGCGAGGAGCCGAAGAACTCCTTGAGCGCCGCGACGACCGGCCGGATGTTGACCAGCGTCGCCGGCACGATGGTGTCCGGGTCCTCGGTGGTGAGGCGCTCGCGGATGACGCGCTCCATGCGCGCGAGGCCGATGCGGAACGCGTCCTGCACCAGCTCGCCGACGGTACGCAGACGGCGGTTGCCGAAGTGCTCGTACTCGTCGATCTCGTGGGCGATCTCTTCGCGGCGGGTGGCGAGGAACTGGCCCGCGTCGGCCGCGTAGTCCTTGACCTCGACCTCGTTGCCGTCGCATCACGCCAACGCCCAGCTTGTCGGGCAGGGAGATGAGCCGCTTGATGAGCTCGATGATGTCTTCGTTCACGAGCACGCGCACGTCGGCGTCCGGCCGGTCGGCCGGCTTGATGTGGTTGTGCAGGCGGACGTTGAGCTTGTGCCGGCCCACGCGCGAGAGGTCATAGCGCTTGGGGTCGAAGAACAGGCCCTTGAGCATCGCCGTGGCGCCGTCGAGCGTCGGCGGCTCGCCGGGGCGCTGCTTGCGGAAGAGCTCGACCAGCGCCTCTTCCTGCGAACCGGTCGTGTCCTTCTCGACGGTGTTGCGGATGTAGACCGAGTCGTCGAAGAGGGCGAGGAGCTCGTCGTTGGCGCCGTAGCCCATGGCGCGCAGGAGCACGGTGACCGGGAACTTGCGCTTCCGGTCGATGCGCACGTTCACGACGCCCTTCTTGTCGATCTCGAGCTCGAGCCACGAGCCGCGCTGGGGCATGAGGTTCGCCACCAGGACCTGCTTCTCGCGCTCGGCCTGCTTGGGCTCCATGATGTAGGCGCCCGGGGAACGGACGAGCTGCGTGACGACCACGCGCTCGGTGCCGTGGATGATGAAGGTGCCGCGGTCGGTCATCATGGGGAAGTCGCCCATGAACACCGACTGCTCGCGGATCTCGCCCGTCTCCTCGTTGATGAAGGCGACCTTCATGGTGAGGGGGGCGGAGAAGGTCATGTCCTTGTTGCGGCACTCGGCCAGCGACTTGGACGGCTCTCCGAACTGGTGCTCACCGAACTGGACGAGCAGCTTCTCGGAGTAGTCCTTGATGGGGTTGATGTCGGCGATCGTCTCGCTCAGCCCGTCGCTCAGGAACCAATCCCACGACTTCTTCTGGATGTCGATGAGATTGGGGAGCGGCAGAGGCTGGTCGAGCTTGGCGAACGACGTGCGCACGCGAGGCGCCTGCGGCTCGTTCAAGCGAGTCTCCTCTGTCTACTGTGGACCAGGGAAAAAGAGCACACCACACCAGAGGACTCGAGGTATGGCCGCGGGTAACGCACGGCCAAAAAATGTACCACAACCAGGTAGACAATGCAAGAGCAGATCCCGGAGGCCGCTCCATCCCGCGGCGAGTGTTCCCGTCGCGGGAAGGCTCAAACAGACGGAAGGAGGGCCGGGGCGCCTCGCGGCGCCCCGGCCCTCCGGGTCTTCACAAACGACAAGCGCTCCATTGACCGGCGCAGCCGAGTCAACTGGCGGTGCGCCAACGAGCCGGGGAACCGGCTCGGAGGTCGAAGACCAGGTCCACCGACTACTTGATCTCGACGGTGGCGCCGGCGTCCTCGAGCTGCTTCTTGGCGTCCTCGGCCTCATCCTTGGAGACCGCTTCCTTGATCGCCTTGGGAGCACCCTCGACGACGTCCTTGGCCTCCTTGAGACCAAGACCGGTGAGCGCGCGCACGACCTTGATGACCTGGATCTTCTGGTCACCGAAGGCGGCAAGGATGACGTCGAACTGGGTCTGCTCCTCGGCCGGGGCGGCCTCGGCGGCGGCGGGAGCCGCGGCCATGGCCATGGGGGCCGCGGCGCTGACGCCGAATTCTTCCTCGAGCGCCTTGACCATCTCGCTGAGCTCGAGCACGGTCATGCCCTTGATGGCCTCGATGAGCTGGTCTTTCGTGAGAGTCTTGTCTGCCATTGTCAGTTCACCTCGCGTGGGGCTTGAAAGCCTTGCTGGACGGGATGGATGCGGCTGCGGCTCACGCCTCGCCGGCGGCGGCGCGCTGCTGCGCCACCTGATCGAGGGCACGGACAAAGCCGCTGATCGTGCCCTGGAGGACGGTGACCAGACCGGTCATCGGTGCGGCCATGGTGCCGACCACCTGCGCGATGAGCACGTCGCGCGACGGGAGACCGGCGAGCGCCTTGACGCCGTCCGGGTCGATGAGGCTCGCGTCGAGCACGCCACCACGCACCGCAAGCTGCGGATGCGTCTTGGCGAAGTCCGACAGAGCCTTGGCGGCGGCGACCAGGTCCTCACCGCAGAAGGTGACGGCGGTCGGACCGGCCAGAAGCTCCTTGACCATGACGCGACCAGACCTGTCGGCGGCGATGCCGCCCAAGGTGTTCTTGACGATCTTGAAGCTCGCGCCGCTCTGGCGCAGCTTGCCTCGGAGCTCGGCGAGCTCCTCCACCGTGAGGCCGCGGTAGTCGCTGACGAACAGGTTCTCCGTGTCCGTGAGCAACTGCTGCACTTCGGCGATCACAGCGTCTTTCTCGTTTCTCAGCATCTCGACCTCGCAGTCGCAACAAAAAACCCGCTCCCGAAGCGGAAGCGGGCGCGGGCGCAAGGCCGGAGCTCGTTCTCGCCTCGGGTGGCGGACCCGTGTGGATCCCTTCAGCTCCCGGAGGAGCACCGACCGTCATCGGCCGCGGCGCACCTGGCACCGCGAAGCGGCAGTATAGAACAGCTGGGGGGCGCCGGCAACTGCCGCAGCGGCCGGCGCCCCCCCTCGAGACTCAGCCTTCGAGCAGGTCTCTCACGCGCGCCGGGTCGAGCTCGATGCTCGGGCTCATCGTCGCGGCGATGTTGGCGCTCTTGATGTACTTGCCCTTGGCAGCCGCCGGCTTGGCGCGGAGGATCTCGTCCAGCACCGCGCCGTAGTTCTCCACCAGCATCTCCTCGGTGAACGACTTCTTGCCGATGCTGAGGTGGACGATGCCGGAGCGGTCGGTGCGGTACTCGACCTTGCCGCCCTTGGCGTCGCTGACGGCCTTGCCGACGTCGAACGTCACCGTGCCGGACTTGGGGTTCGGCATGAGGCCGCGCGGACCGAGGATGCGGCCGAGCTTGCCGACCGTGCCCATCATGTCCGGCGTGGCGATGGCGATGTCGAAGTCGAAGACGCCCTCCTGGATCTGCTTGGCGAGGTCGTCGGTGCCCACGATGTCGGCGCCGGCCTCCTCGGCCTCGCGCGCCTTGTCGCCCTCGGCGAACACGGCGACGCGCATCTCCTTGCCGGTGCCGTGCGGGAGCACGGTGGTGCCGCGCACGATCTGGTCGGCGTGGCGCACGTCGACACCGAGGCGGAAGTGGACTTCCACGGTCTCGTCGAACTTGGCGCCCGGAAGGGACTTGAGAAGGCGCATGCCTTCGAGGGGAGTGTACAGCCGGCCGGGCTCGATCGTGGCGCTTGGCGGCTGTGTAGGTGCGGCCTGGTTTGGCCATTCGCAGAACCTCCTGTGGTACAGAGCGGCGACTCTCGTCGCCTCCCACGTCGGCGGCCGGACGGCGGGAGCCGGACCCGGCCTGTTTCTCAACTCACTTGGGAACGCACTTCTCTCTTGACGCAGCTACTGTCGCACCGGCTGCGGCGGTCGCGAGCTGATCCGCCTGCGGCGATCCTGTCGCAGCGCCTGCGGCGCTTGCGACGATAGTCCGGCTACGCTGACTATTCGGCGACCTCGATGCCCATGCTGCGAGCCGTGCCCTCGATGATCTTCATCGCGGCGTCGACGTCGTTGGCGTTGAGGTCGGGCATCTTGGTCTCGGCGATGGTACGGACCTGGTCACGAGTGACGGTGCCGACCTTGTCGCGATTGGGCTCGCCCGAGCCCTTGTCGATGCCGAGAGCCTCGCGCAGCAGCACAGCTGCCGGCGCCGTCTTGGTGACGAAGGTGAACGTGCGGTCCTCGAACACGGTGATCTCGACCGGCACGATGCTGCCCGACCCCTGGGTCTGGGCGTTGAACGACTTGCAGAACTCCATGATGTTGACGCCGTGCTGGCCGAGGGCCGGGCCCACGGGCGGAGCAGGGCTCGCCGCACCGGCGGGGATCTGCAGCTTGATCTTGGTGAGGACCTTCTTGGCCACTGGTTGCCTCGCTTACTTCCTGGTTAGGACGTCTTCTTGACCTGGTCGAAGGCGAGCTCGACCGGCGTCTCCCGGCCGAAGATCGACACCATGACCTTGAGCCGGCTCTGGTCGAGGTTGACCTCGACGACTTCGCCGGAGAAATCGCTGAGCGGGCCGGACGTGACACGCACGACCTCGCCGACCGTGAACTCGGCCTTCTGCTTGGGGCGCTCGACCGAGGCGGTGTGCATGATGCGGTCGACCTCGGCGCGCGAGAGCGCGACCGGCTTGTTCTGGGCGCCGACGAAGCCGGTGACGCCGGGTGTGTTCTTGACCAGCGACCACGTGTCGTCGGTGAGCTCCATCTGCACGAGCACGTAGCCCGGGAACACGCGGCGCTCGGTGGTGATCTTCTCGCCGTCCTTGGTCTCCACGACCGACTCGGTCGGCACGACGATCTGGTGGATGCGCTCCTCCTGGTGCATGGACTGACGCCGGTGCTCCAGGTTGGCCTTCACCTTGTTCTCGTGACCCGAATATGTGTTGACGACGTACCAGCTGTACATGTGTGGGCCCCGATCAGGTGAGGAAGTTGACGACGACATCGACGATCTTCGCGAAGACGGTGTCGAGAGCGCCGGTGTAGAGGGCCGCGATGGCGACCGCGACAAGCACGACCAACGTGGACTGGGCGAGGTCCTTGCGCGTGGGCCAGGTGACCTTGCCCATCTCCACGCGGACGTCGCGCAGGAACTTCATGAAGCCCTTCTTCTCGGCCGGGCGGTTCGCCTTGGCCTTCTGCTGGGGCTTCTGCTGCGAGCGGGTACGCGCGGGCTTGGCGTCGGCGCGCTTCGCCACCGCCTTCTTGGGCTGGGCCGGCTTGCCCGCAGGCTTGGCCTTGCCCGAGTCGCCCTTCTTGTTGTTCGCAGTCTTCGCCACTAACCGCTCCGATGATCATTGGCAGGGCTGGAGGGGCTCGAACCCCCGACCCCCGGTTTTGGAGACCGGTGCTCTACCAATTGAGCTACAGCCCTACAAAGAACGAAGGGACGCTAGCGCGTCTCCTTATGCACAGTGTGGGTCCCGCACCAGCGACAGTATTTCTTCAGCTCGATGCGGTCCGGGTTGTTCTTCTTGTTCTTGTTCGTGTGGTAGTTGCGACGCTTGCATTCCTGGCAAGCGAGCGTGACGAGTTGACGCACGTCGTCTTCCTTTCAAACAGAAGCACGTAAGGATACCAAGCGCTCCGCAGGAGGGCAACGCTCCTCCCGGCGGCTCCTGCACGCGGCTGCAAGCCTGTCGCGGCCACGGCGGCGCAGTATAGCAGGCCCGGGGGGGCCGGGCAAAACCGCACGTCACCGCCGGGCGTCATCGTGCGCGTCGTGCCAGTCGCGCAGCTCCGGCCCGTCGATGCGTGAGACGCGGTGGACGACGGCCCGCGCGCGCAGCACCGGAGGCAGCGCTTCCTCGAGGACCGCCTCGCGGCCGGGACCGTCGAGCCACGCCCAGGCCCGGTGGTCGTCGACCTTGCAGCCCCACCAGAACATGTGCGCGTACTGCGGCCCCCTGCCGATGATCTCGTCCATGATCCAGCCGCACTCATCGGCGTCGTGGGGGACCTCGACGAGATAACGGGTACGGGTGCGCGTACGCTGAGGACGGGTCAGGAATCCCATTTCACTGTGCTTCCCGGTAGTCTGGAAGCGAAACGGAAGGGACAGTCGATCGACGGACAGCTGGACAGCGGAGAGACCGGCCGGTGGACGGACGGCGACGCGCGCCGCGTGCCGCCGCCCGAGCTCCCCGGGCAGGAGCAGCCGCCGAGCGGCGCGACCGGCCTGCCGCCGAGCAGCACGAGCGAGGAGCCGGCCGCCGGCGGCTCCGCCGTGGCCAGCCGGCCCCGCCGGCGGACGCCCCGGCGCGGGCCTGGCCGAGGCGCCGGAAGCGGGGTCAGGCGCGCCGGGCGCCGGTGGTCCGCGCAGCGGCCCGGAGCTGCGGGCGGCCGTTCCCGGCGAGCCCTTCTACCTCCCCGCCGCCTCGTGGCGGTGGCCGCTCGCCCTGACCGGCCTGATCGTCGGGGCGGCTCCGCAGGCGCTGCTGACGGTCGCGGCGTGGATCGCCGGACCCTCGACGAGCAGCAGCGCCGGCGCCATCTCAGCGGGCAGTCTCATCGCGCTCGCCCTCGGCTCGCTCGTCCTGTACGGCTGGGAGGCGCTGGCGGCATGGCTCTTCTCGCTGCGGAGCGCCGGCCGCTCGCTGGTGCTCTGGGGGTTCCGGCGCCCCACCAAGGCGTACTTCTGGGTCGTACCCGTCGGGCTGATCGCCGTCTACGCCCTCAGCATCGTCCACGACTTGATCGTCAACCCCAAGCAGCAGGCGATCATCAGCGACTTCCCCCACACCACGCTGGGCGCCGCCATGTTCGTGCTGGTGGCCGTGGTGATGGCGCCGCTCTTCGAGGAGGTCATCTTCAGGGGCTTCCTCTTCCGCGGGTTCGCCAACTCGTGGGGCTGGGTGTGGGGAGCGCTGGCATCCGCCGCCATCTTCGGCGCGGCGCACCTGCAACTCGACGTCTTCCTGCCGCTGGCCGCCCTCGGGTTCGTGCTCGCGTGGGCCTACCACCGCACCGGGTCGCTGTGGACGTGCATCACGATGCACGCCCTCTTCAACCTGATCGCGGTGGCGGCCTGGGCGCTCGTCGGCTGACGGCGGACTCACCTGCGGCGGCCGCCGCGCCGGCCCGCTCAGGTGAGCAGCGTGGGCTTGCGCAGGTCGCGGCAGTGGCAATCGTCGCCGGGAGGCAGGGCCGCGAGCGCGTCCAGAAGGATGCGGCCCATGAGCCCGGCGTCCTCGCGGAAGATCTGCGCGAGCACGTCGTGCTCCCACTCGCGCACCACGCCCTCCCCGTAGTTGACGATGAGGTAGAGGCCCGCGTAGCAGGCGCCGATGTCGCGGGCCAGCCACACTTCGGGGCAGAAGCTCTGGCCGACGACGTCGCCCAGCGTCTGCAGAAAGCGGATCTCGGCCGGCGACTCGAAGCGCGGCCCCTCCGTCACCACGTACGTGCCGCGGGTGAAGAGCCGGCGCTCCGGAGCGTGGCGCCGGGCTGCGCCCACGAGCGCCTCGCGCCCGCTCTCGCACACCGGGTCACGCATGATGAGCAGGTGGTCGCCGGCGACCACTCCGTAGCGGTCCCGGTCGGTCGTCATGTCGACGAAGTCGTCGACGACGACGAGGTCGCCCGGGTCGAGCAGGTGGTTGAGGCTGCCGACGCCGGCGTCCGAGAGGATGCGCCTGACGCCGGCGCGGTGCAGCACGCTGAAGACCTGCCGGGAGGCCCGTCCGCGCGAGACGCCCTTGCGCCAGCCGTGCATCCTGCAATGGAGCGCGCGGAGCCCGCCGAGCTCGAAGAGCGTGAACGGCGGGCTGTCCCCCCAAGGCGTCTCGAAGACCAGACCGGCGTCGAGCACGTGGGCGTCGGGATGGAGCTCGCCGGGGAAGTCGGCGGCCAGTGACCCCGACCCGCCGATGATGGCCCGCGTCGCCGCGGGTACGGCGGAGGTGGCGCGGAGCGGTGCCCCTTCGGCGCCCCGCTCGATACCTTGCCTACGGCCGGTATTCACAGGCCGGCCAGCTCCGGCGTGACGCGCAGCATCACCAGCTGCACGTGGTCGCCGTTGTCGGACGTGTACTGGCTGAGAGACTGGTCGAGCGCAGCCGGGAAGCCGCGGACGGAGCCCAGCGTGGTCGTGCCTCGCTGCACCACGTCGCCGATCTCGACCTTGGGCCTGGTGATATGCGTGACGACGAGCAGCAGCGACGGGTCGCTGGCGAGCCGGATGTCGATCTCGACGTCGTCGTAGCGTCCGAGGACGCTGTACTTCTTGACCGCGGTCACCTTGCCGTCCACGGGGCTGACCACCGGCGAGCCGGGGACTGCGCCCACGTCGAGGCCGGACGTGGACGGAGACTGGTCGCCGCCGTCGCCGGCCATGAGGTAGTACTGGACGCCACCACCGCCGGCGAAGATGTCGGCGAGCTTCTGGCCGAGGTCGCCGCCCCCGAGGCGGTCGCCGACCGGCGTGAACGCCACACTGTCGGTGTTGTCCACGGGGTGGAATGCCACGGCCGTGGTCACCTGCTGCGCCACGGGGAGAAGCACGTCGACGCCGTCCACGCGAGCGACGACGATCGCCTCGTCCGACTGGACGGTGCGGCCGAAGGTCGGCTGCGCGGCTCCCTGCGGGACGCGGGCCGGCGTCTGGCCGGGGATGGCGTACGCGACCCAGACCGCTACGAGGATGAGGGTCACCAGAACGACCAGCGCGACCACACGCCGGCGGCGAATCTGGTTGCGGCGACGGGACCGCTCCCGCCGACGCTGATTGGCCGGGCTTGTGTGCATGTCGTAGGCCAAGCTACAACGCTCACGCCCGCCTCGCAAGCCGCTGCCCGTCTCGAGCCGCGCGCGCCGCACAAGATCGGTCGCCGGGAAACTGCAGCAATCTTGGTGATTGCCGATACAATGGCCGACGCGGCCGCGAACGGCGGCCAGGGCGCGGCGCGCAGCGCCGGCGGCCACGGCAACGCCGGCGCCGGCACCAACGCGAGCGGCAACGGCAACAGCGCCAGCTGCACCAAGGTCTCCAAGCCGGCCACGCCGAGCAACACCACGGCCGGCTGGCCGATCTCCCTCCCGCAACGCCGAGAGCGCCCGCTCCGACGTTGTCCGGTGAGGCGACAGAACATCGGCCTACCGCCTCAACTCCTCCCCGGACCTACCGATACCAGAGTCGGAAGGGGTCACCAGAGAGTGGCCCAGTTCGCGTTCCGACGACCACGCTGGGCTCGGGGGTGAGCCATGAAGACGAGGACAGGGATCATCATCCTGCTGATCGCGATGGTGTGTGCCCTGTCGCTGGCCACGCCGGCCCTCGCCTCCACCACCCTCAACAGGTACGAGAAGCAGCTGCTCGCGCTCGTCAACAAGGAGCGCGCGAAGCACGGGCTCGTTCAGCTCCGCGTCAACGACAAGCTCGTCGCGGCCGCCCGCGCGCACTCGGCGGACATGGGCGCGCGCAAGTACTTCACGCACGACACCGCCGCTCCCAACGCGGAGTCATGGACGTCGCGCATCATCCGCTGCGGCTACACGCGCAGCGGCTGCAGCTACTGGAAGGTCGGCGAGAACATCTATCCGGGGCGCCGACCTCTTCTGAGCCCTCGTCGTCTGTCGTAGACGACCGATGGCCAATGACCAGTCGCCAAGGGCTGGATGGACAGCGCCGCCACCGGGCCGTTCCTCACCAAGGTCTTCCGCGACATCGGCGTCGGCGCGGTCAAGACGGACGACCGGCTACGGCAACGTCGACGGTACCGTGTGGTTCTTCACGCTCGACCTCGGACGTCGGGTCCTGCAGTAGAAGCCGGAGGCAGAGAGGGTTGAGCGGAGGGGCGCGCAAGCGCCCCTTTTGCGTTCTCGGGCCGGCCGACCGCGGGCCCGCCGGCCCGGCCGTCCGCCGACCGGTCGCCGGAGTAGGATGACGTCGTGGACCACGACGCCGGCATGCCCCCCAAAGCCGCACGCAAGCTCCAGGCGCTCTTCACCGGCGGCGGGCACGAGCAGGTCGTGACGGTCGCGCACGAGGCGGCGCGGCGAGGCCGCGCCGCCGAGCTGCCCGCGGATCTGCCGGCCGCGCTGCGCGAAGCGCTCCTCGCGGCCGGGATCCAGTCGCTCCACGGCCACCAGGCCGCCGCCCGCGACCTGCTCGCGGCCGGCGAGAACGTCGTCGTCAGCACCGGGCACGGCGAGCGGCAAGAGCCTCTGCTACCAGCTCGCCGTCCTCGAGACCTTCGCCGCCGATCCGCAGGCGCGCGCCCTCTTCCTCTTCCCCACCAAGGCCCTCGCCCAGGATCAGGCGCGCAAGCTCAACCGCTTTCGCGTGCCCGGCGTCGTGCCGGCCATCTACGACGGCGACACGCCCCAGGACCAGCGTCCCCTGCTCAGGCGCACCGCCACGATCCTGCTCAGCAACCCCGACATGCTGCACATCGGCATCCTGCCCGGCCACGAACGCTGGGCGGAGTTCCTGCACCAGTTGCGGTACGTCGTGCTCGACGAGGCGCACGTCTACCGCGGCGTCTTCGGCAGCCACGTGGCTCAGGTGGTCCGCCGCCTGCGGCGCCTGTGCCGGCAGTACGGCGCCGACCCGGCCTTCGTGCTCACCTCGGCGACCATCGCCAACCCGCAGAGCTTTGCGGAGCGGCTGGTCGGCGCTCCCTTCTCGGTCGTCGACGAGGACCAGGCGCCCCGTCCCGAGCGGACGGTCGTCCTGTGGAACCCGCCGCTCGAGGACCCCGCCGCCGGCCTGCGCCGGAGCGCGCTCGCCGAGGCGAGCTACGTGACGGCCGAGTGCGTGCTGGCGGGCGCCCGGGTGATCACCTTCGCGCCGACGCGCAAGGCGGCGGAGCTCGTGTACGGCAACGTCCGCCGGCGCCTCGAGGACCGCGGCCGGCGCGGCGAGGCGGAGCGGGTGCAGCCGTATCGCGCCGGCTACACGCCGGAGCAGCGGCGCGACATCGAGCGCCGCCTGTTCGCCCACGAGCTCGACGCCGTCGTGGCGACGCAGGCGCTCGAGCTGGGCATCGATGTCGGCAGCCTGGACGTCTCCCTGGTCACCGGCTTCCCCGGCACGATCACCAGCCTGCGCCAGCGCTGGGGAAGGGCCGGCAGGTCCGGGCACGGCTACGCCGTGCTGGTGGCCGGCCAGGACGCGCTCGACCAGTACTTCATGCGCGAGCCCGACCGCCTCCTGGGGCGCAGCGTCGAGGAGGCGATCATCGACCTGCACAACCCGCACATCAGCGGGCCCCACCTGGAGGCGGCGGCGTACGAGCGGCCACTGACGGCCGCCGACGAGGACTACTTCGGCGAGGAGGGCATGCTGCAGGCGGAGCGACTCGCGCAGGGCGGACGGCTGCGGCGGCGCAAGGACGGCCTCGTCTGGTCCAGGCCCTACTCCCCCGCTTCCGCCGTCGGACTGCGCACCGCGAGCAACGAGCAGTTCGCCATCGTCGAGGCCCGCCAGGGTGAGGTCATCGGCACCGTCGAGCGCGAGCGCGTCTTCCGTTTCTGCCACCCCGGCGCCGTGTACCTGCACCTTGGCCGGAGCTACCTCGTCCAGCACCTCGACCTCGAGACGCGGACAGTCATGATCGACGAGTTCGACGGCAGCTACTACACGCAGGCCAAGACCGACAAGAACGTACTGGTCGCCGGGCAGGCCGGCTCGCGCGAGCTGCCCGGCGCCGTCCTCTTCGCCGGCGACCTCGAGGTGACCGAGCAGGTCATCGCCTACCAGCGGCGCGACATGACCGACGGCCACGTCATGGACACGACGACCCTCGACCTGCCCGAGCAGACCTTCACCACGCAGGCGTTCTGGCTCGCGCTGCCGCAGCCGGTGCTCGACCGCGTGCTCACCGGACTCAGCGAGACCGACGAGCTGGCCGCCCCCGGCGCTCTGCACGCAGCGGAGCACGCGCTCATCGCCCTGCTCCCGCTGTACGCCATGTGCGACCGCTGGGACATCGGCGGCCTGAGCACCCCGTGGCACTGGCAGACGGACACGCCGAGCATCTTCGTCTACGACGGCTACCCCGGCGGCATCGGCCTGTCGCGCCGAGGCTACGACGCGTTCGAGGGACTCGCAGCGTGCCGCGCGCAAGCTCATCGCCGAGTGCCCCTGCGAGAGCGGCTGCCCAAGCTGCGTGCAGAGCCCCAAGTGCGGCAATCTCAACGAGCCGCTCAGCAAGCCCGGCGCCGTCGCGCTGCTCAGCGCCGTCCTGGAGACCGGGTAGCCCTCACTCGTCGGGCCGCGGTAGTCGCAGAGCTTGCTCGGTCCTGCGCGGCCGCGCCGCCTGCGATAGGCTCGGCCTACGCAGCCTCAGGAGAATCGCCATGCCCGCAGACGTCACCATCGAGACGCTCGACCCCGCCGACATCGAGCTGGTCGGTCCGCTGTGGAAGCAACTGATCGACTACGTCGCGTCGCTCCCGGACGGCCTCGTCCCCGTGCGCCCGTCCGATGAGTCCTGGGAGCTCGAGCGCGCGGATATGCTCCGCGAGCTGGCCGGCGAGGCGTTCGCGCTGGTCGCACGCAAGGCCGGGCACGTCGCCGGCTACGCGTTCGTCTGCATCGAGGGCCCCGATCCCGTCTGGTACACCGGAGACAAGCACGCTGTGCTCGCCACCCTCTGCGTGGACGAAGCGCGGCGCGGCGAGGGGATCGGCGGCGCCCTCATGGACGCGATCGACGCCGAACTGCAGCGGCGCGGCGTCGAAGACGTGGAGATCGGTGTGGACACGGGCAACCAGGTCGCGGCTCACCTCTACGAGAGCCGAGGCTACCGCCCGGACTTCCAGATCTACTACGGCTCACCCGGCGCAAGACCGTGGGCCTGCCGGCGCCGCGAGGCGGACGACAAGGCGGCCGGGCGCGGCCGCTTCGCGCCGCCCGCGCCCCTGGAGGAAACATGAGCGAGCCGAGGTACGTCAGCGTGATCGGCGCCAGCCGCGCATCGGCGGAGCTGGCCGCGAAGGCCGAGGAGCTCGGCGAGCTCCTCGCGGCACGCGGCCTCATCGTCGTCTGCGGCGGGCGCGACGGTGTGATGGAGGCCGTCGCGCGCGGCGTCAGACGACGCGGCGGCGTCTCGATCGGCATCCTGCCGGAGGACGATCGCCTGCGCGCCGCCCCCGACCTCACCTACACCGTCTGCAGCGCCATCGGGCACGCCCGCAATCTCAGCGTGGTCGCGAGCGGCGACGTGGTGATCGCCGTCGGCGGCGCCTGGGGGACCCTGAGCGAGATCGGGCTGGCGCGCAGCATCGGACGACCGGTGGTGCTGCTCGACACCTGGCAGGTGGAGCCGCCGGAGGGCGGCCGGCTCGACGGCGTGCGGCGGGCGGCGACGCCCGCCGAGGCCGTCGAGCTCGCCCTCAGCTCTCCGGACTGACTGCCGGCCGGGACTGGCGCCTGGCCGGCGCCGCCCCGACCACCTTCGCCTCGCCCACGAGCTGCAGCGCGCGCAGCCCCAGGTACAGCTCCATCAGGTCGTCGATGTCGGTGAGGTCCACGCCGAGCAGCGTCTCGATGCGCCGCATCCGCTTCTGCAGCGTGTTGCGATGGATGAACAGCGCCTCGGCGGTGGGCTGGATGGCGAAGTGGTTGTCCAGCAGCGCGCGCAGCGTGTCCAGCAGGTGCGTGTGCCGCCGCGCATCGTACTCGAGCAGCGGAGCGACGCTGCGCCGCGCGATGTCGGCGAGCGCGCCGCCGCTCTGGCCCTGCAGCAGGCGGAACCGCCCGCTGAGCTCCTCGAAGAGCACGAGCCCGCGGGCGTCGATGCCCCGCTGCGCGGCGGCCAGCGGCGTCCAGCGCCTCCTGGAGCGCCTTGGGGCCGGCGCCGGGGCCGCGGTGCGCGCCGGAGACGCCGACGGCGACCTCCAGACGGTACGGCTCGCCGGCGGCGAACGTCTTGAGGCTGAGCACGAGGTCCCGGGCGCTGCCGTCCCCGACGGACGGGTAGCCGTCCGGCAGCAGGACGGCCAGGGACGTGGCCCGCGGCCGGCTGAGAAACGCGATGAGGCGGTCGCCGCAGAACGTGTCGACCGCCTCCACCAGCGCGTCCTCGAGGTCGACCGCGCGCCGCCCCTTGTGCCGCGCGCCGCCGAAGTCGCAGATGGCCACCCGCCAGGGCCGGTCCAGGTCGACGCCGTGGTCCGCGACGAGCGCGGTGAGCTCGTCCGGCGCGGTCCCGCCGTCGAGCAGGTCGCGCAGCAGCCGGCGGCGCAGGCGCCGCGTGGCGACGATCTCGTCGCGTTGCTTGAGCAGGTCGAGCGTGATGAGCCGCTGCAGGAACGACAGCGCCGTGTCGACGAACTCCGTGCTCGAGGTCTGCTCCGCGGAGGCGACGATGAGCACCTCGAGCTTGCCGTAGAGGATCACCTCGCGACAGAAGTACCGTGACGCGCCCACCTCGACGATGCCGAGTGCGGTGGGGTCCGTGAGCTCGGCCCACGCCACCCAGACCTCCTGCGCCATGCGGCGAGGGTCCGCCACCCCCGAGCTGGTGATGACGGCGCCGACGCCGTCGAGCAGCAGCATGGGCATGCCGATGAGGGTCGCCACCTTGGCCAGCAGCTCGTCGGCGCCGGCCTCGGCGATCAGCAGGTCGAGCAGGTCGTTCTGCAGGGCGACGGTGCGCCGCAGGCGGTGCAGGTCCGCGGAGGCCAGCACGTTGTAGACGTACGAGAGGACGCTGCGCGTGAGCGCGCCCGGCAGGGAGGGTGAGGACCGGCAGCTTGAGCTGCTTCGCGCGCTCCACCACCTCTCGCGGCACCTCGTCCAGGAAGTGCCCGAGCGCGACGACCAGCGCCGCCGTGTCGATGCTCGCCAGGCGGTCCAGGATCCACACGCCCATGGCGGGATCCTGGTACCAGGTCCGCCCCGTGTTGATGAGCACGCTCTCGCTCGTGAGGTACGGGACGGGGTCGTCGGCGTCCGAGAAGTGGACGCCCTTGATCGAGCGGCCGAGACCGACGTCGCCGGTCACGGCCGTCAGCCCGAGGCCGGAGTGCTCCACGAGCTCGCGCACGGTGAGGACGCCGCTCGCGGCGCCCTGGCGATCGCTCACGGCGTCCTCCGACTTCAGTCTCACCATGGTGTGCATCTGCCCACCTCCACGCAAAAGAGTGTGCGTCCGGGTGCCATGCTTACGTTCGCAATGGGGCTACAGTACCACTGCAAGCATTGAGGGATGAACCCCGGCGAGACTGCCGGCAGC
This sequence comes from uncultured Thermoleophilia bacterium, assembly GCA_963739595.1. Taxonomy (GTDB): domain Bacteria; phylum Actinomycetota; class Thermoleophilia; order UBA2241; family UBA2241; genus CAIXSE01. The sequence goes on from CAVUBA010000034.1 coordinate 23,045, forward strand.
GCCAAGAGGAGACACCATGAAGACACAGGATCAACTCGTAGAGCACGACCTCAACCTCACGTTCGACGCGAGCGGCAGGCTCTGGAAGTTCCGCCCGACCCACTCGGCCCACGGCCGTCAGCCCGTCGACGCCAGCATCGTCGACAACACCATCGTCATCACCGTCACCGTCCCGGGCATCGAGGCCGGCGACGTCGACCTGCTGCGCCAAGGGCGACGTGCTGCAGATCCGCGGCAGGACCGACCTCACCATGGACCTGGCCTGCGACGTCGGCCTGCCGATGACCTTCGGCCTCGACCAGGTCGAGACCGCCTACGCCGACGAGGCGCTCGCCATCAAGGTGCTGCCGCCGACCAAGGCCCGCAAGACCATCCTCGAGCCCATCAAGGTGGCCGTCTGACGACGACCGCCTAGCTACAAGATCCGTCCCCCCGGCGGAACACAGACGCGGGGGCCGGGAGCATCCCCTGAAGTTTCTGCTCCCGGCCCCCGCGTCGACGTACGGGGCACATCACTCGCGATCGTCCACCTCGACAGGCCGCGAGGCCGCTCACCCGTGACCGTATCCTTGCTATAGTAGCCGTCCCTTTGGAGGCCGGTGCGTCACTCGGGGGCGCAAGTGCCGAACGAGAGAGCAAGACAAGTGGCGATCGAGGCGAAGTACCTCAGGCCTCGCCTTGACCACGTCAGCGTGCGACCGGACGCGCACTCCGCGTTCGCGGCCGCGTTCGACCACCGGCTCACCGTCGTCTGCGCCCCGGCTGGCTACGGCAAGACCACCACGACTGCCGCTGCTCTCGAGCGCTGCGGGCGGCCGGCGGTCTGGTACAAGCTCGACATCCTCGACCACGACCCGATCGCGTTCCTTGCGGCGATGACCCGAGCCGTGCGCCGGCTGCACCCGAGTTCGGCTCGGCGCTGCTGCGCGAACTCGAGGCCGGACCGGTGCTCGACGTCCCGTCCCCAGGTGCTCGCCGCCCAGTTCTGCTCCGAGTGCGATCGGCTCGTCAGGACGCGACGGTCACATCGTCCTCGACGACTACCACGAGACCATGGACGCCGCCGGCATGAACGAGGTGCTCGGCTACCTGCTCGAGAACTGTCCCGAGACGATCCACTTCGTCGTCCTCACGCGATACGAACCGGCGTTCCGGCTGGAGAAGCTGCGCCTCGGCGGCGAGGTCGCGCGCATCCCGAGGGACCTCCTGCTCTTCGATGCGACGCAGGTCGCCGAAGTGCTCGCCCTGAGGTCCGGCCGGCGGCACGAGCAGGAGTTCGTCCGCAGGCTGCTCGCGCTCACCGAAGGCTGGCCGGCGAGCGTCGTGCTGGCCGGCATGGCTCTCGAGTGGCTGGACGCTACGTCCCTCGAAGACGCCCTCGCCGACCCGCGGCTGCGCATGGACGTGTTCTCCTACCTCGCCGAGCAGGTGTTCCAGCGACAGACCGAGGCGGTGCAGGACTTCCTCCTGGGCACCTGCTGCGTCGATGCCCTTTCGGCGGAGCTCGCAGAGCGCCTCACGGGCTCCGGATCCGCGTCCCGGCATCTTCACTTCCTCGCGCGGAACCAGGTGTTCACGTTCGACGCAGGACGCCGGGGGACGTACCGCTATCACAACCTGCTACGGGACTTCCTGCGGCAGCGCTACGTGCAGGACGAAGGCGAGCAGCGCCTTCCGGACGCTGCAGCTCGAGACCGCGTCGGCCCTTGAAGACTACGGCGACGCCGCGAGCGCCATCGAACTTCTCCTCGGCGCCAACGAGATCGAGCTTGCCCTCGGCGTGATCTCCCGAGGCGGCGAGACGGAACTGGAGCGCCGCCCGTCCGAGCAGCTCAGGATCTGGGTGGGCAGACTCGCGCCGGCCGTCGAAGCGGGACGACCATGGGCACTGGTCGTCACCGGTGTCCTCGACACGCGCGAGAGTCGATTCGCGGTCGCGCTCTCGGCGCTGCGCCTGGCGGCGCGAGACGCTGCAGCGCGAGGGCGATCGCGACGGCCTGTACCAGGTGCTGTCGATCACCGAGTGGGCTGAGTTCTGGTCCGGTGATTGCCCCGCCAGCATCGGCACCTGCTACAGCGCCCTCGACCACGCCGCCACGGACGCACAACGGCTCCACACGCTCCTCAGCCTGTTGTCGGCGGCTCTCGACATGCGCCGCTGGGACACCGTCGCGTCGGCGTCCGCCAGAGCCGATGAGCTCCTTCCCCGAGCGAGGCCGGAAGAGGCCGCGCGAGCGCAGGCCCTGCGCGCCCACGCGGCCTTCTACCGGGGAGACATGCGCACCGCCCAGGAGCTCATCCAGGGCTGCCACGACCCACGACAGACGGCAGCCCAGCGCGCCGCCACGCTGAACACGCACGGCATGATCGATATCGCGCTCGGTGACTACGAGGCGGCAGCACGGCACCTCCAGCGAGGCGGCGGCCACAGCCGAAGACTTCGGCCACGCACTGGCCTCGTACATGATTGAAGACAGTCTCGCCGTCCTAGCAGCAGCGGAGGGAGATCTACGGTTCGGCTCTGCTGGCCTTTCGCGCGCTCGCAGCGAGACGAGTCTCATCGACACAGAGCCGACGCTTCTCTGCGTTCGCTCTCTGTCATGAGGGCACCGTTCTGCGACGATTGGGCGAGACCAAGGCGAGCTCAGGAGCCAACGCAGACAGCTCGATAGACATGATTCCTGTTGAACGCGACCCCTACCTCGCCCTCAATGCCAGATCCAACCTCGCACTGACTCAAGGCATCTTGGGCAGTCGAACAGCGGGCGCTCCTGCGTCGCGCTGTCTTCAGACGCCAGCGACTGCCGGACTGCCTTTCGTCGAGCTCAAGGCCGTCATGTTCGAGGGGATTCTCGCGGACATCGCGGGCGATGCGACGGAGGCAGTCCGGCTGCTCGAGGAATGCCTGCCCAGACAACTGGCGCTGGGCCACATCAACTTGATCGCACAGGAGCTGTGTCCCCGACCTGAGCTGGCCAGCCGTGTCCTGCGACGGCACCGCAGCAACGGCCTTGGACCGGCGCTCATCGAGGCGCTTGGCCATCACTGGCTGTTCCCGCAGACAGCCGTGGTGCTGAAGGACCTCGGGCCCTCCCAGGTGGCTGACCTGGATCGAACGACTGGACACCCTTTCACCCCCAGCCAGAGCCGGACACGAAGCCACGCACGCGAGGAACCCCGGCCATAGAGCAACGCGGTCCTCCGACACCTCCGTCTTGGACCAACTCACCCCAAGGGAGCTGGAGGTGCTGGACGCGATGGCCCAAAGCCGCACCAACGACCAGATCGCTGCCGACCTGTTCATCGCCATGTCCACGGTCAAGACGCACGTCAACCACATCTTGAGCAAGATGGGCCAGACCACTCGGATCGGCGCCGTCCTCGAGTATCAGCGCCTCAATCCATCTCCACCCGCAGGCATGACGCAAAATCCACCCTGGGTATGATTCCATCCGGACTCCCTGTGACTAGCCTCTTCGCACGGCACCACCACGAGCAAAGGGGAGGACCATGGAGTCGTCAGTCTCTGTCACCTACGTCGAGTCCGCCGCCATGAGCCAGCGCAAGAAGACCGTCATCGACATCCTGCGAGACAACGACGACTTCGTCTCCGGCGAGGCGATCAGCGACGTGCTCGGCATCTCGCGAAACGCAGTGCACAAGCACGTGAAGTCGCTGCGCAAGCGCGGCTACCGCATCGTCGGCGTGTCGCGCCGCGGCTACCGGCTCGAGGACGAGCCCGCCCGCCTCTCCATGGGACACGTCACGCAGCGCACCGAGAACAGCGATGTTCGGCCACTCGTTCCGCTACCACGACGAGATCGAGTCCACCAACCTCGAGGCCAAGTCCCTCGCCATGAAGGGCGCACCCGAGGGGACGGTGGTCGTCGCGGAGGCGCAGAGCGCCGGCCGCGGCCGCCTGGGCCGGCGCTGGACCTCGCCGGCAGGCAAGGGCCTGCTCTTCTCCGTCGTCCTGCGCCCGTCACTGCCCATGAGCGAGGCGCACCTGCTGACCATCGTCGCCGCCACCGCGGCCGCCGAGGCGATCGAGAGGCATGTCCCCGCTCGCGTCGCCATCAAGTGGCCGAACGACCTCTTCATCGGCGACCGCAAGGTCGGCGGGATCCTCATGGAGGTCTCGGGCGAGCAGGATGAGGTCGACTGGGTCGTCCTGGGCATCGGCCTGAACGTGAACACGGAGTTCAGCGAACTCCCCGTCGCCCTGCGGCGCACCGCAACGTCGCTGAAGATGGTGGGCGGCGACCTGATGGACCGGAGCGAGGTCCTCGCGAGTCTCCTCCTGAGCCTCGAGGCGAACTACCAGGCGGCGCTGCGCGGCGGCTTCGACAAGGCGCTCACCGCGTTCCGGGCGCGCGACTACCTGCTGTCGCGCACCATCAGCGTGGAGACGCGGCAGGGCCCGGTGGTCGGCGCCGCCGCCGGCATCGACGACCGGGGTGCACTGCTCGTCGAACTGCCCCATCGCCGGGTGCGGAGCTTCCACTCCGGCGACGTGAGCGTGCGGCACTGAAGCAGCGGGACGGCCCCCCGGCCGGATTGACCACCGTCCGGGGGGCCGCTACATTGTCACCTCTTCGTCCTTCTGAAGGGTTGACGATTTGTCCCGTCTCACCACGAGAGAGCTGGCCACAGCGGCCCTCTTCACAGCGCTCCTGGCAGTCGCCGCGTTCGTCGCCATCCCGGTCGGCTCGGTGCCGTTCACGCTGCAGGTCTACGTGGTGCTGCTCGCCGGGATGACGCTCGGTCCGCGACTCGGCGTGCTCAGCGTGACCGCGTACCTCATCCTCGGGCCTCTTCGCGCCGGTGTACGCGGGCGGGACGTCGGGGCTGGGCGCGCTCTTCGGCCCGACGGGCGGCTACCTGTTCGGGTTCCTGGGCGCGGCGCTCGTCGCCGGCCTCATCGCCGGCAAGGGCGAGCGGACGGCGCCACGGTTGCTGGTCGCAGGGCTCGCCGGGCTGGTGCCGATCTACGCGCTCGGCGCGACGTGGCTGGCCGTGCAGCTCCACCTGACGCCGGGCACGGCGGTGCTCACCGGGGTCGTGCCGTTCGTGTGGCTGGACGTGCTGAAGGCGGTGGCGGCCGCGCTCACCGCGCGAGCGCTGGTCAGCCTGCCGCTGGGTCTTCCTGCCGCGAGCCGGCGAGACCGCTGACGTCGGCGATCGCGTGACCGCGCAGCCGCAGGTTGATGCGGCCGCGCTCGTACTCGCCCATGAAGTCCGTGGAGCTGCCGTCGCGGTAGGCCAGGTCCTTGTCGCGCAGCACCTTGGCGAGGATCTCGACGTAGCGGGCATCCAGCGTCGTCCCGGACATCATGCGCAGCTCCTTGAGCGCCTCGAAGGAGCTGCGCGCGCCGCGATAGGGCCGGTCCGACGTCATGGCGTGGTAGCTGTCCGCGACCGCCAGCACCTTGCTGAGCTCGGGGATGGAGTCGCTGGTGATCCCGTTCGGGTAGCCGCTTCCGTCCAGGCGCTCGTGATGGAAGCGAACGATGTCGGCCACTTCCTGGTAGGCCGCGAGGTGGGAGAGGACCTCCGCCCCCTTCTCCGGGTGCTGACGGATGAACTCCCACTCCCCTTCGTCGAGGGAATCGGCCTTCCGCAGCACCGCGTCCGGCACGCCGACCTTCCCAAGGTCGTGGAGCAGGCCGGCGAAGTGGAGCGCTTCAGCCTCCTCTTCCGGGAGCTCGAGCGCCGTGGCCATGTCACGGCAGTACATGGCCACCGCCGCCGAGTGCTGCGCGGTGTACTCGTCCTTGCTGTCGAGAAGGACGACCATCGCCGCGGCCAGGCCGATGTTCATCTCGAGGTACTGGTCGCTCAGTTCGGTCTGCCGCGCCACGTGCTCACGCTCGCGCACGAGCAGCTTGAACATGTACTGGCTGGCAAAGAGCGGCACGAACAGGAGCGCGACGGCGATGATGCCGGCGGCCGCGTACAGGGCCGCGATCGCCAAGCCGAGCAGCAGCAGGACGCCCAGAGAGCGAAGGAACGGCGGCATCTCCTCGCGCCAGAACGCGCGGAAGGGCCGCCGATACTTGACGCGCATGCCGAGGCTGAGCAGGACGAGGTTCGTCGCCTCGAAGCAGACGGCTGCAACGGCTCCGGCCAGGAGCAACCCCACCGTCACCTGGTCAAGATGGACACCCAGCGGTCCCAGAAGTGCGTCGAATGCAAGTGAAGCAATGAACACCGCGACGACGAAGTTCGCGGTGTTGTACACGACGACCGAGCGAGAGTTCTCGCGCCACGCGCCCCACAACCCCACAGCGACGGCGACGCCGATGGCCGGCAATCTGCCGGTGAACATGATCGCCAGCAGAATCGGCAGATTGAATGCCGCCAGGGTCACGCGGTCGGAAATCTCAACCGACATCTCGTCCGCGATGATCGCGAGGATGGCGAAGACGACGGCGTCGCGAATGACCGTCGACGAGAGCGGAATCGGTCCCGGGAACACGACCGCGTACGCGACTGCGAGCCCAGCGCACAGCGCCAGGCCCACAGTGAGAACGCGGTAGTCACGCTCAGACATCGACACGGTACCTCTCGGGGTCTGCAAGTGCCCCGTCTATCGGCACCGATGAAACGGAGCTTTAGGGCTCAGTGCATCTTGCTGCCGCCGCCGCTCGTGACGAGCGCGAACAGCAGGGAAGCGAGCGTCTTCTCGATCTTCTTGCTCATGATGTTACCTCAGTCGATCGGTCAGTCGCTCGCCGTCAGTGCATCTTCCCGCCGAAGCGGATGTGCATCTTCCCGCCGAACTTGATGTGCATTTTTCCGCCGAATCTCATGTCCCCTCCAAAGGGCTAAAGGTTGTTCAACCACATGCCGATAACTTGTGGTTGACGATTGCGTGGCCTGACTCTACGGACGCCGGTCTGGCCTCGCATACCCTCCGCACTTGGACAAATGGTGCAACATCAGGCCTCCGAAGTTGCCAATATGGACAACACATTGTGGAAGGGGTCGCGGCGGCGGCGCTGCCCCGCGACATCGTCAACCTCTTGGTGTACGCTTCGGGAGCGCGGGGCCGCGCACGTGCGCTCGCGCTTTCGCGCCTCAGCAGTCATCAGCCAGGGACACGACGCGCTTCGGGGGGAAGAGCGATAGAGGCGAACGCCGTCGCAGCAGATATCCAATCCGCGCCGCTCCACCGCAACGCCGGCTTCCTGCTGCTCTGGGCCGGCCAGTTCGTCTCTCAGATGGGCGATCGTCTGGCCGCGCTCGCGTTCCCGTGGCTCGTCTACACGTCCACCGGGTCGGCGCTGGGCACAGGTGCGGTCTTCGCCCTGTACACCCTCCCCTACGTCCTCTTCGGCGCGCTCGGCGGCGTGGCCGTCGACCGGTTCGACAAGCGGCGCCTCATGATCGCCGTGGACCTGGTCCGGACGGTCCTCGTCGTCGCGGTGCCCTTCGTCGCCACGCGCTCGCTGCCGGCGGTGTTCGTGCTGAGCTTCGCGATCGCGACGGCGGGCGTCTTCTTCGAGCCGGCCAAGCTCGCCATCCTGCCTGAGATCGTCACGCCGGGGAGGCTGCTCCGCGCCAACTCGCTCTTCTCGACCAGCGAGAACCTCACCGAGATCCTGGGCTGGGCCTTCGCCGGCGTGCTGCTCGCCTCGGTGAGCACGTCGGTGGCGTTCCGGCTCGACGCCGCCACCTTCGCCGTCTCCGCGGCGGCGCTGCTGCTCATCCGGTACCGGGCGCCCGCACGCGCGGCGGCGGAGAACACCGCGCGCGCCGTCTGGGAAGAACTGCGAGAGGGCTTCCACTTCCTGGCCCGCGACCGCGGTCTGCGCGCGAACACGACGATGATCGTCGTCTGCGTCGCGGGCCTCGGCGCCGCCTACCCGCTGACCTTCCTCTTCGCCGTCGACGTCCTGCAGGGCGGGACCGGCGCCTTCGGCGCCCTGGAAGCGGTGGTCGGGGCCGGCTTCCTCGCGGGCTCGCTGGCGCTTGTCGCGCTCGCCTCGCGCGTGCGCAAGGGCCGGGTCATGATCGCCGGACTGGCCATCATGGGCGCCTGCCTCGCGCTGGTGGCGACCACCGACTCCGTGTGGGTCGCCGCCGTGCCCTTCGCCATCTTCGGCATGGCCAACGCGGTCGTCCTGATCGCCGTCGACACGTACCTGCAGCAGGTCGTCCCCGACGGCATGCGCGGGCGCGTGCTCGGGACGCGGTTCACGCTCACCCAGGGGATGTACGCCGTGTCCGTCCTCGTCGGCGGCGCCCTGGCCGGCGTCGTCTCCGTGCGCATCCTCTTCGTCGTCGCCGGCGCGATCGTCGCGGTGTCGGCGCTCGTCGGCCTGCTCTCACCCGAGGTGCGCGACTCCTGACCCGAGCGGCTGCCCCGGGACGATGCGACCGGGTGATAGCCTTGTGACGGAATCCGTAGAGCGACGAACCGGGTGGGGCCGGTCGTCAAAGGTCTACGGACGACGCAAGGAAGCCATGACCTCCGCACTCGCCACACAGACCACACCACCCGTGGGCACGCCGCGCACGAGCTGGATGCAGCTCGGCGTGATCAGCGTGTCCGAGTTCGTCGTCTGGGCGGGCTTCGGAGCCATCCTCCCGTACCTCCCGCTGTTCCTGGAGGAGCAGGCGCACGCGTCCATGACGCTCTGGGCGGTCATCGCGGCGATGTTCTACGTGGGGACCCTGCTCTTCTCGTCGCCGCTGGGCTGGCTGAGCGACACGATCGGGCGCAAGCCGGTGATGATCGGCGGAGCGCTCGTCTACACCATCGCGCTCCTGCTCTTCACCACCACGACGGACCCATACTGGTTCATCCTCTTCCGGCTGCTCGAGGGCATCGGCACGGCGGCGTTCGGTCCGGCGGCGCAGGCGTTCGTCGCCGACATCACGACGGAGGACAACCGCAGCAAGGCCTACGGGTTCCTGACGACGGCGCAGTTCGGCGGCCTGATCGTGGGGCCGGCCCTGGCCGCGCCGCTCTACGCCCTCGGCGGCGGCGGCACGAGCGGCTTCTACGCGATCTTCTACTTCGGCGCGATCCTCTCCGCCCTGTCGCTGGCGGCCATCACGTTCCTGGTGAAGGAGCCGGCGGCGCTCAAGACGCGGCGCGCGCAGCGCCGCCGCGAGCGCGAGGCCCAGGCGGGATGGCGCGCGTCGCTGAAGCAATACCGGTCGATCTTCACGGCGCCGATCCTCGCCTTCTTCCTGATCGCGTTCACCAGCCACTACGCGATGGGCGCCTGGGACGTCGTCTGGAGCCTGTACCTCGACCACCTCGGCGCGTCCAAGACGTTCATCAGCTTCACGTGGGTCGCGTTCAGCGTGCCGATGCTGCTCAGCTTCGTCGGAGGGATGGTCGCGGACCGCTACAGCCGCTTCTGGCTCTTCGTCATCGGGTACGCGCTGTCGAGCTGCGCCTGGATGTTCTACGGCTGGTCCACCAACTTCGCGGCGCTGCTGGTGGTCAACGTGCTGGAGGGGATCGCGATCGCCTTCTCCTACCCCGCGAAGCAGGGGTTCCTGATCCAGGTGAGCCCTCGGCGCTGGCTCGGCACCGTGACCGGCGTGGAGGCCACGTCGATGCAGCTCGCCGGTCTTCTGGGCTCGCTGACCGCGCCGCTGCTGTACGCCAGGATATCGGGACGGGTGCTGACGTTCGCAGGGATCATCAGCATCGCCGGCCTGGCCGTGGCGGCGCCCATCCTCTACGGGGCCTGGCAGCGGCTGCGCGCAGAGGGCGATATGCCGAGCCAGGCAGAGCTCGAGCGGCTCGGCGACGGAGCGAGAGCCGCCTACAGCGCCGAGCCGCCGCGCGGGCCGGAGTGAGCGGCGCGGTCGAGGCAGCCGCTGCCCGCAGGACTCCGCGGCACCCAGCGGACGCACGCCTGGGGCCGGGCGGGGCTTCTGCCCCGCCCGGCCCCAGCCGAGCCGCCCGCGGAGAGCCTCAGGCGGCGCGCCGCGTGGTCTCCGCCGGCTGCGCGAGACGCCTGCCCGGCCAGCAGGTCCTCAGGACTCTCGTCCCACGGCACCATCGTCTCCACGGTCTCCATCTTGCGCGCGAAGAACGGCTTCGAGCGCTTCAGGAAGGCGTGCGCGACGAACATCACGATCACGCCGCTGACGATGAAGCCGACGCCGATGACGAACGGCGGCCCGACGCCGAACCAGGACGTGCCCGAGGCCGAGTTGGCCGGGTAGTACAGCTGGTCCAGCGACGCGGCGAACACCCACGTGAGGGCGATGCCGCCGAGCAGCGGGAAGAGCGCGAGGAACACGAACTTGCGCGCGCTCTGGAAGATCTGGTGCCGGTAGAACAGCGGCACCGCGTAGCCGTTGATGCCGTAGTAGAAGGCGATCGCCAGCCCGAGGGCGGCGATGGAGTCGGCCAGCACGTTCTGGCTGAGCAGCGTCAGCCCGACGTACCAGACGATGGAGAGGACGCCGTAGATGGCGGTCCCCCACACCGGCGTCTGGAAGCGCGGGTTGACCCGCGCCCAGATCCGCGGGATGGCGCCGTGCGACGCCATGGAGAGCGTCGTGCGGGCGCCCGGCAGGATGGTGGTCAGCGTCGACGCCGTGGCCGACGTGAGCACCACGGCGATCAGCAGCTTGTCGAGCGTCGACCCGAGCACGGCGCGTGCCGAGCGGGCTCAGGATGTCGCCCGAGTTGTTGGCCAGGTAGGCCGTGCCGTGGAACGCCTGCGACGCCGTCGTGGTGAGCACGTAGATGAAGAGCAGCCCCAGCGTGCTCAGGATCGCGGCGACGCCCGGGACGATGCGACTTGTCGTTCCGTCTCCTCGTTGACCGACACGGCGGTGTCCCAGCCCCAGTAGATGAACAGGGCGAGGAGCACGCCGCCGGCGAGCGCTCCGAGACTCATGTTCGGCGTGAACCACGAGAGGGACGGATGGATCGAGCCGGCGGGGCTGCGACGCAGTAGACCTTGACGAGGGCGACGACCGAGAAGATCACCAGCATCAGGTACTCGAAGCCGAGCAGGAACCACTGCAGGCGCGCCGAGATCTCGATGCCGATCGCGGTGACGACGCTCATGATGACCAGGAAGGCGACGCCGACGGCCGTCACCCAGAAGAGCGAGTTCGCGAGGCTGTTAGCCCGAAGAGCAGGAAGAAGTAGGTGCCGGTGATCTGGGCCAGGCTCGCCATGACGATGATGTCGGCGGCGACCATGACCCAGCCGGTCACCCACCCGGTCCTCGGACCGATGGCTCTGGTGACCCAGCTGAAGGTCGTGCCGCAGTCGGGGTCGACCTTGTTGAGGTAGTAGTAGGAACTGGCGATCAGGATCATCGGGACGAACGAGACGATCATGATCGCCGGCGACTTGAGACCGACGCCGGCGACGGCGACGACCAGGCCGAGGGTCACCGCGAGGCTGTAGGCCGGCGCGGTCGAGGCGATGCCGATGACGACGCTCGAGAGCATCCCGAGCGCGTTGGTCTTGAGGCCCTTGTCGGCTTCGACCGGGGGGCGCACGGGCGCCACAGGCGGGAGCCTTGCGGTCCGGAAGCGGCAGGGCAGGCGTCGTGCTTGCCATCGATGCCCTCCTTGCTCGGCGGGAGCAGGCGCCCCCGCACGGGGATGGATCGGCGCCATCTCCGCCCGGTAGCGAGGACGGCTCGGACGATTGCTTCCCCGCCCGCCCGAGCTTTGACATTGAGCAGTTAGCCGGTGGTTAACCTATGTCACGCTCGGCGACGGAAGTCGGCATACATGTCGAACAGGGCGCCGGCGGGCGCAGCCTGCCCGGCCCGGCGCGCTCAGTAGCGGCGCACCTCGCGGTACAGCGTGTCGCGCTGCACGGGCGTGCGGCCGGCCGCACGGATGAGCCGCACCATCTCGTCGACGTCGCACTGGTTGCGCACGCCGGCGGCGGCGACGACGTTCTCCTCGATCATCGTCGAGCCCATGTCGTTGGCGCCGAAGGCGAGCGCGACCTGCCCCATGCGCAGGCCTTGCGTGACCCACGAGGCCTGGATGTTGGGCACGTTGTCGAGGTAGATGCGCGTGACCGCCAGCATCAGGAGGTAGTCGATGCCGGTGGCAGGCGCGTGGCCGGCCTGCAGCTCCGTGTTGCCGGCCTGGAACGTCCACGGGATGAACGCCGTGAAGCCGCCCGTCTCGTCCTGCAGGTCGCGGATGCGGCGCAGGTGCTCGATGCGCTCGGCCGGCGTGTCGAGCGAGCCGAACATCATGGTCGCCGTGGTCTTCATGCCGAGGCCGTGGGCGACGCGCATGACGTCCAGCCAGGTGTCCGTGGGGATCTTGTGCGGGCTGATGGCGGTGCGCACGCGGTCGACGAGCACCTCGGCGCCGCCGCCGGGCAGGCTGTCGAGGCCGGCGGCGTGGAGCCGCGTCAGCGTCTCCTCCACGCTCAGGTCGCTCTGCCTGGCGATGTGGACGATCTCCGGCGGCGAGAGCGAGTGGATGTGGATCGGGTACCTGGCCTTGATGCCGCTGAAGACCTCCTCGAACCAGCAGATGTCGAGGTCCGGGTGCAGACCGCCCTGCATCATGATGGCGGTGCCGCCGAGCGCGATCGTCTCCTCGATCTTGCGGTGGATGTCGTCCTCGGCGAGCAGGTAGCCCTCCCCGCTCCCCGGCTTCTTGTAGAAGGCGCAGAAGCGGCAGCCGGAGAGGCAGTAGTCGGTGTAGTTGATGTTGCGGTCGACGATGAAGGTGACCTCGTCGCCGGGGTGGAGGCGGCGACGGACGGCGTCGGCGCGCGCGCCGGCGCCGAGCAGGTCGCCGCCCTCGAGCAGCGCGAGCGCCTCGGCGTCGGTGATGCGGCCGGCCGGCGGGCCGGCGGCGGGCGCAGCCCGACCGCCGCTCACGCGTCCGTCTCCGCGCTCGAGGAACAGCTGGAAGTGCACCAGGTGGTCGCCGTGCGGCCCGCGGTCGGTGGTCACGGGCACGCCGCCGACCTCGTCGTCCCCCGGCAGCAGCGAGAAGCCGAGCGCGGTGTGGAAGGCGATCGAGCCGGTGTTGACCGGAGCCGTGACCGCGCGCACCACGCTGCGGCCGTTGGCGCGCGCCAGGCCGAAGAACCGGCGGTAGAGGTCGCGGGCCAGCCCCGCGCGCCGCCAGGCCGGGTCGACGCCGACGAAGTGGATGTACGCCTCGTCGTCGTGGTCGGGGCACAGGAAGCCGACGAGGAAGCCGACGAGCTGGTCCTCGTGCTCCACGAGCAGCGAGGAGCTGCGGAAGTGCTCGAAGAAGAGCTTGGGGAGCAGGGCGCGCAGGTCGCGACCGTCCCACCACGCGGGCATGACGGCGACGACGCGCTCCCAGTCGTCGGGGATGGGCCGGCGGAAGATCAGGCTGGTGCAGCTCACGTCGGCCCGGCCTCAGACGCCGCCGGCCGCGACGACACGGGCCGTCCAGATCGGGGACGCGCGTCGAGCTCGCCGATGGCGGCGGCGCGCCGGTAGAACTCCTGCAGACCGGCGCGGTACTCGGGCGTGAACCCGAACTTCAGCTTGTCGAAGTAGTCCATGAGGTAGGCCTGGCTGAAGTCGTAGACCTGGGCCGCGGCGGCGGCCGTGGCCTGCGGGGTCCGCCGCGCAGGCGTCGCGCGAGGCGAGCAGCGCGGCGCCGACGGCGGCGGCCGCCTCCGGCCGCGCCTCGACGAAGTCGCGGCGCGCGGCGCAGACGGCGTACACCATCGGCAGGCCGGTGACGCTCTTCCACTCGGCGCCGAGGTCGAAGTGGTGCGGGTACGCCTCGACGCGCAGCAGGTGCAGCGCCTCGTCGCCGATCAGCAGCAGCGCGTCGAAGTCCTCGAGGACCTCCGAGAGCGGGCCCCGGCGCGGCGCGAACTCCGGCTCGATGCCCCACTCGCGGCAGAGCACCTTGAGCAGGCAGATGGAGGTCGCGCTCTTCTCCGTCAGCGCGACCCGGCGGATCTGCGCCAGCGGCGTGCGCGCGAACAGCTGGATGGAGTCGACGGCGCCGAACGAGCTGATGGACACCTGCGGCAGCAGGACCTGCTCGTCGGCGTTGCGGGCGAAGGCGATCGAGGACGACAGCGTCACGTCGATCGCCCCGTCCGCGAGCATGTCGTTGAGCGCCGCGGGATAGCCCTCGACGATGTCGGCGCTCACGCCACGCGCGGCGAGCTCGCCGCTCGAAGTGGTGATACAGCGGGAAGCAGTTGACGAACTCGATGCGCCCGACGCGCACCGGGACCGCGCCCGCGGGAGATACCGGAGCCGGCTCAGTCAACGGCGTCGTACCGCCGCACGACGTTGTACAGCGTGTCGCGCTCCACGGGGACGCGACCGGCGGCCTGGATCACGCGCACCAGCTCGGCCTTGCTGAGCTCCTGGCCGGTGTCGACGCCGGCCGCGTGGCTGATCTTCTCCTCCACCACGGTGCCGTCGAGGTCGTTGACGCCGAACGCCAGCGAGACCTGCGCGAGCTTGAGCCCCACGTTGATCCAGAAGGCCTTGACGTGGCGGAAGTTGTCGAGCACGAGGCGGCCGACGGCGAGCATCTTGAGGTCGTCGAACCCGGTCGGCCCCGGCAGCTCGCTGAGCCCGGTGTTGGCCGGCTGGAACGACAGCGGGATGAACGCGTTGAAGCCGCCGGTGTCGTCCTGGAGCTCGCGGAGCTGGACCATGTGGTCCGCGAGCTCGCCCGGCTCCTCGACGTGCCCGTACAGCATGGTCGCGTTCGACACCATCCCGACCCCGTGCGCCGCGCGGTGCACGTCGAGCCACGTCTGGCCGCTGATCTTGCGCTCGCAGATCATGTCGCGCACGCGGCCGCTGAACACCTCGGCGCCGCCGCCGGGCAGCGACCCGAGGCCGGCGTCCTTGAGCGCCTGCAGCACCTCGGGCACGGACTGGTCGCTGATGCGCGCGAAGTGCGCGATCTCGCTGGCCGTGAACGCCTGGATGTGGACGTCCGGCGCCAGCTCGCGCAGCGCGCGCATCATGTCGAGGTAGTAGTCGAACGGCAGGTCGGGGTGCTCGCCGCCGACGATGTGGATCTCGCTGATGCCGCCGACCGCCAGCGTCTCGCGGGCCTTCTCCACGACCTCGTCGACCGACAGGGTGTACGCGTCCGCGTCCCCCTCGTCGTGGCTGAAGGCGCAGAACAGGCAGCGGTTGCGGCAGACGTTGGTGTGGTTGATGTGGCGGTTGGAGATGAAGTAGACCTCGTCGCCGACGAGGCGCGCGCGGGCGAAGTCGGCCATCGCCCCGAGGGCGAGGATGTCGTTGGAGGAGAGCAGTGCGGTGGCGTCGTCGCCGCTCAGACGCTCGGAGGCCTCGACTTTGCGCCAGACGTGGTCGAGGCCTGAACGCGCGGCGAGCGCGGAGATCTCACTTGGGTTCACGGGGTTGGACTCCGGAGTCGTCAGCTGTAGCGGTCGACGACCTGCGCCGCCACCTGAGCGAGCAGCCCGCGCTCGACGGTGTCGGGACAGGCGGCGAGGACCGACCTGGCATCTTCAATGTACCGCAAAGCATCGCCGCGGGCACGCGCGAGCGCGCCGGTCTCCCTGACGGCGCTGCAGCACGGCGCCGACCTCGGCGTCGCCGGCGCCCGGCCGGCGAAGGATCTCCGCCAGCTCCGGCCGGGCCTCGAGCGCGTAGAGGAGCGGCAGCGTGATGGTGCCGTCGCGCACGTCGGTGCCCGGGCGCTTGCCGGTGGCCTCCTCGTCGCCGCTGCAGTCGAGGATGTCGTCGAAGACCTGGAAGGCGATGCCGATCAGGCGGCCGTACTCGCCGACGGCGGAGGCCGCCTCCCCGGCGCCCGAGAGAAGGGCGCCGAGCGCGCACGCGGCCGAGAAGAGGTCCGCCGTCTTGCGCTCGCAGCGGCGCACGTAGGCCTCCACGCCGATGCTCACGTCGTAGGCCTCGGCGCGCTGCAGCACCTCTCCCTCGCTGAGCCCCACCGCGGTGGCGCTCAGAAGGTCGACCGCGGCGGGCACGCCCGCGCCCACGAGTTCTGAGAAGGCCCGGGCCAGCAGGAAGTTGCCGGCCGACACGGCGATGGACGGCCCGTAGCGGTGCGCGACCGTCGGGCGGCCGCGGCGGAGCTCCGCGCGGTCGAGGACGTCGTCGTGGACCAGCGTGGCCATGTGCAGGAGCTCGACGGCGGCCGCACCACGCAGCACCCGCTCGTCCGCCGGTTCGCCCCGGCGGGCGCAGAGCAGCGTGAGCAGCGGACGCACGCGTTTGCCGCCGGCGGTGAGCGTCGCGCGGCACGCGTCGCCGAGCTCGCCGGGATACTCGGCCGCGACCGCGGTCAGACGCTCCTCGACCAGGTCGAGGCCACGGGCGACACGGCGCTTCTGCGCCGTCGACGACCACGAGAGGGTCGGCCGCGGACGGAGCGGTGCCCCTCCGGCGCCCCGCTCGAGAGCTGCTGAGCGGTGCTGCTCCGCGGCCCCGCTCGAAAGTCCACCTTCGGCGGCTCTTCGACGGCGGCCGTTCACGCGGGCACCTCGCCGACGTGCAGGGCGACGGCGCCGAACCCGAGACGGCGGTAGCGGACGTTCGTCAGCCCGGCGGCGGCCATGATGGCCGCCAGTTCGCCGGCGCGCGGGAACGCCGCGACCGAGGCGGGAAGGTAGGCGTAGGCCGAGGGATCGCCGGTGACGAGACGGCCGAGCACCGGCACCACGCGGCCCATCCAGACGTCGTGGAACCGCTTGCCGAGGCCATCCGGCGCCTGCGTGGACTCGAGGCACACCACGCGCCCTCCGGGGCGGGTGACTCGCGCCATCTCACGGAAGGCCCTGGGCACGTCGGGCACGTTGCGCACGCCCCAGCCGACGGTGACGGCGGCGAAGCGGCGTCCTCGAAGGGCAGCGCAAGGAGGTCGCCGGCGACGAACTCGCGCGGCACGGGCAGGCCGCGGCCTGCCGCGTCGCCGCCTTCTGCCGCGCGCGGACGAGCATCTCCGGCGTGAAGTCGAGCCCGGTCACCGCGCAGGATGGACAGGCCTCCACGAGGCTGAAGGTGAGGTCGCCGGTGCCGCAGCAGGCGTCCAGCGCCTCGTCGCCGGACGTGAGGCGGGCCTCTCCGGCGGCCATCCGGCGCCAGCGACCGTCGAGACCGACGGTCATGAGGCGGTTCATGAGGTCGTAGCGCGCGGCGATGTCCCCGAACATGGCCTCGATGCGCGACGGGTCGCGATCGATGGGGAGATCGCCGGACCCGCGCGCGGGTCGGCGGGGCGCCATCAGCTCCGGCCCCCGTCCCACGCCGGGAACAGGTCCTGCTCGAAGCCGAGGGCGGTGAGCACCTTGCCGGCCACGTGGTCGACGGCGTCCTGCAGTGACTGCGGCCGTGAGTAGAAGCCCGGCATGGCCGGGAGCACGACGGCGCCGGCCTCGGCGAGCTCGAGCAGCCGGCGCAGGTGGATCTGCGTCAGCGGCGTCTCGCGAGGCACGACGACCAGCGGGCGCCGCTCCTTGAGGGCGACGTCGGCGGCGCGGTGCATGAGCGTGCGAGAGGTGCCCAGAGCGATGTTGGCGGCCGTGGACATGGAACACGGGCAGATGACGACGGCGTCGGGGGCGCTGCTGCCGCTCGCCGGCAGCGCGCCGAGGTCGTCGGGCGCGAAGACCCTCGCGGTCGCGCCGGCGCGCTCGAGGAACGCCGCGGTCACGGCCGCCCGCGTCCCGGCCGGCAGGCCGAGCTCATGCTGGAGCACGAGGACGCCGCTCTCGGAGATGCTGAGCTGCAGGCTGCAGCCGGCCGCCGCCAGCGCCCGGACGAGCCGCACGGCGTAGGGCGCTCCGCTCGCGCCGCTGACGCCGACGAACACGCTCTGCGGTGGTCTACCGGTCATTGGTGATGCCCCCTCGGGGCGGGGTCCTCAGGGCTTGGGCGGGCTGATCGAGCCGGCGTGGCACTGGCCGCCGTAGCAGCCCCTGGGACCCGTGCCGCCGTTGCCGTGGCACTTCATGCAGATGCTGCCCGAAGAGTACACGTGGTTCGGGTGGTCGGCGATGAAGGCGCTGCTGTGCGGCAGCTCGACGCCGTGGCAGCCCACGCAGAACGAGCTGCTGTGGCACTTGTTGCAGAGGCTCGGGTTGCCGCAGAGCCACGCTGGAGTGCTGCGACAGCCACCCGCCCGGATGCGGCATCTGCAGGCCGTGGCACTTGATGCAGCTGTTCTCGCCGTGGCACTTGACGCACTTCTTCTGGTTGTCGTCCTTGAGCGCATAGCTGCCGTGGCTGGTCTGCCAGTCGCCGGGATGCGGCATCTCGAGGCCGTGGCAATCGATGCAGAACTTCGGGTTCTTCTTGAGGTGGCAGCCGACGCAGATGCTCTTGCCGCGGTCGACGACGATGGGACCGTGGGCCTTCATCCAGCCTTCCGGATGCGGCATCTGCAGGCCGTGGTGGCAGTCGGAGCAGACGGCCTTGCCGGCCTTGCCGTGATGGCACCCCTCGCAGTCCTTCGGGGTGAGCTTGCCCTCGATGGGCACGTTGATCTCTTCCGGCGGCGCGCCGCCGACGTGGCAGATGCTGCAGTCGTCGGGGAGCCGCACGCCGTCGTGGCAGCGCGCGCAGATCGGCATCTTGTTCTGCGAGACGCGAGCCACCTCGAGCTGCGTGCCGGGGTGGCTGATGTCGGCGTGGCAGGTGATGCACTGGTAGCCGGCCTCGCGCAGGCCCGTGTGGTTCACGCGGATGTTGTTGAAGACCTGGTCGCGCTCGAGCTGCGACTTGGGATGGCACTGGACGCAGTTGTTGGTGCCCACGGCGGTCGTGAGCGGGCGCTCGTACGTGTTGGACACGTACAGGATGATGTTGGTGAGACCCTGGAGGTTCCGGATGAAGTAGTTGAACACGCCCGGCTTGGTGTGGCACTGCTGGCAGCCCACGCCTGCGCGGTAGTGGGCGGACTGCTTGTAGGTGTTGACCTCGGGCTGGATGAGGTGGCACCGCTCGCAGGTGCTGATGTTGTTGACGGAAGAGAAGGCGACGATCGCGCCGATGAAGACGACGACCAGGGCGAGCGACGACGCCGAGCAGCCACGCCTTGGGGACTCTGCCCTCGAGGAGCACCTGACTCTTGGGGACCTTGTTCTTCGGCTTCTTGAACACGGTCACTGGCTCCCGAGCGTCGGTGTCGGCGTGGGCCGCGGCGCGGGCGTGTACTTGAGGCCCTTGAACAGGCTGTGGGCGCGCGGGTCACCGGCTGCGTGCTGCTCGTGGCACGCCTGGCAGTTCGACAGCACGTGGCAGTTGAAGCAGGTCGGGGTGCCGTAGCGAGCGGCCTGCTTGGGATGGCTGGAGATGAAGTCCTGCGGGTGCGGCATGGGCACCGTGTGGCACGTCTTGCAGTACTCCTTGGTGTTGTGGCACTGCCCGCACGCCTTGCGGCCCTTGGCCTCGGCCGTCTTGCCGTGCGCGTAGAGCCAGGCGTCGGGGTGAGGCATGAGGATGCCGCCGTGGCACTTGGTGCAGGCATCCTTCTTGATGTGGCAGGCGCTGCACGTGGAGAGCACGCCGACGGCGCCGTGGCGCGTGCTCCAGTCGCTCTCCTTGTGCGACGCGGGCAGGGCGCCGTAGCCGCGCTTGGCGTGGCACAGGTCGCAGCGCGAGGTCGCCACCGTGCCGTCGGGCGCCTTGTAGTGGTTGTTGTGGCAGATCAGGCACTGCTCCATGACCGGATAGGTGCGCGACCCCTCCGGCACCGCGTTGCCGTGCGCGGTGGTCGAGTGGCAGCGCTGGCAGAGGAAGCCTGCCTCGATGAGGTGCTGGTGGTTGACGCGGATCCCGCCCTTGCTGATGGTCTTGAACAGCGTGTCGTTGGTGTGGCACCGCCGGCACGACTGGTTCAGCACGAAGCCGAGGATGGGCTTCTCGTAGTCGCCGGTGAGCTGGGCGATCGGCTGCTGCAGGGCCTCGAGCTTGGACGTGAGGAAGAAGAACGGCCCCGGCTTGGTGTGGCACTGCTCGCAGTTCACGTTGCGATGGGCGGACTTCTCGTACTCCGTCACGTAGGGGACGTGGCTCTTGCAGGAGCTGCAGAAGCGTGGCGAAGACGTGGCCGCGAGCGCCACGCCGATGAACACCACCAGGACCGTGAGGGCGATGGCCGCGACGGTGACGCCGCGTCTAGTGAGCCGGAAGTTCAAAGGCCGATCTCAGTTGATCGCGCTGGGTCTCGTAGCGTGGACCGCGCGCCGGTGACACAACGTGCACTGGAAGCCGTTGGCGTGGCGCACGGCGGACGAGTGGCACTTGGTGCAGACGCTCTTGGGCGGCGTGCGCTGCGCTGCATGGTACTTGCCGGTGTGGCAGGTGCGGCAGCTCTTGACCGCCTTGCTCACGGCCCTGGCGTGAAGCTTCTTGTTGTGGCAGGCGCCGCAGACGTACTTCTTGGTGACCGACGACGAGTGCTGCGCCGGCCGGCCGCCGCTGCCCTTGTGGCAACTGGCGCACTTGCTGGCCGCCACCTTCTTGCCGGCGTGCTTCATGGAGTGGCAGGAGCCGCACTGCTTGAAGCCGGGGCTGCTGGCCTGGTACAGGTGGAACGCCGTGGCGTTCGTGTGACAGCTGGCGCACGCGACCTTGCCGACGTGCTTCTGCTGCGACGAGTGGCACGCGCCGCACTCGGTGAAGCCCGGGGCCTGTGCCCTGATGGTGCGGGCTCGAGCCCGGATCGTTCCAGCTGACGCTCGTCGGGTGGCAGTCGAGGCAAGCCGGTCGTGGACCCGAGATGCGGGTTCGTACCGTGGGTGGTCGGGGTGATGTACTGCTTCTGCGATCGCGTTCCAGAGGTGGCACTCCTGGCTGCAGGCGGAGCTCGGCGAGGACAGCGTGGACGTGTCCTGGCCAGGCGCGTGACACGACCAGCAGGTCTCGCCGGGATAGCTCTGGAAGCCGGAGTGACAGGTGGTGCAGGTGGCGTCGGTGGGCGTGCCGCCAGCGATGGTGTGGCAGACGCAGCCGGTGGCCCCGTCGTGCTGCCACTCGGCTGAAGGCGGAGGCCGGCGCGGCCGTGAAGGCGAGCGCCAGGACGACGGCGGCGAGCAGCACCACAGCGGCAGCTGAGATGGTCGCCCAAGGGCGCACAGCGCTCACGCCGACTCCTTTCCCCGGACCGGCAGCCACGCTTTCACGTCGCGGCGCCGGCCACACTCCCCATGACACTTACCCCATTCGTGAGGGCAGACCCACTCATCGCAGTGTGCGACGAGAGTGCCTGCAGCCTCAGAGTCTACCAGTCCTTGTGAAGCTGTTCACCCTCAAAACGAGATGAGCCAGTTGAAGGTCACCCAGATGACGAAGATGCAGAACACGGCCCACAGGAAGAGCGCTGCTCCGGTGATGATCCACCACACGACGTTCTGGATCTTCATGCGCCTCTCGCTGACCGGCGCGACGAGCACGTCGTCGAGCTTGCCCTCGCGCACCAGGCGCTCGTACTCGACCGGCCGCTCGTGCACGTACTCCTCGAGCGGGAGGCCGCCGGCGTACATGGCCTTGTCCATCGGGAAGGCCTCCGGGCGCAGATGCGCGTGGAAGAAGTGCCAGAAGACGACCACGAACCCCATGGCCAGCAGCGCCCCGCCCGAGTGGTTGACCAGGGCGAAGTTGATCACGATGCCGGGCAGGTACCGCGCGGCGACCTCCGGATACCAGAGGATGGCGCCGGTGATGCACATGATGCTCACGCCGCGCGGAGGCCGCCCAGAACTCGCCCTTCTCGTAGTACGCGTAGCGGTCGAGCTGCAGATTGGGCTTGGGAGCTGCGGCCGATGAACCAGCTGACCATGGCCCTGCAGGTCACGGTAGTCCTGCCGGGTGGGGACCATGGTGCCGGGCCCCCAGAAGTGCCCCCTGGTCCTGATGAGGACGGTCACGAAGAACCCCAGCATGCAGATGACGCACGAGACCATGATCATGGCCGCGAAGCGATGGATCATGCCGGCGTTCTCCACGCCGCCGATGAACCCCATCCACGTCTGCGCCCAGGCCTTGTCGCTGTACTTGAGCGGCATGCCGGTCAGCACCAGGGTGGAGAAGCTGATCATGATGAAGAAGTGCACCCAGCGCTGGAACGCCGTGAACCGGCGGAAGTGGGTGCGGGCGCCCACGGCCGCGTGCGCGACCCTCGGCGCTGGCTCGAGGGCGATGCCCTCGTCGCGGATATCGCTGTCGATACTAGCCACGGCGGTACAGTCCCTCCCTCAGGCCTCGATAGAAGTACAGGAAGCAGTGCAGACCGCCGAGCGTGAACAGCACCCCGATGAGGATGGCGTGGTTCATCTCCATCAGCCACACCCACAGCGACGAGTGGGGCGTGCTGCGGTCGACGTGGACGAGGAAGCTGGCGAAGTTGGCGTTGGCGTTGTCGTGGCACTTGCCGCACGTCGCCACGATGTTCTGCGAGGACACGGTGCTGTTGCGGATCCGACTTCGGCAGGATCTTGTGGTAGCCGTGGCAGTCGGTGCACACCGCCCGTGAGAGGTCGCCCAGCGCGACGGACTTGCCGTGGTAGGTGTCGAGGTACGTCGCCGACTTGTCGCCGTGGCAGCGCCCGCACACCTGCGGGATCGTCTCCCTGAACGCCGGACGTCGTCGGGTCGATGATGCCGTGCGAGCCGTGGCAGTCGCCGCACGCCGGCGCCTTGGTGGAGCCCTCGTTCATCACGAGGTTCCCGTGGAACGACTGGTCGTACATCTTGAACTCGCTGGCGTGGCAGTCGCTGCAGGCGGTGAGCTTGGCCTGCCGGTACCACCCCTGGGTCTCGGCGGCCGTGTGCTCGCGCGCCTCGAAGCCGGCGTGGCACGCGGTGCAGTCCAGGCGCGAGTGCATCGAGGAGTGCCAGGTGTCCGTGGAGATGGTGAGGCTCTTCTCGACGCCGTTGACGTCGACGGTGCCGAGGTCCGGCTTGGCGTGGCACGCGAGGCAGCGGTCGCTCTTGCCCGTCGGGATCGTGAAGGTGATCGCCGCGGCCGGCCCGGCCGCGGCCAGAAGCACGCAGAACGCGCCGAGCAGGACGAGGATGACGGTGCGCGGCCTCACTGGCGTGGTCACTCCTTCGGCCGCGTGACAGTCGATGCACATCTGCCTGGGGTGGCACACCAGGCACGACCGCTCGCCCTTGAGCGCCACCGGCGCGTGCGAGGTCGCCCAGTCGGCCGGGTGGTCCACGGTGTGGCACTGGTTGCACAGCTGCTTCTCCGAGTGGCAGCCGAGGCAGCGGGTGCGGTCCTTCTTGGCCTGCAGCCCGTGCGCGTAGGGCCAGTTCCCCGAGTAGTGTCCCGGGGTCGGCTTGGCGTGGCAGGCGTCGCAGAACTGCGCCTTGTTGTGATGGCAGCGGAGGCAGTCCTGCTCGTTGGCGAGCGCCAGCTTGCCGTGCTCGGCGAGGAAGTCCGTGGGGTGCGCCTGGCCGCTCACGGGCGGCGTGTAGTGGCAGAAGTCGCACTTCGAGGAGTCCCGGGTCTGCTCGTGGCACATGGTGCACGGCGCCATGCTGACGGCGCTGCTCTGCCCCGGCGCCGCGTGAGCCGTGTGGTCGTGGCAGTCGACGCACTCGAGGTTGTTCTGGTTGATGTGCTTGGCGTGCGGCATCCTGATCTTGCCGGGGATGCCCATGAGGCCCTTGAGCGGGTGGCACTTGATGCAGTTCTGGGTGTCCGGCGGCGCCTGGCGGTCTCTGGAGGGCTGCATGTTGAGGTAGGCCAGCCAGATGTTGCGCGTCTCCTTGGAGCGCCACTTGAACGAGGCCACGGCGCCCGGAGGCACGTGGCACTCGGAACAGGGGACCGAGGAATGCGCTCCACGCTGCCAGCTCTGGTACGCGGCCTTCATCGCGTGGCAGCTGCCGCAGTACGAAGTCGACGAGGTGGCGACCACCGGCACGAGAAGGATGATGACGATCACGCAGATGACGGCCGCGACGGCGACCGCGACGAACCTGCGCGACCTGCCCCGCGGCTCATCCGCCGGCTGCTGCGGCTGCTGGACGTCGCCGTCACTCACCTGTGAGTCCCCCTCAGTGTGCGAAGTGATGGTGACCGGGCGTCCATTCGAGGCCGCGAGAGCGGGATCCTCGACGCTCCGGCGGGCATGATTGTACCACACGGGGTATGCGAACGACCCCCACCACGCTCGGAACCCGTCGGCCTCTCACGACCACACGGTGGCCACGATGACGACGGCGCCGTAGAGGAGTCCGACGGCGCCGTTCACGCTCATGAAGCTCATCCCGACACGGCCGATGCCACGGCGTGCGATGTCCACGTGCGGCCACGCGAGGAGCGCCGTCACCGCGGCCAGACCGACCCAGTAGACGAGCCCGAGGTCGGAGAGCGTCCCCACGGCCACGAGGAGGGCGACGGTGGCGACATGCGAGAGCGCGGCCACGATGAGCGCCCCGCGCTCGCCCAGCGACACCGGCACCGAGTGCAGGCCGTTCCGCCGGTCGAAGTCGAGGTCGAAGATCGCGTAGATCACGTCGAACCCGCCGACCCACAGGCCGACGGCGAAGAACAGCAGCCAGGGGACCGCCCCCAGCGTGCCGCGCACCGCGAGCCACGCCGCCGCCGGCGCCAGCCCGAGGGTGAGGCCGAGGGCGTAGTGGCAGAACCACGTGAAGCGCTTCGCGTAGGGATAGAGGACGAACGCGGCGAGGGGGATCGGCCAGAGGTAGCGGCACGGCTCGGACAGCTGGAACGCCGCCACGACGAGCAGGGCCACCGACACCGCCGTGAACAGCCAGACCTCGCGCCTGCCGAGGCGACCGGCCGGGAGCTCGCGGGCCGCGGTGCGCGGGTTGCGCGCGTCGAGCTCGGCGTCGATCAGCCGGTTGAGCGCCATGGCCGCGCTGCGCGCGCCGACCATGGCGACCGTGATCCAGAGGAGCTGTGCCCAGGTCGGCATGCCGCCGGCGGCCAGAAACGCTCCGGCGTAGGCGAAGGGCAGCGCGTAGACGCTGTGCTCGATCTTGACGAGCCGGGCGAAGAGGGCAGGCTTGGACGCGGGGACGCTCCCGGACACGCCGGTGGAGTCCCGGTCAGCCCGCAGGGGGAGCCGGAGCGTCGCCCTTGGCGGCCTTGCCGTCGCCGCCGGCGGGCGGGGCGGAAGCGTCGCCCTTGGCGGGAGCCGGCCGGGGCGTCGTCCTTGGCGGGAGTGGCCGGGCGGCGTCCTTGGCGGGCGCAGGCTGCACCGACGTCGGCGGCCGGAGGGGCTTCCTTGGCGGCCGGAGCGTCGGCCTTCGGAGCGGCGTCCGCCTTCGCGGGAGCGGCCGCAGCGGCGTCCTTGGCTGCCGGAGCGTCGGCCTTCGCGTGCGGCGTCCTTGGCCGCGCCGGCGGCTGCAGCTTCCCTGGCGGCCGGGGCGGCGTCCTTTGCGGCCGGGGCGGCTTCCTTGGCGGGCGGAGCGTCCGTCTTCGCGGGCGCGGCGGCTGTCGCCGCGACCACGGCACCCGTGGCGGCAGCGGCGCCCGTGGCGACGGGGCCGCCCTCGTCGCCGTCGCCCTCGAGGTTCGCGTGCTCGTAGTCCGGAGGTCTGTGCGCGAACTTCTCGAGCAGGTAGGTCAGCAGCGCCATGATGACCGCCAAGAGGCCGATGACGAACAGCACCGAGTAGACGATGATGCTGGCCGGCGAGGTGATGCCGAGGAATGCGCTGATCGTCCACGCGACGACGGCGATCCCCCAGTTGATCAGCGACAGCCGCAGGAGGAAGCGCCGGGCGCGCTTGTCGCGCTCGGTGGCCTCGCGATGAGCCTGCCTCGACCCCAGCGGGGCCGGGCCATGCTCGGCGGGAGCCGGCGTCTTGCCGGCAGCGGCTGTCGCGTGCTCAGTCAAAGACCGACCAGATGATGAACGCCGTCATCAGCAGGGCGGCGAAGCCCATGACGAGCGTGATGGTCCACCAGATCGCGTCGGCGAACATGGTCTTCCTGGTGATGGTCTTCTCCACGATGACCTCGTCCAGTGTGCCCTCGCGTACACGGCGAGCGTACTCGAGAGGACGCTCCTCGCGGTAGTGTTCGACGGGCAGCGAGCCTGTGAAGATGACCTTGTCGATGGGGAACGACTCAGGCCGCAGGTGGGCGCTGAAGAAGTGCACGAAGATGAAGATCACGCCCATCGCGAGCAGGGCCTCGTTGGAGTGGATGACCAGGGCGATGTTGAGGAACACGCCCGGCACGTACTGCGTGATCCTGAGCGGGAACCACATCATGAAGCCGGTGACGCCGATGATGACGGTGCCGACGGCCAGCGAGATGTAGTCGAACTTCTCCCAGTAGGTGTAGCGGTCGAACTGCGGCTTGGGACCCCTGCCGAAGAACCAGGCGAACATGCCGACGATGTCCTGCAGGTCCTTCCCGGTGAACATGATGGATCCCGGGCTGCGCACGTTCTTGCCGCGACGGCGGATCACCATGGCGATCATGAAGATCATCTCGGCGGTCCAGTACGTGACGGTGACGATCGCCGCCAGCCGGTGGTAGACGCCGGCCGCGGTCACTCCGCCGAACAGGTCCATGAACCACTGCGCCCACTGGGTGTCCTTGTACTTGAGCGGCATGCCCGTGAACACGAGCACCGTGAAGCTGATGATGACCAGGAAGTGCATCCAGCGGTGGAAGACGTTGAAGCGGCGGTACTCGATGCGCGTGGCGCCTCTGCGGGCCCGCGGGGGGTGATGGGCCCGCGAGTACAGGCCTTCCTTCCAGCCGCGGTAGATGTACAGGCTGGTGTGGACGAACGGCGAAGCTGAACACGACGGCGATCAGCAGGACGTAGGCGATCCAGAAGAACCAGACCTCGAGCGACGAGCGCGGGTCCTGCGGATTGACGTGCACCTTGAAGGCGGCGAAGTTCTCGTTGGCTCCGGGATGGCACCTGGCGCACGTCTTGACGAGGTTCTGCTTGGAGACGGTGCTCGCCGGATTGGAGGCCGGCAGGATCTTGTGGCCGCCGTGGCAGTCGAAGCAGACGGCGGTCTTCGCGTCGCCGAGCACGAACGCCTTGCCGTGGTAGCTGTCGAGGTAGGTCTTCTCCGCGCCGGCGTGGCACTTGGTGCACATGGCCACCGACTGCTTGCGGAACTCGGCGGTGCCCGGCGGGATGATGTTGTGCGCGTCGTGGCAGTCGGCGCAGAGGGGCGCCTTGGAGGCGTCCTTGGTGAACACCAGGTTGCCGTGGAACGACTGCTGGTACATCTTGTCTTCCGCGCCGTGGCAGTCGCCGCAGGCGCTGATCTTGGCCGTCTGCAGCCAGCCCTGGGTGACGCTCGCCGGGTGCATGCCGGCGTTGAAGCCGATGTGGCAGCTGATGCACGCCAGCTGGCCGTGGCGCGAGTTGGCCTGGATGTGCCGGTCGACGTAGATGCTCTTCTTCTCGCCGTTGACGTCGATGTACGCCGGCACCTTCTGGCCGTCGACGGTGATGGTGCCGTCGACCGGCTTCTGGCCGTGGCACGCGAAGCACTCGTCGTTGCCGCTCGGGCTCATGGCCGAGCCGCCGGTGCCCGTGGGGCTGGTGCCGGCGGCGTTGGAGGACGCGGCGGCGGCGCCCGCGAACAGGCCGAGGCCGCCGACCAGCACGGCGCCGGCGAGCACGAGCGCCGTCACGACGCGACGGAGGTTCACTGGGTCTTCACCACCACTCCGTTCTGTTCGTGACACGCGTCACACATGCCCTGCGGATGACAGACGAGGCAGGCCTTGGGGCCCTTGGCGGCGATGCCGCCGTGGATCTGGATCCAGCCGGTGGGGTGGTTCACCTGGTGGCACTGCGAGCAGTACGCCTTGTCGTGGCAGGCCTCGCAGTTCGCCGGGTCGGACCGTGGCCTGCTTGCCGTGGGTGTAGCGCCACTCGCCCGGAGTAGTGGGACGGCGGCGGATAGTCGTGGCACTTGTCGCAGAACGTCTGCTTGTCGTGGTGACAGCGCAGGCACTCCTGCTCGTTGGCCAGCGCCTCCTTGCCGTGCTCCTTCATGAAGTTCGGAGCGTGCTGGGAGGCGGGCGGGACCGGATGGCAGAAGCCGCAGCCGTTGGGCGCGCCCGTGTCGTTGTGGCACATGGCGCACGTGACCATGCTCACGCCCTTCTGCTGACCGGGAAGCACGTGCGAGACGGTGTCGTGGCAGTCGACGCAGTGCAGGTTGCGCAGCTTGAGGTGCTCCGCGTGGTTCATGCGCACGCCGTTGGTCTCGTTGGGGATGCCCGCGAGCGGATGGCACTGCAGGCAGTTGGCGTTGGTGGGGACGTGCTCCTTCTCGGCGGCGATGGGCATGCCGAGGTAGTCGGCCCAGACGTTCTTGGTCTCGCTGAGACGCCACTTCGAGCGCCGCCACGAAGCCCGGCGGGATGTGGCACTTGGTGCAGTCGATGCCCTTGTGCGCGGACTCGGCGAGCGTCTTCTCCGCCGGCTTCATGGCCTTGCACGAGGTGCAGTACGACTGGTCGCTCAGGGCCGCGACAGGGTAGACCAGGACGCCGATGACGATCGCCGCGAGGACGATGACGACCAGCCACGCGAACCACGCCCTGCGATACCAGGGACGCGGTGCGGGATGATAGCGATAGTCTCGCTCGCTCAAGAAGAGTGACTCCCCGTGGCTCTGCCCTCGAAACGCCCGGACGGACTCAGCCCCTCGCTGAGGCCGCCCAAGTGGCGCGGATTGTACCATCCTGCACTTGCGCGTGCCACACGGCTCAAAACCCGCGGGCGATACCCCCGGGGGGTCACGCGAACGGCAGCCCGAACTCCTTCCAGCGCTCGTTCACGCGGCGGACGACGGCCGGGTCCATGGCGAGCTCGTCCGGCCACTCGCGACCGTGGCCCTCGTCGGGCCACGTCCTGGTCGCGTCGATGCCCATCTTGGCGCCGTAGCGGGCGAAGGGGCTGGAGTGGTCGAGCACGTCGAGGGGGCCGCGCACGATGACCGTGTCGCGCTCGGGGTCGACGTTGTTGAACACCCGCCAGGTGACCTCGCTGTAGTCGTGCACGTCGACGTGCTCGTCGACGACGACGACGAACTTGGTGAACATCATCTGCCCCATGCCCCACACCGCGTTCATGATCTTGCGCGCGTGGCCCGGGTACTCCTTGCGGATGCTGATGATGGCGCAGTCGTGGAAGACGCCCTCGATGGGCAGGTCCATGTCGACGATCTCGGGCTGGACGAGCTGCAGCAGCGGCAGGAAGAGGCGCTCGGTCGCCTTGCCGAGGTAGGCGTCCTCCATCGGCGGCTTGCCGACGATGGTGGCCGGGTAGATCGGGTCGCGGCGATGGCTCATGGCCGTGAGGTGGAACACCGGGTACTGGTCCGCCAGCGAGTAGTAGCCGGTGTGGTCGCCGAACGGCCCCTCGAGCCGCGTCTCGCCCTTCTCGACGTAGCCCTCGAGGACGATCTCGGAGTCGGCCGGCACGGCGAGGTCGACCGTGGCGCACTGCGCCATCTCGACGGGCTCGCCGCGCAGGAAGCCGGCGAACATGAACTCGCTGATGCCCGGCGGCAGCGGCGCCGTGGCGGCATAGGTGACCGCCGGGTCGGTGCCGAGGGCGACGGCGACTTCCATGCGGTCGCCTGCCTCGCGGAAGTTGGCGGCGCCGTCGTGGTGGATGTGGATGTGCATGCCGGTGGTCTGGCCGTCGAAGACCTGAAGACGGTACATGCCGGCGTTCTGACGGCCCTGCCGGTCCTTGGTGACGACGATGGGCAGCGTGATGAAGGGCCCGCCGTCGCCGGGCCAGGTGGTGAGCACCGGCAGGCGCGTCAGGTCCGGCGGGTCGACGACGACCTCGCGGAAGAGCGCCTTCTTGCCGTACCTGGGCCCGTAGGACGCGAGCTCCTTGAGCTGGCCGAGCGCCTTGACCTTGCCGACGAGACCGCTCGGCACCTGGAGCTCGAGCAGGCCGCCGATGCGCTTGGCGATGTCGTCCAGCGGAGCGCCCAGAGCGAGCTCGAGCCGGCGATACGAACCCAGCTGGTTCATGAGGACCGGCACGGCGGGCTGCCCTGCCGGTCGCTTCGGCTGCTCGAACAGGACCGCCGGTCCGTGCGCCTTGCTCGCGCGGTCGGCGATCTCCGCCATCTCGAGGAACGGGTCCACCTGGGGACGCACGCGGACCAGCTCGCCCTCGCGTTCCAGCAGGCTGATGAAGGCACGCAGGTCCACGGTCACCTCCCGGTGTCGTCGTCGAGTTCCCGCAGCAGCGGCGCGGGGTCGGCCAGGGTGAGTCGCGCCGCCGCGCCGCGCACGGCCGCGGGCACGTCCGCCGGCGGCGACGCGCGGAAGCCGGCCTCGACGGCGTCGAAGAGCGCGCTCACCGAAGCCGGGGCGACGCCGGCGTGCTGGGCGACGAGCCCGGCCGTCGTGTACGCCCACAGGGCGTCGTCGGCGGCGAACGGCGCGCCGGCGCTGCGCAGGTACGAGCAGGCCGCCATGAGGCGGGCGAGCAGCCCGACGGCGTCGGCGTCGCCGCGCGCGGCGATGCCTCGCAGGCCGCGCGCGTAGAAGCAGTCCCCGGCGAGCAGCCGGGTCTCCAGATCGTCCGCCGCGAGCGCCAGGGCGCGGCTCTCGCGGTAGTGCAGCAGGTAGCCCTCGTAGATGAGCTCGATGTCGGTGGCGAACGCCTCGTCGGCGCCGGCGTCGAGCTCGGCGTACAGCGCGCCCCAGCGAGGCTCCGGCGCAGCGGCCGGGGCCGGGCCGAAGGGCTCTCCGGCGGCCGTGAGCGCCGCGGCCACGCCGGCGGCGAGGCCCATGTCTAGTCCTGCTCCTTGTCCAGGTAGAACGACAGCGACATGAGCTCGCTCGACAGGTCGACCTGGCGGACCAGCACGCCCTCGGGCCTGTGCACCTTGATCGGGGCGAAGTTGAGGATGGCCTTGACGCCGGCCGTCCCGAGCCGCTGCACCGTGTTCTCGGCCTCGCCGGCCGGCACGGTGATCATGGCGATGTCCACCCTCTCCTTGCGGCAGAACTCGTCCAGTTCGTGGATGCCGCGCACGCGGTCGTCGTCTCCGGACCCGAAGCGGGCGCCGATCACCGTGGCGGAGCTGTCGAACATGCCGACGAGGCGGAAGCCCTGCTCTCCGAACCCGCGGTAGCGCGCCAGCGCGGTGCCGAGCAGGCCGGCGCCGACGATGATCACGTTCCACGTGTGGTCGAGGCCCAGGCAGCGGGTGATCTCGTCCACGAGCACGGGCACCTCGTAGCCGACGCCGCGCGTGCCGAACTCCCCGAAGTACGAGAAGTCCTTGCGGATCTGCGCCGCGTTGAGGTCGATCATCTCCGCGAGGTCCTTGGACGAGACGCGGTCGACGCCGCGCGCCCGGAGCTCGCGAAGCTTGCGCAGGTACAGCGCGAGCCGCGGGACGGTGACGCTCGGGACGTCGTTCTTGTCTACGCCGCGCACGTCAGGCCCCCGCTCCGGCGAACCAGTCACCGGCGGCGGACGCAGCCTTGTCGAGGTCCGACTCGGTGAGCGCCAGCGAGATCATCGCCGCCTCGAACTGCGACGGCGCGAGGTACACGCCGGCCTCGAGCATGTGCCGCCAGTACGCGGCGTAGGCGGCGGTGTCGGCCGCCTTGGCGTCGGCGAAGCTGTGCACCGGACCCTCGCAGAAGAACATCGTGAGCATGGGTCCGACCCGGTTGATGGTGACCGCGCGGCCGGCCGCGGCGGCTGCCGCGCGCAGGCTCTCCTCGACGCGGGCGCCGCTGGCCTCGAGACGCTCGTACGTGTCGGGCTCGGAGAGGACCCGCAGGGTGGCCGCGCCCGCGGCCATCGCGAGCGGGTTCCCGGAGAGCGTACCGGCCTGGTAGGTCGAGCCGAGCGGCGCCACCGTCTCCATGATGTCGCGGCGGCCGCCGAACGCGCCGACGGGGAGGCCGCCGCCGATGATCTTGCCGAGCGTCGTGAGGTCGGGCATGACGCCGAAGCGCTCCTGGGCGCCGCCCCAGGCGACGCGGAAGCCGGTGATGACCTCGTCGAAGATGAGTACGGCGCCGTGCTTCGTGCACAGCTCGCGGCAGGCCTCGAGGAAGCCCGGCTGCGGCGGGACGACGCCCATGTTGCCGGCCACCGGCTCGACGATGAGCGCGGCGATCTCCTCGCCGCGCTCATCGAACAGCTCGGTGAGCGAGGCGACGTCGTTGTACTCGACCAGCAGCGTGTCCGCCGTGGTGCCCTTGGTCACGCCGGGACTGTCGGGCAGCGCGAGCGTGAGCACGCCGCTGCCGGCGGCGGCCAGGAAGCCGTCCGAGTGGCCGTGGTAGCAGCCGATGAACTTGACGATCTTCTCGCGGCCGGTGAACCCGCGGGCGACGCGCACGGCGCTCATCGTCGCCTCGGTGCCCGAGTTGACCATGCGCACGAGCTCGACCGACGGGACGGCCTCGCAGACGAGGCGCGCCAGCTCGACCTCGAGCTCGGTGGGCGCGCCGTAGCTCGTGCCGAGGTCGACCTGCTCCTTGATCCGGCCCACGACGTTGGGGTGTCCCCAGCCGAGGATCATGGGGCCCCACGACGAGACGAAGTCGACGAACTCGTTGCCGTCGGCGTCCCAGATGTGGGAGCGCTCCGCGCGCGAGATGAACAACGGGTGCGGCATGCCGACACCCTTCATCGCCCGGACGGGCGAGTTCACGCCGCCGGGGATGTAGTGGAGCGCCTCCTCGAAGAGGCGCGCGGACGTCTCGGTGTTCACTCGGGTCCTCCCTGCGAGTGTTGGAGCGACTGCAAAGGTGGCACTATACTACGCGCCGCCGCGCGCCATGTGCCTCGGTACACAACCTACCCGGAACTCCGGGGAAAGCAGGCATGGCGCGGGGCGCGCCGAACGGCAGGTCGAGAAGAGCCCCGGCCCGAGGAGCCCGCCATGCCAGTAGCCATCCGCCACGCCGGCCCCGGCGACGAGGCGGCGATCGTCCGCCTCGTCAGGGAGATGGCCGAGGGAGAGGGCGACGCCTCCGCCGTCGACGAGCACTACGTGCGCCACTTCCTCGCCTCGCCGGTCAGCGGCGCCCTGCTCGCCGAGGACGGCGGCGACGCCGTCGGGCTGCTGAGCTACGCGATCGTGCCCGGCCTCTTCCACACCGCCGACTCCGGCCTCATCGAACTGCTGGTCGTGACCGCCGCCCGGCGCGGCGAAGGCATCGGACGCCGGCTCGTGGAGACGGCGCTGCGCGTGTTCGAGGAGGCCGGCTGCGCCGAGGCGTCCGTGAGCACCGGCGCCGAGAACGAGACGGCGCAGAAGCTCTACGCCGACGCGGGCCTCACCGAAGCGTCGGTGCTCCTCGAGAAGCACTTCGAGCTGAGCCTGCTCGGGAGACGTCGACCATGGTGAGCCTGCGGCGGCGACGCGAGCACGGACGAGCCGTTCATCACGGCGATGCTGGCGAGGCAGCGAGCTGGTGAGCGCTCGCCGGCTCGACGCCCCCCGTCCTCCGATCGACGAGCTCCTGGCGATCCCGCAGATCGCTGCACTACGTCGAGGGCTGGGGCCGATCCGGCGACGACGGGGTCGTCGCGGAGGTCGCACGGCGACCCCGCAGGGGCCTGCTGGCTCCGGCCGCTTCGACCGCCGAGCACCCCGGCTACGGGTTCATCGGCCGAGGACGTGCCCGACCTGGGCATCGGGGTGGTCCCCGCCGTGGCGGCGTCGCGGCCTAGGCACGGCGCTGCTCGCGGCGACGTGGCCGTGCGAACGATCCGGCACCGGGAGATCAGCTGAGCGTCACCGCACGCGTCAGCCTCAGCGTGTCGCGAGCGAAACTGCCGTCGGCTCCGGCGATCGCTCTCGACGACCGGGCGGGCTTACATCCGTCGCTCAGGCGTCGAGGGCGACAGCCTGAGGCATGGCGTCTCGATCTCGACGAAGGCCGGCGGCGTCCGCAAGGGCTGGCCGAGCGACGTGTGCGCCGCGAGAAAGTCTACAGTCTTCGACCGAGGGTGACGGTCGAGCTACGCAGGCGAACGCACATCTACCGCGAGAGCATCGGACCGGACGTCAGCTGGGTCGCGAAGCGTCAGACGCCCGCGGCTGGGATGCACCAGCCCTTGGGCACGTAGGCGCAGTAGGGCTCCTCGGCCATGTAGTCGCCGGTCGCCTCGTAGGCCCGCGCGCGGCAGCCGCCGCAGACCTTCTTGAACTCGCAGGCGCCGCACTTGCCCTTGAGGCCGTCGAAGTCGCGGAGCTCGTTGAAGAGCGGCGAGTCGCGCCACACCTCGGGGAACGTCTGCTTGCGCACGTCGCCGGCGACCTTGTCGAAGTAGCCGCAGCCCTGCACCTCGCCGATGTGGCTGATGAAGCAGAAGCCGATGCCGGCGAGGCAGCCACGGCTGAGCGTGTTCATGCCGCCGTGGCTGTGCGGGTGCACCTCGAGCTTGCGGCCCTGCGCCTTGGCGCGCTGCCGCATGACGCGCCAGTAGTGCGGCACGTCCGTGGGCTTCATGAACAGGTCGCTCTCCTGCTGCGCGTCGTACATCCACTCGAGCGCCTTCTCGTACTCGTCCGGCGGCAGTTCCTGCTCCTCCAGCTCCTTGCCGCGGCCCGTGGGGACGAGCATGAACGGGTGGAACGAGACGGCGCCGAGGTCGTCGGCGAGCTGCAGGAGCGCCGGCAGGTAGTGGGCGTTGAGCTTGGTGATCGTCGAGTTGATCTGCACCTCGACCCCGGCGGCGAGGCAGTTCTGGATGCCGCGGACGGC
Organism: uncultured Thermoleophilia bacterium; assembly: GCA_963739595.1. Taxonomy (GTDB): domain Bacteria; phylum Actinomycetota; class Thermoleophilia; order UBA2241; family UBA2241; genus CAIXSE01. Next base: position 57,719 of record CAVUBA010000034.1, read on the forward strand.
GCCGTCGAAGGCGCCGGGGACGCCGCGGAACTCGTCGTGCTCGGCGGCGGTCGGGAAGTCGATGGAGATGCTGACGCGAGCGATGCCGACATCGTGCATCCGCTGCGCCACCTCGGGGGTGACGAGCGTGCCGTTCGGCGACATCACCGTGCGCAGACCCTTGCCGATGGCGTACTCGGCGATGTCGAAGATGTCGGCGCGCATGAGCGGGTCGCCGCCGGTGAGGATCAGGATCGGGTTGGCGAACGAGGCGATCTGGTCGACCAGCGTGAACGCCTCGGCGGTGCTCAGCTCGCCCTCATACGGACCGTGGACCGCAGAGGCCCGGCAGTGGACGCAGGCCAGGTTGCAGCTGCGCGTGACTTCCCAGGCGATGACGCGCGGCGGCGCGACGCCGTCCCCGGCGTCGCCGGGCCGCGTGGTCGTGCCGTGAGGGTTTTCAGCGTGAGGATGGTGCAAACCGAGTCCAGTGTGCCAGAGACGGGCGGGCGGCGCAACGCGCAGATGGGTGCGCCGCCCGACCCTCTCCTGCAGCCGCCCCGGCCGCGAGGCGGAGTGCCACCCTACATCGGGCGGCCGTCCACGGGCCACTGCGGGCGCCGTTGGGCCGGGCTCAGCCGAGCCAGGTGGCGAGGTCCTTCGCGTGATAGGTGATGATGAGGTCGGCGCCGGCGCGCTTGATGCCGGTGATGGCCTCGAGCACGGCGCGCTGCTCGTCGAGCCAGCCGTTGGCCGCCGCGGCCTTGATCATCGCGTACTCGCCGCTCACGTTGTAGGCGGCGAGCGGGAACTTGGTCTCCTGCTTGACGGCGTGGATGACGTCGAGGAACGGGATCGCCGGCTTCACCATGATCATGTCGGCGCCCTCCTCGATGTCGAGCAGCGCCTCGCGCACGGCCTCTTCCCCGTTGGCCGGGTCCATCTGGTAGGTCTTGCGGTCGCCGAACGCCGGAGCGGATTCGGCGGCCTCGCGGAACGGGCCGTAGAACGCCGAGGCGAACTTGCTCGAGTACGACAGGAGGATCGTGTCGGTGAAGCCGTCGTCGTCGAGCGCGTTGCGGATGGCGGCGACGCGGCCGTCCATCATGTCGCTCGGGGCGACGATGTCGGCGCCGCTCTCGGCGTGGGTGACGGCCATCTTCGAGAGCAGCTCGAGGGTGACGTCGTTGAGCACCTCGCCCTCCTGGACCACGCCGCAGTGGCCGTGGTCGGTGTACTCGCAGAGGCACACGTCGGTGATGATCACGAGCTCCGGGAACTCGTCCTTGATGGCGCGGATGGCCATCTGCACGATGCCCTCGTGGTCGTAGGCGCCGGTGGCGGCCGCGTCCTTGTGGGCGGGGATCCCGAACAGCAGGATCGCCTTGATGCCGAGCTGGACGATCTCGCGCACCTCGGGGAGCACGTTGCCGATGGAGAGCTGGTAGCAGCCCGGCATCGACGAGATGGGGTTCTTGATGTTCTCGCCGGCGATGACGAACAGCGGGTAGACGAGGTCGTCGAGCTGGAGTCTCGTCTCGCGCACGAGGTCCCGGATGGCGGGAGTGCGGCGGAGGCGCCTCATGCGGTAGCTGGGGTAGTACATGCGGTGGTGTCCTTTCTTCGCGCGGGCCCGGGCGCGGCCCGCCTACGGCCGTCAATCTTCGCGCCGGGGCGCGGCGAAGACAAGCGCGGACCGGCGTTGGGCAGGGCGTGGTCGCGCGAGGCGGCGCCCCGAGGGGCTGCCGGTCCGGCGGGGCGGCGCGGCCGGCGCCTCAGGCGCCGCGGCTCGCCGCCGCCAGCTCCAGCGCCGCCCTGACCACGCTCGCGACCGACTCGCGGTCGCGCAGATGGCAGGGCATCACCGGCGTCCTGGCGTCGAGGCCGAGCGCCTTGGTGATCTGCTTGCCCGTCATCTCCTCGCCGGCCATGGACATGTAGGTGGCCACCACGAAGGGGACCTTGCCGAGCGCCTTCATGAACTCGAGGTCCGCCTGCGTGGAGCGCAGGCTGTCCACGTCGTTGGCGTTGGCCAGCAGGACCCAGGCCGAGCTCTCGCCGGCGAGCCGCCGCCAGGCCTTCTCGGGACAGGTGGACGCGGCCGTGAAGACGAGGATGTCCTCGGCCGGCGCCGCGCCTTCGGCCGCTTCCCCGCCGCTGCCGTTGCCGTTGCCGTTGGCCAGGAGCTGACCGGCCACGACCGGTATCTCGACCTCCTTCTCGTCGATCAGCTCCACGCGCAGCTGCTTGACGACGTTGGAGTCGGTCAGCGTGTTGAGGAACACCTCGTTGTAGATGTCGATGGGCCCGCGCACGGCGACGCTCGGGCCCTTGCCGATGCTCTCGATCACCGGCTCGGTCACGGTGATGAGGCCGCTCGAGAACAGGCTGTAGATGACCTTGGCGCCGTGGAACCGGTCCAGGCCGCAGTCGCGCAGGATCGTGTTGATGTCGGCGCGCCCGTCGATGTGGACCACGACGCGCCACTCCTCCGCCGTCAGCGTGAGCCTGCCCTCGTCGTCGACGTGGTCGCCGTAGGCGAGGTGCGGGACGCGCTCCAGCGAGCCGAGCTGCTCGAAGATGAGCGCCCACTCGTCGATGCGGCGGCAGCCCTCCATGATGACCGTCTCGACGTTCATCTCGACGAGGATGTCCTCCTCGGGCGGGCTGTCGTCGGCGCCGAACTCGAACTCGCCGTCGTTCCAGCTGAAGAAGTTGAAGGCGGTGTCCTGGATCTGCTCGCGCACCGCCTGCTCGAGGGTGCCGCGGTCGAGGCTTCCCTGCTTGAGGAGGATGCCGCCCAGCCGCGCGCCTTCCGGCGCCTTCTTCTGCGCGGCGAGCGCCTGCTTGAGCTGCGCGGTGCTGATCGCTCCGGCCTTGACGAGCCGCTCGCCGAGAGGCAGCAGCTGCGGAGAAGAGTAGGCGTACGAGATCATCCCGTTACGGAAGAAGATCTTGCCCGACTCGCCGTCACGGCGGATGGTCAGCGAGCCGCTCTTGGCGCTCATCTTCACGAGCTGGAAGATGTTGGGCAGACTGAACTCCTGCAGGTTCCCCTGAAGAAGCACCGTCCTCCTTTCGCTGGTCGCCTCACGGCGGGGCCACGCCGGTCGCGCGGCCCCGTAACCTACATCGGCAACGCGGCAGCCGACTTGAGGGACCGGGCCGGGCCGCCGGGCCGCGGCGCGCCGCGTCAGGCGCCGCGCGAAGCGCCCGCGGCGTGGGCGCCGACCTCGACCGCTTCTCCGAGAGCGTCACCCGGCGCCGGGCCGTCCGGCAGGCAGACCGGCGCCTCGCAGCTGCCGTCCTCGACGAGCCTCCGGTGCCGGAGCGCCAGCAGGGCCCCCGTGGCGGTGGCCAGCACGGCCAGGCCGCCGATGCCGATGGCCCAGCGCACGCTGAGGCCGCGCACCAGCAGGCCGGTGATGGGCCCGCCGATGGGCGTGCTGCCCAGGAAGACGATCGACCAGAGAGCCATCACGCGGCCGCGCATGGCGTCCGCCGCGTTCAGCTGCAGCAGGGCGTTGGTCGTGCTGATGAACAGCACGCCGGTCCCGCCGATGAGGACCATGAGCGCGAGCCCGGCGTAGTAGCCGGGGGCGAGCGCCAGCGCGATGGTGGCCGCGCCGAAGGCGAAGGCCGCGCCGACCAGCAGGCGGCGGGAGGGTCGCGCCCTGCTCGCCATGAGCAGGGCGCCGACGAGCGCCCCGACGCCCATGGCCGAGGACAGGGTCCCGTAGGAGCCGCCGCCGCGGCCGAACACGCTCTTGGTCAGCAGCGGCAGCACCACCGAGTAGTTGTAGGCCAGCGTGCTGATGACGGCGAGCATGATCAGCGGGATACGCAGCTCCGGCGTGCGCCAGGCGTACTTGAGGCCGGCGCGCACCTGCCCGGGCTCGCGCGCGACCGGTTTGCCGCGATGCAGCTCGCCGGCGCGCATGAGCAGCAGGGCGCCGATCACCGCGAGGAACGACGCGGCGTTGAAGAAGAAGCACGGCGCCACGCCGAAGCTCACGATGAGCACCGCGCCGATCGCGGGACCGATGATGCGCGACGTGTTGATCACGACGGAGTTGAGGCCGACGGCGTTGGCGAGGTCGTCGGGCCCGACCATCTCGTAGAGGAAGCTCTGCAGGGCGGGGATGCCCAGCGCGGTCGCCGTCCCGGTGAGCCCCGCGAGCACCCAGATCATCCACACGGTGACGACGCCGGTGGCGGCGAGGACGCCGAGCACGGCCGCCAGGACGGCGGCGGCCACCTGCGTGAAGATCAGGAGCTTGCGCTTGTCGACCCGGTCGGCCAGCGTGCCGCCCCAGGCGCCGAAGAACAGGATCGGTCCGAACTGCAGCCCGACCGTGATCCCGAGGTCCAGGGCGCTGCTCGTGAGGCTCAGGACCAGCCAGTTCTGCGCGACGGACTGCATCCAGGTGCCGCTCATGGAGACGACCTGGCTGAAGAAGTAGAGCCGGTAGTTGTAGACGCGCAGGGAGCGGAACGTGCGGCGCAGGAGGCCGGGGCCGGGCGCGGAAGACGTGGCGGTCATGGACCGAGTGTACCCGGCGCGCGGCTCGACCGGCGCGCCCCGGATCTCCGGCCGCTGCCCCAGTCCGTCTAGGCAAACGTACCTGGTCGCGCTAGACGCACGTCCCATCGCTACACGGGCACCCATGACCGACCATCTTGTACAGACAAGGCGATGACGCCGCGCTGAGAGGCGCAGGCGATCTGGCGAGAGTGGGCTGGCGCTCACTGGATGGAGGGACGGGACGTGGAGAAGAGCACTCACAGGATGGCCTTCGGCGCAGGAGCGCTCGTCGCGCTGCTCCTCGCGCTCGTGACGCTGGCGCTGCCTCCCGCGGCGCACGCGGCCTACGCGCCGTGGTCGCCTCAGACATCGGGGACGACGCAGTCGCTGTACGGCGTCTGGTTCGCCGACGAGAACGCCGGCTGGGCCGTGGGCGGCGGCGGCACCATCCTCCACACCACGGACGGCGGCGACGACCTGGAAGGCCCAGACGTCCAAGACGACCCAGTCGCTCAACGCCGTCGCCTTCACCGACGCCGCCGCCGGCTGGGCCGTCGGCAGCGGCGGCACGATCCTGCGCACCACCAACGGCGGCGCCACCTGGACCGCCCAGACGTCCGAACACGACGCAGCCGCTGTACGCGGTGGCCTTCGCGAGCGCCACGACCGGCTGGGCGGTGGGCGGCCGCGGCACGGTGCTGCGCACCACCGACGCCGGCGCGACCTGGACGGCCCAGCCGTCCGGGCTCGAGGGAGGCGCTTCTACGGCGTCGCCTGCGCCGATGCCTCCACCCTCTGGGTGGTCGGCAACAAGGGCGCCGTGAGGCGCTCGACGAACGGCGGCGCCACGTGGGCCGGCCAGTCCGCCGGCACGAAGACCACGCTGAACGCGATCGGCTGCAGCGGCGCCTCCACCGCCTGGATCGCCGGCAACGGCGGCCTGATCCGCAAGACCATCAACGGCAGCTCCTGGGCCTCTCAGGCCTCCGGGCACGAGCCAGACCCTGCGCGCGGTCAGCGTGATCGACGCGAACCGCGTCAGGGTCGCCGGCTCGTCCGGGACCGTCCGCGTGACCGTCAACGGCGGCACGTCGTGGGCGACCGAGGCCACCGGCACCACCCAGACTCTCTACGGCATCGCGTGGCGCGGGACCCGCGGCTGGCTCGTCGGAGCAGGCGGCACGATCCTCGCCTACCGTCCCGACACGAGCGCGCCGACGACCACCGCGGCCGGCCTCCAGGCCGACGACCACAGCGGCTGGACCAACGCCGCCGCGACCGTGACCCTCAGCGCCACGGACGCCGGCACCGCCGGCGTGGCGGCCACCTTCTACACGGTCGACGGCGGAGCGAAGACGACCTACTCCGGCCCGTTCTCCGTGTCCGGGCAGGGCCACCACACCGTCACCTACTGGTCGGTCGACGGGGCCGCGAACGCCGAAGCCGCCAAGACCGGCTACGTGAACATCGACACGACGCCGCCGACCGTCGGCAGCGACGCGGACGCGGCGTGGCACGCGACCGACGTCACCGTGCACCTGAACGCCGCCGACAGCGGCGGGAGCGGCGTGGCGGCGACGCAGTACCGCGTCGCCGGGACGACCGACTGGAACACCGCGGCCGGCGACAGCTTCATCGTGGCCACCAGCAGCGGCCAGGGCCCGCACGTGTTCGACATCCGGTCGGTGGACGCCGCCGGCAACGCCAGCGCCACCGGCGCCTGCACCGTCCGCGTCGACGCGACGCCCGCCGTCACCACCGCGACCAACCTCGCCGCCGACCAGCTCTCGGGCTGGACGACGAACGCGGTGACGGTCTCCCTCGCCGCCGACGACGGCCCCGGCAGCGGCGTCGCCAGCATCCACTACACCGTGGACGGCGGCGCTGAGCAGACGTACACGAAGGCCTTCACCGTGTCCGGGACCGGGAACCAGCACCCGGTGACCTACTGGTCGGTGGACAAGAACGGCAACGTCGAGGCCGTCCGCACCGGCTGGGTCAACATCTCAGACCCCTACGCCCAGTCCGCCGGGCCTCGCCCCGGACCTCGATTCGCACTGGCACAACGGAGCCGTCACCGTCACGATCACCTCTCACGCCGTCTCCGGCACCCCGACCATCGTCTACAAGCTCGACGACAGGACGCAGCAGGAGGTCGCCAGCCCCGCGACGTTCGAGGTCTCCGGCGCGGGCCACCACACCGTCGTCTTCTGGGCCAAGCTCGGCGGCACCGAGAGCCTGCACGCAGACCGGCTACGTCAACATCGACACGCGTCGCGCCGGTGACCACGACGCAGGTGAGCGCGCCGCAGGGCTGGGTCAACCACGGCGTGACGCTGGCGTTCCTGGCGAACGACGACGCCTCCGGCATCGCGGCCACCTTCAGCGCGCTGGACGGCGGGACCGCCGCCGAAGGCCTCTCGCGCGAGATGCCGGCGCCGGCAGACCACAGCTGGGACGGCGTGCACACGGTGACGTACTGGTCGACCGACGCGGCCGGCAACGCGGGACCCGCACGATCCCGGCCGTCATCCGCATCGACACGCGCAAGCCGACGACGCGGGCTCCCTACGCGGCGAGCGGTCGACCCGCTGCCGCACCGCCAAGCTGCGCTTCGTGGTCGCCGGACACCGGCGCCGTGCGCCGGGCACCGCCGCGGCGAAGATCGTGGTCAAGAACGCGCGCGGCCGCACGGTGAAGACGCATCAAGGTCGCCAAGGTCAAGACCGGCGTCACGTCGACGGCCAAGTTCCGCTGCAAGCTGGCCAAGGGCAAGTACAGGTTCTTCGTGTACGCGACCGACGCGGCCGGCAACGCGCAGAGCAAGATCGCGTCCAACCGGCTGACCGTGCGCTGACGGCGGCGGGCGCCGTCGGCGCAGGGCGGGCGGCCCGCCGCTCTCTGTGGAGCGGTGGCGGGTCGCCCGTCGCGCGTCTCGGATCGCCTGGCGAGGCGCCGGAGCTCCGGACGGGACTCCGGCGCCGGCCGGCGGCGCGCCTGCCTCAGAGCTTCTTCAGGTAGACCTGTCCGCCGCGCACGATGACCTTGACGGCCGCACCAGAGGTGGAGGCGGCCTTCCGCAGACCGACGTTGAGCGAGTTCGCCTTGCGTCCCGGCAGCTCGACGAGCGCCGACTCGACACCTGACGCGACGAAGTCGGCGACGATCTCGGCGTAGATCCCGGCGCGCCTCCCGGCCTGCGGCGGCACCTCGGCGGGGACCAGTCGGTAGGGCTTCGCGGTGCGGGGCATGGACGGCACCTCCAGTCGGCGTCTTTGCGCCTCTCCTCGCGTGGCGCTACGGACGGAGTCTATGCCACCCGCACGCGGACGCCAGTACGATGCCCGTGAGCCCGCCGCGCCGGGCGGTGGTCACCCTTGACGGCGGCCGCCGTGCGACGAACGATGGTCGCGTGACCGTGACGCCGCCGGCCGGACCCGGCGGCCGCAGCTGGAGGAGGAACGATGAAGAAGCTCATCAACCGGCCGGAAGACGTCGTCAGGGAGGAACTCGCCGGCATCGCCCTGGCGCACGCCGGCCGTCTCGTCGTCCACACGGACCCGCACTGGATCGCGCGCGCCGACGCGCCCGTCGCCGGCAAGGTGGCGATCGTCTCCGGCGGCGGCTCGGGACACGAACCGATGCACGGCGGGTTCGTCGGCCCGGGCATGCTCGACGCCGCCTGCCCGGGCGAGGTCTTCACCTCCCCGACGCCGGACCAGATGCTCGCCGCGACGCAGGCCGTCGACGGCGGCGCCGGCGCCCTCCACATCGTCAAGAACTACACCGGCGACGTCATGAACTTCGAGATGGCCGCCGACCTCGCGCGCGACGAGGGACTCACCGTGGAGCAGGTCGTCATCGACGACGACGTCGCCGTCAAGGACAGCCTCTACACGGCCGGGCGCCGCGGCGTCGGCGCCACCGTGCTCGCCGAGAAGATCTGCGGCGCGGCCGCGGAGGAGGGCCGGCCGCTCGCAGAGGTGGCCGGCCTCTGCCGCACGGTCAACGAGCGCAGCCGCAGCATGGGCGTGGCGCTCACGTCGTGCACCACGCCCATGGCCGGCAAGCCGACGTTCGACCTCGGCGAGGACGAGATGGAGGTCGGCGTGGGCATCCACGGCGAGCCGGGGCGGGAGCGCCGCCCGCTGGCCACCGCGCGGGAGGTCGTCGAGATGCTCGCCGGCGCCGTCGTCGAGGACCTGCCGTTCACGAGCGGCGACCGGGTGCTCGCCTTCGTCAACGGCATGGGCGGCACGCCGCTCATGGAGCTGTACGTCGTCTACAACGAGCTGCACCGGTTCCTCGGGGAGCGCGGGATCGAGATCGCGCGCAACCTCGTCGGCTCCTACATGACCGCGCTGGACATGGCCGGGTGCTCGATCACCCTGCTGCGGCTCGACGACGAGCTGGTGCGGCTGTGGGACGCGCCGGTGGACACCCCCGGCCTGAGGTGGGGCGCGTGAGCGCCCAGGCCGACGTCGTCGACGCGGCGGGCGTCACCATCTGGCTGCGCGCGTTCGCCGCGGAGGTCGCGGTGCGTCGCGACGAGCTGACCGACCTCGACGCGGCCATCGGCGACGCCGACCACGGAGTCAACATGGACCGCGGGATGCAGGCGGTGGCGGCCAAGCTGTCGGCCGCGGGTGAGGTCGGACCCGCCGCAGCCGGCTCCGCAGAGACAGGGCCGTCCGGCGACAGACCGCTCGGGCCCCTGCTCAAGAGCGCCGGGATGACGCTGGTCTCCACGGTCGGCGGCGCGGCCGGGCCGCTCTACGGCACGCTGTTCCTGGAGATGGGCAAGGCGGCTGCGCAGCGGACGACGCTGACCGCGGCCGAGTGGGCCGGCGTCGTCAGCGCAGGGGTCGCGGGAGTGCAGATGCGCGGCAAGGCGGAGGCAGGCGACAAGACGATGGTCGACGCGCTCCTGCCGGCGGCCGAGGCGCTCCGGGCTGCCGCCGGCACGGGCGCGTCCCTGCCCGCGGCCTGCCGGGCCGCGGCGGACGCCGCGGCCGAGGGCATGCGGCGGACGACGCCGCTGGTCGCGCGCAAAGGCCGCGCCAGCTACCTGGGCGAGCGCAGCGCCGGGCACCAGGATCCGGGCGCGACCTCGTCGTGGCTGCTGCTGGAGACCGCCGCGGAGACGTTCGGTGGCGCGGCGTCCGCGGATGCCGCATCCGGCCGCGCGGCCGGCGAGGACAGCTGACGCGGCCGTGGTCGGACTCGTCGTCGTCAGCCACAGCGCCAGGCTCGCAGAGGGCGTCGTGGAGCTCGCCGGCCAGATGGCCGGGCCGGAGGTGCGGATCGTCGCCGCCGGCGGGCTGGACGAGCCCGGCGGCGCCCTGGGCACCGACGCCGTCAAGGTGCTGGGAGCGATCGAGGAGGTGTGGTCCGAGGACGGCGTCCTGGTCCTGATGGACCTGGGCAGCGCCGTCCTCTCCGCCGAGCTGGCCCTCGACCTGCTGGGCGAGGAGCGGCGCCCGAGGGTGCTGCTCACGGCCGCGCCGCTGGTCGAGGGCGCGGTCGCCGCGGGAGTCGCCGCCGGGCTGGGCGAGCCGCTCGACGCCGTCGCCGCGGCGGCCCGCGGGGGCCTGGCCGCCAAAGCGTCGCACCTCGGCGAGGGAAGTATGGGCGGAGCGCTCCCGACGGGCGCGGCGGTCGCAGCGGGCGCGGCCGGCAAACAGGCCGCGGGCGCGGCGGGCGGGCCGAGCGAACCCAGCCAGACGCTCACCGTCACGGTGCTCAACCCTCTGGGCCTCCACGCCCGGCCGGCGGCGCTGCTGGTGCGCACCGCCGCCGGCTTCGACGCCCGAGGTCGAGGTCGCCGACGTGACCAACGGCCGCGGGCCGGTGAGCGCGCGCAGCCTCAACGGCGTCGCGACCCTCGGCGCCCGGCAGGGCGACGAGCTCGCGCTGACGGCGTCAGGACCGCAGGCGGCGGAGGCGCTGGACGCCGTCCGCCGCCTCGCCGACGAAGGGTTCGGCGAGCTCGGCGAAGCCCCAGGGCAGGCTGCGCCGGCCACAGGACTGCTTGCGTCCGAGCAGGCCGCGAGCGCCCCCGAGCCCGCCCCGCCGGCGGGCGCGGTGCTCACCGGACTGCCCGCCGCGCCGGGGGTGGCCGCGGGACCGGCGCGGCTCCTGCGCCACGCCGCTCAGGCGCTGCCGACGGGCCCGGCGGCCGACCCCGCAGACGAGTGGGCGGCACTCGAGCGGGCCCTGTCCGCGACCGCCGCCGACATCCGCGAGGCGCAGACGTCGATCGCCGGCCGCGCAGGCGCCGCGGACGCGGCCATCTTCGACGCCCACCTGCTCTTCCTCGAGGACGAGGCCCTCCTCGGGCCGGCGCACGACGGCGTCTTCTCCTGCCATGAACCGGCCGCGCGCGCCTGGGCGGACGCGATAGACGCCGCGGCGGCCGGCTGGGACAAGCTGGAGGACGCGTACCAGCGCGCCCGCGCCGCCGACCTGCGCGCCGTGGGCGACCAGGTGCTCGCCCACCTGACCGGCGCGGCGCTCGCGGCCGCCCCGGCAGCGCACGCCGGCGCACCACCCGGCATCGGCATCGCCGGGGACCTCACGCCGGCCGACGTCGCCGGCCTCGATCCTGCCGCCGTCGCCGGCATCGCCTGCGCGTTCGGCGGGCCGACGTCACACGCGGTGATCCTCGCCCGCGCGCTCGGCCTGCCGGCCGTCGTCGGCGCGGGCGCGAGCCTGCTCGCCGTCCCCGACGGCACGCAGTTGGCGCTCGACGGCGACGCCGGGACCGTGACGGTCGCGCCGGCGGCGGAGACGCTGGCCGCGATCGAGCGGCGACGGGGCGCGCTCGCGCGCGATGCCGCCGCCGCACGCGCTGCCGCCACCGCTCCCGCCGTCACCCTCGACGGCGTGACCGTGAATGTGGAGGCCAACATCGCCGGGCCGCGGGACGTGCCGGAGGCCATCGCCGCCGGCGCGGACGGCGTCGGGCTGCTGCGCACGGAGTTCCTGTTCCTCGGCGCCGCCGCCATGCCGGACGAAGACGAGCAGGCGGCGGCCTACGAGGCCGTCGCCGCCGCCCTCGGCGGCCGCCCGCTCACGATCCGCACGCTCGACGCCGGCGCCGACAAGCCACTTCCCTACCTTCCGCTGGCGGCGGAGGCGAACCCGTTCCTCGGCGTGCGCGGCCTGCGCCTCGGGCTGCTGCATCCAGACCAGTTGCGCTGCCAGTTCCGCGCGCTCCTCAGGGTCGCCGCCACGCGACCGCTGCGGGTCATGCTCCCGATGGTGAGCACGGTGGACGAAGTGCGGCGCGCGCGCGAGCTCCTGGCGGAGGCGCGCGCGTCCCTCGAGGCGCGCGGCGCAGCCGTCCCCGCGCGCCTCGAGCTCGGGATCATGCTGGAGGTGCCGTCGGCCGCGCTGGTCGCGGAGCACCTCGCTCCGCTCGTGGAGTTCTTCTCGATCGGGACCAACGACCTCACCCAGTACGCGATGGCCGCCGAGCGCGGCAACAGCGACGTCGCCGCGCTCGCGGACCCGCTGCACCCCGCCGTGCTGCGGTTGATCGAGCGCGCGGCCGCCGCAGCCGCGGCCGCCGGCCGCCCGGTCGCCGTCTGCGGCGAGGTCGCCGGCGACCGACTCGCCGTACCGCTGCTCGTCGGGCTCGGAGTGCGCGAGCTCTCGATGAGTCACGCCCTGATCCCGGCGGCCAAACAGGCTGTGCGGGCCACCGACACGCGCGCCGCCGGCCGCCTCGCGGAAGCGGCGCTGGCGGCGGAGTCCGCCGCCGCCGTGCGGCGGCTGCTCGCCGCCGCGGCCCCGTCCGCCGCGTGCCGGCCACCCACCCACGAGAAAGGGCCGTGAGATGACCAGCCAGGCCGACGACACCCTGCACATCCTCGCCCTGGTGGGCAGCCTCCGCCGCGGCTCCTACAACCGCATGCTCTACGACGCCGCCGTCTCGCTGGCGCCGGCGGGCATGGTCTTCGCGGAGGCCGACCTCCGCTCCCTGCCGCTCTACGACGACGACCTGCGGCTGGAGCAGGACTACCCCGAGCCGGCACGGGAGCTGCGCGCCGCAATCGCCGTCGCGGACGGCCTGCTCATCGTCTCTCCCGAGTACAACCACGCCGTCCCGGGCGTGTTGCAGAACGCCATCGACTGGGCCTCGCGGGCGCCGGACCAGCCGTTCAAGGGCAAGCCGGTGGCGATCATGGGCGCGTCCACCGGCCGCCTCGGCACGGTGCGCATGCAGCACGGCCTGCGGGCCACGCTCGAGTCCCTGGAAGCGCACGCGCTGCTCAAGCCCGAGGTCATGATCACGTTCGCCCGGGAGGCGTTCGATGACGGAGGCCTGATCGACGAGAAGGCGCGCGAGGTGGTGGCGGCGCAGATGGCGGCGTTCGCCGTCTGGGTGCGCCGCCTGGTCGCGCCATAGCGCAGGGACTGCCGGGGCGGCGCGCTCCCCGTCACGCCGAGCCTACGCCACCCACATCCCGTTGGCGTAGACGATCGTGAGCACGACCAGACCGGCCGTCAGCGCCGCCAGCGTCGCCCAGCGCACAACGGGCCGCCGCACAGCGAGGACGCCAAGGGCGACGAACACCGGGAAATCGACGACGAGGAACCGCGGGAAGCTGAGCAGCGGCGTCGAGTGCGTGGGGTAGCTCAACGGCAGCAGCAGCGTCACGGCGGCGAGCACCGTGTACCCGGCCGGCAGGCGGCGCCAGCACAGCGCGAACAGGACCAGCGCGACGACCAGCGCGAGGAACGCCGTGAGATTGCCCATGGTGACCCACTGATCGCGGAACGGCAGCCGCTCAAGCCGCGTGTACACCGCCGGGTCGGCCGCGATGGACCGCACGCTGCGCCACGCCGCCTGCGCACCCTCCTGGATCGCGACGAAGGGCAGGTGGAAGCTACGGTGCCAGTGCCCCTCGGCGGCCACGAACTCGAGCGGGTTGCCGAACCGGCGGTACAGATACGCCATGTAGAGCGCGAGCCCCGCCGGGAGCAGCGCGAGGGCTGCGAACGAGACGAGGCGAGGGCGGCCGCGCGCCAGCAGCGGCTGCGCCGCCCTGGCGCCCGGCAGCCGGATCGCGCCGCCGCGGTACTGCTCGAACCACATCCAGGCAAGCGGCACGAGGAGGAGCACGCCCGCACTCCGCGTCAGCGCCGCGAGCCCGCCGGCCAGCCCGGCGAGCACCCAGCGGCCGCGCCGGGCCGCCGAGAAGCTGGCGACAGTCAGCAGCAGGAACAGCGACTCGCTGTACGCGGCCTGGAAGAAGAACGACGTCGAGGCGAATGACAGAAGGATCACCGTCCACGCCGCCGTCGGGCCGTCGAAGTCGTCACGCACGAGGCGATACAGCAGGACCATGGCCGCGGCGAAGCACGCCACGGAGACGATCACGCCCGCCTCCGCGACTCTGCCGGTGCCCAGTGCGACGACGCGCGCCAGCAGCGGATACAGCGGGAAGAAGGCGGTGGCGTGCGCGCTGTAGCCGTGTTCGGCGATGCGCGTGAACCACACCGCGTCCCAGTGTCGCCACGCCGAGAGGAAGAAGCCGAGAGGGTGCACGTCGACGGCTGCGTCGCCCGTCGGCGCGAGAGGATTGTGCCGGAGCCGCGAGCCCCACCAGTAACTGGAGGCGAACGCGACCGCGAAGATGAGGACACGAGACGCCGCGGCAGCGATGATCGACGCCGCGGCTGGGTGCCGCTCGACCAGCCCGCGCGGCCGCTCGACCGCGGGCGGGACCGCCCGCAGGCTCGCCCGCCGGCGGGGGACGTCCGGCGCCGCAACCGGCGTGTCGTCGATGACTGGTGATGCCATGGTGAAGATCCGGGTCACCGCCGTGCCAGGGTCTCGAGGAGGACGACCGCCGACGAGGCGCCCCACGAGTCCATCGCCGACGTCGGCATGGTCTGCGACCAGTCGGGGCCGATGAGGCCCTGCGGGTTGCGGTGCGCCCACGCCGCGGCGGCGTTCAGCCGGAACCAGGGGTCGAACGTCGTGATGTGGTTCTGGCGCGCGAACCACAGCGCCCAGCGGCCGAAGATGCCCTTGAAGCCGTGCAGGTTGCCGTTGCCGCCGGCCTCAGCCGGCAGCACGCCGCCGTGGGCCATGACGTCCCTGGTGAACGTGAGCGCCTTGATCCCGTCGCTCAGGTACTGCTTGTCGTGCGTCGCCTGGTAGAGCAGCCCCGCCGCGCCGATGAACGTGCCCTGGTTGTACGTGAGCGCCGCCTTGTTCGCGACCGTCCCGCTGCCCGACTTCGCCGGCGAGACGCTGTCCCAGACGGCGCCGGTGCCGGGGTCGTAGAGCGTCTTGCGCAGCCACGCGTACAGCTGCTCCGCTTTGGCGAGGTACGCCTGGCTGTGCAGCGCCTGCGCCAGCTCGGCCGCGGCGATGGCGGCGGTGGCGTTGGTGGTGACGTTCTTCTGCGCGCGGCCGGAGCCGCCGGTGATCCACCACAGGCCGCCGCCGAAGTCGGAGCTCCAGGCGCGCGCGTACACGATGTCGAAGTTCTTCTTCGCCATCGCCAGGTACGAGCGGTCCCCGGTGATCTGGTAGGCGCGCGACGGCGGCGATGACCATCCACATGATGTCGTCGTTCCAGGTCCGCCGCGTCCAGTTGTGCCCGTACTGCCAGGTGACACCGTTCATGAGCGAGACGATCTGCTGCTTGAGGGCGGGCGAGCCGGTCGCCTGATAGGCGTCCTCGGTCATCTCGATGAGCTCCGCCTGGCGCCAGAACACGGCCGTGCCCGTAGCCCGGCGTGTTGCCGTACTTGGCGCGGCCGCCGGACGACGCGTAGTAGGCGCGCGTGAACGCGTTGTAGGCGGCGACCGCGCGCCGCAGCTGCGGCGTGGTCGCGCCCGACAGCGTCTGCCGGGGAGCCGGGGCCGGCGATCCCGAGGGCTGGGACGCAGGGGTGGCGGAGGCGGCCGCCGGGCCGCCGGCACCACACGCCACGAGCGCAGCACCGGCCGCGGCCATCACGGCGATCATGAAGATGCCGGCGACGATCCTGGAGCGAAGCTTCACGCGGTCCTCTGGCTCGGTCTGGCCGGCGGGACGAGAGGGTGCGCCGACCTCGATGCTCCTCGATAGCTTCCCCGCGGGACCGATGGGCACGCCGAGGTCCGACGACTCTTAACGCGGCGAGCCACCGCTTAACATGGCGAGCCTCGTCGGTACTCCTCTCGCTCGTACCGACGCGGGAGGCCAGGTCAGCCGAGCAGCTCGCGCCCGATCGACTCGGCCGGCTCGCACCGCCCCGGCGGCGTCCACTTGAAGGCGCCGCCGCAAGGTGCGAGGGTTTGCGGCGGTGGCGGCTCGCCGCACCGGCCCTTTGAGACCCGACCGCTGGAGTGAAACGATGGCGATCCTGCTCGACTCGGCTTCGCTCGACGACGCGGCCGCGGCCGCGAAGCTCGGCTTCGTCCGCGGCATCACGACCAACCCGGCGCTCATGGCGAGAGAGACCAGGGAGCCGCTCGCGCACCTCGCCCGCCTGCTCGAGGCGTTTCCGGAGGGGCCGATCTGCTACCAGCCGACGAGCAGCGACGCCGAGGCCATGGAGGAGCAGGCGCGAGCCGCGGCGGCCCTCGCGCCCGACCGCGTCGTCGCCAAGCTGCCGGCGACGCTCGAGGCGGTCACCCTGGCGACGGCGCTGCACGCCGACGGCATCGACAGCGCCCTGACGGCCGTCTACTCGCCGGCGCAGGCGCTGCTCGCGCACGAAGCCGGCTGTCTCTGGGTCATCCCGTACGTCGACCGCGCCGCGCGGCACTCGGCCGGCGCGGTCGTGGTGGAGCAGGCGGCGATCCTGGAACGGCTGGACAGTCCGACGCGCATCCTCGCCGCCAGCCTCAAGACGGCGCCGCAGGTCGTGGCGAGCATCCTCGACGGCGCCCACGACATCACGGCGCCGCTCGACGTCATCCGCGGGCTCCCCGCGCACCCGCTCACGGAGTCGGCCGTGCGCGAGTTCGCCGCGCACTGGGAGATCTAGGAGAAGCCGGAGGCCCGGCCGGCGCCGAGCCGGAGGCCGGCCGGAGCCCGCCGCCGCCATCGACGTTGCCGCCGACCTCGCGGCGACGATAAGGTGGTGACCCCGTCTGGAGCCATCGCCCTTGCGCCCATCTCGACATGATCACCCGCACGACGCCGCCGCCGGCACGCCGGCCGTCGAAGTACGCATCGACCTCCACTGCCACTCGCGCTTCTCTCTGTCGGGCAACATGTGGATGACGACGGAGCTGGGGCTCAAAGAGTCGTACTCGGAGCCCACGTCCCTCTACAGTCTCGCCAAGGCCAGAGGGATGACGCACGTCACCCTCACGGACCACGATTCCATCGAGGGCGCGCTGCGGCTCGCCCACCGGGAGGATTTCATCGTCGGCGAGGAGGTCAGCGCCTTCTTCCCCGCCGAGGCCCTCCACGTCCACGTGCTCGTCTGGGGCATCGACGAGCAGCAGCACAGCGAGATCGGCGAGCTCCGGTTCAACGTGTACGAGCTCGTCGACTACCTGCGAGGGCACGGCGTCGCCCACGCCCTCGCGCACCCCTTCTCGCTGGTGGCCGGCGGGCTGCGCGGGGAGCAGCTCGAAGCGCTCGTGAGCCTGTTCGACGTCTGGGAGGTCCGCAACGGCCTCTCCAGCCGCGAGGAGAACGAGCTCGCCGAGGACGTCGTCGCGCGCGCCGCCGGGAGGATCCGCGCGTGCGCCGGGTCCGACGACCACGCGTGCATCGACGTGGGGACGACGTACACGGCGATCGCGCTCGGGCCGGACGACGGGACGCCACTCGCGGCGCTGATGGCCGGCAGGGGCCGCCCGTGCGGCTCCCACGGATCGACCGCGAAGCTGGCGCACAACGGAGCAGCGCTGTTCCTCGGCCGCGGCCCCAGCGCCGATGGCATCGTGGCCCGCACGGCCGGCCACCTCTCCAAGACGTCGGTGGCCTGGAGCCTCCTCACGCGGCCGGGAGGTCGCCGGCTCGCCGCCGGCGCGATGTCGCTCTCGTCGGCGGCGAAGCGCCTGCGCCGTGGTGACCGCGGAGGGCCCCTCGACGTCGCCGTCCGTCAGCTCTCCCGCGAGCTTCTGTCCGGCGACGCCCTGGTCCAAGGGGTGGATCACGAGGAGCTCGCGACGCAGGTCGAGGGCGCCTGGCGACAAGCCATGCACGGGCTCCTGGGCGAAGGCGAGCACGTCGCGATCGGCGAGCTGGTCGCCGACAGGAAGCGGCTCGCGGCCATCGCCGACGCCCAGGGCCTGCTCGCTCCCTACCTCTTCGCGGCAGGGTTCCACGCCCGGCAGCGGCGGCACGCGCAGGCAGTGCGCGAGCGTCTGGCGGAGCGCGGCCTCGCCTTGCGGCCGGGCCGCGCGACCATGCCGCGCGTGGCGATGTTCACCGACACCTACGACGAGATCAACGGGGTCGCCACGGTACTGCACGCGCTGGTGGGGCACGCCACCGCGCACGAGTGGCCGTTCACGCTGGTCTCCGCGGGACAGGAGCGACGCTCCGAGCCGGGCCACGAAGTGTTCCCGGCGGTCGAATCGCGGTCGCTCGACGTCTATCCCGGGTTCCCGATGGCGCTCCTCCCCGTGCTGGAGGTCCTGCACTGGTGCGAGGACAACGACGTCACCATCATCCACGCCGCGACGCCGGGGCCTGTGGGACTCGCCGCCTGGCTCCTGGCCAACTCGCTGGACCTGCCGTTCGTGGGCACCTACCACACCGACCTGCCCAACCTCGGGTTCTCGCTCACCGGCGATCACCTGCTCAAGGAGAGCCTGTGGGTGTACGTCCGGTTCTTCTACGACCGCTGCGATCTGGTCTTCTGCCCCTCGGAGGCGACCCGTGTCGACCTGGTCGACCACCGCCTCAAGAGCCGCCTGGAGCCGTTCCCCCAGGGCATCGACTGCGAGCTCTTCCACCCCGGGCGGCGCGACGAGACCCTGCGGCTGGACCTCGGCGGCGGCAAGCGGGTGCTGCTCTGGGTGGGCCGGCTCTCGCCGGAGAAGGGCCTGGACGCCCTCGCGGCCTCCTACGCCGCCCTGTGCGCGAGGCGCGACGACGTGCAGCTGGTGGTCGTCGGTGAAGGCCCGTATCGCGAACGGCTCGGAGAGCTCGCGCCCGGGGCGTCCTTCCTCGGGGTGCGCACGGGCGCCGAGCTCGCGGCGATCTTCGCGTCGGCCGACGTGTTCCTCTTCCCCGGGCACGCCGAGACCTTCGGGCAGACGGTGCTCGAGGCGGCGGCGGCGGGCCTCCCCGCCGTCGTCAGCGCCGGCTCGGGCACGGAAGACGCCATGGTGCGCAACGTGACGGCGCTCTCGGTCGCGCCCGGCGACTCCCGCGGCTTCGTCGCCGCCGTCGAGCAGTTGCTGGACGACGCTGACCTCCACGCGCGCATGAGCGAGGCGGCACGGCGCTTCGCCGTCGGACGGACCTGGCCGGCCACGTTCGAGCGTGTCGCCGACGCCTACCGGACCATCGTGCTGTGAGCGACCCGGGCACCGCCCGGGGGACGGCGCTGTTCGTTCTCGCCCACCACGACGACGAGGTGTTCTGCGCCGGCCACCTGCTGCGCGCGCTGCGCGCCGGCCGGCGCGTGCGCCTGCTGTGGGCGACGGCCGGCGGGCTGGCCCCCGCGGCGCGACGCTGCCTCGAGGGAGAGAGCGTGGGCCGCCTGCTCCGGCTGATGCCCGGCGACAGCCGCGACCTGCGCTTCCGCGACCAGCGGGCCCTCCGGCACGTGCCGGCGATCGCCGCCGCCGCCGAAGAGCTCCTGGGACCGGCGGAAGGTGCGGAGGCGCCGGTCTTGTACGTCCCCGCCTACGAGGGGGGGCATCCCGACCACGACGCCGTGAACCTCGCCGTCCAGCTTCTGCGGGTGAGGCGACCCGATGTCGAGGCGCGCGAGTTCCCGCTGTACCGGCGCGGCCGGGCCGGCCTCAGCGTCCAGTCGCCGCGACCAGCCGCCGGCACCCCGGCGCAGCCCTTCGAGATCCTGACGCTCGATCCCGGCGCCCTGGCGCTGCGCCGGCGTCTCGTGCGCGCCAACGCCAGCCAGGCGCTGCCGTCGCTCCTGCCCCTGCTGGCGCTCGCGTGGGCGCAGGGCCGAGGGCGGGCGGAGCCGTCGCGGCCGCTGCCCGTCCACGACTACGCGCGCCCGCCTCACGAGGGCGCGCTCCTGTACGAGCTCTACACGCGCCGCCGCTTCGCGGGGTTTCGCGCCGCGGCGCTCGCCGCGCTCGCGGAGGCGGCGCCGGCCGGCGCCTCGGAGCAGGGCGCGGCGACGCGACTGGCGCCGCACCGCCCCGGTGGGTGAGGATCAGCGGCTTCCGGAGAGCTGCGCTATCGCCTTCCCCCGCGAGCCGAAAGGCACTGGTCCGGCTCAAGGCCTGGCTGACGAAGCACAGCCGGGTCATCCTGCTGGCCGTCTTCGGCCTCATGGGCCTGCGGTTCGGCGTGGAGGGCGTGCTGGCGCTTCTCGGCTGACGGCCTACTCGGCGACGCGAGAGGCCGCGCCGCGTCCACCCGGCCGCGCCTTGCGCTTGGGCAGGTGGTGCGAGAGCGCCCGGTACGAGGCCGCGAAGACCACCGCGGAGAGCGCGACGATCGCCGTCAGCGAGTAGATCGGCTTGGACGCGTCGGTACCCGCCAGCGCCGCGTGGATGCTGACGCCCCAGAAGACGACGTAGCTCATGATGTGGATGTCGCGCCACCACTTCTTCGACAGCTTCTTCATGGCGAGCGCCGTCACCTCGACCGCGATCAGCAGGTAGAGGGCGACGATCCCGAGGGCGAGCGCCGTCGGCCGCCAGGAGCTGGAGAACGGCACCAGCAGGTCGATGACGTGGAGCTTGGCGTAGGTGTCGAACAGCAGCGTCACCAGATGCCCGGCGATGAAGAAGAACGTCAGCCCGGCCAGCCAGCGATGCATCGAGAGCAGCCAGGCGTTCTTGCGCCACTTGGGGAACAGGTCCGAGGCGAGGATGATGCCCCACAGCACCGAGCCCGTGAGCATGACCCACGAGACGATGCCCGCGGACCGTGAGAGATACCACCAGATCTGAGGATTCACGCTGCGCTCCATTCGGTCTCGTCGGCGCAGTGCAGCGCCGGCGTCGAGGTCGTCGTTCCGTCGAGCGTCGTCACGATCCCTTCGAGCTCGTGCAGGTCCAGGTAGGCGAGGGCGCCCGCGGAGCCCGCGAGCAGGGCGGCCGTGGCGTGCGCCTCGGCCTCCCAGCCGGCGCGGGCGAACACGGTCACCGCGGCGAGATCGGTCGTCGCGCACTCACCCGTCGCCGGGTCGATGACGTGATGGCGCAGCTCGCCGTCCGCGACCCACGTCCGCGTCTGCGTGCTCGACGTGGCCGCCCCACCCGCAGTGAGAAGGACCATCGCCAGCGTCCGGGAACGGTCGAGCGGGTGCTCCACCGCCACGCGCCAGCCGTCGGGTCCCGGCGGCGTGCCCGCGGCCGCGATGTCGCCGCCGATGCCGATCAGGGCGCCGGCGGCCCCACGGTCGAGCAGCTCGGTGACCACCATGTCGGCGGCGAGTCCTTTGCCGATGCCGCCGGGGTCGATGCCGGCGCCGGCGGGGATGGACACGAGCGGCGCCTGAGCATGCACGCGGATGTCGGCGGGGGAGCGCCGGCGCGGCGTGCCGCGCACGCCGGCGCTCCGGCGCCCGGACCCGTCGGTGCTGACCGCGTAGCCCGCGGCGTCGATCGCCGCCAGCAGCGTCGGGTCGTACCGGCCGCCGGTGACGCGCCACGCCTCGAGCATGGTCGTGACCAGCCCGACGGTGTCGTCCGAGACCACGAGCAGCGCCTCGGGCGATCCGTTCAGCCGCGAGACCTCGCTGTCCTCCCGGAAGCGGCTCCAGCGGCGCTCCAGCTCCTCGAGCCGGCGCCGCGCGTAGTCGTCGGCGCCCGGCTCCGCGCCGACGAGCACCACGTGCGCGGTGTTCGCCATGACGCGGAACCTCGTCTCAGTGACCGCTGCCACTGGTCGTCGCCACAGGAGCGGCGGCGGGAGCCGAGTAGGAACTGCTGGCGTAGCCGCCCGAATAGCCTCCGGAGCTGCCTCCGGACGAGCCGCCGCCGACGGTCTTCACGACCGTGTGCGGCGTCAGGACGATCGGGCGCACCTTGCCGGCGTCGGCGATCCTGCCCGGCTGCGTCGCCGGGCCGAGAAAGGCACTCTGCTCCCAGCGCTGGGCGCCGACCGTGGGTGCGGGCCCGGTGCCGGGGGCCGGCTTCGCCGCCGTCTTGCCGTTCGCGACTTCCATGTTGGCCACCAGGCCGACCATCGCGGCGATACCGATGCCCGCGGCGGCGATCCTGCCGGCGGCGACCCCGCTACGCTTGCGTGACGGCTGAGCGGTAGCCCGTGGCGACCCCTTCTCGAGCGGGGGAGCCACGTCGTCCCGTGAGGTCCGCGGCGCGTTGCGGCGATCGTCAGTCATCTGCTTCTCCCTGTCCGGATGATCCGCCCTCGCCGCCGCCGGCATGCGCGCTGGCTGCAGGGGCCGGGGCCGCCGGGGCCGAAGCCCAGGTCGACGAGCCCCCGCCGGAGGACGGAAGTACTTTGGTGACCGGGTGATCGACCTGCGCGACGAGCTTGCCGTGCTTGCCGATGGAGGCCACGAACGTGTAGGTGTCGGAGCCGTGCGAGAACGTCACCGTGAGCTTCTTGTCACCGCTCTGCGCCAGCTTCCACGTCCAGTGCTTCATGGCGCTGGCGTGGACGAAGCGGACCGCGGTCTTCGAGTAGGAGATCTTCACGTTGCCGGCCTTCTTGATGACGTAGGCCTGGGTCGCAGGCTGCTTGGGCGCGGCGGGCTTGCTCGCGGCGTACGCACGGGCCGGCTCCACGGGCTGCACCTGCGACACCGACGCCGTCGTGAGCTGGCCCACGGGGCTCGAATCGGCGACCGTGAGGATCCCGAGGTTGGCGCCGACGGCGATGGCCCCGGCGAAGACCACGGCGGCGATCGAGCCGGCGGTGATCAGTGCGGTGCGGTGTCTCATGCAAAGCTCCCTTCCTGAGCACAGTGCTCGCGGAATCGCTGTGATCGAAGGTACACCACCCACCGTGAACAACGGGCCAAGGTGGGTTAAGCGTTCGGCCAAGGCGAGTTACGGTCGGTCGTCGTGCGGCCCGCAGTTGGCATCCGCGCTCACTTGCGTGAACATGGGGTGATGCGACTCCTGGTCATAGAAGACGATCCGAGCATCGCCGAGCCGCTCAGCGCGGGTCTGCGGCGCGAAGGATTCGACATCGAGCTCGCCGGCACTGGGGCGGCGGCCCTCGAGGCGGACGAGTGCGACCTCGTGCTCCTCGACCTCGGCCTGCCCGACATGGACGGCAGGGACGTGTGCCGCCTGCTCCGCCAACGCTCAAAGGTGCCGATCATCGTCGTCACCGCCCGCGGCGACGAGATCGACCGCGTGATCCTCCTGGAACTCGGGGCCGACGATTACGTGGTGAAGCCGTTCGGGTTCCGCGAGCTCGTCGCGCGCATCCGCGCCGTGCTGCGACGGACCGGCGAGCAGAGCGAGCCGGCGCCGCCCGACCCGTGCATCGTCGTCGGGCAGCTCTCCATCGACACACGGACCCGCAGCGTGACCCTCGACGGCAGCCCCGTCGCGCTCACGCCCAAGGAGCACGACCTGCTCGTCTACCTCGCGAGAGACCCGGGCG
Source organism: uncultured Thermoleophilia bacterium (assembly GCA_963739595.1). Taxonomy (GTDB): domain Bacteria; phylum Actinomycetota; class Thermoleophilia; order UBA2241; family UBA2241; genus CAIXSE01. The sequence goes on from CAVUBA010000034.1 coordinate 80,927, forward strand.
CCGTGTTCACCCGCAAGCAGCTCATCGAGGACGTGTGGGACCAGAACTGGTGGGGCTCCACCAAGACGCTGGACGTCCACATCGCCTCGCTGCGCAAGAAGCTGTCCCCGGAGCTCATCGAGACTGTGCGCGGAGTGGGCTTCCGCCTCGCCGAGGCGACCGGCACGCCGTGACACGCCGGCTGCTGTTCGGCTACCTGCTCGCCGCCGTCGTCGTCCTGCTCGTCCTCGAGATCCCGCTGGCGATCTTCTACCAGCAGCGCGAGACGAACCGTCTCGAGCACGACGTCGAGCGCGATGCCACGGTGCTGGCCGGCTACTACGAAGAGGCGCTCGAGGCCGGCGACACCCTGAATCCCGCGCCGGCGGAGGCCTACTCGCGGCGCACCGGCGTCAGGGTCCTCGTGGTCGACAAGACGGGCACCTCGGTCATCGACACCGCCGGGCCGGTGGGCCGCAACTTCTCGACCCGTCCCGAGATCAAGCTGGCCTTGCGCGGCGAGCGCGCGGCCGGCACCCGGTACTCCGGGACCCTGAAGACCGACCTGCTCTACGTGGCCGTGCCTGCGACCTCGGCCGGCGTGGTGCACGGCGCCGTCCGGCTCACGCTCGACAAGCAGCGGACGAACGCACTCGTGCGCGGCTACTGGACGGCCCTCGTGGGCGTCGCCGTGGTCGTGCTGGTCGCCATGGCGGGCATCGGCTGGGCGATCGCGCGGTCCGTCACCAGGCCCCTGCGCACGCTCGATACGGCGGCGGCGCGCTTCGCCACCGGCGACCTCGCGCCCGTCGCTCCCGATCCTTCCGCGCCCCCTGAGATCGCCGTCCTCGGCGAAACGATGAACACGATGGCGCGACGCCTCGACCAGCTCCTCTCCGAGCAGCGCGAGTTCGTGGCCGACGCCTCCCACCAGCTGCGCACGCCGCTCACGGCGCTGCGGCTGCGGCTCGAGAACCTGCAGAGCGCGGCGGCGACCGCCGAGGACGAGGACGCCCTGGGCGCGGCCATCGAAGAGACGAACCGGCTGACCGCGCTGGTGGCCGACCTCCTGCAGCTGGCGAGAGCCGAGGAGTCGGCCGCGGCACAGGCGGTGGACCTCGTCGCGCTCGCCGCCGACCGTGTGGACACCTGGTCGGCTGTGGCCGACGCCACCGAGGTGCGGCTGGACCTGGTCGCGCCCGCCGGGCCCGTCCCGGCCTGGTCGGTCCCCGGCGGGGTCGAGCAGATCCTGGACAACCTCATCGACAACGCGGTCGAAGTGGCCCCGCAGGGCTCGCGCGTCGTCGTCACGATCGTCAAGGGGACGAGGATGCACCGACTGGTCGTCGGCGACGAGGGGCCCGGGCTCAGCGACAAGGACAAGGTCCGCGCGCTCGAGCGCTTCTGGCGCGCGGACCGCTCCACGCCCGGGACCGGGCTGGGCCTGCCCATCGCCGCCGAGCTCGCGAAGGCCTCCGGCGGCGGTCTTGCCCTGGCCGACTCCCAGGCCGGCGGGCTGTCGGTGCAGGTGACGCTGCGTGCCGCGCCGGCGGTGGTGGACCGCCGCTGACGGCGGATCCGGCGCCGGTCGAACGCGCCCGGGCGTCCAGGCACGACTCTCACCTTCAAGTTTAGGGTGACTGTGTGCCTGCGGCTGGGTCCCGGGGCCGCCGCGGGAAGCTTCGGCGGCCGCCTCCTGCTACGGTTGACCGCGATGAGACGCGCCCACACAGGCCGGGCCCGGCCGCTCGTCGTCCTGACGAGCCTGGCCCTCCTCGTGCTCCTCCTCGCGCCCGGCGTGGCGGCGGCGGGGCTCAAGGACAAGATCACCGCCGCCCTCGCCCACTACGGCATGGGCGGCTCCGGCACGTCCGTCGCGGTCTACGACCTGACCGCCAAACGGTCCGTCTACCAGTTGCGGCAGGACGAGCTGCGCCTGCCTGCCTCCAACGAGAAGCTCGTCACCGCGGCGACCGCACTGGCCCGCTGGACCGCGGCGTTCCGCTTCTCCACCCAGCTGTTCATCGACGCCCCGGGACCCGACGCCGGCGGCATCGTCGCCGGGGACGTGTACCTGCGCGGCCTCGGCGACCCCACGCTCTCGACCGCCTCGTTCCAGGCGAGCCACTACCGCATGGAGACCGGCGACATCCACGACTTCGTCACCGGCCTGCAGGACCTGGGCGTGACGCGCATCTCCGGCCGCGTGGTGGCCGACGACGGCTACTTCGACGCGGTACGGAGCGTCACGACGTGGCGGCCGAGCATGACCGCCTACTGCGGTCCCCTCTCGGCGCTCACGCTCAACGAGAGCTTCGCCAGCGGTGGCGGCTACGCCGCCGATCCGGCGCTGGCCGCCGCCGCCGCGCTGACGAAGCAGCTGCGCGCCGCCGGCATCCGCGTGGTGCACGCGCCGGTCCGCGGCGTGGCGCCGATCACGGCGACGCTGGCGTACACCGAGCGCTCGGCGAAGCTGAGCCGCGTGCTCGCGGCGATGAACAAGCCGAGCGACAACTTCCTCGCCGAGGAGCTCCTCAAGGGGCTCGGCGCCGGGCTGGGCGCGGGCGGCACCACCGTCGCCGGCGCCGACGTCGCCGAGCAGTTCCTGCGGGACATCGGCGTGAGCGACGGCTTCCGCATCCGTGACGGCTCCGGCCTCAGCTACAAGGACAAGCTCACCTCGCACACCGTGCTCAAGATCCTCGGCGCCATGGCCAGGCGCCCGGACTTCGCCGTGTTCCGCCGCTCCCTGGCCATCGCCGGGGTGGACGGCACGCTCAAGGACCGGATGCGCGGGACGGCGGCAGCGGGCAACGTCCGCGCCAAGACCGGCACGCTCAACGCCGCGAGCAGCCTCTCCGGCTACGTGACCACGGCCAGCGGCCACACGCTCAGCTTCTCGATGCTGATGAACGGCGACCCCGTGCCCGTCGTCAGGGCCCACGCCGCCCAGGACGCCGTCGCCGTCCTCCTCGCCCGCTCGACTCCCTGAGGCCGCGGCGCGGGAGCGGCTTTCGTCGCCCGCGCCGCCCGTCGACGCTCGCCGGGGTTACCCGATGGCGCTCCCGGGGCACCCCATGAGCATGGCACGACCACTCTGGAAAGGTGCGATCAGCTTCGGGCTGGTCACCATACCGGTGAACGTCTTCTCCGCGACGCGGCGCGACGAGCTGCGCTTCCGGCAACTCGACCGCCGTGACAACTCGCCCATCCGCGAGCAGCGCGTGAACGTGGAGACCGGCGCCGAGGTGCCCTGGGAGGACGTCGTCAAGGGCTTCGAGTACGAGGAGGGCTCCTTCGTCGTGCTCGACCAGGACGACTTCGCCCGAGCCAACGTCAAGGCGACCGAGACCATCGACATCGTCCAGGCGGTGCCGCTGGGCGCCATCCCGCCCGAGTACTTCGAGAAGCCGCTGTACCTGGTGCCGGCCAAGAGCGGCATCAAGCCGTACCACATCCTGCGCGAGACCCTGCGCCGTACCGGCAGGGTCGCGGTGGCGACCATCGTGATGCGCGGCCGCCAGCATCTGGCCGCGCTCATCGCCGACGAGAAGATCATCACGCTCGAGCTCCTGCGGTTCTCGCACGAGATCAAGGCGGTGAGCGAGCTCGAGGCCGACGACGCCCTGGAGGCGCCCGAAGTCCGGGACAAGGAAGTCGCGCTCGCCGAACAGCTGGTCGCGGCGCTCGACGAGCCTTGGGCGCCGGAGCAGTTCCGCGACGACTACCGCGACGACCTGCTCCAGCTGATCGAGGCCAAGGCCAAGACGGGCCGCGCGCCGGTCAAGCACGGCGCACCGGCGCGGCAGGGCGGCGAGGTCGTCGACATGATGGAGCTCCTCAAGAAGAGCGTGGGAGAGGCCAAGGGGCGCAAGGGCCAGCGCCGCCGCAAGGCGAGCTGATCGCCGTGGCCGGCCTGCGCGCGTACCGGCGCAAGCGCGACTTCAGCAAGACCGCCGAGCCCGAGGGTTCGGCCGAGGCCGGGCCCGAAGCCGGCGGCCCGGAGCGCCTGACCGGCGGCCTGTTCTGCATCCAGAAGCACGCCGCGCGCCGCCTGCACCACGACCTGCGGCTCGAACTCGACGGCGTCCTCGTCAGCTGGGCCGTGCCCAAGGGGCCGAGCCTCGACCCCAAGGTCCGGCGGCTCGCCGTGCACGTCGAGGACCACCCCATCGAGTACGGCGACTTCGAGGGCGCCATCCCCAAGGGCGAGTACGGCGGCGGCACGGTGATGCTCTGGGACACCGGCAGTTGGGAGCCGGTGGGCGACGCGCGCGCGGGCCTCGAGAAGGGCGAGCTCAAGTTCCGGCTCGCCGGCGAGCGCCTCGTGGGCGGCTGGGTCCTGGTCCACACTCGCGGCTCCGGCGGCGACGAGGAGAACCAGTGGCTGCTCATCAAGGAGCGCGACGCGGAGGCGCGGCCGAGTGAGCCGGAGCCGTGGGGGGCCGACGACCACAGCGTCTCGACCGGCCGCACCATGGAGGAGATCGCCGCCGGCGCGAAGCCGCGCCGGCGGAGGAGGCCGGCAGGCAAGGGACCCGAGGCGGCCGGTGACCGGGATGCGAAGCCGGCCGCGCCCGTCCCTTCCTCCGTACCGCTGACGCTGGCGACGCCGGCGCACGAGCCGCCCGCGGGCGGCGACTGGCTGCACGAGATCAAGTACGACGGTTACCGCATCGCGGCTCGCGTGGACGAGGGCGTGCAGCTGTTCTCGCGCAACGGGCTGGACTGGACGCACCGGTTCCCGGCCGTCGCGGAGGCGCTCGCCGGCCTGCCGGCCTCCGGGACGTGGCTGGACGGTGAAGCGGTGGTCTTCGACGAGCGCGGCGTGAGCGACTTCGGCGCCCTGCAGCGCGCACTCAGGGAAGGGCGCTCGAACGACGTCACCTACGTCGCCTTCGACCTCCTGTTCGACGACGGCGAGGACCTGCGCGAGCTGCCGCTCGCCGAACGCAAGCGCCGGCTGGAGCGGCTGCTCCGGCGCGGCGGCCACGGCCTGCACGACGCGGTGCGGTACGGCGACCACATCGAGGGGCAGGGCGACGCCGTCTTCGAGGAGGCCTGCGCGCAAGGGCTGGAGGGCCTGGTGTCCAAGCGCGTCGACGGCCCGTACTCCGGCCGCCGCACGCGCTCCTGGCAGAAGGCCAAGTGCGGCCGCCGCCAGGAGTTCGTCGTCGGCGGCTTCACCGACCCGTCGGGAGCGCGCCGCGGCCTCGGCGCCCTCCTGCTCGGCGTCCACGACGAGGAGGGCGCCCTGCGCTACGCCGGCCGCGTCGGCAGCGGCTTCGACGACGCGACGCTGGACCGGCTGGCGAAGCGTCTCCGCGCCCTCGAGCGCCGCACGCCCCCCTTCGTCGGACCCGCCCAGGGGCACGCAGGCGCGCGGCGTGCACTGGGCGTCGCCCTCGCTGGTCGCCGAGGTGACCTTCACCGAGTGGACCGGCGACGGCCAGCTCCGGCACCCGGTGTTCAAAGGACTGCGAGAGGACAAGCCGGCCGCCGAGGTCGTGCGCGAGGTGGAGACACGCCCGCCGGACCCGGGCGGCGACCACGACCGCCGCCGGCGCCTCACGCCCTCGCGCCGCCCACGCGCCACGCGCCGGCCCGCACCCCCCTCCCCGGCGCCGGCCGCCGGCAAGGCCGCCAGGCCCACCGTCGGAGGCGTCGCCATCAGCCACCCGGACCGCGTCGTCTTCCCCGACCCGGGATTGACCAAGCTCGACGTCGCGGAGTACTACGAAGCGGTCGCCGGCCTCATGGTGCCGTACCTGGCGCAGCGAGCCCTCACGGTCATCCGCTGCCCCGGCGGGATCGACTCGCAGTGCTTCTTCCAGAAGAACGTGACGCCGTCGATCCCGCGCTCGGTGTCCAAGGCGCGCGTGCACGGCGCCGACGAGAAGACGGTCGTCTACCCCGTGGTCGACACGCCCGAGGGGCTGCTGGCCATGGTGCAGAACGGCGCCGTGGAGTTCCACGTCTGGGGGTCCAGGGTGGGCACGATCGAGACTCCCGACATCCTCGTCTTCGACCTCGACCCCGATCCGGACCTGGAGTGGAGCCACGTCCGCGAGGCCGCGCGCACGCTGCGCACGGAGCTGGAGAGCCGCGGGCCTGGAGAGCTACGTCAGGACGTCCGGCGGCAAGGGACTGCACGTGGTCGTGCCGTTCACCTCTCGCGCGCGCTGGCCGCGCGTGGGCGCCTTCGCGCGAGAGGTGGTCGAGACGCTGGTCGCGCGTGAGCCGCACAAGTACACGGCGACGATGTCCAAGGCGAAGCGCGACGGCAAGGTCTTCGTGGATCACTTCCGCAACGGCCGCGGCGCGACCTCGGTGACCTCGTACTCGCTGCGCGCGAGGGCGGGCGCGCCCGTCGCCCTGCCCATCGCTTGGGACGAACTGGGCAGGACCCGCGGGGGCGCCGACTGGACGGCCGCGCGCGTGCTGCGCCGCCTCCGGACGCGCGCGACCGACCCCTGGGCGGACTTCTTCGAGACCGGCCGCCGGCAGACGCTGCCGGACGCCGGCGAGTGACGGGAGGGCGCGCTCCACGTCCGCCACGGGGAATACCCAGCTCACAACGCCATGAAGGAGTCCCGATGTTCACGCACAGCCCCGCGTTCGCCGGGTTCTCGGTCGACGACATCGCTCGCGCCCGCGCCTTCTACGCAGACACCCTCGGCCTCGAGCTCAGCGAGTCGAACGGGATGCTGACCCTGCGCCTCGCCGGCGGCGGCAGGGTCCTGCTGTACCCCAAAGAGGACCACCAGCCGGCCTGCGTTCACCGTGCTCAACCTGCCGGTCGAGGACATCGACGCCGCGGTGGACGAGCTCACGGCGGCCGGTGTGACGTTCGAGCGCTACGAGGGCATGCCGCACGACGACAAGGGCATCCTGCGGCCGCCCAAGCCCGAGTACGGGCCGCCGATCGCCTGGTTCAAGGACCCTGCCGGCAACATCCTCTCGGTGCTGCAGACGGGAGCGCACGAGGAGAGCGAGGGCGAGACGGCCGGTCCGGACGAGGTGGACCTGCAGCTCTCCGTCTATCCGCTGCGGCAGCCGCACCTGCGCCCGGCCATCGAGGCGGCCCTGCAGGCGGCGGCCGGCGAGGGCGTGGACATCACCGTCGGCCGCCTCAGCACGCTGGTGCGCGGGGACGAGCCGGCCGTGTTCGCCGCCCTGCGGGCGGCGTTCCGCGCGGCCGGCTCGTCCGGCTCCACAGTCATGGTCGCGACGCTCGCGAACGGCGCGCCCAGCGACGAGACCGTGGCCGGGATCCAGCTCACGGCAGCGGGAGCCGCCGGCGAGGAGTGACGGCGGCCGGGGGGGCGCCGGGATCAGGCGGCCGCAGGCCTGGCGCGAGCGGCGGCGTTGACGACGTCCATCACGGCCGCCGGGTCACGGACCTCGACCACCAGCCGCTGGTACGGCTCGCCGACGAGGTCGATCGTCACGGCGCGCTCCGGGTCGTGGACGTCCCAGAACTCGCGCCTGCCGCGGACCAGCATCGGGCCGGCCGCCACGGCGTAGCCCAGGAGCGCGTTCGTTCGCCCGGCGCCAAGCCAGGGTCCCTCGGCGCGCACGTGCGGGTCCCGTCGTGCGCCCACCACGTGCTCGAGCGGCAGCACGATCCGGCTCTTGAACGCCCAGAGGATGTCGATGCCGCGGATGGACACGTGCAGCCTGTCATCCTTGATCTTCACATCAGTCATCATGGCGAGAGTCTTCCCCCGGGGCCGGGCGCGGACGCGGCCCGCCCATGAACAGTTGTGAATGCAACGAGTCATGCATGCCCATCGCGGGTGCAGATCGCGCGAGCGCGCTTCAGCGCGAGCCGGCAAGGAGGATGCCGGCCGCCCAGATGAGCATCGGCACGAAGACCGCGACGACGACGGCGACGACGATCGCCGAGAGGCACACCTTCTGGACGACGAGGCTGGGCCGCTCTTCCCGGTCCGGACCGGCTCCGGAGCGCGCCCCGATGTCCGCGTCCCCCATCCCCATGCCTTCCTCACGCCCGCCGGCGCAGACCGCCGGCGTCTGGCCTCATGGTCTCACGAACGCTGCAGCGAGACCAGAGCCGGCGTCAGGCCGGGCACTTGGCCGTCCTTACTCGACGCTCGCGGCGAGCATGGGCTGGCACGAGGCGAGCCCCACCATCGCGGCGCCGATCACCATGGCCAGCGCCTTGTGGTCGATCTCGACACCTCTGGGGGCGTGCTCCGCGAGCCGCCGGCGTCTGCCTCCGGCCTGCCCATGGCGCTCATGGTCTCGCCGTCCGCGAGAAGGATCGCGGTCGCACCATCGATCGCTCTTGGCGCCGACGTGGGCACGCGACCGTCCTCCCGCAGCAGCGGGGACGTGCCGAGCACGCCAGGCGAGCTGTCAGCGGCTCTCCAGCGCGAAGGTCGCCTCGACGGGCACGCCTCGGCGCAGGGTGTCGAGCACCACGCAGTAGCGCTCCGCGCTGCGCAGCAGGCGCTCGGCCCGCTCGCCGCGCTCGTCCTCGCGCACCACGGCGCGGCTGTGGACGCGGATGCCTGTGAGGCCGATCGGGAAGTCCTTGCCCATGGCCAGGGTGCCTCGCGGGTCCCAGTCACCCTCTGCGGTGACTTCCAGCTCCTCGAGGTCGATGCCCATGTTGGCGGCCACCATGCGCAGCGTGACCTCCTGGCAGGCGGCCAGAGCGGCCAGCAGCAGGTCGGCCGAGCACGGGGCGTCGCCGTCGCCGCCCACCGCCGGGTGCGCGCCGGAGCGGAACGTGACGCCGGGCACCGACTCCGGCGCGATGACCACGTGCAGCGGGTCGGCGAGGTCGGAGGAGCCGCCGCGCACGCGCAGCGTGCGCGGCGCGCTGCCCGGGTCGTCCGTGTACGCCTGCCGGATGGGCGCCTGTCGCGCCCGGATGTCGACGGTCGAGCTGGGCATGGAGCGCCTCCTGTCCTCTGCGGGTCACCACGAGTGTGCCCCGGTGGCGGACCGGCTATCCGGCGTCCGGCTCCTCCTCCCGGCTCCCGATCACAGGCCGGTCGCGCGGTCAGCGACGCCTGCGCCCGCCCGCCCCCTCGGCCGCCCCGTCCGGCACGATGTGCGTCCCCGCCCTGCCGGCCAGCGCCGGGCCCACCTCGGTGAGCGAGGCGATCACGCTCTCGCCGCCGGCGTCGACGAAGCGCAGGCAGGCCTCGACCTTGGGGCCCATGGAGCCGGCCTTGAAGTGGCCGGCGGCGGCGTGCGCGCGCATCTCGCTGGCGGTCACGCGGCTGAGCGCCTCCTGCTCGGGGGTGCCGTAGTGCGACGTAGGCCTGGGGCACGTCGGTGAGGATGAGCAGCGCGTCGGCGGAGAGCTCCCTCGCCAGCAGCGCCGCGGCGAGGTCCTTGTCGATCACCGCGTCGATGCCCGACGAGGGCGCCGCGGGAGCGCACCACCGGCACGCCGCCGCCGCCCGAGCAGACGACCAGGGCGCCGGCCTCGGAGAGGTCGCGGATCGCCTCGAGCTCGACGATCTCGCGCGGCTCGGGGCTGGGCACCACGCGGCGCCAGCCGCGGCCGGCGTCCTCGCGCATGGCGGTGCCCTCCTCGAGCATCATCCGCTTCGCCTCGGCCTCGGAGTAGAAGGGACCGACCGGCTTGGAGGGCGACGCGAAGGCCTTGTCGGCGGGGTCCACGGCCACCTGGGTGACGATGGTCACCACGGGCACGCGCAGCCTGCGCTTGGCGAGGTGGTTGGCCAGCGTCTGGGCGGCCATGTAGCCGATCTGGCCCTGGCTCTCCGCGCCGCAGACGTCCATCGGCATCGGCGCCACCGTCTTGGCGGCGAGCGCGTTCTGGATCAGGAGGTTGCCGACCTGGGGGCCGTTGCCGTGGGTGAGCACGCACGCGCCAGCCCTCCTCGACCAGGGCGGCGATGCGGCGCATGGCGCCGTCGATGTTGAACAGCTGCTCCTCGAAGGTGCCGACCTGGCCGGGCTGGAGGATGGCGTTGCCGCCGAGGGCGACGACGACGGTGCGGGATCCGGACATATGACCTCGTTCGTTGTCGGTGTCACGCGGTGACGGGGCCGAGCCCGCCGCCGCTCGGTTTGCGCCTCAGCCCTTGCGCGTGGCGAGGACGTCCTGGGCCCGGACCGCGAGGTATGCCTCCACCAGACCGCCGACCGTCCCCAGGTCGACACCGAGGATCTCCTCGATGCGCGCGACTCTCTTGCGCAGGGTGTTGCGGTGCACGTACAACTCCGCCGCCGCGTCCGCGGCCGACCCTCCGCAGGCCAGGTACGCCTCCAGCGTCCGCAGGAGATCGCCGTGCCCGCGGCGGTCCGCGTCGATCAGCCGGCCGACGACCGCGTCTGCAAGTTCCTGCAACTGGGCGTCCGAGAGACTGTCGAGCACCTTGTAGCGCCGCCCCAGGTCGTCGAAGGCGACGACCTGGGCCGTCCCGCCGCCGGCCAGGTCGGCGTGGCGCAGCGCGAGACGGGCCTGGCCGGCGGCGCGAGGGACCAGGTCGAGCCCGGACAGGGCGGAGGAGACGCCGACGTCGATGCGCTCGGTCCGCAACCGGGTGCCTGCGTTCTCGGCCATGTCGGTCACGGACCGGAGGACGGCCGCGGGATCGGCGCAGTCGGCGAGCGGGGCGAGCACAAGCACCTGACCGCGGCTCTGACGCGAGAGGAAGGGCACGCCGCCTTCCTCCAGCAGCCGGTCGATGGTACCCAGCAGGGCATCGGCCATGGCGTCCGCCACGGAGGGGTGGGCTTTCCGGCTCCCTCCCGGAGAACCGACCGAGAAGGCCAGCATGCGCCACAGCTCGGTCGGCTCGATCCCGTGGTAGTTCAGCCGCTCGCTGAGCTCAGGAGCCGCCCCTCGGCGGTGCATGAGCATGTCCAGCAGTCCGGACCGCGTCCGGCGGCGCAGCATCGAGACGTTGCGCCCCGTGGTCGCCTCGACCTCGAGCAGGCGCTGGGCGAACGTCAGAGCCTCGTCCGCGAACTCGGAGATCAGGCTTCCCTCGGGGTACGCGGCCATCAGGACCTGCTCGACCGCACCGTCGGCGCGCGCCTCGCGGAAGGCGACGTGCCGTCCTTCCACGTCGAGGACGGAGCGAGGGGTCCCGGTCACCGCGACGGCCTTGTAGGCGCTCCAGACCTCGCGCGTGAATGCTTCCACTCCCCGTTCGTTCGCGGTCATGAAGCTTCCGGCCAGCCTCCCCGAAGCGGAGAACAACAGCATCGAGGCGCCCAGCAGCTCGCCGACGCGCCGGACAAGCCCGCTCGGATCCGGCTCGGCGAGCAGCACCTCCAGCAGTTGCTTCTGCAGGGCCACGCTCCGCCGCAGGCGATGCATGTCGCGAGACGACAGCGCGTGGAAGACGTAGCTGGTGATCTCGCGGAACGGAGTGCCCTCCGGGACGCGCAGAAGCGGCAGTCCCTCGCGATCGGCTGCGGCGACCATCTCGGCGGGGATCTCGCGAAGGTGCGGCATGATGCCGACGCCGACGCCCACCATGCCGCTCTGCTTCAGCAGCTCCACGAGCCTGGCCGCCGATCCCGGCTCCTCCTCGAAGCGCGGGCCCGTGGTGAGCAGGAGACTCCCCTCGACCATCCACGGCGTGGGGTCCTCGAGATCGCCGATGTACACGGCTTCGATCGCCCTGTCGATCCCGGCCTGACCGGCGACCAGTTCGACCCCGAGCCCGCCCGCGGCCACGAGCTCGCGGAGCGTCAGCGCTTCACTTGGTGAGCGTTCGGCCACCGAAGTCCCTCCCCGGGTGAGCAAGTGCACCGTGCATGATAGCCGCAGCGGGGGGCCGCGGATACGTCGCGACCTCCGCGGCCCGACCGCGCCATCAGCTCACCGAGGGCTCCAGGGCCACGGCGCGCACCGGAGCGCCGTCGCAGCCCACGAGGTTCAGCGGCAGCAGGAGCAGCAGCGGCTCCACACCGGGCGTGAGCCGCGCAGTGCCGGCAAGGTTCTCGGCGATGAAGCCGCCGGCATCGGCGAACATGTCGTGGATGGGGAACTCCTCCCCGCCGGTGAAGTCCGCGTTCAGCGTGTCGATGGCGAGGGTCCGCACACCCGCCGCCAGCAGGGCCTCGCCGACCGAGGCGTCCAGGTAGGGGTGCTCGAAGAACGAGCTCGGTGCCGGCGTGCTCGTACCACCCGGTGGCGAACAGCGCGATGCGTCCGGGGCCAAGGCGCGCGCGGTGCGGCTCAAGGTCCGCGAGCGTGATGCGCTCTCCCGGCGCCTTGCCCGGCAACGGGCACGACGACGGCCGGGCCCACCGTGAGCTCGAGCGGCATGCGGTCGACGGTGGCGCCTTCGTCGCGGAAGTGGAACGGGGCGTCGATGTGCGTGCCCGTCTGCGTCCCGATGTGCACGTGGCTGAGGTTGTAGCCGTCGTCCGCGACCGTCGTCGCCGTGAAGATCCTGGGCTCGGGATCGCCGGGATAGATGGGCACCTGCTCGGTGAGCGGGTGCGAGAGGTCGACGAGGCGGGCGGCGGAGCCCGCCGTCCCGCCCGCCTCGTCGCCCGTCATCCAGCCTGGCAGCAGCACGTTCACAGCGTCGTGAGCGCGAGCACGGCCTTCTCGGTGTGCATGCGGTTCTCGCCCTGGTCCCAGAAGACGCAGTACTTGCTCTCGATGACCTCGTCGACCATGTCCTCGCCGCGCGTGCCCGGCAGGCAGTGCATGTAGATCACGTCCGGCTTGGCCATCTCGATGACGCGCATGTTGACCTGGTACGGGGCGAAGTCGACGACGCGCTGCTCGGGGTTGGTCGTGGCCATCGAGTGCCAGGTGTTGCCGTAGATCACGTCTGCGTCTGTGGCGACCTGCTCGAGGTCCTTGGTGAAGGTGATCGTCGAGCCGCTGAGCGCCGCCCACTTCTGCGCGATCGCCACCTGCTCGGCGTTGGGCTGGTAGGTGTCGTTCGGCTGCGCGGCGTAGAAGTCCATGCCCATCATCGCGCTGCCCATCATCAGCGAGTGGCAGACGTTCCAGATGTCGCCGAGGTAGCCGATCTTGAGGCCCTTGTAGGCGCCCTTCTTCTCCTTGATGGTCATCAGGTCGCAGAGGCCCTGGCACGGGTGCGTCTCGTTGGTGAGCGCGTTGATCACGGGGTTGCGCATGTACTGCGCGAACTCCTCGACGACCTCCTGGCCGAAGGTGCGGATGAAGAGGCCGTCGCAGTAGCGGTCGATGATGCGCGCCGTGTCGCGGATCGGCTCGCCGCGGCTGGTCTGCATCTGGTCCGGGCTCATGTAGAAGGTCTGCGCGCCGAGCTGCGCCGCGCCGGCCTGGAAGCTGACCCGGGTGCGCGTGCTGAGCTTCTCGAAGATCATCGCGAACGTCTTGCCGCGCGAGCGGCTCGAACAGCTCGCCGGTGGCGCGCTTGCGCTTCAGCTCGATCGCGGTGTCGACGACGTAGCCGACCTCCTCGGGCGTGAAGTCGGCGAGCTTGAGGAAGTCCTTGCCCTTGAAGTGGTGCTGCATGCGTGCTCCTCTCTGCTTGCTGGCGGGGGCGCGGCGCCGCGGCTCGCGGCGCCGCGCCCCCGTGATCGTCCTCGTCAGCCCGACGTGAGCTGAACGTTGTCGACCGCGTCCCCGGCCAGCGTGACGATGGCGCCGCGCAGCACGCCCTCGCCGTACTCGCTGCCCGGGTTGACGGCTACGGTGCGACCGATGCTGGTCTGCCCGCGCGACTCGTGGATGTGGCCGTGCAGGCTGAGCAGCGGCTGGTACTTCTCGATGGCGGCGCGCACGGCCGCGCTGCCGGCGCCGTACATCACGGGCGTGCCGCCGGACGTGATCACCTTCGGCGGGTCGGTCGTCCAGTCGAGCTTCGCCGCCGTGTCGAGCGTGCTGTCCATCGGCGGCGCGTGGAAGTTGAAGATGGCCTGCGAGAAGTCGTCGACCCCGGCCACGATGCCCTCGATGTGCCCGGCGAGTTCTTCGTCCGGCACCTCACGCGGCGTGTCCCACGGCGTCGGGTTGCTGAGGCCCGTGCTGAGCATGAGGTGCCCGTCGTCGTCGATGAGGATCTGCTTCTCCTCACAGTCGACGACGCACGGGCCCTCGTGCTGCATGAGCGGCTCCGAGGATGTCCGGAGCGTCGTCGTTGCCGCCGGTGATGTAGCAGCGGATGCCGGTCCCGGCCAGCCGCTCCTCGGCGAACTCGAGCCACTGCTTCATGCGCTCGGTCGCGAGCCGGTGGTACAGCGCATCGACCTGTGACGGGTCGTCGGCCAGGCGCCCTGTACTCGTCGCTGGTCACGACGGCCGTGTACGAACCGAGCTTGCCGGCTCGCTTCTCGAAGTCGGCGACCTCGTCGCTGCCGTCGAGCTCGTGCGTGATCGACTGGATGGTGGCGCGGTACTTGCCCCCGCCCAGGTCGAGGATCGGCACGACCATCTTGCCGGCGATGTCGCCGCCGAGGACCAGGACGTCGACCTCGTAGAACTTGCCGGCGTTGACGAACTTGCGGAACGTCGTCTGCGACCCGTGGACGTCGGTGACGAAGAAGAGCTTCGTCGTCTTGCCTTTGGTTTTCTTGCCGAACAGAGGCATCAGTCGGTCACTCCTCCGGGACCTGCTTGAAGCTGAGATCCACGTCCACGCCGCGGCTCCGCTGGATGAACTTGGCGACGTAGTACACGACGAGGCCGCTGAGGAACACGATGATGTTGAACCAGATCATCTTCGGGTTGCCGTTCAGGCCGGCGCTCGGGTCGCGCAGGAAGACCCAGGCCATGAACCCCTGGGCGATGACGCTCAGGATGCCGATGATCGTGATCACCGGGACGCCGAGCGATGCGCTGGTTCACGGCCGACGTCTCGAACACGTCCTTGCAGCCGGTAGGGCAGCACGGCCGCCGCGATGGAGATCACGATGAAGCTGAGGATGAAGCCGAAGATGCCGACCAGCGTGGAGAACAGGTCGGTGAACACGTAGATGCCCAGGGCGATGATGCTGGCGATGCCCATCGTGAGCAGCGAGTTCACCGGCGTGCTGAAGCGCGGGTTGACCTGCTTGAACCACTTGGGCAGCAGGCCGTCCAGCGAGTACGCGAAGATGTTGCGCGAGCCGTTCAGGATCTGCCCCGGCAGCCACGCGTAGCTCCAGAAGATGAAGCCGAACAGGATGATGAACGCGATCCAGATGTTGTTGCCGACGAAGGCGGCCAGCTCGGTGAACGTCGGCGCGGACTCGAGACCGAGCCCCGTGGGGTCGGCCCAGCCGAGCTGCGGCGAGGAAGTTGTAGCCGACCGCGTGGTCGATGACCAGGACGCTGATCAGCACGCCGAAGCCGACGATGAACAGCGTCGCCGGCATGGACCAGAGCTGCAGCTTGCGCGCGTTCTTGACCTCGCTGCCGATGTAGGCGGACGAGCTCATGAAGCTCAGGTTCAGGTAGATCCAGGTCATCACCATGAGCGTCCAGAAGAGCGAGGTCGGCGCGAGGCCGGTGTAGCCGTTGGCCTTGGCCGACGCCGCCACGTAGGCCGACGGGATGGCCTTGCCGGACACGGTGCGCAGGTGCTCGTTGAAGGCGTGGATCGTGTCGGCCGGCACCTTGCCGATGAACACGGCCACGGTGATCACGGTGCTGGCCACGGCGAGGAGGATCAGGATGTTCTGCAGCTTGAAGTAGGTCTTGGTGCCGAGCGAGAAGATGACGATCAGCAGGATGATCAGGCACGTGCCGAGGATGAAGGTGCCGACCTTGGTCGTGAACCAGTTGCCGATCGAGGTGAGCGTCTCGTTGCCGGTGTAGATGCCCATGGTGCGGAAGAACGGAGCCAGGCCGTAGCGGGCGAGGAACGCGCTCGGCACGCCGCCGTAGAAGAACCACCACATGGTCATGTTCCAGTTGCTCATCATCCCGAGCGCCGGTCCGAGCACGCGGCTGACGTACACGTAGTCGCCGCCCGACCGCGGCATCGCCGAGGCCAGGTAGCCGTACACGAGAGCCAGCGGGATGAGGCAGATGACGCAGATCACGGTCGCCCACGGCAGGCTGGCGCCCGGGTAGAAGGCCGGGCCGAAGAGGAACAGGAACAGCAGCAGCAGCCCGATGCTGGTGAAGTTGATGTTGTAGGCGAGGATGTCCCACGTCCCCGCCGTGCGGATCAGGCCGCTGGCCTTGCGCACGAAGACCTGCGGCTGCGTCTTGTCGACTGGCGTCGCCACTCGATCACCCCCTGGTGATGGCGGCCGCGCGAGCGGCCGCAGGCCGCTTCTCGCGGCTCCCCGTTTGTCTGACGAAGCTGGTGGGCTGGGTCGCGGTCATCTCAGAGGCGCTCCTTGCGGGTGACGTGTACGGGGCCGGGTCAGGCATCGCCTGGGAACGCGTAGGCGCGGATGGGTGAGCCGTCGGCGCCGTCGAGCCGCAGCGGCACGAAGGCGCAGAGGTAGGAGCGACCGGACTCGAGCGCGTCGCAGGCCGGTCAGGTTCTCGACGATGAGGACGTCGGCGCCGAGGAGGGCGGCATGGGCGTGCGTCGTGCCGCCCTCCGTCGCGTCGACGTTGAGCGCGTCCGTGCCGACCAGCCCGGCGCCAAGCTCGACCAGGCCGGCCGCGGCGGCCACGCTCAGGAACGGGTGCCGGAGGGCCCGGGGGGTCCCCCAGTGGCGGTCCCACCCGGTGTGCAGCAGCACCGCCGCGCCCTCGAGCGCGCCCGGCAGCGCCGCGGCAAGCGACGACCACTCGATGGCCTGCCCCTCACCGGCGACGGCCGGCACGACCCAGGCGGGGAGCACGAAGCGCTCGAGCGGGTAGCGGTCGATCGTCGTGCCCGAGGGGACGAAGTGGGAGGCCGCGTCGATGTGCGTCCCGCTGTGCGTGCCCGAGTCGAAGCCTGGTCACCTGCCAGGGCGCGAGCGCGGCGGCCGGCTCCATCTCGACCTCGGGGTCTTCCGGGAAGACGGGCATGCCGGTCCGCAGCGGCTGGCTCAGGTCGATGAGCCCGGACTCACGCATCGCGCAGCAGGGGGAAGGTCATGCAGTGCGGGCCGCCGCCGCCCTTGAGGATCTGCGTGAGCTCGGGCGTGATGACCTCGAGGCCGAGGGCGGTGAGCTTCTCGTTGACGGCTGCGTTGCCGGCGAACGTCAGCACCCGGCCGTCGCCGAGACACTGCAGATTGCAGTGGTGCTTGAAGACGCCTTCTCCCGGGATCTCGACGAGCTCGAAGCGGCGCTTGCGGAGCATGCGCAGGAAGAAGTCCGGCATCTGGTCGGTGGCGCACACGGCCACGCCCGGCGCCACGATGTTGAACGCCATGTCGAGGTGCAGGTTCTTCGAGGGCAGCTGCACCCCGACGACCGCGTAGCCGAGCGGCTCGAGGATGCGGGCCGCGGAGCGCACGCCCTCCCAGTCGCTGCGGGCGACGACGCCGTGGGCGATCGTCGCCTCGTCGAGGAACCAGAAGTCGCCGCCCTCGAAGAAGCCCGCGGTCGATCCTGCCGATGATCGGCACGCCGAGCTCGCGCAGCTTGCGCTCGTAGAGGAGGTCCTCGCCCTGCCGGACCGGCTCGCGGAAGCTGCCGATCAGCGCGCCCTCTGCCAGGCAGGCGCCGAAGTCGCGAGCGTAGACCATGTACGGCAGGCCGGGGTCCGGCTCCATCAGCACGACCTCGACCCCGGCGTCGCGGTAGGCCTGGGCGAATCCCTCGTGCTCTCGCTTCACCGCGTCGAGATCGGCGTGCTCGCCGCCGGCAAGGACCTTGCGGGTGATCTCGTTGATCGGCCTGAAGTCGAAGAAGCGCGGCGGGCAGAGCAGCACCTTGCGCAGCCTGCCGGTCGAGCTGGGGACGAACACGGGGTCTGCGATCATGAACCGCTCCTCTCTTGCGCCGATCGGCGACCGCGCTCGTGAGAGAGGGCGGTCGCCGAGAGACTACGAGGAGTGATGGCCGCTCAGAAGTGTACGACCGCACCCTATATGGCCGTTCGGCTGTGCATCTGTACATCGCCCCACCGACGAGCGCGCGCGACGCGGGCCGCCCGGCCGGTGTCAGCCGGTGAGGACGATCTTGCCGAGCTTGCCGCCGGCGGAGAAGCGCTCGTACGCGGCCACGGCGTCGCGCAGCGCGAACGTCGCCGCCAGCGGCACGCGCAGCCGGCCGTCGGCAAACGCCGGCACGACCTGCGCCCCGAGCGTCGCGATGAGGACGGCCTTCTCGCCGCTGGGTCGCGCCCGCAGGGACGAGGCCGAGATGCGGGCGCGGCGGCCCATCAGCGCCATGAAGTCGACCTCCACGACGGCGCCGCTGCCGACGCCGATCACCACGACGCGCCCTCTCGTGGCGAGCGCCTCGAGCGCCGAGGGCAGGCTCGCGGCGCCCACGAGTTCCAGCACCACGTCGTAGGGGCCGTGCTCCGCGACCGCGCCGGGATCGACGACCTCGGCCGCGCCGAGCGCGGCCACCTCCTCGCGCCTGGCGGCGTCGCGCACGGACGCGACGACGCGTGCGCCGGCGAGCGCCGCCAGTTGCACCGCGGCCGAGCCGACGCCGCCGGCCGCGCCCGTGACGAGCACGCGGTCGCCCAGCGTGAGGCCCGCCTGCCCGAACAGAGCGTCGTAGGCGGTCGCATAGGCCTCCATGAACCCGCCGGCCTCCGGCCAGGTCAGGCCGGCGGGCACGCCGAGCGCATGCGCCTCGTCCACCACGGCCAGCTCGGCCTGGGCGCCGCCGCCGACCAGCGCCATCACCCGGTCGCCCACGGCGAACCGGGTCACGCGCGCTCCCACGGCGGCCACTTCGCCGGCCATCTCGAGGCCCGGGACGTCCTGCGGCCACCCGGGCGGCGCCGGGTACCGGCCGGCGCGCTGCGACAGGTCGGCGCCGTTCACTCCGGCCGCGCGCACGGCGACGACCAGCTCGTGGTCGCCGGGCTCGGGGTCCGGCCGTTCCAGCCAGTGAAGCTGTCCCTCTTCGATCACGACGGCGCGCATCGGCACCACCTCCTGGCCCGTCATACCCACCGGGAGCGCCGGCCGACCGCGATGACGGCCGCGCTCAGGCGCCGACCTTCCCGGGGCCACTGAGCCGCACCGGCCGCGGCTACCCCACCGTGGTGGTCGACACTCGGCTCAGCCTCTCTCCTCTTCGGCCTCGACCCGCCGGCGCCGGAGCAGCCACACGATCACCACGAGCGCGACCGCGCCGGCCGCCACGGCGGCCCAGATCCACGCGGTGCTGCCGCCGCTCGCGGCCTCTGAGGCCACCGGCTTCAGGTCGATGTACGACTTGGGGTAGCCGGTCGTCAGGAAGGCGGGGCCTGTGCCGTTGAACATCCGCGTCCAGCCGGTCCACTTCGCGTCGTTGTAGGCCTGCAGGTACTGCGGGTAGGTGAGCACGACCCACGGCGTCTGCTCGTACATGATCTGCTGCATCTGGTCGATGAGCGCCTTGCGCTTGGTGCTGTCCAGCTCGGACGCCTGCTGGCTGTTGAGCTTGTCGTACTCGGCGTTCGACCAGCAGGGCTCGTTGGTGTTGCCGATCTGGCTGGTGATGTTCGCGGAGAGCGTCTGCCCCGGGTCCGAGTAGCCCGCCCACTCCCAGATGTAGAGGTCGAAGTCGGGGACGTACGTGGAGCCCTCGAAGTTCCAGACGCGGTCCTGCAGCGCGCCCGTGTCCAGGACCGCCACCTCGATCTGCAGCCCCAGCTTCTTCAGCCAGCCGGCGGTCAGCTTGAGGCTCGTCTGCGCCGGCGCCGACTCGTTGGTGGTCCAGAGGCGCAGCTTGATCGGGCGGCCATGATACTGGCGGAGCCCGTCCGGGCCGGCCTTGTAGCCCGCGTCGTCCAGCAGCTGCCCCGCCTTGGCCAGGTCGAAGCCGAACACCTGGTCCGCGGGCGGCTGCCAGTGGTAGTCGGGGTCGGTCCACATGCCGGGCGGCAGGATGGTCGTCCCCGGCGCGGCCTTGCCCACGTAGGCGATCTGGCTCAGCGCCTGCCTGTCGATCGCATAGTTGAGCGCGTTGCGGAAGCGCCAGTCCCTGAGCACGGGGTTCCCCAGCGACTTGCCCTGGTAGCAGTTCATCGCCAGGTAGTCCCAGTTGAAGAAGTTGTAGGCCACGGGCTGGATGCCCTGCACCGAGGCCAGGGAGTCGAACTGCGCCTCCGGGATGCCCCAGGCGGCGTCGATGGCGCCCGACTTGAGGTCGGCGGTCATGGTGTCGCCGTTGGTGTAGAAGAGGAAGAGGAGCTGGTCGAGCGCCGGCCTCGCGCCCCAGTAGTAGGGGTTGCGCTCCATCTTCACGAAGCTGCCCTTCTTGAACTCCGTGGTGATGAACGGGCCGGTGCCGACGATCGGCGGCTTGTTCACGTAGCTGGTCTGCGCCTTCTGCGGATCGACCTTCTCCCAGACGTGCTTGGGCAGGATCGGCAGGAAGATGTGCATCATGTCGGCCTTGGGCTTGCTGCAGGTGATCTGCACGACGTCCGGCGCCAGCGCCTTGGCCTCTTTGATGCCGACCGTGGCGATCGCCATCGTCATCATCCCGTTCTTGACGATGTAGTTGTACGTGAAGGCCACGTCGTCGGCCGAGAACGGCTGACCGTCGGACCACTTGACGCCGGTGCGCAGCTTGATCGTCCAGACCTTGCCGTCGGCCGAGATGCCGCCGTTCTCCTTGGTCGGGAACTCGCGGGCCAGGTCGAGCGTCGGGCTGTTGTCGTTGCCGAACCCGAAGAGGAAGCCGTAGTTGACCGACCAGATCTCGTAGGTGACGTTCTGCCACCCGATGAAGGGGTTGAGGTTGTCGGGCTGCGAGGTCCAGCCGATGCGCAGCGCGAGCGTGCCCGGGCTGGCCGACGGGGCGGGAGTGCCCGCTCGCGCCGGCGCGAGCCCGGCGACGAGCGCGGCGGCGGCCACGACGGCGACGGCGGCCATCAGGGCCGGCCAGAAGCGTCTTGAGCGTGAGACACGGCTCATACGGGACTCCTTTCGAGCGCCGGGCGCGTGGAAGCATCGGCGAACCAGGGACGCGCCGCGGCGAACGCCGCCGCGGCGCGGAACACGGTGATGTCGTCGTAGGTGCGGCCGACGAGCTGGATGCCCATGGGGACGCCGTCACTCGAGCGGCCGCAGGGCACGACCAGCACCGGGCAGCGGCTGCACAGGTTGAAGACCAGGGTCAGACCCCGGCGGTAGATGACCTCGATGTCGTAGTCGGCGTACGACGCCGGGAGGGCGGGCACGCCGAAGACCGGAGCGATGAGCAGGTCGTGCTCTTCGAGGACGTCCGCGACCCGCGCGTAGATCTCGCCCTCGATCTCCAGCGAGCGGTAGAAGCCGACGTTCGGCTTGGCCGCGTCCTCGGCGAACTCGATGGCATAGGGAGTCATGACGTCACGGTGCTCGGGCAGCGCCTGCCCGATCAGACTGCCGAAGACGGCGGCGAAGTGGCCGCGGGCGGCGTCACGCACGTCGTCCATCGAGAGCTCGAGGCCGGCGTCCTCGACGCCGGCCCCCAGGCCGCGGAACACGTCCGCGGCCTCACGCACGTTCTCGCGGACCTCGTCGGTCACGTCGAAGCCGCCGAGGTCGGGGCTGACGGCGATCTTCCAGCCCTGGACGCCCGGCAGTTCGTCCGGGATCGTGAGCTTGGGCCGCAGCGAGACGATGTCCTCCCGGTGCGGCCCCGCCATGACGTTCTCGAGCAGGCGGCAGTCCTCCACGCTGCGAGCCATGGGCCCGTCGTGGCAGTAGTGGTCGAGGTTGAAGGGCGGCGCCTGGGGCACGCGCCCATACGGCGGCTTGAAGCCCACCACCCCGCAGAACGAAGCGGGGATGCGGATCGAACCACCGATGTCGGACCCCGTGGCGAGGCTCGCCATGCCGGCGGCGAGGGCGGCTCCAGAGCCTCCGGACGAGCCGCCCGGGCTGTAGTCGAGGTTCCACGGGTTGTGCGTGACGCCCCACAGCCGCGAGTCGGTGATCGCGGCGCAGCAGAACTCGGGCGTGGCCGAGCGCGCGTGGATGATGCCGCCGGCGTCGATGATCCGCTGGACGTACGCCGCCGTGTGGTCGGCGACGTGGTCCTTGTAGATCAGCGAGCCCTCCGTGCTGGGCTGGCCGGCGACGTCCACCTCGTCCTTGACGGCCACCGGAAGACCCTCCAGTGGCCGCGGCGCGAGGCCGCCTCGGCCGCCGTAGCGGGCCTCGGCCTCTCGCGCGCCCTCCAGCGCGGCGTCGAAGAACCTGGTCGGCAGGGCGTTCACCACCGGATCGACGGCCTCGATACGGTCGACGGTCGCCTGCATGAGCTCCACCGGTGAGAGCTCCCGGCGGCGGAACAGGGCCAGCGCCTCGGCGGCGGGCAGGTAGCACAGGTCGTCGGACACGCGGGTCCCCCTCTCGACGTGAACGGCCGGACATCTCGCAACATGATGGACCTTCGCCCCGGGAGAAGGTCAAGGGGTCGCGCGACCGGACTACGCCCAGGCGTGCAGGTCGTGCGGCTCCGCTTGGCTCCAGCGGTGAGGGATCCACAGCGGCACGGCGCCCTGCTCGGTGCAGCCGACGAGGTCGTAGGCCTCGTCGCCGTCGAAGACCGACAGGTGCCCCGGCAGATCCATGCCGTGCTCCTCGCAGACCGCGAACTCGACCCGCCAGCGCTCGTCCAGCAGAGCGCCCTTGACGACGTCGCGCCCCAGCAGCTCGGCCGCGCCGCCGAGAAGGCAGCCGAGACACGGCAGCGGGCTGGACTTGACGGCCGCCCCCCTGGCGGCGGAGTAGGCGGCCTCGGCCAGGGCGGCCTTCATCATGCACGAGTACACGCGGATCAGGCCGTCCTCCGGCGGCACGTACAGGCCCACTCCCGGAGGATAGACGGGCAGGGCGTGGACGCCGGCCAGAGACTCCGTCTCGCCGGCGAGCCACCAGTAGTCGAGCGGCGTCAGCGGCCCGGGCTCGTCGGACGCCAGATCGGCTCCGGTCTCGCGGCGCGCCCAGTCGGCGAACGACGACCAGCGCCCGAGCCCCGACAGGCGCTGCTCGAGGAAGAGCGACGCCCGGCCGACGAAGTCGCCCAGCCGGGCGTCCTCCACCGTCGTCCACCACACGCCGTCCCCGCCTCTGCCGACCTTGTCGCCGGCGTCGCGCGTCCACGCCGGCACGGCGTCGCCGGCGCAGTAGTGCCCGACGACGGACGGCGCCGCGGCGCGACTCGCCCTGTGCCTTCCCTCACCCTTTACTTCAGCCTGAGACTTGAGCTCGGCGAGCGCCTCCGGGTCCTCCACGATCGTGGAGAGCTGCGGCTCGCCCAGCAGGATGGAGAACGAGAGGCCGGGCCCGCTCTTGCGGAACGCCGTGAAGGCGCCGTCGACCCAGGTGCTGTTCTCCAGCCCGGTCTCGGAGCTCGCGGCCAGCGCCTCGCGGCTCAGCACAGCGGGTGACGTCGGCGGACTGCTGCGGAGCGGACGGCATGGGATCGTGATCCTTTCGTCGGTCGGGCCAGTGTGCCAGCCCGGCCGCGGCGACGGCAAGCTCACGGACCGGCGGGGCCCTCCGCGGAGACCTCGGCCTCGGCGGCGCGCAGCACGGCCGGCCGCCGGGCGGCTGCGAGCGATGATCACTCGTCTGCGTGCGCGGACGAACGGCTCCTCGCGTCACGGCCGACCCGCGCGCGCTTGGCCGCGTACATGCGGCGGTCTGCCTCTCGCAGCAGAGTGTCGATGCCTTCGGCGTCGGCCGTGTGGGTCCCCGTGCTGGCCAGGAGCTGCGGAGCCTGGCCGGCGACGGTGCGGGCCGCGATCGCCGCCTCCACCTTGCGCTGGACCTCGGCGGCGCCGACGGCGCCCGTGCCGGGCATGAGGACGACGAACTCATCGCCGCCGTACCGCGCGACGACGTCGGACTCGCGGCAGCTTTCCCGCAGGAGCCGGGCAAGGTCGACGAGGAGGCGGTCGCCGGCCTGGTGCCCGTGCGTGTCGTTCACGTCCTTCATGCCGTCCACATCGACGAACAGGACACTCGCCTCACCGCCATTGCGGCGCACGTCCTTGACGGTCCGGTCGATGGCGACTTCCAGGTACCCCCGGTTGAACGTGTCCGTGAGGCCGTCGTGGGCGGCGAGACGCTCCTTCTCCTGCATCAGCCGGCGATTGTCCAGAGCGATCGCGGCGTGGATCGCCAGCGTGCGAAGCGCCGCCTTCTCCTCGTCGAGGAAGCGCCGCGACTCTGCGAACAGGAGCGCCAGGACTCCGTACGTCGCACGGTGGCTCCGCAGCGGCGCGACGACGACCGTGCTCCATGCTGCAGCCCCGGACGCATCTGTGAGCCCCGTTTCGCCCTCGAGGCTCTCGACGAGGATCTCGCCGCCCACGAGCGCGCGGCCGAACACCGAGGTCTCCAGTGGGACCAGAAAGCGGCTGCGGAACCTGTCGTCAAGCCCGAGCACTTCCTGCGCCACGAGCACATCGCCCCTGGAGACAAGGAGCGCCGAGGCGCCCGCGCCCGTCAGGCGCGCAGCCTCGCCCAGGATGGTGAGCTCCAGCGCCGGGGAGTCGAGGCTGGAGTTGATGGTCTCGGCGGCTTCGAGCAGCAGGCGGCTCTGGGCTGCAACGTCGGAGCCCCCGGGGGGCGGTCCGATCTCCTCAGCCATCGTACCGAGTGACCTCAGTGGTCCTTCTTGGCGTGCTTGTGGCCCTTGCGCTCGGCCGATGCTTGCCGATGCGCCGCCTTGGGCGAGCGCCCGGAGGCATGCGACCGCACGTGAGCGGCTGTTGCCGTGGGACGCAGGCGGCCCGGAGGCGCTGCCCGACGAGCGATGGCCGTCGCCGATGTGCGCGTCGTGCTTGGCGCCTTTCGCGCGAGCATGATGACCGTGGTGCTGCTTGCCCTCCTGCCGGCCCTTCGCCACTCGGCGAGCGGCCTTGGCAGTCCCGTTCCCTTTCACAGCCGACGAGGCGCCCACGGCAGCCGCGTCGCTGGGCGCAGCTTCCGTCGCGGTGCCCGAGCCGCCTTGCCGAGTGCCGACCTGAGCGTCGCCGCCGGACGACGCCTGGATCGCCGGCTGCGAGACGTCATCAAGTGGCTGCGAGCTCGCCGCGGGGCCGGACGCGGACTCGGAACCGTTCGGCGACGGCCGCGCGGACGTTGCCGGTGCGTCCCGGTCCTTCGCCGGCCCGGCTTCGGCAGGCGGTGCGATCACCAGTCGGATCGCCGGCCCCACGCTCTCCGCGAGGACGAACTGGCGCACACCCTCCTGGCGGAACGCCACGCCGACGGCGAGCGCGATGCAGGCGGCCGCGACGACGTAGGCCGCGGATCTGCTCCGGAGCGCCCTGCCGACCGGCCGGAGGATCCGGCCGAGCGCGCCCGTGCCTGCGGCCACCAGCGCTTCGCCGACCGGCGCGCCGCCGCCGAAGACGGGCGCCGCCGCCAGAGCCTGCGGCACCGGCGGCTGCTTGAGGAGCACGGCGAGACCGATGGGCGCGCCGCCCCAGCTCTTCATCACGGCGCGACAGGTCCTGCAGTAGGCGGTGTGGCGGCGGAGTCGGCGGAGTTCGTCATCGCCGAGTCCCTGCCCGACAGCGCCGGCCGCCGCCTGCTCGGCCTGCCGGCACGTCCCGCCGGGGAGGTCCGTCGACCGCGCGGCGAGCGCCTGCTGGAACGTCTCGCGAGCGCGGAAGAGCTGAGCGCCGGCCGCCTCCGCGGTGATCGAGAACACGGCCGCCGCCTGGACGGTGCTCAGGCCGTGCACGTCGTGCAGCAGGAGGGCGGCGCGCCGGCGCATGTCCAGAGAACCGAGCGCCGCGCCGGTCAAGACGACGCTGTCGCCCGGCCGGCCGTGCGCCGGCGGCGTTTCTCCGCGGCTGCCCCCGTCCGCCGGAGCGCCCTCGGCGGGGCTGCCGGCCCGATCGACGCAGGCGTCCAGGGCCTGTCGGAAGGTCACGACCTGCAGGTCGGTGGCGTCCTCGTCGAGGATGATCTCGCGAAAGGCGGCCACAAAGGCTTCCGTCGTGGCCGCGACCGCGGCGGTCTCGTCGCCGAGCAGATGAAGCGCGAAGCCGTAGACCTGCGCACGAAACAGCTGGAAGTAGCCGACGAAAGCTTCACGCTCCCCCCGGCGAAGCTCGTGAAGGAGTCCGACCAGGTGAGCCGTATCGTGCAGACCACCAGCCTGGGGCTGGCTGTCGGATGCGGGGGAACCGACCATCTCTCCTCCCTATCGGCACTTCGGCGCGTCCCTGTAGCGACTCGCCGCCGGGCGTCGCACGGCTGCACAGACGGGCTCGTCGAGAGCCGACCTCGGCCGGCTCAGGGTCCGGCGGGGCCCTCCGCCGGAGAGACCGTGGCCTCGGGAGCGCGCAGCGCGGCCGCCGCCTGCCGGCTGCGGCCGGCCAGGTCGGCGAGCGTCATGTCCTGCGCGCTCATCGCCACGAGCCCGGCGACCATGCCGACGACCAGCTGCAGCGCCTGCAGGCCCAGCGCGAAGGCCAGAGCCGGGCCGGCGGCCACACCGGAGCTGGCGAGCGCCGCCACGGCGGCCACCTGGAAGGTGCCCACGTTGCCGGGCGTCGCCGGGACGAGCCCGATGAGGTTGGTCAGCACGACGACGAGGGCGGCCCCGCTCAGTCCGGCCGCTCCAAGGTGGAACGCCCAGAGCATCGCGAGCGCCGCGCCGAGCTGCACGATCCACGCCAGCACCTGCGTGCCGGTGACGCCGATCGCCGCGAGCGGGCGGTCCCAGATGCGCTGGCTCTCGATGAGCTGCGGCAGCCAGCGGCCCATCCGCCTCACCCGCGGCCCGCCGCGCTCGCAGGCCTCGGTGACCTGCCGGCGGCGGCGGTTGAGGACGAACCCGCCGACGAGCGGCACGGCGATGAGCCCCGCGCTCACATACAGCACGTGGACGGCCCACGAGGGCGCCGAGAGCGTCGAGAGGAAGCCGAGTGCGATCACAAGGAACGTGACGATGGCGAACATCCGCTCGGTGAGCGTCACGCCCAGCGCCGTCGGGAACGGCAGGTGCTGGCGCCGCCGGCGCACGAGGACGTACAGCACGTAGGGCGAGAGCACGGTCCCCACACGCACGGGGATCAGGGAGTTGGCGAGCAGTCCGATGCTCGTCGCCGACAAGGCCTCGGTGAAGCGGCAGCGGACGTCGCCCACGGCGTTGACGATGAGCTGGAGCGAGTAGCTGCGGAGCGCCAGGGAGGCCAGCATCAGCGCGACGGCGGCCAGGGCCCAGCGCCAGTCGGCGCGCATGAAGGAGCGCACCATGAGGGCGAGGTCGTCGCGGCCCAGCAGGGCGAAGGCGAGGATGATGACGACCGCCGCTCCGATCCACAGGCGGCGGCCCGGAGAAGTGGCGACCTTCTGGATCGCACGGCGGAGCCGCGAGCCTGTCCTGCCGGGCGTCTGTCGGTCGGTCATCATCTCAGGAGTATGGGCCGAGGAATCGAGGGTCACAACCCACTATTAGGTGCGGGCCTCCCGTGCCCTCCGCAACTCCGCTTTCCTCAACGCGGGCGCAACGCCCGCTTCATATTCGCCGGGCACAATGATGCTCAAGCCATACGACGGCAACGACGGTCCACCCCGGCCGTCGGGATGCGACTGCAGTACGGTGTGCCCCCACCGAGTCGCTCTCCCACTTGCCCGGACGATCCCCCCCTTTCGTCCGGGAGCCGCAGGCCCCACATGGGCCGCGACGACTGCCAGACAGTCGTCGCGGCCCATACCCCTTTCTGGAGACGCCGGGAGGGCCGCGACGGCCGCTGGCGCCCCGCGGGCGCGGTGGTAGGCTGCCCGCATGTCGTCCTACGTGGTCGCCTTCGCCCTCTCGGCGCTGTTCACCGGCGGCTGGCTGTGGGCCGTGGCGAAGTGGACGGGGCTCGAGTTCCCCATCCCCGACCTGCGTCATCACCGCGTGCCTGTGCAGCGGCCTCGCGCTGCTGCCCGGCTACGGCTGGCTGCTCGGCATGGTCGTCATGTGGCTGCTGCTCAAAGGCGTGCGGCGCGCCGAGGTCTGGCCGGAGATCGTCCTCATGGCCGGAGGCTCGGCGTTCATCTGGCTCGTCGCCGGCTTCACCGCGTTCGCTCTCACCGCCTGAGCAGCGGAGGCGTCAGACGGACGGGGCAGTTCCTCCGCCCCGGGCGCCGCCCGCTCAGCGGTCCGCGGGCCCGTGATCAGGCCGCCGCTCGGCCTCCCGCAGGTACTGGTGCACGAAGGCGATGGCCATGCTGCCCTCGCCCACGGCCGCCGCGACGCGCTTCACGGGTCCCGAACGCACGTCGCCGCAGGCGAAGACCCCGGGGACGCTCGTCTCGAGCAGGTAGGGGTCGCGGCCGAGCGTCCAGGCCCCGGCGGCGGCCACGTCGGAGCCGGTGAGCACGTAGCCGCGGCGGTCGAGGGCGATTTCGGGCGGCAGCCAGGCAGTCTCGGCGTCGGCGCCGATGAAGATGAACAGGCCGCCCGAATCGAGGCGCGTCGTCTCCCCCGTCTCGTTGTGGCGCACGTCGATCGCCTCGAGCGCGGCATCGCCGCGGGCCGCCACGACCTCCGGCGGAGCAGCACCTCGATGTTGGACGCGCGGCGATCTGGTCGATCAGGTAGCGGGACATGCTCTTCTCGAGGCCGTCGCCCGCGGTACAGGATGGTCACGCTGCGCGCGTGCGTCGAGAAGAACATGGCCGCCTGCCCGGCCGAGTTGCCGGCGCCGATGATGTGCACGTCGAGGCCGTGCGCGTTGGGCGCCTCGCTGCGCGAAGCCCCGTAGAAGATCCCCTTGCCGGCGAGGCGGTCGAAGCCCTCGATGTCGAGACGACGCCACGAGACGCCGCAGGCGAGGATGATCGTCCTGCGCGTGCAGGACGTCGCCGCCGTCCAGGCGCACCTCGCGGGACGCCGGGTCGATGCGGGTGATCTCCCGGGTGACAAGGATCTCGGCGCCGAGCCGGCGGGCCTGCTGCAGCGCGCGACTCGACGAGCTCGTCGCCGGAGACCCCGGAGGGGAAGCCGAGGTAGTTCTCGATGCGCGACGACGTGCCGGCCTGCCCGCCCGGCGCCTCCCGCTCGATGACGATCGTCCGCAGCCCCTCGGAGGCGCCGTACACGGCGGCCGCAAGGCCCGACGGGCCGGCGCCGACGACGACGGTGTCGTACTCGGCGGCGGCGGCCTCCGTGCCCAGCCCCAGAAGCTCGGCGACGCGGCGCAGCTGGGGCTTGACCACGGTCTTGCCGCCGACGAGGCGGATGATCGGACAGTCGTCCTCATCCGGCAGCGGACCGCCCCACTGCTCGGCCGCGTCCGGCGCGTCGGGCGTGACCCACCGGTACGAGATCTGGTTGCGCTCGAGGAAGTGGCGCAGCTCGGCGCATCGGCGTCGGCGCGCTTGCCGAACACGATGGCGCGCGGCGGATGCACTTCGGCGGCGATCCCCTGCAGGCCGCGCGGCCCAGCCATGCGATCGGCAGCGAGCCGGCCGACCTCGCGCGGCGACGTCCGGCGCCACCGCGGCGACCGTGTGGAAGTCACTCGGCTCGAGCCGCATCACGCGAGACGGCTCCGCCGCGCGGAACCCGACCGGGAACTTGGTGCCGATGACGATCGGCACTTCGCCGAAGATGTCGCCCGGTCCGCGCCTGCCGACGACCTTGTCCACGCCGTCGACCGCCTTGACCGCCTCGATGGCGCCCTCCAGGAGGGCGTACAGAGCACGCTCGTCGCCCTCGTGCGCGGCGTACTCGCCCGGCAGCAAGGTGATGTCGGCCGCGGCACGCGCCAGGCGCTCACGGCCGGCCTCGTCGAGCCCGCGAAGACGGCGATCGCGCGATCTCGTCTGCGGTGACCATCTCGAACACCCGCCGTACGTGCGTTGCCCGAGGCCGGCCGTCCCGTCTGCCTGCCTGCCTGCCTCAGGGTTCTACCGCACTGCGGTCCTCGCCAGTCTTCAAACGGAGTAGATTACGCCTGCGCGGGACCAGGAGCCGCAACGGGAAGGGGAGTCCATGCCAGCGGCCAGACTGTCTGTGTGGGACGAGCCGGAATGTCGCAGCGTCCACGAGGCCACCCTCACCGTCCTCGACCAGTGCGGCGTGGAGGTGCGCAACCACCCGCAGGCGCTGGAGCTGTTCTCCGCCGCCGGCGCCCGTGTCGACGGCTCCCGCGTGCGCCTCAGCCCGGACCTGGTGGAGCGCGCGCTGGCCTCGGCGCCGCGCAGCTGGTGGTCGTGTCCCGTCCGTCAGGATAGGGTTCCGTCGAGCACTGCGGCGAGAACTGCGACGCGCCGCCGTGCAGTACTCGTGTCTTACCGCACACCAGACCCGTTGAACCGGGTCCGGCGCTGCCGTCACCGGCGCGCTGCGCCGAGATGCCGAATGGGGACGCGACCCAGCGCGGCGGGTCAGCCGAAGACCGTCATGGACCTGACGAGGGCACCTGCATGCCGAGGACCGGCCTGGTCGAACAACCCGGACTTCTGGATACCTCAGCTCTTCGACCGGAGCGTGTACGACCGCTGGGCCGCGGAGGGTTCGCGCACGCTCAAAGACCGCGTGCGCGCCAAGGTCGCCGCGCTGCGTGCCGAGGAGCCCCGCTACAGCGTCGATGCTGCCGCTCGCCTGGAGCTGGCCGATCTGATGGAAGAGGCGAGGAGCCGCGCCTGACGCAGAGAAGTGAGAGCCCTCAGCGAGGCTTCGGCCGGAAAGCGTCAGACAGGCGGGGCGGACTCGCCGCCCAGAGTGTGACGCAGGCTCTCCCTGCGCTTCGCGAGCGCCTCGCGGTGCCCCTTGACGCCGCGGTCCCGGCAGTCGAGCAGACCCAGCGACGCCGCGCTGTCGATCTCCTCCAGCGCCTCCGCCGGCTGCCCCTCGCGTTTGAGCACGAGGCTCAGGCGGTCGAAGATGACCAGCAGGTCGTGGCGCACGGTCTCCTGGTCGAGGGGGTCGGCCGCCGCCTCGAGGAAGCGCAGGATCGACTCCCTGTACAGGGCGACAGCGCGTTCGGGGTCCGTCTTCTCGACGTCACCGGCCTCGCGCATCGGCAGGGCCGCGTCGCGGACGCGGCGCGACATCGCGTCTTGAGGGGTGTCCGCGGCGGGGACGTCCTGCACCGCGGGCTGCCCGGTGACGGCCTGCTGCTGCTCGGTGACGGGCGGCTCGGCCACGGCCTGCTCGGCCGCCACCCCCACGCCGTCCGGCGCGAGGGTCGGTTCGGGCGCCGGCGCGGCGGCCGTCGCGACGGCAGCGGTCGCCGACGGATCCACCCGTGCCCCGCAGACCGTACAGAAGGTCGCGGAGTCGCCGATGGACAGACCACACTGTTCACACGCTCGCATCGCTCCTCCCCGGTCGGTGCCGCTCACCCTCTTATCGGCAGAATACCCAAGAGGCATAGGGCGATGCACCCATCCTGCCGGAGGGACGCCGTCGCGGCGGCCCTAGCGGAGCAGTTCGATCTGGTCCCATTCGGACTCAGGGACCGTCACCGAGCGGCTCGGGGCGCCTACCGCGGCGCGGATGCTGATGACCACCGAGGGCTGCACGTCGGCGTGCCCTTCGACGACATATCCCTCGTCGCCCTTGTAGCGCACGTGCCGGCCGAGCAGGTCTTCGAGTCTCACTATCGCCTCCAGATGAGCAGGAACCTCATACAGTATCAGGCGCGAGCCTCGTCACGAGCGCGGGGAAGGCGCTCACGACCATGTCGACGAGCCGCGTGACGGGTCGCGTCAGCGCATCCGTCGCCGGGATGCCCAGCTCGAGCTCGTACAGGATGATGGCCGCGCTCACCTCCGCGTCGGTCATGTCCTCGTGGTTGATGGTGAGGCCGATCACCTCGACGCCGGCAAAGGCGCGGAGCAGAGCGATCTCGCTCAGCGGCGTCGGCGCGGGGACATCCGGGAAGTCGCCCAGCATCCGGCGCGCCGGCGCGTGCTGCAGGATCACCGCATCCGGGCGCGCGCCTCTCAGGATGAACGTCGACGAGAGATAGGCGGGGTGGCTGAGAGCGCCCTGGCCTTCGATGATGATCACGTCGGGGTGCTCCGCCTCGAATGCATCCACGACGGCGGCCTCCATCTCCCCCGAGCAGAACTGGCAGGGGATGGCGTCGAGCGCCACGCCGTAGCGGGCGCCCTGGATGAGCCCGGTCTGGCCGGTCCCGACCAGCACGGCCCTGATCCCCTGGTCGTTGAGCGCCCGGGTCAGGATGGTCGCGGTCGTGCGCTTGCCGATGGCGCCGTCGGTGCCGAGCACGGCGATGCGCGGGCAGGTCACGCCGTCGATCCGCCCGCTGAACATGCGCAGGTCCTTCTTGGCGCGCGGGCGGCGCACGTCCAGCAGGCGCACGCCGTTCGTCGCCGCGGCGGCGGTGAACTCGAGGTCGTCGTTCAGGAACTCGTGCAGACCGTTGACGATGCTCATGCCGCGGCTCATCGCGTCGAGCACCACGCCGCGCTCGCGCGGGGAGAGCATGCCGCTGAGCGGCGCGACGCCGATGATGAAGAAGTCGGGGACGTAGCCGCAGACGGCGATCACCGCCTCGAGGTCGGCGCAGATCGGGATGCCGTTCGGCCGCTCGTCGAGGTACTCCCCGGCGTCCAGCCCCGCCTTGGTGCTGTCGATCACCGCGAGGATCTCGTACTTCTCCGAGAAGCGGACGAGGCCGTTGGCCGTCTTGCCGTCCGGAGTGCCGAAGAACGCCTCCGAGTAGACGACCGCAGTCTGACCGGTCATGACGCACCTCCCGGCCGCGGCCGTCTCCCGTCGTCGAAGACGGGGGTGATGTTCAGGAGGTCCGAGACGTCCAGACCCTCCATGAACGTCAGGCCCCCTTCACGCTGGAACAGGCGGGCGCGGCCGGTGACCTCCGCCCGCTCCCCGCTGACACGCAGCCACGAGCCCTCGTACAGGCCCAGGACGGGACACTCGTTCTCCTCGAGGAACTCGGTGATGCGCTCCGCGCGGGTCTCGCCCATGAACGTCGACGCGGGGTCCGGGTCGATGTAGTGGAGGTTGATCTGGAACGGCACGAGGCCCAGCGCGGCGAAGCTCGGCGGCCGGCAGATGGGCATGTCGTTGGTGGTCCTGATGGTCGGGCAGGCGACGTTGGTGCCGGCGGAGGCGCCCACGTAGCGGGTCGCGCCCTCGCGCACGTGGCGGCTGAGCTTCTCGACCACGCCGAGGGAGTACAGGGAATCGAGCAGCCGGAACGTGTTGCCGCCGCCCATCATCACCACGTCCGCGTCGAGGATCGCCCGTTCCGGAGCGCTGGATCGATGGCAGGAGACGACCTCGACGCCGAACGCGCCGAGTGCGGCCGCGGCTCTGTCGGCGTAGTCGTCCCAGTCCGCCAGCGCGTAGGGGACGAACGTCACCGTGTCGCCGGCGGAGACGTCGGCGAAGGTCTCGGCGGCATGCGAGAACATCGTGCCGCCGTAGTTGGTGGAGTTGGAGAGCAGAAGGAGCTCCATGACCGCCATCCTGATAGGCCGGCCAGGGACGATCCCGAGCAAGCGATGGGCGCTTGGCGGCGGCGGATGTCGCGCGCTGCGAACGCCGGTTCCGCGCAGAGGTCGGTGACCTGTTCCGCGGCGAGGGGATTTGCGTGCCGAGGAGAGAAGCGGCACGTCGTGTCTCTACAGTGGCAGGTACCCCCTCTCGGGTCAACGTCGGAGGGCGCCGCGTCGACGGAGGAGCGTGCGCGGCGGCGCGGCACGGCATAGAGTCCAGCCAGGCGGACCGAAGGAGGCGGGTGAGCGCGGAGCCACAGTGGAAGTGCGTGACCGAGCCGGAGTCGCGGCGCCCGGTGTTCGTCGCCGCGCTGGTGATCATCGCCGGTCAGGCCTGGGTCGCGCGCAGCCTGCAGCTGCACCCGTTCTGGCTGTTCCCGGCGATCTCGACCGTGTTGCTGGTCGCCTCCATCGCCGTGTACGAGGGCCGCAACGAGCCGGGGCTGCCGGCCAGGATCCTGTCGTTCGCCCTGGGCGGCGTGCTCGTCCTGGCCAACGCCACGAGCCTGATCCTTCTGGGGCGCGGCGTCTTCGTCGGCTCGAACCTGGCGCCCCCGGCGCTGCTCTTCTCGGGCCTGGCTCTGTGGATCGTCAACGTGGGCGTGTTCGCCCTGCTCTACTGGGAGCTCGACGGAGGGGGGCCGGAGGCGAGAGCCGACGGCTACCGCGACCGGTACCCCGACCTGGTCTTCCCGCAGCAGCAAGCGGACCAGCAGGGGCTCGCCTCGCCGACCTGGAAGCCCAGCTTCTACGACTACGCGTATGTCTCGATCACGAGTTCCATCGCGTTCTCTCCCACCGACGCCATGCCGTACTCCAAGTGGGCGAAGCTCGTGATGGGCATCGAGAGCCTGCTCTCGTTCGCGATCCTGGCCATACTCGTGGCGCGCGCCGTCAACATCGCCCACGGCTGACGGCGCCAGCCCGGCGGGGCCGGGCGACGACCTGCGGCCGCGGCCGGAGAGAGGCCGGCCTCAGCTCTGCTTCGGCCGATGGCGCGGGCCCATCGGCCTCGGCTTGTTCCACTCCGAGGGATGGCCGTGGTCGCGCTTCTTCTGGTGGTCGAAGAGGTCGCTGCGCAGGGAGAAGGCCTGGCCGCAGGTGATGCAGCGGAACGTGATCGCCGCGCCGAGGCGCGCCTCTCCGCAGTCGTCGTGCCGGAGGCACATGTGGTTGTCGAGCTCGCGCTGCGACTTGAGGGCAGCGTTGCAGATCTCGCAGTCGTAGGTCTTGGGGGTGGTGGCTGCAGGCATACGGCATCGTCCTCTCGACGACGGGCCGCGTCCACGACGGTGGGTTGTTCGCCACGGGTGATGCCACGGCAATTTGACCGAGCAAATAGTTGTACCCGGCGGACGGCGAAGCGACACCTCGTCGCTCGCCGTATCCCCGAGAAGGCGCAGACCCCGGCGTGGAGGCGGACGCAGGCGCCACGACTATCGTGCGGGCGTCAGTCCGGCCAGACGACCTCGATCATCTCCCCGTCGCGACTCCGCCGGCTTGGGTCCGCCGATGGCGATGATGTCCATGCCCTCGGGCCCCGCCGCGAACGCACGGATCACCGGCGGCGCACAGCGCACGACGTCCCACTGGCGAAGCTCGTGTACCTCGCCGTCGAGCAGGGCCTTGCCCGAGCCCGACACGACGATGTACGCCTCTTCCTGCTCCCCGTGGCGATGCCCCGTGGTCGCGTGCAGGCCGGGCGCGTAGCGCCAGTGGCTCACCCCGAGGTCGCGCGAGTCGAGCTGAGCCCGGCCGAAGCGGCCCTGCAGGCCCTCGACGCGGGTGGAGACGACGTCGTCGAGATCGAGAAGGTTGACGATGGTGAACGGGTCCATGGATGCCTTTCGCTGATCGTTCGCCGGCGGACGGAACGGTGCGCCGGCCCGTTCTGCATCATTGCCGGGAACCGGCTCTTCGAGTCCTGCCGACTGCGGCGGGTCGCCTCGAGCCTCCGGTCCGCCTGCGGCAGCGCCGCCTACGGCCGGGCCGCCTTGAGCTGCGCCAGCGTCTTGCCGAGCGCCTGGATCTGGCGCGCGTAGGTGGCGAGGTCGCCGCGCCGGAGCGACGCCTGCGCGGCGGCGTACTGCGCGTTGGCCTTGGCGATGAGCGCCGCGGTGGCCGCACTGGTCGTGCCCGGCGTGCCCGGGGGCGGAGTGGCGCCGGGCGTCGAGCCGGGCGCGCCGGCCTGCGTCCCGGGCGGCGGCGCGCCGCCGAAGATCTGCGCGAGCGCGTCGCCCAGCGTCGGCGCCATGACCACGTTCTGCTGCTGGCCGGTGGGCAGGTTCGGCGTCGCCGACGGCGAGCGGTAGAACACGATCACGCGCTGGATCTGCGGCAGCGCGGTCGTCGACGACTGCAGGTACAGCGGCTGCACGTAGAGCAGCGAGTCCTGGATCGGCACGGTGAGCAGGTTGCCGAAGATGACCCGGGAACCCTGCTGACCCCACAGCGTGCGCTGCGCGGAGATGACCGGGTCCTGGTTGATCGCCGCCTCCACCTGCGCCGGGCCGTACACGTTGAGATTCGAGGGGAACTCGAAGCTGACGGCCCGGCCGTAGTTGGGCGCGTCCGACTGCGCGCCGAGCCAGGCGATCATGTTGGCGCGGGCGTTGGGCGAGTAGGGCAGGATGAGCACGAACTCCTCTTTGGTCTGTCCCGGCAGCCGCATGATCATGTAGTACGCGTCCGCCGGCCCCGATCCCGAGATGGAGAGGTTGCCGGGGATCTCCCACTGGTTGCCCTTGTTGTAGAGCAGCGCCGGGTCGGTGACGTGGTAGGTGGCGAACAGCTGGGCCTGCGCCTTGAAGAAGTCCTCCGGGTAGCGCACGTGCTGGTGCAGCGTCGCCGGCATCTGTGAAGCCGGGTAGAACGCGCCGGGGAAGATCTTCTCGTAGGTGCGGATCAGCGGGTCCTGCGGGTCGAACACGTACATGCGCATCGAGCCGTTGTAGGCGTCGATCACCACCTTGACCGAGTTGCGGATGTAGTTGATGGAGCCGTTGGGCTCCGAGTACGGGATGCGGCTCGTGGTCGTGTACGCGTCGGCGATCCAGTACAGCCGGCCGCCGGCGACGACCATGTAGGGGTTCGAGTCGAAGGTCAGGAAGGGAGCCGCCGCGGCCAGCCGCTCCCTGATGTTGTTCCGGATGATCACGCGGCTCTGGGGCGTGATCGCCGAGGTGGTGAGAAAGCGGATGTCGCCGAAGCGGATGGCGAAGGCGAGCCGGTCCAGGAACGAGCCGATGGGGATGCCGCCGCTCCCGGTGTAGCGCGAGTAGACGTCGCCGTTCGCTCCGGGGTAGTCGAAGGTCGGGTACTTCGTGTCCACCAGGACGTAGTTCGTGCCGAGGAGGCCGTAGTA
Source organism: uncultured Thermoleophilia bacterium (assembly GCA_963739595.1). GTDB lineage: Bacteria > Actinomycetota > Thermoleophilia > UBA2241 > UBA2241 > CAIXSE01. The sequence goes on from CAVUBA010000034.1 coordinate 117,735, forward strand.
GATCTGCGGCTGCGTGATCGCGAGCGACGGCGCCGACGACACCGGCGGCACGTTCTGGACGAGGAAGTCGGGCGAGCCGCCGGACGAGACCTGGTTCACCGCCGAGACCGCGACGCCGTAGCCGTGCGCGTAGGTGATGTGCTGGTTGACCCAGGTCTGGGCCTGCGGCGGCAGGCCCGAGACGCGCAGCTCCCTCGGGGCGAGCATCGTCTGCGTGTACACGCCGTTCACGGAGTAACGGTCCACGCTGACGGTGGTGAACGAGTAGTAGGGACGCAACTCCTGGAGCTGGCTGTAGCTGCGCAGCAGCACCTGCGGGTCCCAGAGGCGGATGTTGCGCACCGTCACGCCGTTGACCTTGAGCGCGGCCGCCGAGAGGTCGCCCTTGAGCGAATACGGGGTCTTCGAGATCGCCGTGAGGTCGTAGGCCGCGCGCGTCGCGGCGATGTTGAAGGCGATGTAGGGCTTCTCCTTGGCCAGCTGGTTGGGGTTCACGATGAGCGCCTGCCAGACCGCCGGCACGATGCCGAGGAGCACGATCAGGGCGACCAGCCAGATGCCGAAGGCCCCCACGGGCCACCAGGGACGGCGACGGCGCACGGCGTTGTAGACGAGGAGGCCGCCGAGCACGAACGCGAGGATCATCATCACGCGGATCATCGGGAGGCGCAGGTGCACGTCGGTGTAGCCTGCGCCGAACACCACTCCGGCCGTGGAGTACAGCAGGTTCCACGCCTCGAAGAGGTAGCCGAGGCCGCCGAGGAGGAAGAGCGCCGCGACCAGCGCCGAGATGTGGACGACGGCGCCCTGGCCGGCCTTGAAGCCCCTGACGCGCGAGACGCTCTCGGCCGCGCGCGCCGCCGGCGGCATGCGCGCCCACGTCTCCGGCGCCTCGTGGCGCAGGGACGTCCCGCGCGTGTGGATCTCGAGGCCGCCGATGGCGAAGTGGGCCGCGATGGAGATGATCAGGGCCACGATCAGCGCGGCGAACAGGAACTCGTAGGCGTACTCCCACGCCGGCAGCCGGAACACGTAGAACGACAGGTCGTGGTGGAAGATCGGGTCGCGGATGCCGAACGGGACGAAGTCGAGGGCTCTCGCGTAGACGAGCCACGCCCCGACGGCCGAGCGGCCGGCGATGAGCGCGCCGAACAGCGCCGCCAGCAGCCCGATGCGGCGCACCCAGCGCAGCGCCGGCTCGTGCACGGCCTCGATGACGTCGAGGCCCTCGATGGGCCGGTACTTGGGAGCCAGCCGCCGGGCGATCTCGAGGTTGCCGTAGACCACGGCGAAGAACACGGCGGCGAACGCCACGCCGACGACGGCGCCGATGGCGAGGCGGCGCCAGAAGATCGTCCGCAGGCCCACCTCGCCGTACCAGAGCCAGTCGACGTACAGGTGCGCGGCGATCACGACGACCACGATGGCCGCCACCCCCGCGACGCCCGCGATGATGAGGCGTCGCCTCAGCCGGTGCGGACGGCTCTTCTTGCGCTTCGGCAGGTCATCGTCAGACTTGCCTTTGGTCATGCTCACGCTCATCTGCGCAGCGTCCAGATCGAGAGATGGCGCGCTGCCCTCCGCGGGTCCGCGCTTCGCAC
>CAVUBA010000035.1:0-74260 GCA_963739595.1 uncultured Thermoleophilia bacterium
GGCTGACCGCAAGCAGATTCTGACGACGTGCAAGAGCTGTCACGGTGGCTGCGGCGTGATCGTCACCGTGGAGGACGGCGTGATCGTCCACATCCAGGGCAACCCCGACTCGCTCACCAAGGGCACGATGTGCTCCAAGGGGCTCTCCAGCATCCAGCACATCGACAACCCCTACCGCATCAAGTACCCGATGAAGCAGGTGGGGCCCAAGGGCGAGGGCAAGTGGGAGCGCATCACCTGGGACGAGGCGCTCGACACGATCGCGGGCAAGATGAAGGACGCCATCCGCGACCACGGGGCGCACACCATCGCCATCTCGCAGGGCACCGGCCGTGGGTACAACCGCTACACCATGAAGATGGCGCGGTCACTCGGCACCGGCAACGCCATCACGCCGGGCTACGTGTGCCACAGCCCGCGGCTCGGCCTCTACGGCCTCGTGACAGGGTACGGCCGCCTCTACTGCGACTACCACGGCTGGGGCGGCGAGTTCCCCAAGACCCAGATCATGTGGGCCAAGCAGCTCGAGATCAGCAGCGCCGACTCGGAGATGGCCTACTGGTTCATGAACTCGCTCGACTACTGCAAGAACCTGATCATCATCGACCCGCGAGCGACGGCGTATGCCTCGCGGGCCTCGCTCTGGATCCAGCCCCGGGTGGGCACCGACTGCGCCCTGGCCATGGGGATGATGAACCACATCATCGAGCAGGGACTCTGGGACAAGGAGTTCGTCGAGAACTGGACGTTCGGGTTCGACGAGCTGCGCGAACGCGTCAAGGACTTCACCCCGGAGAAGGTCTCGGACATCTGCTGGATCCCGAAGGAGCACGTGACGACGGCAGCCGAGATGTGGGCCGTCGACACGCCGGGCTGCATCCAGGTCGGCAGCTCGCTCGAGCGCCAGGCGAACTGCGGGCACACGCTGCGCGCCATCACCTGCCTCATGGGCCTGGCCGGCAACATCGAGCGGCCGGGCAGCATGATCACCTGGGTGCTCCCCGAGACCGGCCTCATCGAGGACTTCTTCCTGGAGCTGCCGATCACGCCTGAGATGGCCGGCAAGATCATCGGCGGCGACAAGTACAAGATGGGCGCCGCCCGCACCTGCAATCCCGACACGATGGTCAAGGCCATCAACGACGGCAAGAGCCCGGTCAAGGTGTGGTTCAGCGTCGGCGGGCAGCAGATCGTGCACATGGCCAACACCAAGGAGGTCGTCGCGGCCATCGAGAAGGTCGACTTCATGTCCCACGCCGACCTCTTCATGGGGCCGATGGCCGAGGCGGCCGACATCGTGCTGCCGGCCGCCCACTGGCTCGAGCTCGACGACGTGTACGACATGCACCCGCGCTTCATGATCGAGGCGCACAACAAGGTCATCGACCCGCCCGGCGAGGCCAGAGCCGACGCCTGGATCTTCAACGAGATCGGCAAGCGCGTCGTCCCCGACAAGTGGTTCGAGGACGTCCCGTCCATGCTCGACTACCAGGTCCGGAAGGGCAAGAACGGCACGATGACCTGGGACGACTTCAGCAAGAACCTGGTCAGCGGCTGCTGGGGCCCCGACCAGGTGTACTACAAGTACAAGACGGACTACTGGCACGAAGGCGGCGGGTTCCCGACCCCGAGCAAGAAGTTCGAGTTCCACTCGAACCACCTCGAGTCGCTCGGGTACGACCCGCTGCCGGTGTTCACCGAGCCCGGGGAGAGTCCGGTCTCGACGCCGGAGCTCTACGAGGAGTACCCATTGCTCCTGAGCACCGGCTTCCGCCAGCCCTTCTACTTCCTCGGCCAGTACCGCAACATCCCCTGGCTGCGCAGCTACATGGAGTTCCCGCAGTGCCAGATGCATCCGGAGACGTGCGAGAAGTACGGCGTCGAGGACGGCGACATCATCTGGATCGAGTCGCCGCGCGGCCGCATCCGCCAGAAGCTGCGCGCCTTCCCGGGCATCAAGAAGGACATGATCATGTGCACCGCCAACTGGTTCTATCCTGAGGAACCGGCGAAGGGGTACCACGGCGTGTTCATCTCCAACCCGAACGTGCTGACCAGCAACGATCACCTCGACCCGATGTACGGCTCCCCGGACCTCACCTGTCTCCTCTGCAAGGTCTACAAGACCGAAGACGAGGACCTGCAGGACGAGGTGTTCCGCAACGAGGACTACGGCACCGTGCCGACCTACGGCAAGTCGTAACGACCTGCCGTCTCCCGGCCCGCGGCGCGACCTCCCCGGCCGCCGCGGGCCGGTCCACGTACGGGACCGATATCGGTCCGTGATATGGACTCGGTATTCCGTGCAACGGACCGACCGTTTGGGTACAATCCCGGCACGCCAACGAACGTCTGGACGGTGATCCGAGGATGCACGCCACGCAGCAGGGAGTCCGGCGACTCACCAATCTGACCACCGGCGGGCCGGTGCACGTGGACGTCCAGGACGGGCGCATCCAGCGCATCGTCCCGCTGCAACTCGACGAGACCGACGCGCCGTCCTGGACCATCGCGGCGCGCGGCCGTTCGTTCACCCCGCCGCGCAAGACGACGCTCTCGCCCTGGACGGTCGGCCACCGCGCCACCATCTACTCGCCGAACCGCATCATGACGCCGCTCAAGCGCGTCGACTTCGACCCGGACGGCAAGCGCAACATCAAGAATCGCGGCGAGTCCGCCTACGAACCCATCGGCTGGGACGAGGCGCTCGACATGGTCGCCGCCGAGATGCTGCGCATCAAGCGCGAGTACGGGCCGGCGGCGATGATGTCGACCGCCGGCTCCCACCATCTCTGGGGCAACGTGGGCTACCGCTTCAGCGCCTACAACCGCTTCATGAACCTCGTCGGCTTCACCTATGCCGAGCACAACCCGGACAGCTGGGAGGGCTGGCAGTGGGGCGGCGCCCACATGTGGGGCTTCAGCCACCGCCTCGGCATCCCGGAGCAGTACGACCTCCTCGAGGACGCGCTCAAGCACACCGAGATGATGGTCTTCTGGTCGGCCGACCCCGAGACGACCGGAGGAGTGTACGGCTCCTTCGAGAGCACCTCGCGCCGCTTCTGGCTCAAGGAACTCGGCGTCAAGATGGTGTTCATCGACCCCTACAACAACCACACCGCCAGCCTGTTCGGCGACAAGTGGCTCGCGCCGCGACCGGGGACCGACGTGGCGCTCGCCCTGGCGATCGCGCACACGTGGCTCGCCGAGGGGACCTACGACAAGGAGTACGTCGCCGAGCGCACGCACGGCTTCGACGAGTGGACGGACTACGTGCTCGGCAGGAGCGACAACGTGCCCAAGACGCCCGAGTGGGCCGAGATCGAGTGCGGCATCCCCGCCCGGCAGATCCGCGCCCTCGCCCGCGAGTGGGGCGCGCAAGAAGACCATGCTGGCGGCCGGCGGCATGGGCGGCTGGGGCGGCGCCTGCCGCGCCTCCAGCGGCAACGAGTGGGCGCGGGCGATGATCGCCCTCGCGGCCATGCAGGGCCTCGGCAAGCCGGGCAGCAACATCTGGTCGACGACCAGCGGCGTGCCGTTCGACCCGTCGTTCTTCTTCCCGGGCTACGCCGAGGGCGGCATCTCGGGCGACATCGCCGGCACCGCCGCCGGCAAGAAGCTCGCCGCCCGCATGTGGCCGGACGGCGGCACGTTCAGCAATCCGCAGCACTCCCCGGAGGGCCAGACCGTGCCCCGCCTGCGCATCCCCGAGGCCATGAACCACGAGCGCCTCGAGTGGCACGGCAAGGGCTTCTGCGGCTCTTCCATCGAGTCGCAGTTCCGCGAGTACCACTACCCGGCCGCCGGCTACCCGCACGTGGAGATGTACTACCGCTACGGCGGCTCGTTCATCGGCACGATGACCGAGACCAACCGCTACGTGCGCGCCTACCGCGAGGGCCAGATCCCCTTCGTCGTCAACCAGTCCATCTGGATGGAGGGCGAGGCGAGGTTCGCCGACATCGTCCTGCCGGCGTGCACCAACTTCGAGCGCTGGGACATCGGCGACTGGGCGCACGCTTCTGGCTACGGCATGCACAAGTTCGAGCAGGTGAACCACCGGCTCATCGTGCTCGAGCAGCAGTGCATCGAGCCGCTCGGCGAGAGCAAGTCCGACTACGAGATCTTCGCGCTGCTCGCCGGCAAGCTCGGCGTGGGCGACATCTACACCGAGGGCGGGCTACACCGAGCTCGACTGGGTCAAGCGCATCTTCGACGCCAGCGACCTGCCCAAGCGCATCTCCTGGGAGGAGTTCGCGGACAAGGGCTACTACCTCGTGCCGGTCACGAAGGACCACGAGGCCACGCCGGCGCTGCGCTGGTTCGCCGAGGGCCGCAAGCGGGACACGCCCGACTGGGGCCCGCCGCCCTGGGACACGGACGGCGGCAAGGGGCTGCAGACGCAGTCGGGCAAGATCGAGTTCGTCAGCTCGAGCCTCAAACGCTTCTACGCGTCCGGGGACGTCGTGGACGAGGAGCGCCCCGTCATGGGCCCGCAGTACATCGAGAGCTGGGAGGGCCACCACACGGAGGAGCTCACCGGCCGCTTCCCGCTGCAGCTCATCTCCCCGCACCCGCGCTTCAGCTTCCACACGATGGGCGACGGCAAGGACGCCTGGGCCGCGGACATCGAGGATCACCGCGAGCTCAAGGACGACGGCTGGTACTACTGGCTGATCCGCCTGAACAGCGAGGACGCCGCGGCGCGCGGCATCGCCGACGGCGACCTGGTGCGCGCCTACAACGAGCGCGGCTCCGTGATCCTCGCCGCGCGCGTCACCGAGCGCATCCGCCCCGGCACGGTGCACTCGTCAGAGTCCTGCTCCGACTACTCGCCGACCGGGGCGCTCGGGGACTCTCCCGACCGCGCCGGCTGCGTGAACATCCTGACGTCCAAGCGCTTCATCACCCCCACCTCGCCGGGGCAGGCGTGCAACACCTGCCTTATCGAGGTGGAGCCCTGGAAGGGCTGATCCGAGGTCCCGGGCGCGGTCTCGGAGCGCGTCGGCGCCCGCCGGCCGCTGCTCAGCTAGATCCTGGGTATGGTGCTGACGTCCGGGGTCCCCGGGGGGCGGCGCTGCGCCGCCAGCACTTCGCGCAGCGCCTCCTGCAGACTCGCCTTGGTCAGAGGCTTGAGGCGCGCGGTCTCGATCAGGTCGTCGGGCGCGCGTCCCTCGCGGACCGCGGCTGCGTGGTGGGCGAGGCGCAGATCCGAGAGGCTGGCGAACGCGTCGCGCAGGCGGGGCGCGGACTCGCAGCCGTGCACCTGCGCCTCCTCCACAGCCAGGAGCCGCTCGACCGTCGCCACGGCCGTGAACCCGCTGAACAGCGCGTAGTACCGCGCAAGGTTCTGGACGGGCAGCATGCGCCTTCTTCTTGAGGTCGACCTGCCCGGCCACGCGGCGGCCCGAGCCCGAGCGGCATGCGGATGTCCGTCGCGAGGTTCGACAACCCGTTGAGGAAGCGGTCGAACCGCGGCGCCTGCCGGACGATGCTCTGCAGGGGCGGCACGATCACCAGGTCGCCGGCCACCTGCCGGAGGTCGAAGGTGATCGCGGCGGTGACCAGGCGGTCGAGGTCGATGCCGCGCAGGCAGTCGGCGAACACCTCGCGCCACTGCGAGAACGGCAGGCGCCACTCGTCACGGCTGGCGACCACTCCGTGGGGGTCCGCGACGAACCCGCAGCGCTCCAGCCCGCCGTTGACGGCAAGCGCCATGCGGCGGAAGTAGTCGAGCACGTCCGGGTCGTCGGTGTCGGCGAACGCCAGCCCGTTGTCCTGGTCCGAAGCCAAGGTGAGCTCGCCGCGCGCCGCGCTCCCGAAGGCGAGCCACGCGTAGGGGACCGGGGGCTTGCCCTGTTCGTCCGCGAAGAGCTCGAGGAGCCGCGTCGTCTGGGTGTCGTTCAGCAGCGTGAGGATCCGCATCAGCGCCGCCGCGTCCAGGTGCGCGTCCAGCAGATCGACGAACAGCCTCGGCACCTGCGCCGACGCCGCCGCGACGTCGTCGGCCGATCGCGCGTGGAGGATGGCGTGGCGCAGGGCGAACGGGACTCAGCGAGTCGAGGCTCATCAGGCTGCTCGCCGAGAGGACGCCGGTGACGCGCCCCCGGTCGTCGACCACCGGGAGGTGGTTCACCCCCGCCTCGATCATGGCGATGCTCGCCTCCGGCGCCAGCGTGTCGGAGGGGACGGTGTGGACCGGCCGGCTCATGATGGAGCTCACCGGGCCGTCGACCGAGGCCCGCACGGCCACCACCTTGTCGCGCAGGTCGACGTCGGTGACGATGCCGAGCCCATCGCGAGCCTCCACCAGCAGCGCCGTGATGTGCCGCGCCGCCATCAGCGCGGCCGCGTCCGCGATGCTCGTCTCGGGCGCGCAGAAGACCGGCGGGTGATGGATCAGAGACGCAACCGTGCGCGTGCGCACGTCGGGCAGCGCGCGCATGGTCCGGGCGGCGTCGATCAGCCGCGCCCGCAGGCCGCGCGCCACGAACCGCACGCCCGCGGGCCGGCCCAGGACCTCGAGCCCGATGTCGGGCGGGATGCAGTAGACCGCGGCGTCCTCGAGGGCCCGCGTGGTGAACTCGGGTGGCTCACCCGTGAGGAGGGTCGGGTGTCCGAACATCCTGCCACGGTCCATGACGGCGATGGTGACCCCCTGGTGCTCGAGGTCGAAGGTGCCCTTGGAGACCACGTACAGCTCCTGGCCGACCTCGCCGCCTTCGACGAGGACCACCTCGCCCTTGGCGACCTTCCGAGTGGTCATGGCGGCGGCGATCCGCTCACGCTCCTCCGGGTCGAGCTCCTTGAAGGGTTCGTAGCGCGCGAGGAACGCGGCGCCCGCGGAGGGCTTGGCGGCGGCGTTGTCGGCCGGGGTCTCCATTGCCGAGGAGTATCGCACAGCCCGGCGGAATCCTTGACATCACTCCCGACGGTCGGTATAGCGCACCCATGTACTCGAATGCCGTGCTGGAGGAGCGCACCGCGCTGATCGAGGCGGCCATCGCCCTCGAGCCTCCCGACCGCGTGCCGCTGGTGTACCAGGGCGAAGCCTTCTCGCCCCGGTTCATGGGCGTCCCGCTGGCCACCTACGCCACCGATCCGGACGTTGCCGTCAGCACGACCCTCGCGGCGATGGACCGCCTGGCGGGCTTCGACGCCATCAGCACCGTGCCGGGCGGGCGGATCGGCGTCCTGCTGTCGTCCATCTGGATGTCGCATGTCTCCATCCCGGGCCGCGAGCTCCCGCCCGACACCCTCTGGCAGGTGGAGGAGCGGGCCGACATGACCGCCGAGGACTACGAGGTCATCCTCGCCGACGGCTGGCCGGCGTTCGAGGAGTCTCTCCGCGCCCGAGTCCTCGACGTGGAGGAGCTCGCGGAGACCATCGCGTGGCTCGAGGCGAACTTCGAGGCCACCGTGGCAGCGTTCCGCGACCACGGCTTCGTCCCGTTGTCCGGCGCCATCGTCGCTCCGCCGTTCGAACGCCTCTGCGGGGCGCGGTCCATGACGCAGTTCTTCGCCGACCTGTACCGCCGACCGAAGCTCGTCAGGCGCGTGATGGACGCCATGGCCCCCGCGCTCATCGAGGAGGCGGTCGCGACGGCCGAGCTCTGCGCACTGCCGTCCATCTGGGTCGGCGGCTGGAGATCGGCCGGCGCGATGCTCCGACGGACCATCTGGGACGAGTTCGTCTTCCCGTACCTCAAGGACCTCGTGTGGGCGCTCGCCGACGCCGGCATCAAGCCGACGCTGCACTTCGATCACGACTGGACCAGGGACCTCGCGAGGCTGCGCGAGTTGCCTGCCGCGCGCTGCATGCTGAACCTGGACGGCATGACGGACATCCGCACCGCCCACGAGATCCTCGGCGACCACATGGCGCTCATGGGGGACGTGCCGGCCACCCTGCTCACCATCGGTACGCCCGACGACGTCAGAGAGTACGTGCGCCGCCTCATCGCCGACGTCGGCCGGCGCGGCCTGCTCATCGCCCCGGGCTGCGACATCCCGTGCGACGCCCGGGGCGAGAACGTCGAGGCGCTGGTGGCTGCGGGACTGGAGTACGGCGCATGACGAAGCCGGCGGAGCACTGGGAGACGCTCACTCACGACGAGCGCCAGGAGGTCCGGCTGCGCCTGTGGCAGGAGCCGCCGGACCTCACCTTCGCGGACGCAGGCGCGGCCGCCGCCTACAGCGAGCGCGTCGGGATCATCACCGACGCGCTCGCCCTGCGGCGGCCGGCGCGCGTCCCGATCTGTCCGCTGTTCGGCGTCTACCCGCTCGCCTACGGCGGAGTGACCGTGCGCGAGGCGATGTACGACTACGACCGGTTCCACCAGGCGTGGTACCGCTTCCACGCGGACTTCGCGCTCGACATCGTCGCCGACCCGCTGCCGTCGGGCAGCGTGTTCGAAGCCATCGACTACGCCCAGTACCGCTGGCCGGGTCACGGCACCGGCGACGACGCCGGCTACCAGTACGTCGAGGCAGAGTACATGCTCCCCGGCGAGTACGAGTGGCTCGCCCACGACCCCACCGGGTTCCTGCTGCGCGGCTACCTGCCCCGCATCGCCCCCGCACTGGCCCCGCTCGCCGGCCTGGCCCCGCTGCTCGACCTCATGGAAGGGCCCGGGGTCGCGATCTGCCTGAGCCAGTTCGGGACGCCGGAGATGCAGGCGGCGCTGCGGGTCCTCCTCGAGGCCGGCGCCGAATCCATGGCCTGGCTCGAGGCGATGGAGGCCACGTTCGCCGACCTGGCCTGCCGGCTCGGCATGCCGGCCTTCAGCGGCGGCATGACCAAGGCGCCGTTCGACGTGATCGGCGACACCTTCCGCGGCACCCGCGGCATCATCCGCGACCGGTTCCAGAGGCCCGAGCAGCTTCAGGAGGCCCTCGAGCGCCTCGTACCGCTCTGCGTCGAGCAGGGAGTGGCGGGTGGTGACGCCAGCGGGTGCCCGCTGATCTTCATCCCGCTGCACAAGGGCGCCGACGGGTTCCTCTCAGACGAGGACTACCGGCGGTACTACTGGCCGACGCTCAAGGCGGTGATCCTTGGCCTCATCGACGACGGCCTGGTGCCCCTGCTGTTCGCGGAGGGGGGCTACAACCAGCGTCTGTCCGTCATCGCGGACCCGGAGATCCCCGCCGGGAAGGCGATCTGGCTCTTCGACCAGACCGACATGCCGGCGGCGCGGCGGGCCCTCGAGGGCCGCGCCTGTATCGGCGGCAACGTCCCCGGGACGCTCCTCGACCTGGGGAAGCCGATCGAGGTCGAGGACTACGTGGCGCGCCTCATCGACGGCGTCGCCGGCGAGGGCGGCTTCATCCTCAGCACCGGTACCGTGGTCGACGAAGCGCGGCCCGAGAACGTCGCCGCGCTCTGCGCCGCTGGGCGCAAGTACGGCGCCGCGTAGCCTCCTCCAGCAGGTACGCGGAGGTCGTATCCTCGCCGTCTCTCCGCTCCACCGCCGACGGCCCCGATCGGGGGCCGAGACAAGGACTTGCTTTTCAAGCAAAAGTGGTCCACAGTACACCCTTCTTTCAGCTTTGCGAGAGATTGCTTCTTGTGTAAGTCGGCACAAGTGACCCGCAGCACCCGAGCGCCGGTGGAGGGTTGAGATGACAGCCGCACGCAGTACGAAGGGGAAGGGCACGAAGGGCGCCACGCGCCCGTTCGCAGAAGCTCGCGTCGAGGTCGGCATCCCCAGCGTGATCGACGACCTCGCCCCGACTGCCCGGGAGCTGCTGGAGGCCGCCCGGAGGCTACTGGAGACGGAGGGCTACTCGTCCCTCACGCTCAAGGCGATCGGCCGCGAGGCCGGCCAGAACGAGTCCCTGATCGGCTACCACTTCGGGAGCAAGACGGGACTCCTCGTCGCCCTCGTCGACTGGCTGGTCTACGACATCGTGCGCGACCTCCACGCTCGGGTCCTGCGCCTTGAGGAGGGACAGGACCAGCTGCATCCCGCCATGGACGACGCGAGGAAGCTCGTCGGCGACGTGGAGTCCTACCGCGCCTTCTACGACCTGATGCCGCATCTTCTCGCGACCAGAGAAGGACGCCTGCGCATGGCCCAGCTCTACACGACCTACCGGGAGCTCAACGCGAGGGCGCTGTCGTCCGCCCTCGCGCAGGCGCGTTCTCCCCAGGCTCGTGCAGTGGCCGCCATGCACGTGGCGCTCACCGACGGGCTCGCCCTCCAGGTCCTCATGGATCCGGGCGGTGTGGACGTGCAGCTGGCGGCCGAGCTCTGGGAGGACTGCGTACGCCAACTGCTTCCGGAAGAGTCAGAACGCCGAGAGGAGACGGTGACGTGACGCCACGACGCGATGCCGCCGGTGACGGCGGCGTCGCCGGCCCATCATCCGCGACACTCCAAAGACCGTCAGGGGGACGCATGATCGACAACGAAGTACGCGAAGCAGCACTCAAGGAACTCTCTTGGGAGGGCGCGCCGAAGATGGTGACCGAAGCGCCCGGCCCGCAGGTCAAAGCGCTCATGGAGGAGTCGGCCAAGTACGAGTCCTTCACCCGCGGCGGCGGCGGCTTCCCCGTCATCCTCTCGGAGGGCAAGGGCGTCACCGTCAAGGACGCCGACGGCAACATGTACATCGACATGGCCGCCGGCGTCGCCGTCAACGCCGTGGGCCGCAACCACCCGAAGGTGCTGGACGCGATCCGCCGCCAGTGCGACGTCATCATGCACACCACCGACATCACCAACCCCAAGCGCATCGAGCTCGCCAAGAAGGTGTCGTCGGTGATGCCGGACGGCCTCAAGGGCAACTGCCACACGGCCGTCTACCAGGCCGGCAGCGACGCCGTCGAGACGGCCATCAAGTTCGCGCGGGCCTTCACCGGCCGCTCGCAGCTGATCGCCTTCCACGGCGCCTACCACGGCGTCTGGATGGGCACCGCGGCCATGACCACCGCCTACAACTACCGCCACGGTTGGGGCCCCATGATGCCCGGCGTGCAGCACCTGCCGTACGCCTACTGCTACCGCTGCCCGTTCGGCAAGGAGTACCCGAGCTGCGACATCCAGTGCGGCAAGTTCGTCGACGAGGTCCTGAACGGCCCCTACACCGGCGCCGACGACGTCGCCGCCGTGGTCATCGAGAGCCAGCAGGGCGAGGGCGGCTACGTCGCACCTCCGCCCGAGTTCCTCGAGATGATCAAGGCCGCCTGCGAGAAGAACGGCTGCCTCTACGTCGCCGACGAGGTGCAGTCGGGCGCCGGCCGCACCGGCAAGATGTGGGCCATCCAGTACTCCAAGGTCCAGCCCGACATGCTCACCTGGGGCAAGGGCATGGGCGGCGACATGCCCATGGCCGGCGTCTCCTACCGCGCCGAGATGGAGAAGGCCCTGCGTGCAGGCTCGCAGCCGTCGACCTTCGCCGGCAACGCCATGGGCTGCGAGGTCGCACTCACCAACATCGACCTGATCACCGACCCGGAGACGGACCTGCTCGGCAGGGCCGCCGCGCTCGGCGAGGAGATCAAGGGGCTGTTCACGGACGCAATGCCGAACGTGCCGATCATCGGCGACGTGCGCGGCAACGGCCTCATGGTCGGCATCGAGGTCGTCGCCGACCGCAAGACCAAGGAGCCGCTGGCCGGCGAGAAGATCGGCGAGATCACCTTCAAGCTGCTCAACGCCGGCATCCTCATGACCCCCTGCGGGCGGCACGCCAACGTGTTCCGCTTCATGCCGCCGCTCACCATCCCGCACGAGTACGCGGTGAAGGCGAGCGAGATCATGATCGACATCCTCAAGGGGTACTGAGGCCCGGGCCCCGGCCCGGATCGAGACAGGAGGCACGCCGTGGCGGACGACGCCCTGCGGTACATCCAGGTCGGTGAGCTCGTCAGAAGCATGACGGAGGATCCGCTCCCTCACGACGACTCGCTCGCCGGGCAGACCGTCTCGCTTGCCGCCGAAGACGGCACGCTCACACGCCTCGTCTTCTCCGCCGACGGCGGGCTGGACTGGGAGATCGCCGGGGGTCCCTGGGCCAGTCGGCGCGGCCGCGAGGAATGCCGCATCACGCGGCCGCGCCCCGGCCTGTTCGCCGTCGACTACATCGCGGGCGCCGAGCGCGCCACGTCCGTGACCATCGTCCTCGACCTGGAGCGCGGCGCGGCGACCACCGTGTCGGGCACGCTCCCGACGGCCGACCAGGCGGCTCGCAGCGCGTTTGCGCTGGCCACCGCCGGCGAGGAACTCACGTCGGTCTCCGCGGACATCGTCCCGAGCTTCATCGACGCTCCGTGGCAGGCCGGCGCGCACCCGCATGTCCCCACCACCGATCTCGTCGGCAAGCGCGCGGAGTACGTGTACACACGGACGGAAGCCTACGAACACATCTACTTGAACGAACGCTTCTACACCTGGCAGTGCCTGCGCGGCGCCGAGCAGGGCCTCGCCGACACCGACCGGTGCCATCACCGGCGGCTCGGCGAGCAGCTCTACCTGTTCGTGTGGCGCGAGAAGATCATCCCTACGCTCGGCGTGGTCCTGGTGGACTGGGCCGCCGAGCGCTCCACGGGCAAGCTCTTCGGCTACGAGGGCAGCGACTTCGGCGCCGTGGTGTCGACTCCTATCACGTCACGAGCGCACCTGCTGAACGTCACGACCTACGTCTGACCGATGTCACTGGTACTCACCACAGTTCAGCCCGATGGCGATGTTCAGGACCGGCTTCACCATGCGCGGGAAGTTCATCGGACCGTGCACGAGGCCGCGCGGCACGTAGATGGCGCAGGTCTTGTCGAGCACGAAGCGCTCGGCGTCCTCGCCTTCTCCCATGAACCACTCGATCTCGCTCCCGCCGAAGGTGAAGAGGTCCTGCGGGTCGGAGCCGATGAGCAGCACGATCTCGTCGAAGGGATGCGCGTGGGCGCCCAGGAGGTCGGGCGGATGCGGATCCCAGAGCCAGACGATGTCCAGCCAGGTGTCGGCCTCTCTGAGGATGTCCCGATCCAGGTACACGGGGTCCGGGAACGTGTAGCCGGAGATCTCGTCGAAGTTGTGGTGCGCCAGCTCCGTGACGAGCTTCGGGTCGGTGATGACGTACTTCGCATACTTCTCGCCCATCTGCTCTCCTCGTTGGTCGCGGATCAACGCGCCGGGTGGCCGGCCGTGTCGCGAATCATAGGGCCGATCCCGGTCCGCGCAAGGGGCGAGTCAGCAGGGCCGCGAAGGGGCAGCGTCCAGCTCGTGAAAGGCCTCACAGCTCAGAAGCGCCCGAGTGTGTAGATATGGGCGAACTAGTCACGCGGACGAGCGCAAGCGACCGTCTGCGAGCACTTCAGTCGCATTGCTTGCATATCAATGAGAGAGGAGTAGCATGCGCGGATACCCCGGAGAGTATGGGGCCACACTCTTCGAATCCCACGTCAACTGTGCCTCGACCATCTGGACCGCGGGAGGACACGATGGCTTCACGCAGTGCCGGCTCTGAGCTCGACGAGCTGAGCAGGAATTCGTATCAGCAGGAGCTCGACCGGAGTCTCCACCCGCTGCGGTCGCTCATCATGGGCGTCGCCAGTTGCGGGCCCATCGGCAGCGTGTTCGCCTACGTCCCGGCGCTGCTCTTCATCTGCGGCATGTTCAGCTGGTACGCGATGGTCATCGCCGCCGTGCTCTGCATCTTCCAGGGCCTCGCCTACGCCGAGGTCGGCTCGGCCTACCCGGTGGCCGGCGGCGAGTACTCCATGGTCGCCCGCGTGCTCGGCAAGGGGCTGGGGATCATCACCTTCGGCCTCATGTCGGCCATGTACATCTTCGTGCCGACGGCCGCCTCGCTGGCCGCCGGCGGCATCCTCGGCGTCATCTGGCCGTGGGCGGGCACGCACATCCACGTCATCGCCGTGGCGGTGATCGTCTACGCGGCCGCGGTGAGCTTCCTCAAGGTCAAGCTGGGCACGTGGGTCGCGGCCTTCTTCGTGGCCGTCCAGATCGTCGCGCTCCTGATCGTCACCATCCTCGGGCTCGTGCACTGGCACAGCCCGTCCGAGCGGCTCTTCTCGACCCAGGCCCTGGGTGCGAACGGCAACATGACCACCGTGACGCTCGCCGCCGCGGTGGTCGGCATCACCGTCGCCTTCTTCATCTACCAGGGCTTCGGCAACGTCATCATCTTCTCGGAGGAGACCAAGAAGGCGAAGGCCAAGATCGGCGGCGCCGCAATGGGCGCGACCATCACCGCCATCGTCGTCATCCTCGTGCCGACCACGGCGCTCTTGCTCGGCGCCCCGTCGGTCAACGTGCTGCTCACGTCGGCGTCGCCGCTGGCCGACACCATCGCGTCCTGGGGCGGCAACTTCTTCGGCAAGGTGATCAGCTTCATCATCTTCCTGGCCATCCTCGACCTTGCCACGGCCTCGATGATGGCGTTCGCCCGCGTGTACTGGAGTGGCGGGCGCGACAACGTCTGGCCGACGCCGATCTCCAAGGCGCTCGCCTACGTCAACCCCAAGCTCAAGACCCCGTGGGTCGCGGTCATCGTGTTCGCGATCATCTGCGCGGTGTTCGCGGCGGTCTCCAATGTCGCCTCGATCGTGACGTTCACCGGCGTCATCACGCTGAGCTACGCGGGTCTCATGGGCCTCTCCGCCATCGTCATCCGGCTCAAGAAGAACCCGCCGGATCGCTACAAGATGCCGCTCTGGCCGATCCCGCCGGCGCTGCTCGTCATCGCCTGCGTAGTGATGGGCACGCAGCAGTCGAAGAAGGACCTCTGGATCACGCTGATCATCGCCGCCGTGTTCCTGGTCTACTACCTGGTGTACCTGCGGCCGCGTCCGGAGCACTGGAAGTTGCTCGACCCGATCGTGGAGGACGTGGACATGAGCTACCCGGCAAGCGGGAAGGACGACGCGACCGCGCCTGTCGCGACGTGATCGCCTGAAGGCGGGCGAGGCGTGAGCCGCCTCCGCCGCCGGATGGCCTGACGAAGAAAGCGCCCCGGAGGTCGTTCTCACGACCTCCGGGGCGCTTCGTCGTACGCCTCGCCCCGCCGGCAAGACCCGGCCAACGGCTAGATCGCGGCCAGCGCCTCCGCAACGAGAGCCGGCGTCTCGTCCGGCCGGCGTGCCACCGGGACACCGGCCGCCTCGAGCGCCGCGGCCTTCGCCGCGGCGGTGCCCGACGACCCCGAGATGATGGCCCCGGCGTGACCCATGCGTTTGCCGGGCGGAGCGGTGAAGCCGGCGATGTAGGCGACGAGCGGCTTGCTGAGATTGGCGGCAGCGAATTCGGCGGCACGCTCCTCGTCGTCGCCGCCGATCTCGCCGACCAGGACGATGGCTTCGGTCTGAGGGTCCGCCTCGAACAGCTCCAGGCACTCCAGGAAGCCGAGCCCGTGGACGGGGTCGCCGCCCATGCCGACGCAGGTCGATTGGCCCAGACCGGCACGAGTGAGGCCCATCGCGATCTCGTAGGTCAGCGTCCCGCTGCGCGAGACCATGCCGACCTTGCCTGGTTTGAAGAGGGAGGCCGCCATGATGCCGGCGTTGCAGCCGGCCGGCGTGACGATGCCGGGGCAGTTGGGACCGATGAGGACGAAAGGCCGCTCGGCCACCGGGCGTTGGTCCAGTCCGAGTTCCGAGACGACCTCGCTCATGTCACGGACCGGGATGCCCTCGGTGATGAGCACGGCGATCCGGACGCCCCCTTCGGCGGCCTGCAGAACGGCCGCCTTCGCGAAGCGTGCCGGCACGAAGATGACGCTCACGTCTGCGCCGGTGGCCGCGACGGCTTCTGTCACCGTGTCGAACACGGGCAGACCGCAGGCGGTCTGCCCGCCCTTGCCGGGGGTGACGCCGGCCACCACGGAGGTGCCGGCGGCCAGCATGCGCTCGGTGTGGAAGCTCCCCTCCCGGCCGGTCATGCCTTGCACCAGCACCCGGCTCGAGCTGTCGACGAGGATACTCACGCGGGGCTCCCGTTCGCTGTGGCGGCCGCGACGACGGCTTCGACGGCCTCCTGGGCGCTCTGCGTGACCTTCACGCCGGCGATCCCCGCCGTCCGCCAGCAACCGCAGGCCGTCGGCGGCGTTGTTGCCGTCGAGGCGCACGATCAGCGGGAGGCCGACTCCCGTCCCGCCACGCCAGGCCAAGACGCCGCGAGCCACCTCGTCGCAGCGGGTGATGCCGCCGAAGATGTTGACCAGCAGCGCACGCACACGCGCGTCTGACGTGATGATGTCCAGGGCGGCGGCGATGCGCTCAGCGCGGGCGCCGCCGCCAACGTCGCAGAAGTCGGCCGCTGCGCCGCCGGCCGCGCCGATCATGTCGAGGGTGCTCATGACGAGCCCGGCGCCGTTGCCAAGGACTCCCACGTCGCCGTCCAGGGTCAGGTAGGTGACGCCGGCCTCTCGCGCCGCGCGCTCCCGAGCGTCCTCGTCCGGTCGCTGAGCCGCCAGCTCCGGCTGCCGATACAGCGCGTTGTCGTCCGCAGTCACCTTGGCGTCGAGCGCGACGAGCCGCACGGGGCCGTCGACCACAGCCAACGGGTTCACTTCGACCAGCGAGAGATCGCGCTCGCGATAGAGCGCCCAGAGGCGACCCACGATGCCGGCGAGCTCCTCCTCCAGCCTCGCGTCGCCCAGCGCCGCAGCGGAGACGACCTTCCGGCACTGCTCGTCGCAGTCCGCCGAGGCCGCGTCGAGCGGCACCCGAAGCAGGGCCGCCGGGTCTTCTGCGGCGACCTGCTCGATGTCCACCCCACCGCGCGTCGAGAAGATCAGGAGCGGCGACTTGGAGTGGCGATCGAGAGTGATGGCCAGATACAGCTCGCGCAGCACGGACGCGCCCTGCTCGAGCAGGACGGCGCGCACCGGCTTGCCCTTGATCGTCAGGCCGAGGATCGTCGCGACCGCCTCGCACAGATCCTCCGGCCGCGAGACCACGCGCACGCCGCCGGCCTTGCCACGACCACCCGTGAGCACCTGCGCCTTCACGGCTACCGGGTAGCCGAGCTCCGCGGCCGCGCGCTCGGCGTCTGCCTCAGTGTCGGCGACCCGCGACGCAAGCACGGGGATCCCCGCGGCCGCGAACAGCGCCTTACCTTGATACTCGAACAGGTCCACTCTGCTCCCTCGTTCTCTGGTCCCGCCCTGATTCTACCGGCCGCTCTCGAAGCGGAAGGTCTGGTCGGGGTCGATGACCGCGAGGATGCGGACCATGCAGCCGTCGCCGCCCGGCCAGCGCCACGGCAGGGCGAGGAAGGTGCAGCGCTTGCCGGTGACCTCGTCCAGGTCGCCGCCGACGTTCTCGATGCCGGGGATGCCGCCCTGGCACATGAGGATCTTGTGCGCGGGCTCCCAGCTGGGGAAGTCGTCCTTGGGGTCGCGGCCGGTCTCGGCCTTGTATTCGTCGATCAGATGCGGCTGGCTCGGGCCGAGGCCGTGGTCGACGAGCTTGGTGGCGATGGGGTGGTCGTTCGCCTGGTGGCCATAGCCGACCATCTTGACCTTCTTGTCGACGAGCCACCGGGCGCCTTCGGCTCCCATGCCGCAGCCGTAGGCGAAGTACTCGTCGGTGTCGCCCCACAGGCGGTGGAAGCCCGTGTTGATCATCACGATGTCGCCCTCTTCGATCGTGGGCGTCGCGTTCTCGAGGTCCTCAGGCGTGATGACTCCCCACTTGCCCTTGGGGATGTCCACGCAGACGCCCGTGCCGACCAGGCGCCACAGCGGGTAGTCGCCGATGCTCGGCGTGTTCTCGGTGACGTGGAGCGGCGCGTCCATGTGCGTGCAGCGGTGCATGATGCCTTCCCACTCCACCTCATAGACGCCGTCCTTGGCGTGGAACTTGCTCACCTTGACGTTCACGCTCGGAGTGGACGGCCACTCCGGGATGAACTGCGTGAAGGTGTGGCTCAGGTTGTAGACCTTGACAGTCATAGCCGGTATCCCTTCTCGTCCGGGTCAGTTGCCGGCGTCGACGCGCAGGTCGCCGGATGGGTCGAGCATGGCGATCATGCGGACCGGGCAGGCGTCTCCGTGCTCGAACTTCCAGGGCGTCGCAGCGACGGTGGCGCGCTTGCCCTTGACGAGGTCCACGTCGCCGCCGACCTGCTCGACCGTCGGGATGCCCGCGGCGGCGAGGGTCTTGTGGGCGGGGAACCACTCCGGGAAGTCCTTCTTGGCGTCCCTGCCTGTCGTCGCCGCGTACTCGTTGGCGAGGCGCTTCATCTGCGGGCCGCCGCGATGCGGACCCATCGAGGTCGCGAGCGGCACGTCGATGAACGGCGTGTCGACGGCCACGAACTTCGGGTTCTTCTTGACGAGCCACTCGGCGGCGTCTTTGGTCAGGCCCGGCGCCTCACCGAAGTACTCGAGGCCGTCGGAGTACTTGTGGTGCCAGCCCGTGACGATGACGACGATGTCGCCGTCCTGCACGGCCGGAGTCGCGGCCTCGAGGTCGGCGGCCGTGATGACCTCCCAGCTCTTCTTGGGGATGTCGAGCACGGCGGCGTTGCCGAAGAGACGGTCCGGGGAGACGGCGGCCAGATCGTCGCCGCGCTGGACCATGTGGATGGGAGCGTTCATGTGGGTGCCCGTGTGCAGGCTGGTGATCACACGCCAGGCGAGCACGCCGTGCTGGGCGTGCTTGACGGCGCGCTGCATGCGCACGTCGAGTTGGCCCGGCTCGGACGGGACCCCGTGCCCCCACACGTGGCTGAGCTCGATGAGCTCAAGTCCGGAGTAGGGGTCTTTGACGATTCCTGTCATAGCTGTCTCTCCTTCCGAATGCCCATCGGGCTGGGAGCCTCGTGATCCCGTGGGCTCACTGAGCCATCTCGACGACGGAGGCCATGCCTTGGCCGCCGGCGATGCAGATGCCGGCGAGCCCGTAGCGGGTGCCGCGCCGGCGCATCTCGTGGAGCAGGGTCGTCAGGATACGAGCGCCGGAGCAGCCGAGGGGGTGCCCGAGTGCGACGGCCCCACCGTTGACGTTGACGGTCTCCTGATCGAGCTCGAGCTCCTTGATCACGGCCAGGGCCTGTGCCGCGAACGCCTCGTTGACCTCGATGAGGCCGATGTCGGACAGGGTGAGGCCGGCGCGTGCGAGCGCTTTGCGCGAGGCAGGCGCCGGCCCGATCCCCATGATGCGGGGGTCGACGGCGGCGACCGCCTGGCCGCGAACGGTGGCCAGCGGCGTGATGCCTTTCTTCTTCGCCGCGTCGGCGGACATGAGCACAAGGCACGCGCCACCGTCATTACGGCCGGAGGAGTTGCCGGCGGTGACGCTGCCGCCCTCCTTGAACACGGGGCGCAGCTTCGCCAGCGCCTCGAGACTCGTCCGGCGCGGATGCTCGTCGGTGTCGAAGACCGTCGGCGGCCCCTTGCGCTGGGGCACCTCCACCGGCACGATCTCGTCCTTGAAGCGCCCGTTCTCGATCGCATCGAACGCACGCTCCTGGCTCTGGAGCGCGAACGCGTCCTGCTCCTCGCGCGAGATCCCGTACTTCTCGGCCAGGTTCTCCGCCGTGAGGCCCATGGTGAGATCACCGTAGACCTCGTAGGGCTGCGAGCGCGGCTGGCTCTCGGTGTTGGAGTCGACCACGACCGTGTTGCCCGACATGAAGCCAAAGCGGGCGCCGCGCAGGTAGTACGGCGCGAGACTCATGCTCTCGACGCCGCCGGCCACGACGACCTCGGCTTCCTCGGCGCGGATGACCTGCACGGCGTTGTGGACGGCCTGGAGCCCCGAGCCGCACTGGCGCATGACGGTGTAGGCCGGCACCTCGACCGGAAAGCCGGCCTTGAGCGCCGCGACCCGCGCAAGGTTGGCGGCGTCGGCGCTCTGCTTGGTCTGGCCGATGATGACCTCGTCGACCGACGCCGGCTCGATGCCGGCGCGCTCGACGGCGGCCGTGATGACGATCTCGGCGATCTCTTCTGGCTGGATGCTCTTGATCGTCCCGCCGACCCTGCCCAGGGCGGTGCGGACGGCGGAGACGATGACGACGTCATTCATGAACGGTCACCCTTCTCAGACGAACGACATCGTGCCGCCGTCCACGTACAGGACGGTGCCGGTGATGAAGTCGGAGGCAGCGGACGCGAGGAACACCGACGGGCCGACGAGGTCCTCGATGTCGGCCATACGCCCCATGGGGACGTTGAGCAGCATGCGCTCGTAGCGTGCCGCCTCGTTCTTGATGCGCTCGGCCGTCATCGGCGTGACGGTGATGATCGGGCCCAGGGCGTTGACGAAGACCTTGTGCTGTGCGAGCTCGCAGGCGAGCTGCTTGGTGATCATGTCGACGGCGCCCTTGCTCGCGCAGTACGCGCTGTTGCCGCCGAGGGCACCGCGCTGGCCGCGCACAGACGAGAGGTTGATGATCTTGCCGCCGCCCTGCTTGACCATCTGGGCGCCGAAGTGCTTGCAGGACATCATGACGCCCTTGACGTTGATGCTGAAGAGCTTGTCCCACTCGTCCATCGGGAACTCGATGGCGGGACCCTTGGCGTTGTACCCGAGCGCGTTCACGAGCACGTCTACGCGGCCCATGTCGGCCACCGCGCCGTCGACCACGCGCTTGACGCTGGCCTCATCGGTACAGTCGACGACGTAGGTGCGGACCGGCTTGCCGGTCGCTTCTGTGAGGGCCGCGGCGACCTGAGCAAGGGCCTCCTGGTTGACGTCCGCCAGCGCGACGTCCGCGCCGTAGCGGATGAACCCGGCGGCGATGGCGCGGCCCATGCCGCCCGCGCCGCCGACGACGACGGCCGACTTGTCCTTGAGTGAGAAGAGATCGTCCATGGCTCGGTTCCCTTCCTGGTTCAGTACTTCTTGACGACGCCGAGGATCTCTCGGGCCTCGTCGGGAGTGGCGGGCTCGAGATTGAGCTCCCTGGCGAGCCGGACCGTCCGCTCCACGAGTTGCGCGTTGCTCTCGGCGAGTACGCCCTTCTTGTAGTAGATGTTGTCCTCAAGGCCGACGCGCGCGCAGCCGCCCATGATCATGGCCATCGTAGTGATCGGCAGCTCGGCGGCTCCGGTGGCCGTCGTGTTGAAGTAGCAGTTCTCCGGCAGGAACTGGTACATCGAATACAGCGTGTCGGGGTTCGCCTCGATTGCGCCCTGATGCATCATCCCGAGCACGAAGTTGATGTAGTACGGCGGCTCGATCAGGTCCTTCTTGATGAGGTTGTGCACGTCCCGGTACATGCTCTGGGAGTAGCACTCCATCTCGGGCTTGATGTGCATCTCCTTCATCTTGGCCGCCCAGGCCTCGATGTCTTTGGTCATGTTCGAGAAGGGCTGCCCGGCGTTCGGACCCGTCTGGCGCATGAGCGTGCCCATGTTGAGCGAGGCCATCTCCGGGTCGGCGTCCAGACACGACACGCGCTCCTCGATGGTGAGGTTGGTCCCGCCGCCGGTCGAGAACTGGACGATGACTTCCTTGCACTCCGCCTTGACGGCGCTCTGGATCTCCGCGAACTTCTCTTTCGTGCCGGCCGGCTTGCCCTGCTCGTCACGGGCGTGGATGTGCACGATCGCGGCGCCGGCGTCGTAGCACTCACGGGACGCGCGCGCGATCTCGTCCGGCTGCTCCGGCACGTTCGGGTTCATGTCCTTGTTGACGAACGCGCCGTTGAGCGATGCCGTGATGATGACTTTGCCTCTCGGGAGCTTCATGGTCCATCCCTCCACTGTCTGGTCCCGGCCGGTGAGCCGGCCGGTGTCGAACCTTCACACGGCCGCGCAGGCCGGCCTCAGACGCGCTTGTAGATCAGATCCTTCGACTGGTTGAACACGTCGATGAGGGCGTCGTCGCGAGTCTTGAGGACCTCACGCAGGTCTCTGTCGCTGTAGTCGAAGAAGCCCTTGCCGCTCTTGACGCCCATCTCGCCCTTGTCGACGTGCTCGGCGAGGCTGCTCGGGGAGTTGTCGATCGGCGGCTCGAGGAAGTCAGAGTTCTGCAGGTTGTTGAGGCTCAGGTCGAGACCCGTGAAGTCATACCGTTGCACGAACCCGAGCACCATCGCCCGTGGGATGATGCTCGCCTTCACCGCCAGGTCGAGTTGTTCGGCCGTCATGTAGCCGTTGTCGAGCAGGAAGAAGACCTCACGGCCGATGATCCGCAGGAACCGGTTGATGCAGAAGCCTGGGACGAACTTCTCCATGACCACCGGCACGCGGTCGACCTTCTTGAGCAACTCGACGACGAGCTCGACCGTCTCGTCCGACGTCTTCTCACCCTTCACGACTTCGACAAGCGGGATGATCTGCGGCGGCGCGAACCAGTGGGCGATGACGGTGTTCGGCAGACGCCGCTCGGGGACCACCTGGTAGATATTGAGATACGACGTGTTGCTCGTGAAGATGGCGTCGTCCGGACACGCCCGGTCCAGTTCATCGAACACGACGCGCTTCGCCTCCAGATTCTCGGCGATGCGTCTCGATGACGAGGCTGGCGCCGGCGCCGGCCTCCGCGACCGACTGCGTAGCGGTGATGCGAGCCAGCGCGGCCGACATGTCGTCGGCGCTGAGGAGGCCGTGCCCCACGAACGTCTGCATATTGGCGGCGGCGACGGACATCGCCTTTTCGAGCGTCGCCTCGGAGCGTGAGTACAGCGAGACCGGATGTCCCGCGCAGGCGAACACCTGAGCCAGGCCGGGTCCCATCGTGCCGGCCCCGACGACTGCTACCTTCTTGACGTCCTTGACATCCACTTCTGCTGCTCCTCGCGTTCGCCGCCGTCGTCAATGGTATTGCGATATCACTTTTCCCTATCCTAGCCCAGGCGAAGCGGCAGCGCCATTCAATCGAGCGTTCTTGCAGCCTCGCGAACACGACGACGCCGCGGCCACCGGATCCACCCGGCGGGCGCGGCGTCGACGAACTGGGCGTCAGACGGCCCGCGGCTCGGACTTCGGCGTACCCCAGGAAGCCAGACAGCGCAGTGGCCGCGGCCTTGACTGCGGTCACGCAGATCTCGCGCTCATGCGGTCCGAACCGGCCGGTCGGCACGATGACGCCGATGCTGCCGATGACGGCGCCCATCTGGTCCCTGACCGGCGCAGCCACGGCGCACGTGCCGAGGTTGCGCTCCTCGATGTCGAAGGCCACTCCCTCGTCGCGCACCCGCCGCAACTCGGCGGCGAGCTCCTCGGGATCGGTGATCGTCTTCGGCGTGAGGCGCTCGTGCGGCACGCGCAAGCAGGCGCTGCGCGATCCGCGTCCGGCATGGACGCCGCGTACATCTTGCCGTGCGCGTTGGCGGTGTCGCCGATGACGCGGCCCACCGCCACCTCGCGCTTGTGCGGCCGCGGCGAATCGACCATGTCGACGCAGACGGCGACGCCGTCGACGTCGACCGCGAGCGTCGCCGATTCGCCGGTCTGCTCGACGAGCGACTCGAGATAGGGCCGCGCGATCGCGACCAGCTCGGCGTACCCTTCGGAGAGGTACGTCGCGGCGATGAGCGCCGGGCCGAGGCGGTAGCGCCCGCTCTGCGGGTCGGTGACCAGGTAGCCGGCGCTCTGCAGCGTCCGCGCCATGCGGTACCCCGTCATGCGCGGCAGCATGAGCTCGGCGACCATCTCATCGAGCGTCCATTCGCGGTGCTCGGCGTCGAAGAGACTGAGCATCGAGAGGCCCTTGGCAAGGGCACGGACGACGAAGGCTTCGCCGTTCGCCTCGAGCGGCCCGTTGGCGGCCGTCTGCCGCTGCTTGTTGCCTGCCTTGCGCGTCTCTTTCGCCATGCCCTTGTCTTCCTTCTGTCGTGATCAGCTCGAGAACATCGCGTCCAGGTCGGCCTCGGCCACGTCATACGTGTTGCCCGAGGGCAGGACGGCCTCTTCAGCGATGAACGCCGGCGGACGGTCGTCCTTCTCGGTGAACCCGGCACGACGGTTGAAGTCGCGCTCCTGGCGCACGATCTGGTCGCCCATCCTGATGAGGTAGTCCTCGGGAAGCTCGGCGCCGGTGATCGCGGCCGCGGCCTTCACGAACTCGCCCTGTAGTTCGGGCATGTCGAGCGCCGGAAGCGTGGCGAACAAGCACATGCCGAGTGAGTCGATGGCCGCGAAGTAGCACTGCAGGAACTCCGAGATCTGCGCCTGCCCCTCAGCGGAACTCGGGTCATACATCGGGTTGGCCGGACTCGGCAGCGCGTTGCCGGAGGTGTGGTCGGCGCCCTGCGGGCTGGTGATGTAGGTGGTGCCGGTGCCCTTGAGCACGCGCGGATCGTAGGCGGCGAAGCTCTGTCCCTTGACGGCGGGCACTCTCGTCACGCCGAGCCGCTTGCCCATCGCGACGCAGCCGTCGGCGAGCACACGTGCGTTCTCGTCGCCGGCCGTGAGCCCACTGAGCAGCCTGAAGGCTCCCTCGCCGTCGCCCCACTCGAGCAGGCCGCCCTCCATGGCGACGCCCATCCCGGCGCCGATGTCCATGGTGTCCAGGCCGAGATCGTCGCAGAGGTGGTCGAGGCGAGCGATCTGGTCGAGGTCTTTGATGTGGCAGTTGGAGCCCATGAGCCCGATGGTCTCGAACTCGACGCCCGACGTGATGACCTCGCCGGCTTCGTCGGTGTAGACCTGGGAGCAGTTGATGATGCAGCCCTTCATGCAGCTGTGCTTGGTGGCGCCGTTGGGGCGCGAGGAGATCAGCTCGGCCATGTGCTCGCCCGAGATGTCCTGCGCGTTGTCCCAGGTGCCCGCGGAGAAGTTCTTCGTGGCCAGGCAGCCCATCGACTGGGTCACGTTGACCAGGAAGGCCGAGCCGAGCGCCTCGAGCGCGGCCATGGCCGGATGCGAGTGGATGCCCGCGGCAAGCGCCTTGGAGGCCGCCTTGAGCGCGGCCGGGTCGGCGACGGTGACGCCAGGCCCGCCGGCGCCGTCGATGACGAGGGCCTTGAGCTTCTTGGACCCCATGACGGCGCCGAGGCCGCCGCGCGCGGCGGCGCGCATGTAGTGGTCGGAGGTGGTGACGAGGACCGCCGCGGCCTTGCTGCCCATCTCGCCGGCCGGGCCGGTGCAGATGAGGGAGACCTTGTCGCCATACTGCTTCCAGAGACGGTCGACGGTGTCGAACGAGCCCAGCCCCTCGAGCTCCGGCGCCGGGACCAGCTTGCCGCCGCCGGCCGTGATCACGAGCACCGAGAGGTCGTCGGCCTGCCCGGTGACCTTGACGGCGCGCAGCCCCAGCTCGGCCAGCGCCCGCGCGGCCGAGCCGCCGGAGTTGGCCTCCTTGATGCCGCCGGTGAGCGGGCTCTTGCCGCCCACGGACAGCCGCCCGCCATTCGGCACGCTCGTACCCGCGAAGATGCCGGCGGCGTACACCACGACGTTGTCGGGGCCCAGCGGGTCGGCTTCTGCGTTCACTTCTCGATCGACGATGGCCGAGGTCAAGCCATGGCCACCGAGTGGCTCGAGGTCCGCGCTGAGCGGCTCCCGGGTCACCGTGCCGTGCGTCAGGTCGACATTGAGGAGGTCGGTCACGGTCGCTCACATCCTTTCCCGGGGAGAGAGCGTCGCCCTCGCTCGTCCTCCCACCCCCCGGTGAGACCACGAAGTGATATGGCTATATCACAACTATGACCCGAGCATTATGCGGCCAGACGCGCGCCGATTCAATACACGCTTCGCCCCCGGGCGGGCGGCGTGCGGCGCCTCCTCCCCTCAGTCGATGGGCTCGAACCGCGCCTGGAAGAAGCGCAGGTCGCTCGGCTCGTAGACCATCTTCAGGCCTCTGACGGCGTCGCGGTGGTCCCAGACCTCCGCGACGGACTCGGCGACGACGTCCATGTGCGCCTGCGTGTACACGCGGCGAGGGATGGTGAGGCGGACGAGCTCGAGGTTCGGGTGCCGGTTCTCGCCCGTCTTCGGGTCCCTGCCGGCGCTCACGACGCCGCGCTCCATGGCGCGCACGCCGCAGTCCAGGTAGAGCTCGGCGGCCAGCGCCTGCGCCGGGTAGAGGTCCTGATCGAGGTGCGGCAGGAACGCCTTGGCGTCGAGGAAGACGCCGTGGCTGCCGATGGGCACCACGATGGGCACGCCGTAGCCCTGCAGCTTCTCGCCCAGGTACTTCACCTGGCCGACGCGCGCCTTGATGTGATCGAACTGCACGCTCTCGGTCAGACCGATGGCGACGGCCTCCATGTCGCGGCCGGCCATGCCGCCGTAGGTGTGCAGGCCCTCGTAGACCACGACGAGGTTGCGGCAGGCCTCGAAGACCTCCCACTCGTTCAGCGCGAGGAAGCCGCCGATGTTGACGAGCGCGTCCTTCTTGGCGCTCATCGTGCAGCCGTCGGTGAGACCGCAGATCTCGAGGACGATCGCGGCGATGGTCTTGTCGGCGTAGCCGGGCTCGCGCTCCTTGATGAAGTAGGCGTTCTCGGCGACGCGCGTGGCGTCGTGGATGATGCGGATGCCGTGCTCGTTGCAGAGCTCCCGCACCCTGTGCAGGTTGGCGAGGCTGATGGGCTGGCCGCCGGCCATGTTCACGGCGGTGGCGATGCAGACGTAGGGGATGTGCTCGGCGCCGACCTCGCCGATGACCCTCTGCAGCTTCTCGAGGTCGACGTCGCCCTTGAAGGGATGCTCGCTGACGGGGTCGTGCGCCTCGTCGATGATGACGTCGACGAAGCGCCCGCCGGCCAGCTCCTGGTGGAGGCGGGTGGTCGTGAAGTACATGTTGCCGGGGATCACGTCGCCCTGCTTGATCAGGGTCTGGCTGAGCAGGTGCTCGGCGCCCCGGCCCTGGTGCGTCGGCACCAGGTACTTGTAGCCGTAGGTCTCCTGGACGGCCGCCTCGAGGTGGTAGAAGTTGCGGCTGCCGGCGTAGGACTCGTCGCCGAGCATCATGCCGGCCCACTGGCGGTCGCTCATCGCCGACGGTGCCCGAGTCGGTGAGGAGGTCGATGTAGACGTCCTCGCTCTTCAGCAGGAAGGTGTTGTAGCCGGCCTCGCGGATGGCCGCTTCGCGCTCCTCGCGCGTCGTCATCTTGAGGGGCTCCACCATCTTGATCTTGAAGGGCTCGGCCCAGCTGCGTCGGCGTGGCTCGCTCATCGTTCCTCCATCGGGTGTGTGTGGACGGCAGGCAGGGCGCCACAGGCGCCGGTCTGGCCGCCCACCCACTTTCCATCAACGGTGGACAGAAGTCAACCAATAGAGGACCTAGCTGCAAATCGACCACTTCTGAGCATTGCCATGAGGCCTCCCAGCGGCTAGAGTGCGGTCCATGCCGCCCCCGTCACCAAACTCACGCGACAAGGCCGAGACATCCGAGCGCTGGCCTGCGCGCCTCGTCGGCAGCCGCCTGCGCGAGGCGCGCCACACCCGCGGACTCACTCTCGACGACGTCGCCGCGGCGGCGGGATTCACCAAGTCGTTCGTGAGCGCAGTCGAGCGTGGCGAGACATCGCCCTCGATCGGCTCGCTGTACGCCATCTGCGAAGTGCTCGGCGTCACCATGTCGGCGCTCTTCGAGACGATGGACGCGCCGGAGAGCAACGTGGTCCGGCGCGCCGACGTGGAGGGCACGTACTTCGGCGGCGAGGGCGTGGTGAACTACGTGCTCTCGCCGCGCGGCGAGCGGCGCGCACAGGTGATCGAGACACACATCGCGCCGGGCGGCTCGCCGGGGCCCGAGCCCTGGTCGCACACGGGCGAGCTGGTGATCGCGACCGTCCTCGAGGGCTCCGTGGAGTTCCGCTTCGGCGAGCGGACCACCACACTCCTGGCCGGCGACACCGTCTCCTACTCACCGGCCGAGCCGCACTCCTGGCGCAACCCCGACGGCGAGCATCCGGCCGTCGCGCTGTTCTTCGAAGCACCGGCTGAGTACTGAGCGGGCTGACCTCGACCGAGGGGAGAGCGGGATGGGGGCTGCCGGTCGCGACCTGATCCGCACAGCGCTGGACGCAGGACGGTCGTCGCTCGACGAACGGGAGGCCAAGGCCCTCCTCGCGATGTACGGGATCCCGACACCGGCAGGCATAGTCGTCCACGACGCGCAGCGGGCCGCGGCGGCAGTCGAGGCTCTCGGCCGGCCTGCCGTGCTGAAGGCGCTCGGGCCGGACATCCAGCACAAGAGCGACCTCGGCCTGGTCGAACTCGACATCCGGGACGCGGCCGCCGCCCGGGCCGCCTACCACCGCATCGTCGACCGGGCGGCGGGGCGGGCGGACGAGGGAGTGCTCGTCGAGGAGTTCGTGCCGCACGACCGCGAGCTGTTGGTCGGCATGCGTCGCGACGAGCAGTTCGGCCCGGTCATCGCATTCGGCCTGGGTGGCATCTTCACGGAGGCGGTCGCCGACGTGGCGTTCGCCCTGGCGCCGCTCGACGAGGCGGACGCCCGCGCCCTCGTGGCCGAGATGCACGCGAAGCGCCTGCTCGGCCCGCTGCGCGGCCTCCCCCGCGTCGACGCGGACCAGCTGCGCGACATCCTGCTGGCTGTGGCGCAACTCGCTGCCGATCACCCCGAGATCGCCGAGATCGACGTGAACCCGCTGCTGGTCTCCGGTGTCCATCTGGTCGCCGCCGACGCCCTGGTGATCCTCGCGGACCCCGCGAGCGACATCTCTCCCGGGTCGGGCGTGGTGGGGAGCAGCACGGCGGAAGTCGGTACCCCGCGGCGCAGTCCCGAACGCGCACTTGACCTGGATGCCGTGTTCTCGCCGAGGTCCGTCGCGGTCGTCGGCGCCTCGGCGGACCGCGGCAAGTGGGGCGGCTCCGTCCTCGCGAACCTGACCGGCGCCGGTTTCGCGGGCGCGATCTACCCCATCAATCCACGGGCCGGGACCATCATGGGCCTCCCAGCTTACGCCTCGCCGGACGACCTGCCGGAGACGCCGGACCTCGTGATCTGCGCCTTGGGCGGCGCCGCGGCGACGCCGGTCGTCGCCGAGTGCGGTCGCCGGGGTGTCCCCGCGGCGATCGTCATCGCCGCGGGGTTCGCCGAGGTGGGTGACAAAGGCGCGGCGCTGCAGGACGATCTTGCGCGGGCGGCCGACGATGGCGGAGTCACTCTCGTCGGCCCCAACTGCATGGGCGTGCTCTCCACGAGCGCCCGCCTGAACGCCGTCGGCTTCGTCACTCTGCGGCCCGAGCCGGGACCGCTCAGCGTCATCTCCCAGTCCGGCAACATCGGCACCCAGCTGCTCATGACGGCGGAGCGTCGCGGCGTAGGAGTCGAGAAGTTCGCGAGCAGCGGCAACCAGGCGACCACCGACGCCAACGACTTCCTGGAGTACCTTGCCGATGACCCGAAGACGGGCGTGATCGCTCTCTACCTCGAGGGGCTCACGGACGGCCGCCGGTTCTACGACCTCGCGCGTGCCACAACGCCGCGCAAGCCGGTGATCGTCATGCGCGGCGGCCTGAGCGCGCTCGGTCGCCGGGCGGCCAGCTCGCACACCGGCGCCCTGGCCGGCTCGGCAGAGGTGTTCCGTGCCGCCGCGAGGCAGGCAGGCGTCATCCTCGCCGCCGACCCCGACGAGGCGCTCGACGCCGCCGCGCTCTTGGCCTACCAGCCGCTCCCCGCGGGGAGCCAAGTCGCCGTGGTCACTCTCGGCGGGGGCTGGGGAGTGCTCACCGCCGACCTCATCGACGATCACGGTCTGGCGCTGGCGCAGCTGCCGCCGGAGGTGATCGCGGCAGTCGACGAGTTGCTGCCGCCATTCTGGAGCCGAGGCAATCCGATCGACCTCGCCGCCACCGTCTCGGACGGCGTACCCGAGAAGATCATCGAACTGGTCGCCGGTTGCGCCGGCGTGGACAGCATCATCACGCTGGCGCTCATCGGCAGCCCGAGCAGCGGGAGGGTCGGCTTGGACGCCACCGGAAGGCGGAACGAGGCGGCCGCGGCGGGCGATGACGCCACGGACGCGCCGGCCGACGTGTTCGCCGAGCTGAACGAGCGGGAGCGCGGTCTTCTGACCCACCTCGCCGCCGTCACGGAGCGGACCGGCAAGCCGATCGTGAGCGTGCCCCTCGTCCCCGTGACCCGCTGCGTGTTCCCCGGGCTCGGCAAGTACGCCCCGGTCCTGCTGCCCAGCCCGACGGCTGCCGTGAAGGCGTTGACGAGGGCCACCTGGTACGCGACGCATCCGGTCCGGGCATCGGCCCGGGGACGAGAGCGGTCGCCTTGACGGAACGCGGGAACGACTGGACCCACCGGCGACGGCGGAGCCGCGGCGGACCCAGCCGACCGCAGACCCCGCGGCGCAGCGCCGATGAGCCTGCATCCCGGTTACCGTCTGGGTAAGCTCAGCACCAGATGAAGACGTTCTGGCGCATCCTCAAGCTGCTCGGCGACTACAAGTGGCTCACGATCCTGGGCTTCGCCTTGGCGTTCGCCTGGATGGGCCTCGGTCTCGTCGTGCCGCGGATCATCGCGCTCACGATCAACAGGGCACTGATCGGGGGCGAGACCGGCCTGCTGGTCACGTACGGTCTCGCCCTCCTCGGCGTGGCCATCCTGCGCTTCATCGTCGGCGTCGGTCGTCGCCTCGCGACCGGCAAGGTGAGCCTCGACATCGAGTACGACCTGCGGAACCGCTTCTGGGCGCACGTGCTGCGGCAGTCGTTCAGCTACTTCGACCGCTGGCCCACGGGGCAGCTCATGAGCCGCGCGATGAGCGACATCCAGAACGTGCGCATGTTCCTCGGCTACGGTCTGGTCTTCTTCACCACCAACATCGTGATGATGGTCGCCATCTCCGTCATCCTCTTCTTCCTGGACTGGAAGCTGGCCCTGATGTCGCTGGCCTTCATGCCGTTCCTGCTGCTGGTGACGATCCGCTTCAGCCTGCGCCTGAAGCCGATCCTGATGGATGTGCAGCAGAAGATCGCCGACGTGACCGCGGCCGCCGAGGAGAACGTCGTCGGCAGCCGCATCGTGCGCATCTTCGCGCGCGAGGACGACGAGCTCGTCAAGTTCAGCGACCGCAGCTACAAGGTGTTCGAGGCAAGCGTCGCGGCGGCGCGAGTGCGGGCCAAGTACATCCCGCTCATCGCGTTCATCCCGAACCTCGCCGTCGCCTTCCTGCTGTACTACGGCGGGCGTCAGGTGATCGAGGGACACCTCAGCCTGGGCTCGCTGGTCGCCTTCTACAGCTACCTGATGATGCTCGTGTATCCGGCGCAGATCATCGGCTGGCTCACCGGGCTTGCGCAGCGCGCGATCGCCAGCGGCGAGCGCGTGTACCAGGTGCTGGATTCGCCGCTCGAGATGACGGAGAAGCCGGACGCGCAGCCGCTGCGGGACGCGTTCGGGCTGACCGCGGCGGAGTTCGTCGCCGCCGGCTCCGTCGAGGGCGCCGGCCCCACGGGCTCGGTCACCTTCGACGACGTCTGGTTCAGCTACGTCGACCGGCCGGTGCTGCAGGGCGTGAGCCTCGAGGTCCCGGCCGGCAAGACGGTCGCGCTGGTCGGCCACACCGGCTGCGGCAAGACCACGCTCACCAACCTCGTGCCTCGGTTCTACGACGCCGGCGGCGGCACCGTCAGCATCGACGGTCAGGACGTCCGGGACCTGCAGTTGGCAGACCTGCGCCGGCACATCGGCATCGTCAACCAGGACCCGTTCCTCTTCAGCGCGTCGATCGCCGAGAACATCCGCTTCGGCAAGCCGGAGGCGAGCGACGACGAGGTGCGAGCTGCGGCGAGGACGGCGCAGGCCGACGACTTCATCGAGGCGCTCCCCGAGAGCTACGAGACGGTCATCGGGGAGCGCGGCTTCACGCTCAGCGGCGGCCAGCGACAGCGCATCGCGATCGCGCGGGCGCTCGTCATGGACCCGCGCATCCTCATCCTCGACGACGCCACCAGCAGCGTCGACGTGGAGACGGAGTTCAGGATCCGGGCCGCGCTGCAGGAAGTGATGCGCGGCCGCACCACCTTCATCATCGCCCATCGCCCGAGCACGATCTCGCTGGCCGAGGAGGTCATCGTGCTCGACCACGGCCAGATCGAGGAGCGCGGCTCGCACGAGGAGCTCATGGCCGCGGGTGGCCTCTACGCGCACATGTTCGGCGACGCCGAGCGTGAGGGCTGCTGCCTCGACGCCGCGAGCGAGGAGGAGCAGGCCGGTGGCGCAGCCGCCGCCGCGACCTCGGGGGATGCGGCCTGATGGCGACCGCCTCACGCCACAGCAGCGGACCGCACGGCAGCGGCGCCAGCCTCGAGGAGATGAAGGGCTGGCGCGCGTTCCTGCACCTTGCGAGCGAGCTCAAGCTCTCCCGGCTCGCTCGCCTCGCCTATCCCTACCGACGGCGCGCCATCTTCAGTGTCGTCGCCATGGTCCTCGTCACACTCTCGAGCCTCGCCGTGCCGTACCTGCTCAAGGTCGCGATCGACGGCGGCATCGGCGCCAAGGACATGACCGTCCTCACCTGGGTCATCGTCGCCTTCATCGGCGTCTCGCTCGTCAACCTCGGCGCCAGCTACCTGCAGACGTACCTCACGAGCTGGGTCGGCGAGCACGTCATCTACGACCTGCGACGCCAGTTGTTCGCGCACCTGCAGAAACTGAGCCTCGACTTCTTCAGCCGCCAGAAGACGGGCTGGATCGTCAGCCGGCTCACCAACGACATCGACGCGCTGGACCAGCTCGTCACCGACGGCGTCACCACCCTGGTCACCAACTCGCTCACCCTTGTCGGCGCCGTCGTCCTCCTGCTCATCCTCGACTGGCGCCTCGCGCTCGCCACGCTCACCGTCATGCCGTTCCTCATCGCGGCGACCCTGCTGTTCCGCTCGCGGTCGGCGCGTGCCTACGCCGAGGTGCGCAACAAGATCGGCGACGTGAGCGCGCACCTGCAGGAGTCCATCTCGGGAGTGCGCGTGCTCAAGGCGTTCCGCCGCGAGCAGAGCGACTACGAGCGGCTGCAGGTCGCCAACGCCGCCTACCGCGACGTGAACTACCGGACCGTCGTGCAGAGCGGCCTCTACTTCCCCTTCGTGGAGTTCGTCTCGGCGGTCGCCGTGGTCATCGTCCTCTGGTACGGAGGCACGCTCATCGGCGGGAACACGCTGCAGATCGGCGTGCTCGTCGCCTTCATCGGCTACCTGAACAGCTTCTTCGATCCGCTGCAGCAGCTCAGCCAGCTCTACAACACCTTCCAGTCGTCGATGGCGGCGGTGCAGAAGATCTACACGGTGATCGACACCGACCCGGACATGCTCGACGCTCCGGACGCGGTGGACCTGCCGGACGCCCGCGGGCAGGTCGAGCTCCGCGGCATCACCTTCGGGTACGACGCCGACAAGCCGGTGCTGCGCGACATCGACCTGGTCATCCCGGCGGGCGGGACCGTCGCGCTCGTCGGCGCCACCGGCGCCGGCAAGTCGACGGTCATCAAGCTGCTCGCCCGCTTCTACGACCCGCAGGCGGGCGAGGTGCTCATCGACGGCCACGACGTGCGCAACGTGACGCAGCGCTCGTTGCGCGAGCAGCTGGCCGTCGTGCCGCAGGAGGCGTTCCTCTTCAGCGGCTCCGTGCTCGACAACATCCGCTTCGCCCGGCCGACGGCGAGCGACGACGAGGTCAAGCGCGTCGCCCGCATCGTCGGCGTGCACGACTTCGTCGAAGGCCTGCCCGACGGCTACGACACCGAGGTCCAGGAGGGCGGGTCGGCGCTGAGCACCGGGCAGCGGCAGCTGATCAGCTTCGCGCGGGCGTTGCTCGCCGACCCGCGTATCCTCATCCTCGACGAGGCCACCAGCAGCGTCGACGCCGAGAGCGAGCGCCGCATCGAGCGCGCCATGGAGGTGCTCTTCAGCGGGCGCACCAGCATCATCGTCGCCCACCGGCTGAGCACCGTGCGCTACGCGGACGAGATCGTCGTCGTCGACGACGGGCGCATCATCGAGCGCGGCACGCACGACCAGCTGGTCGCGGCCGGCGGCCGCTACGCCGGCCTCTACCGCGACTGGGAGGCGACCGGGCTGGCGCTGTAGGAGCGACGCCGCGAGCAGATCCACCAGGGCTGTCTCGCTTCGGTCGGAGCGAGGCTGACCGCTAATCGGCCTCGTGCCTCGGTTAGGGGTATCCTTAGCGTCAGAATCCCTTAGTCGCGCGTATCTCCCAGGAGATCGGATCCGCGGGGGCCGGCAGGCAGTCCGTGGAGCGAGGAGAACGAGTGGCCGCCGACCGACACGCCGGAGCCGCACTTCACAACAGACCCAGACGCCTTGTTCGCGCCGCCGTCGCCGGGGGCGCGCTGCTGCTCACCGTACTGGTCCTTGTCATGCCGGGCGCCAGACCAGTGCAGGCGGCGGCGCAGACCGCCAAGGACGTCCAGTCGCTGACCCTTGGGTCTCCTGGAGTCCCCTTCGGGTTCATCGAACCCCTGGACCCGCTGGTCACGCTCGGCGACGCGGGGGACCAGCAGCTCGCCTTCATCACTCCACTGGCCACGGTCCCGGCCGACGCGCTGGCCAAGACCGGCTGGATCAACCTGGGCCAGCCGGGCGTGGACAAGGAGTTCCTCTCGCTCATCTGGAACGCGGACAGTGATCGCGCGGCCACCTACATTGTCAGCTACAGCGTCAACGGGTCGGCGTGGCTTCCCGCTGTCGGCCAGAGGGGCTTCGAGATCCCGGACGGCACGCACGGGAAGACCATCGCCGTCCGAGTGTGGATGACGACCAGCGATGTGAACGCGACGCCCCGCGTCGACGACATCACCATCGAGTGGACGAAATGGAAGGGCAGACCGACCAAGCCCAGTGGCGACGGCTCCGGCGTCAGCCACAAGCCGAACGCGGGGCACAACGGCGGCAGCGGCGTCTACACGTATCCATCGGCGGACAAGGCGCCGGCTCCGGCGCCGGCGCAGGCGCAGCCGCAGAGCGCCGGCGGTACCGGCTCCGGCAGCTCCGGCTCCGGCAGTCCGAGTGCGTCGTCGGGCGCCTCCGGCAGCGGCTCCGGGGTGGCGCCGGCCGTCGCAGACACGGTGCCCGAGGCCGTGGCGCCGGCGCCGGCGAGCGAGGTGCCGGCGCCACCCGTCATGTCCACGGGCGAGGGCGACCAGACCGCTGTGACCGGCGTGCTGTCTGATCAGGGGCAGCAGGTCAGCGGCGTGCCGTATGTGCCCGCGGGCGAGGTCGGCGCCGCGGGCCCAGGCGGCACGCCACCCGGTGGCGCCAAGGGTGGCTTAAACGTGCCGATACTGCTCATCACGACCGTGGCAGCCGTTCTGGGCGTCGTACTCTTCGTTCCGTGGCTCGTCACCGCGGCGTCCCTGCGGAATCTCACGGGTTACAGTGAGGGTCGGGCGCGCACCCACGGGCCGTTCCGCCCGCGCGACCCGCCGTACCAGGCTCTTCTAGGGGCCCGTCTTCAATTCCGCCGGCTTGCTGACGACGATCGTCGCCACGCCGTCGCGGTCCTCGATCAGACCCGTGACCCGCACCAGCGCGTCCTGATAGGTCATCGCCGCGTCTTTGGGGAACTTGGCCCTGGCAGACGCGGGGATGATGACGACCAGTCGGCTTGGGTCGGGAGCATCGACGCCCACGTTCAGCACGACCTCGCCGCCCACCTCCTGCACGCTCGCGACGGGACCCGCCGCGGTGAGCCGGTCGCCGATTCGCGACTGGGCCTCGCCCCAGCTGATGGGCCCATTGGGCTCGATGGACGCGGGAGCGGTCGCATAGGCGCCCTGCTTCACGTTGGCGCACGCGGCGAGCATCGGGACCAGCCCGAAGAGCATCGCCAGCGCAAGCGTGGCGATGAGGACACGGACTGTACCGGGGCGAGGTCGAGCCACGATCCTGATGGTCGTCGCCTGCTTCATGCTCGTCTCCCTCACCTCGTCACCGGCCCACGCTACGCGGCAGGACCTGGATCGCCGTCGCCTTGACCGCCGCGTGGACGATCTGCCCGGCGTGGATATCGAGTTCTTCGCACGCCGCCCGGGTGACCGACGCGTCCAGCCGGCCCCCCGCCCAGTCAAGCACGACCCGGCTCGATCTGCCGGACGACTGGATCTCCCGGACCGTCGCCTCTACGACGTTGCGCAGCGTGGTAGCGCCGGCCATAGGAGGCTCGAGGAACAGGAGCACGTCCTCCGGGTGGACGGAGGCGACCGCTGGGCCGGCGGGGGTCTCCACGCACAGCAGGCTGGCGCCGCCCGGCAGCATCAGCCGCGAGGTGCCGCCGCCGGCGGGCTCGACGACACCTTCGAACCAGACGTCCATGCCGAGGTAGTCCGCGACCTCCTGGGTCGCGGGGCTGTTGAAGACCTCGGCGTCGCGCCGTGCTGCACGATCTCGCCGGCGGCGAGGAACGTGACCCTGTCGGCGACGGCCAGCGCCTCCTCCGTGTCGTGCGTCACCCAGACGACGGCCGTCGACAAGCGAGCGGAAGATCTTCTCGAGGTCGGCGAGCAGGCCGCGGCGGGTCGGTGGGTCGAGCGAGGCCATGGGCTCGTCGAGGAAGACGACGAGGGGATCCACGGCCAGCGCTCGGGCGATGCTCACGCGCTGCGCCTCGCCGCCGGACAAGCCGGTCCGGCGACGGTCGGCAAGGTGTTCGATGCCCAGGAGCTCGAGGGCCGCGGTGGCCCGGCGATGCAGTTCCTCGCCCTTGACGCCGCGCATCGCCAGGCCGCTCTCGACGTTGCCGCGCACCGTCGTGGCCAGCAGGTAGGCCTGCTGGAAGACGGCGGCCGTGTGGCGGCGCAGCGCGCAGCCGGTCGGCGCCGCTCTTGACCGGCCGGCCCTCGAAGAAGAGCTCGCCGTCCGCGCGCTCCAGCCCGTTCAGCGCGCGCAGCAGGGTCGTCTTGCCGGCGCCGTTCGGCCCGATCAAGGCGTGCACCTTGCCCTCCTCAACAGCGAAGCGGGAGACGTGCACAAGCGTCTTGCCGCCGCGCGCGACCGTGAGGCCGCGCCCCTCGATGATCGGCTGGGCGTCGCTCACTACGTCCGGCTGCCGTGCTGCTGGATGATCGTCATGGCGTAGTTGGTCGTGAAGGACAGGATCATGAGTACGATCGCCAACGCGATGGCCGACGTGAAGAGGCCCATGCTGACGTCGGTCACGATGCCGGTGGTCAGCACCTCCGTCTGACCGGGGATGCCTCCTCCGACGATCATCACCGCGCCCACCTCGGAGATGATGCCGCCGAAGGCGGCCATGACCGCTGCCATCAGCGGCACGCGGATCTCGCGGATAAGGAGCAGGAACAGCCGCAGTCGCCCGGCGCCGAGCGCCATGATCTGCATGCGGAAGCCGGCGTCCAGCTGCTGCAGCGCCGCCAGCGAGAGGCCGGCGACGATCGGCAGCGCGATGAGCACCTGGGCGATGACCATCGCCTGGACCGTGTACATGAGGTGCAGGCCGCCGAGCGGACCCGTGCGCCAGAGGAAGAGGGCGACGATGAGGCCCACGACCACCGGCGGGACACCCATGCCGGTGTTGACCGTCGCGACGAGGAAGCGTCGCCCGGGGAACTTCGTCAGGGCCAGCGCCGACCCGATGGGGACGCCGACAGACGAGCGCGAAGAGGAGCGCCACGCCCGATACCAGCAGTGAACGCACCGCGATCTCGTAGGTGGACGGGTCGCCGGTGAAGAGGAGGCGCATGGCCTCCACGAAGCCTTGGATGATCGACTGCATCTCGCCCTCTCCGCTTCGCTGGCCGAAGCCGAAGCGGCGGGCGCTCCTCACGAGCGCCCGCCGCTTCGGGTGTCACTTCTCGACGTTAGCCTACCAAACGGCTTGGGCCGGTCACCCGGCCGAGCCGGCAGGCCTCAGAACTTGGCCGAGATGGTGTACGCGTTGGGGAAGAACAGCGGCTCGCCGACCACCGTCGCCGCGCCGAACTTGGGGTCGACGCCGTACTTGGCGATGGCGGCCTGACCCGCGTTGCTCACGAGGTACGCGGCGAGCCACTCGGCGTCGGTCGAGGCGACCTGGTCGTGCATGGTCTGATTGAGGAGCAGCACGGAGTACTGGTTCTTCAGGTCGGCCTTCTTGTTGAGCTTCCGGTACAGATCCGGCATGAGGGTCTTGCGGTTGTAGAGCCAGGTCGCGGTATCGGTGAGTGTGTAGGCGTGCTTCTCAGCGGCGATCTGGAGGACGGGCAGCATGCCGCCGGGGGCGGTCATGTACCAGGCGCCGACGGGGGACGCGGCGGGGTCGGTGGTCACTCCGGCGGCGTTCCAGAGCTGGAGCTCCTTCTTGTTCGTGCCGGAGGCGTCGCCGCGGGAGACGAAGGCGACTCGGCTGCCGGTGAGAGTCTTGCCCCAGCGGGCGATGCGGCGGAAGGCCTGGGCAGCCGTCGTCGACGTCGAGACGCCGGCGGGGTCGTTCTTGGGGCCGACGACGGTGAAGTAGTTGTAGGCGAACGGGAGCCGCAGCGTGGCGACGCCGTCTGTGAGGAGCTGCTTCTCGTCCGCCGGCGAGTGCACGATGAGCACGTCGGCGAGGCCGTCACGCGCGGCCTGGATGGCGGCGCCGGAACCGACGTAGACGGTGCTTGATGGTGACGCCCGGGTGCGCCGCGTTGAAGCCAGGGGATCACGACGTTCTGCATGAGGCCAGCGTCGCGGACGCTGGTCGTGCTGTAGACGGCGAGCTTGGCGTTGTCGGGAGCGCCGCGGCCGGCGACGCGGCCGTTGTCGCTTGCCATCGTGGTGGCGACCACGGCGAGCACGACGGTGAGCGCCAGCGCGAGGAGCGCGAAGCCGCGCCACAGGCGCGATTTCTGAGTACTGCGGGACATCCGGTACCTCCTTGGGGGACCCTCTTCGGTGATGATCGACTCAAGGCGAAGCGTTTCGTGCTTCGCCGCAATCAAGTGACGCTTGACGCTAGGGAAAGCCTTAGGCGATGTCAACCTCCGGCGATCACGAGGCGCCAGCAGCGCGTCGCCGCAGGTCCAGCGCCTAGGTAGCCAGGTCCGCCACGGCGCCGGTCTCGCGCGTCACGTAGCCTCCAAGGTCGTCGATCTCCCGCTTGAACGCGTCGTCGTTCAGCAGGGCCAGCAGGGGCGCGAGCAGCTCGCTCTCGTAGTGCTCGCGCGGAGTGACAAGGTCGTAGCGCTCCTCGACGAGAGGCACGAAGTCGAGGCCGTAGGCGTTCGCCGCCGGCAGGATGCCGAGGGCCACGTCGGCGGCGCCCTCCGCGACCGCCCGCGCCGCCGCGTCGTGGGTCATCACCTCGTCCTCGTAGCCGGCCACGCGCACGGGGTCGACGGCGCCGACGGCGAGCAGTCGGTCGAGCCAGACCCGGGTCCCGGAACCGCGATTGCGGTTCATCAGCCGGGCGCCGGCCGAGACCGCGCCGGCCAGGTCCTTCAGGCCGCGGGGATTGCCGGCGGGCACGATCAGGCCCTGCTGCCGGTGCGCGAGGGTGATGAGCATGAGCGCGCGGCCGGGGAACAGGGCCCGCGCGTAGGAGCGGTTGAAGTCGCCGCTCTCGGCGTCGAAGAGGTGGCAGCCGGCCATGTGGCCGACGCCGTGCCGCAGGGCGATGAGCCCCTCGAGGCTGCCCATGGCCATGGTGATCACGTCGGGGCCCGTCGATCCCTCGCGCAGGCGGCGGGCCAGCAGGTCGAGCGCGAGGTCGTCGCTGCCCAGGATGACGAGCAGCCCGCGCTCGCCCTCGTCCGGCAGCACCATGAAGTCCACAGCGTAGGCGCGCGCGGTGGCGCAGTAGAACTTCTCGACGTAGCCCTTGGTGGGCCGCGTCTCGACCAGCTCGACGAGCCCGGCCTGCTCGAGGCTCAGGATGTGGTGCCGCACCCAGGCCGGATGATGGCCCACGACGCTGCCCAGCTGGGTCAGCGTCGCCGGCCCGCGCATGAGCAGGCGCAGCAGGCGCAGGCGCTCCTCGTTGGCGAGCACGCGGACCGTGTCGATGGCGCCGATGTGGCTGATCTCTTCCAAGGTGAGCCTCCAGGAACGCGTCGCTCTCCCGCGACGCTAAGTCCAGATTTAGCGTCGCAGGCAAGGCCGCCCGGTGTCAACCGCGAAGTGCGCCGGGGCGGCAGCGCCGCCGGCTACCGCGCGCAGACCGTCAGCCGCCGGCGCCGGCCGGGGCAGACGGCGGCTCCGCCGTGTCCCGCGGCCCCATGTCCTTCGGGGCGCGCACGTCGCGCCACGACAGCTGGAAGACGCTCACCGCCACCGCGACGCCGGCGCTGGTCCACAGCACGGTCGTTACTCCGAAGGCGTCGGCGAGCGGCCCGGCCAGCGCCAGTCCCGCCGGGTAGAACGCCAGCGACCCCAGGTAGTCGTAGCTCGACACGCGCGAGATCATCTCGGGCGCCACGGCGCGCTGCATGCACGTCATCCAGAAGGGATCGTAGAGCCCCCACTCGACGCCCATGACGGCCAGCGAGACGTACAGGGTCCAGACCGGCGCCTGCATCGCGAGCAGCGCGACGGGCACTGCCGCGAGACTCATGCCGGCGGCCACAACGAGCATGGGCCGGCGCGGCCGCCAGCGCAGGCTGAGCAGGCCGCCGGCGATCTGCCCGATGCCCATCGCCGCCGACGTGAAGCCCCAGGTGCGCGCGCCATCGTACGACGTCGCGCGCGACGATCGGCCCGAGCACCTGGATGGGGCCTTCGATCGCGAAGAGGAACAGGGAGACCCCCGCGACCATCACCCACAGCCAGGTGTGGCTCGTGAACTCGCGCCATCCGGCGGCCAGGTCGCGGAAGAACCCGGGCCTGCCGGTGGCGGTCTCGCCTCCGGCCACGGCCTCCTCGCCGGCCAGAGCGCGGCCGGGGCCGGCGGCCTGGGCGGCCGGCACCCGCCGGCCGCGGAACGCCGACGGCCGCAGCCGCAGGAGGAACCACGCGCTCACGAG
Organism: uncultured Thermoleophilia bacterium; assembly: GCA_963739595.1. Lineage (GTDB taxonomy): Bacteria > Actinomycetota > Thermoleophilia > UBA2241 > UBA2241 > CAIXSE01. The sequence goes on from CAVUBA010000035.1 coordinate 40,798, forward strand.
GTACGTGAGCCCGTCGATGCCGATACCCCAGCCGGGACCGACTGCGGCCACGACGAACCCGGCCAGCACTGCGCCGACCGTGATCGACGCGCTCATCACGAGGCTGCTCAGCCCGTTGGCCTGTTGAAGGCGAGGCCCGCTCACCACCTGCGGGATCAGGCCGACGGCTGCGGGCCGGAAGAAGGCCTCACATATGCCCATCCCTACCTGCAGCAGGGCGAGATGCCACACTTCCGCGACGCCGGCAACGAGCAGGGCGGCCGTCGTGCACTGCAGGCCGAAGCGCACGAAGTCCGCCACCAGCATGACCTTCTGGCGCGGCAGCCTGTCCGCCCACACCCCGCCGATGAGCAGGAAGACGGCCAGCGGCACCAGGTTGGCCGCCTCGACGATGCCGATGTCGGTGGCCGTGCCGCCGATCTCGAGCACGGCGAAGGGGAGGGCGACGACCGTGAACATGACGCCGACGACGGACGTCGCCTGCCCGAAGAACAGCTTGCGGAACTCGGGCTCTCGCAGCACGGCGATGTTGTCGGCGAGCCTGCTCACCGGAGCATCCTACTCGGACACCGGGGCGGCGGACTCGGCTACTCGATGTGCGGCAGCCACCCCAGCCAGCGCGGCAGCCACCAGTTCCAGCGGCCGAGCAGCCGCATCGCCGCGGGCACCATGAGCACGCGGATGACGGTCGCGTCCAGCGCCACGGCCACGGCGAGCCCGATGCCGATCGCCTTGGTGATGACGATCGACGTGAACGCGAACGACAGCCCCACGACGACGATGATCAGCGCCGCGCTGGTCACGATGCGGCCGGTCCGCGCGAGCCCGAAGCTCACGGCGCGGATGTTGTCGTGAGTCGCATCCCACTCCTCGCGCATGCGCGAGAGGAGGAACACCTCGTAGTCCATGGACACGCCGAAGACCGTGCAGAACAGCACCACCGGCAGTTCGGCGTCGATCGCCCCGGTCGCCGTGAAGTGGAAGAGCCCTTCGAGGTGGCCCTCCTGGAAGATCCACACCATCGCCCCGTACCCCGCGAGCAGCGAGCAGACGTTCATGATCACGGCCTTCACAGGGAGCACGACGCTGCGCAGCATGAGGAAGAGCACGAGGCCCGTGATGCCGACCACGAAGGCGATGATCCAGGGGAACCGGCTGTAGATGGCGTCGACGAACTCGTACACGGTCAGGGAGGCGCCGGCGACGTAGGTCGTCGTGCCCGGCGGGCCGCCGGCCCGCAGGATGTCGACGGCCAGCGCCTGGGCCTCCTCGGATGTCGGCGGCGCCTCGGGCACGACGCGGAGGAGGGTCGTGCCCGGCGCCGTGGTCGCGGCGGCGAGCTTCTGCGCGCCCTTGACCTTCTCGACGCCGAGCATCCCCTGGATGAGGCCGGGCAGACCGGACCCGCTCGTCTGCTGCGCCGCCTGCTCGCGGGGAGCCGCGGCCGCGTCGACTCCCTTCCAGAACGCGGCCGCGCCGGCGGCCGACTCCATGCCCGGCAGAGTGACGATACTCGTGACGCGGTCCACGCCGGGGATCGCCTCGAGCGCCCTTCCGTAGTCGTACAGGCGCTTGAGGTTCGCCGGCGCGAAGGGGTCCTGCTCTCCGTCCCAGGTCACCAGCACCTCGATCGGTGAGAGCGCGGCCGCGTCGAAGCGCTGGAGCAGAAGATCGTAGCCCTGCCGCGACTCGGAGTCGGGCGGCAGGGCCGTCGCGCCGGGGATGTCTGACTGGATGCGCAGCACGGGCCACGCGAACACGACGACCAGCGCGATCGTGCCGATGAGGACGGGGATCGGGATGGCGCATGACCCAGTCGCTCCAGCGGCGCCAGAACACCTCGTCACCCCTCTTGCGCCCGATGACGCGCAGCGAGTTCACCCGCGGACCGAGCATCCCCAGCAGCGCCGGCAGGAGCGTCAGGGCGGCGAGGACGCTGACGAGCACCACGAGCGCGCCGCCCAGCCCCATCGAGCGCATGGACATATACGGGATGATCATGAGGCCGAGCAGGCCGACGACGACGGTGAGGCCGCTGAAGAAGATGGAGCGGCCGGCGGTGGCGACCGTCGTCTCCACCGACTCGGCCACCGTGTGGCCGGCGGCGAGCTCCTCGCGGAACCGGCCGACCATGAAGAGCGCGTAGTCGATGCCGACGGCGAGCCCGAGCAGGGTCGCCACATTCAACGCGAACACGGAGATGTCGAGGACCTGGGCGAGCAGCCAGAAGAGGCCCAGGGTGACGGTGACGGCCATGCCGCCGCCGATGACGGGGAGGGCGGCGGCCACCAGCGTCCCGAAGATGAGCACGAGCACCAGGATCGCCACCGGGATCGTGTAGCTCTCCGCCTTGCGCAGGTCCTCGCTGGAGCGCTGCTCGAGCTCCGCGTAGACGGCCGGGTCGCCCGTCAGGTAGGTCGTGAGCTCCGTCTGCTTGAGCGCCCGGCGAAGCGCGGGGATCTGCGCCTGCACCTGCTCGCTCGTGCCGTCGAACTCGAGGACGGCGAACGTCGCCGTGCCGTCGCGCGCGATGAAGCTCGCGTCGCCGGTGGTCTGCGCGGTGCGGACGCCGGTGAAGCCCTTGAGGCCGGCGTCCTCCACACCGGAGAGAGCGTCGCGCACCTGCGCCTGGAAGGTCGGGCTGCGCGCCGAGAGCTCGTCGCTGGTGAAGACGATCGTCAGGCTGGCCGGGCCGAAGCCGAGACGCTCCTGCATCTGCCGCTGGCCCTGCTGCGAGGGAGAGGAAGGATTGGTGAAGCCGCCGCCTTTGAGCTGCGCGGCGACGCTCAGGCTGGCGACGAGGCCGGCGATGAAGACGACCGACCAGAGCACGACGATCAGCCTGCGGTGTCGATAGACGGACCGCCCAAGCGCCGCGAACACCAGTGACCCCTCCCCGAGAAGCGCCGTTCGAACGTATACTACGCGGAACCGAGCCCGCCCCTCACGGTGGACAACGATGAGCATGCCTGGCCAACTCGAACGCACATCCGCTGGTGGCGTCGTCGTCCGCACGGACGGCGGTGTCGAGGTGTGCCTCATCCGCCCCACCGGACGCTCGGTGTGGGGGCTGCCCAAGGGCGGCGTCGAGGAGGGGGAGACCCTGCCCCAGACCGCCCTGCGCGAGGTGGCCGAGGAGACCGGCCTCGTGGGCGTCGTCGAGCAGGAGCTGGGCTCGATCGACTACACCTTCTACTCGCGCGAGCAGGGCGGTCGCATCCACAAGACCGTGCACTACTTCCTCGTTCGGGCCACCGGCGGCGACACGGCGCAGCACGACCACGAGGTGAGTGACGCGAAGTGGGTCCGCCTGCGCCAGGCGTTGCGCCTGATGACCTATCCCAACGAGCGGGAGATGGTGCGGCGGGCGGCCGAGGCGATGGGCCGCCCCGTCACCGACTGAGGGTCACGCCCACGCGATGGGCTGATGGGCCTCGCGCGCGTGGTGCATGCTGCGCCCGAGCAGCGCGAGCATCTCCTGCGCGTTCACGTCCACGAAGTCGTAGTGCGCAAGCGCGAAGGTCAGTTCCGGTGGGTCACCACGGCCGCCGCAGGACCCGATCTCGCGACGCAGACGCTCGGCGGCCCCCGCGAGGCCGCGACGGCTGATGTCCGGGAGGACGAGCACGAAAGCGCCGTCGTGCGTGAGACCCACGCTGTCGTAGCGCCGGAGGTTCTCGCGCAGGCAGTCCCCGATCTGGTGCAGGTCGGCGCGCGAGGGCCTGCCGGCCGCGCGCCGCTCCTCCTCGCGGCTGTCGACGGCAAGCTCCAACAGTCCCAGCGGCAGGTCCATGCGCTGGCACCGCTCCACCTCCAGCGAGAGGCGGCCACCGAACTCGCCAGGCTTGATCGCGCCGCTGTCCACGTCGAGCGGCGATGATTCCTCCGCCATGCGCTGCAGTCGGTCGATGGTCTCCCCGAGTCCGCCCGTGTACCCGCCGGCGATGCGCGTCACGGCGAGAGTGTCCAGAGCCGCGAGACGGCGGGCGGCGGATTCGGCGCCGTCGTCGCCGCCCTCGAGCAGCTTCTCGCGGACCGCACTGCTCCCACGGCTGTATGCGTCGAGCAGGTCGGTCACGGGCAGGTTCTGGGTGAGGCCGGAGCCGCGAGCGGCCGACTCGAGAGCGTCGAGGAACGGGGTCTCGTCACCGGCCAGCGCTTCCGCAAGATGAGGGAGAGCGGGCTCCCAGAGGTCCCGGGCTGCTTCGCCCAGTGAGAGATCGGCCGTCCTGATGTCACGCGTGGGATCCACCACTGGCTCCCTGGCCGCTACGGTGTCCCCACGTGCAGGCACCGTCCTATGACATTGTACCGTCGGCCCGAAAAGTACACACTCGTTGGCAGGCCGACGGCGAAGAAGGTGAGGAAGGATGGACGTGACGTTGCTCGGCACGTTGGGCTGGATGCCCCGTGGGGCACGAGAGACCACCTGTTTCGCCGTGCGCTCGGGCTCGACCCTGCTGGTGTTCGACGCCGGCACAGGCCTGCGCCGGCTGCTCGACCCGGAGCACGCCGGCCTGCTCGAGGGAGCCGGCGAGGTGCACCTCTTCCTCAGCCACTACCACCTCGACCACGTCTGCGGGCTCGCCTATCTCTCCGGCGTGCTGGCGGGTCACGACGTCATCATCCACCCGCCCGCGGAAGTGCTCACCGGCGTGGACCCGCTGGCCGCCGTGGCCGAGCTGGTACGGCGGCCCTACAATCCGGTCGACCTCGCGGACATGAAGGCGGTGCGCGTGCAGCCCCTGGCCCGCGACGAGAACGAGGTGGCCGGCCACGTGGTCCGCCTCCGCCCGCAGCGCCACACCGACACCAGCGTGTCGTTCCGGCTGGATGATGAGCTCGTGATCGCCACCGATACGTCGCCGGACCCCGACGCGGTGGCGTTCGCCGAAGGCGCCGGCCTCTGGCTGCACGAGGCGTGGTACTGGGCCGGCGACCCGGCGCTGGCCGCCGTGCCCGAGGAGCTGCGCCCGGGCTACGCCGCGCACAGCGAAGCCACGGCCGTCGCCGGGCTCGCCGCGCGGGCGGGCGTCGGCCGCCTCATCCTCGTCCACCTCAACCCCCTGGCCGGCGAGTCGTCGTACCCGCCGATGCGCGATGCGGCGCGGGCGGTGTTCCCCGCACGGACGTCGTGGAGGATGGGACGGTGGCTGCCACATCGGCTGCCGTTTGACACGTCCGCCCACGGCCCGCGAGGATGCTCTCGTGGCACGAGCATGATCCGCTTCCGCGACAAGCGCTTCCTCGCCGTGGCGATCGTCGTTGCGGCGCTCGTCATCTTCGTCCTGCCCGCGTTCGTGGCGTTCCGCTACACGGCGCCGCAGCAGCGCGGCCAGTTCCTCACCAGACCGTGGCGCGGCTGGAGCTTCGCGTACGCCGCGCTCGCCGTGCCGGGCAACTCCGAGCTCAAGACCTCCGGGATGGCCCTGCGCAAGGCCGACTGGCTGTTCAAGGGCACGGCTGTCGACCCCCGCGAGGTGCAGCTGCTCTTCGTCAAGCGCAAGGAGCCCTACACGTTCACCCACGTCATCGACGGCCGCACGCTCACCAGCACGGTCGTGCCCAGCTACCGCTTCATCTGGCAGGTGGAGGGGGTCGTGGACACGATCTCGGGCAGCGGCAACACCATCGTCGCGCTCCTGGACTACAGGTCGGGCCGGGTGCTCTACGACATCCGCGACGACCTGACGCCGGCCGAGCTCGCACCGCGACCGAGCGACACGACCACCCCCAGCCCGGCGCCGTGACCTACTCCGCCCGCGAAGGACGCGGATGACCGTCATCGCCACGGCGTTCTACGAGACGGACTGGTTCAAGGCGGTCGTCTACGTCGTCATCGCGGTGATCATCGCGCGCATGGTCGACTTCGTCCTCGCGCGCCGCGACAAGGCGATGGCCAAGCTCCTCGGCAAGACGCCGGACCGCGCCGACCGCACGCGCTACGTCATGATCCGGCGCCTCGTCTTCATCGCGATCCTCTTCATCGGCATCGGCATCGCGCTCAGCACGATCCCGGCAGTCAACACGCTCGCCCGTGCGATGCTCGCGTCCGCGGCCATCATCGCCGGCGTCATCGGCATCGCCGCCCGGGCGCCCATCGCCAACCTCGTGAGCGGCATCATGATCGCCTTTTCGCAGCCGGTGAGGCTGAACGACTACATCAGCGTCGACGGCGAGTACGGCACCGTGGATCAGATCTCGCTGCTCTACACCTACATCCGCAGCGCAGACGGCCGGCATGTCGTGATCCCCAACGAGGCGTTCGCCATGAAGGCCGTCCACAACTACTCGATGGGCTCTCCGGGCAGCATGGTGTCCGTCGACCTCGCGCTGCCGCTCGACGCCGACGTGGAGCGCGTCGCCCAGGCGATGCTCGAGGTCGGCGAATCGCTGGCGCCGGCGCCCGAAGACAAGATGGACAGCGTCGAGGTCGCCGACATCTCCGGCGGCGGCGTCCGGATACGGCTGCACGCCTGGGCCCCCGACCCGCTGCGGCGGCGCGAGCTGGCGAGCGACCTGCGCATCGCCGTCCTCGACCGCCTCCGCGGCGACGGCCTCGTCGGCGAGGAGAAGGCCGATGGAGGCGACTGACCTGCCGGGGGACGCCGGGGACGGACTGCCGACGGGCGCCGCTGAGCAGCCGGGCGCCGGCTCTGACGTCGCCGGCGGCGCAGACACCGCCTCCGGCGAGGTCGACGCGCCGGACACCCCGGCCAAAGCGACGAGCCGCCCGCTCACGCGGGCCGTCGTCGTCGCCGTGGGCAGCCGCGTCCTCATCTTCGCGGTGGCCTTCGCCGCCGCCGGCTCTCATCGGCGTGCACGGCCTGCCGGTCGGCTGGCGCTTCCCCGTCCGGGCTGAGGTCTTCACCGGCTGGCTCGGCTCGTTCTTCAATCCGTGGGCGCACTGGGACGGCGTCTGGTACATCAAGATCGCCACCAGCGGCTACGCCGACGGCGACGGCAGCACCGCCTTCTTCCCGCTCTTCCCGATGATGCTGCGGTACGTCGGCGTGCTGCTGAACGGCAACCTGCTCGTCAGCGGCATCGTCATCTCGCTGCTCTGCTACGCAGGCTGCGTGTGGCTGCTCTACCGCCTCGTGCGCCGGGACTTCGACGACTCGCTGGCCAGCCGCACTGTGATCTACCTGGCCATCGGGCCGCTCTCGTTCTTCCTCCAGGCCGTGTACACCGAGTCGCTGTTCCTGCTGCTGTCGCTGGCCTGCTTCGTGTTCGCCCGCGAGGGCCGCTGGCGGCTCGCGGGCGTCATGGGCCTGCTGGCCACGCTCACGCGCAGCACCGGCGTCCTCCTGCTCATCCCCATGGCCTACTACTACTATCAGGGCCGCGGCTGGAAGCTCAGGAAGACCGACTCCCACGTCGCCAACCTGCTGATGGTCGTCGAGGGACTGCTCGTCTGGATGACGTATCTCGCGCTCGCGTTCGGCAAGCCTCTGGCCTTCTCGACGGCGCAGGCGCAGTGGGAGCGTGGCGTCGGCGCCCCCAACTACACGGTCACCCGGGCGATCGTCTCCACCGTCTGGGGCCTGCGCAAGATCGTCTCGGCGGAGTACTACCGGCTCTTCTGGGAGGTGCCGAGGCCCGGGTCCCAGTACGCCAATGTGGGCACGAACATCTTCAACCTGCTGTTCCTCATCGGCGCCGCCCTGCTCCTGTGGTACGGCGCGCGCCGGCTTCCCCGCGCCTACTCCTGGTACGCGCTGGCGGCGCTCGCGTACCCGCTGTTCTTCCCGAGCAAGTTCGTGCCGCTGATGTCGTACCCGCGGTTCACGCTCACCGTCTTCCCGCTGTACGTGGCCCTCGCGCTGTATACGCGCGACCGGCCGCGGGCGCACAAGGTGGTGGTGGTGGTCGGGGTGCTGCTGCTGATCGGGTTGACGGCGAAGTTCGCCGTGTTCAGCTGGGTGGCCTGAGGCCGGCGGCGCTCAAGGGGTCGCGGACGAGCCCGGCGACGGAGTCGCTCCGGGCGAGGGCGTCGACGCGCCGGGTGCCTGAGCCCCGCCGCCGACACGCTTGAACACGAAGACGCCGTCTTTGGCGAACACCGACTGGAAGTTGGGGTCCAGCACCAGCCGGCCGAGGGCGAGCGAGTGCATCTGCGCGTTCTCCTTGTCGTAGAAGAACGGGTGCTTCTGGTCGACGATCACCCAGTCCGCCTTGGCGAAGTACGGGAAGATGTACGCGACACGCCGGGCCGCCAGCTGCGCGCCCACGTTGTTGTTGGCCGAGACGACGGCGTTCGGCGGGATCATCGCAACGGCCTCGTCGAGCACCGCGTCGTGCGCCGTCTTCGCGTAGTCCTTGCCGTCGTAGGCGGCTCCCGGCAGCGAGAAGGGGAGCGGCCCGAGGAAGTAGTTGCCCGCCAGCGCGCAGAGCAGGACGAGGAGGGCCAGCGTGACGCGCTGCACGCGCTGGCCCTTCATCAGATTCTCCGCCTTGCGGAAGCCGCCGCCGAGCCAGCGCCACAGGCGCATGACGCCGAGCACGGCGGCGGCGTACAAGAAGGGGATCTCCAGCGCCGTGTAGTGGAACTCGATGCGGCGCTGGAACTCCGTCGCCGAGAGGGCGTTGAGGGCGTACTCCGGGAGCGCGATGAGCGCCGTCAGCGGGCTGAGCAGCGACGTGAACCCGAACGGCCACAGCAGCGCCAGCAAGTAGCGCAGGTTGGACTCGGAGAAGAGGTCGCTCACCGTCTGGCTGGGATGCAGCAGGGCGTTCTTGGCCACCTGTCCCGCGCCGCTGCCGTAGTCGCCGTAGCGGGCGATGAAGGTGCTCTGGTCCCCGTTGAAGTGCGGGATCACCACCCACACGTCCACCGCGAACACGGCGGCGCCGAGCGCCGCGAGGATGAGCGGCCACAGCGATCGCTTGCGGAGCGCGAAGTACACGCCCATGAAGGCGATCACCAGCGGCACGGTCTCTTTGCAGGCGGCGGCGAGCACGAGGAAGATCGCCGCCCGCACCCACCGGTCCTCGTCCATGTACAGGAACGCCCAGAGCAGCAGCGGCGTCGCCAGAGCGACCGGGTGGAACTCGTTGAGGACGAGGAAGCCGAGCGCGGGGTAGAGCAGGTAGGCCGCGGCGAGAAAGGCGCCGGCGCTGGGGTCACGTGTGGCGCGCGTGCCCAGCCGGTAGGCCGGCCACGCGCCGGTCGCGACGATCACCGCCTGCGCGACGAGGAGCATCACCGGACTCGGCCACACGAGCCAGGGCAGAGCGAACAGCGCGAGGATCGGGTCGACGTGCGCGCCGAGCCGCGACATCTGCCGCGGCTGTCAGGTCGCCGGTCGTGGTCTCCAGGAAGTGACCGTGCGCGGTGTTGTACACGGCCTGGACCATGTTGCCGAGGTCGTAGCGGGCGTCCATGTAGGCCCTGTACTTGAGCCACGAGAGCAGAGCGTAGATCACCGCGAAGGCGATGGCGCCGCCGATCACGTAGAGGGCACGGCGGCGGAACATGATCTTCATGCACTCGGCGTCGAGTTCCTCGATGGGGCCGAGCGCGAGTATGCCGGCGCGGGCCGCCTTCGGCGCCGCGCCCTTCGCGCCCCTCCTCCGCTCCTGCCGGCTCACGCCTCGCTCCTCCGGCGCACCAGCGCTTCGATGCCGACGACGAGCCCGACGAACACCAGCTCCACCACCGTCACCCACAGGCGCAACAGCAGCGCCCAGGTGAGGGCGACGCCGCCGGGCAGCTCCTTCGAAAGGGACGCCGTGAGCACGGCCTCACGGACGCCGATCCCGCTGGGGATGAAGAACGCGATCATGCCGGCCACGTAGGCAAGGGAGTTGGCGACGATCACCAGCGGCAGCGCATCGACACCGAGGCCGGTGATGGCCCGGGCGAGCAGCCAGGCCCCAGTCCCGGCGATGAGCCAGCCGATGGTGAACAGGCAGAGGATGCCGAGCACGGCGCCGAAGCCGAGCGTCACCTCGAGCGGCGGGCGGTGCAGCAGGCGGAGCGCCCTCCCGGCCAGCGGCCCGAACACCCGCGGGTGCATGAGGGCGACCAGCACCGGGATCGCCAGCAGGCTCAGGGCCGTGAGCCCCGGCTTGTACTGCCAGAACGGGAAGAGCACGGCCATCGAAAGGAGCGCGGCGCATACGCCGAGCGCCTGTTCGTACACCATCGCCGCGGTCACCCGCTCGACGGCGAGTCCCTTGGCGTGGCTCATCCACGCGCGCCCGACGAACATGAAGACGTTGCCGGGCACGTAGCGCGCCAGGATCGACTTGCCCCACACCGAAGCGGCCGGCCAGAACGGGCTGACGGCGCCGCACCCGCGCAGGAGCAGCCACCAGAGCCACGCCTGGGCGAAGTAGAAGAACAGGAAGGCGGCGCCCGAGGCCGCGAGCCAGCCGACGTTGAACTCCCAGTCGAAGCTCTTGATGCTGCCCCACGAGCGGACCAGATAGGCGGCGAGGAAGTACACCGTCGCCGCCACGATCACCGCCTGCACGATGCGCAGGATGATGCGGCGCCGGCGCGAGGACGGCCGCGGCGCCGCTCCGTCCGGAGTCGCGCTCGCCGGACTCTGGGAGGCGCCCTCCGGGGTCTGCGCACCCGCCGGGCGGGGACCCGTCGTGCCCTCGGCGGCGGTCACGCCCGCTCCAGAGCGGCGAGCAGCTCGCCGGCCACGGCCCGCGGCGTGAACGCCCGCCGGTAGAGGCCGAGCGCCGACTCGCCGAGGCGGGCGCGCTCCCGCTCATCGAGCAACCGGCGGAGGGCGGCCGCGAGGGCGGCCGCGTCGCCGGCGGGCGTCAGCATCGCCGTGTCGCCGTCGCGCAGCCACTCGCGCGCGCCGTCGCTGTCGGCGGTCACGATGGGCCGGCCGCAGGCGAGTCCGTCGAAGACCTTGTTGGGCACCACGCGCGCGGCCTTCTCGGAGCCGCCGAACACGCCGAGGCAGACGTCGGCGGCCAGCGTGTGCGCGCGCAGCTCCGCAGCCGGCAGCTCGCCCAGCCACTCGACGTTCGTGAGCCCGCGCGCGGCGACGATGCCGCGCAGCTCGGCCGAGAGTTGCCCCTCGCCGATGAGCACGAAGCGGAACGGCTCGGCGCGCAGCAGCTCGGCCGCTCCAAGCACGACCTCGGCGCCGTGCAGCGGGCTCCACTTGCCGTACTGCAGCACGGTCAGCGGCTCGCCGTGAGCGGGCGTCCGCGCCGCACCGTCGGCGCGGGGCTCGGGCAGCGCGCCCACGGGCACGACCGCGAGGCGGTCGCGCGCCAGCCCGAACGCCTCCTGGTAGTACGCCGCGTGCGCCCAGGTGTCGGCGAGGACCAGCCGCGGCAGGCGGAAGGCGACTTCGTCCACCGCCCGGACGGCGGCGGCTTTGGCGCCACCGCTCGCGCACCAGCCCGCGGTCGCCCGCGAACGTGTCCAGCAGGGAGACCAGCGGGTCGAAGACAAGCGGAGCGTGACGGAAGGCTGCGAGGAGCCGCCCGAACGGCACCAGGAAGTGGCCCGGGTACCCGACGATGACCGCGTCGACCGCAAGGCCGCCGCGGTGTTGCGCGAACAGCCGCGCATGCGCCGCCGCGACCCCGGCGGCGAGCCGCGCGGCGCCCCGCCCACCGGCCATCTCGGCCGCGGTCATGCGCGGCAGCGCGGCCTGGAACTCGAAGACCTCGACGCCGTGCTCGCGGAGTCCCGCGATGAGCACGGCGTTGCGGGGATAGTCCGGCTCGTACGTCCCGAAGTACGCGACGGCCCGGGTCACGGCTGAGCGGCGGCTCCGGCGACGCCCTGCGACGCGGCGTCGCCGCCCTCGTCGGCGGCCGGCGCGGACGTGTGCTGCCCGGGCTCGATGAGGACGGCCACCTGGTCGGGGTCGGGACCGCCGCGGGCGCGCGAGTTGGCGATGAGTTCGCCGATGAGCCCGAGGCTGAGCAGCTGCACGCCGACGATGATCGCAAGCGCCCCGAGAAGCAGCAGCGGACGCTGCCCGATGGGGTTGCCGAACACGAGTTTGTCGATGGTGAGGTACAGCTCGACGAGCACGCCGATGAAGATGAGCAGCGTGCCCACCCCTCCGAACAGGTGCTGGGGCCGGTGCTGGTAGCGGCCGAGGAACATGACCGTGAGCAGGTCGAGGTAGCCGCGCATGTATCGCTGCCACCCGTACTTGGACCGCCCGGTCGTACGGCGACGGTGGCTGACCTTGACCTCGGTCACCCGGAACCCGGCCTGCGCGGCGACCACCGGGATGTACCGGTGCAGCTCACCGTAGATGAAGATCGTGTCGGTCACTTCGCGCTTGTAGGCCTTGAGGCCGCAGTTGAAGTCGTGCAGCGGGATCCCGGACGCCTTGCGCACCGTCCAGTTGAAGAAGCGCGACGGCAGCGTCTTGTTGAGGGGATCCTGGCGGCGCTGCTTCCAGCCGGAGACGAGGTCGTAGCCCTCCGCCAGCGGCGCGGTGAGGTTGGCGATCTCGGCCGGATCGTCCTGGCGGTCGCCGTCCATGGTGACGATGTAGTCGCCGCGGGCGGCGAGGAAGCCGTGCGAGAGGGCGGCCGCCTTGCCGAAGTTGCGCCTCAGCTTGACGACGCGCACGTCGTCACGAGCTTCGGCGAGCCCCTTCATGACCGCGAACGACCCGTCGTTCGACCCGTCGTCCACGAAGACGATCTCGTAGGGGCTGCCGTACGTCGCAAGCGCCTCGTCGATCTCGGCGACGAGCGGTTCGAGGCTGTCCGCCTCGTTGTACACGGGGATGACGAGTGAGAGGAGGCCGTCCATTCGGCTCACTAGGATACATCGTCGCGGGTGGCGACGAAGGCGGCGAGGGACTGCGGCAAGCGCCGCGCCCCTCTCTCAGACGTCCTCGACCCCGTCCAGGCGGATGTGCACCGAGTCGTCGGCGTGCAGGACGCGCTGCTCGACCTCGCGCTCGGCGCGCGCGTCGTCGGCGCCGGAGAAGGCCTCTCTGCGCGCGCGCCGATCACCTGCACGTCCTCGTTGACGCTGCTGTTGAGCAGCGCCGCGAGGCGGGGTTCTTGACCTTGAGCTTCACCCCGAAGAACTCGAGCTCGCCGTTCTCCCGGGGGTCGCCATCTGCTGCGGACGAGGGAGCCATAGCTCAGATATCGACCGCTGGGCCGCACAAGAGAGGGCCGTCTAGACGTATGTACCGGTGACGGCCCTCCGGCCGGCGCCGGCGAACGCATGCCGCGACGTGCGCGTCTCCCCGGCAAGCCCGCATCTGGGCGCGCGGCAGCCCACAGCGTACGCTGGCGGGGGGGAAGACCGCTTGGTAGCATGGGAGGCCATGCTCATGAGCAGGAAAATCTGGCTCGCTCTCGCGGTCGTCGCGCTCGTCGCGGCGTCGTTCGCCGCGAGCGTCGTCGCCGCCAAGAGAGCCGGCGACCCGCGCACCAAGTACACGACGCACGCCCTCGACTACCTGCACTGCGCGCCAAGGCGACAGCGGCGGGCTTCGCCACGCGCCGAGAACACCGCCTGGGCGATCCTCGGCATCGTCGCCAAGCGGCGAGCGCAGGGCAACGAGCGCCTGGAGACGTCAAGGGCAAGAATCCCTTCGACTACCTGCAGTAGCACCGACCTGGTGGCGGCGAGCAACGGCATCGACGGGAGAACGCGCCCGTCTACTACTCACGCCTCATCATGGCCTACGTGGCCTGGACAGGAACGGCAACCAGGTCGGCGACCGCCGGCAGCAAGAGCATCAACCTGCTCGCCGAGCTGAAGAAGTTCCAGGACATGTCGGACGGGCCCAACAAGGGCGCGTTCTCCGTCGATCCCCGGCACCATGAACTCCGCCATCCACTCGACCGCGCTGGGCGATCCTCGCCCTGCACAACGTCCTGGACGATCAGCCACAGCGACTGCGACTTCGTGGCCGCCGAGACGTGGCTGGCGACGCAGCAGAACGACCTCGGGCAGCGACGCCGGCGGGTTCTCCAGCAGCGTGAAGGGCGAGGCCTCAGACGTCGTCGACACCGCGCTGGCCTATCCAGGCGCTCTCCGTCAGCCCGGATCGGCACGGACTGGGACCGGCCCCGAGCGTCAGCGAGGACGTTCCTGCAAGGACGCACCAGAACGACGTCGGCGGATTCTCGTACATCAGCCCGGACGGCAGCACGCAGACCGAGGCGACGTCCGCCGGCCATCCAGGCGATCATCGCGCGGGGAGAGCACCCCGAGGAACCGACTGGAGGTACGGCGATCGAGGACGCCGATCACCGCCCTCCACCACCTGCTCCAGACCAACGGCTCGTACAGGCAGATCGATCGGCTCGGACATGGATCGGCAGCGACGAGCTGGGCGCTGGTCGCACAAGGACGTGAAGCCGTTCAGAGCACCTTCTCGACTCTTCCCGAAGAAGATCGAGCCCGGCCTGAAGGCCTTCCGGTTCCGCCCCGAGTTCAACTCGATCTCGCCCAAGAACGGCGCCAAGTACAAGACCCACATCGTCCTGATCCGGGCGACGTACACGGACCTCAATCCGAAGGGCACCGGCATCAATCCGTCCGCCTGCCGCCTGTACGTCGACAACGAGAACCGCAGCCGGGCGGCCGACATCGGCAAGTACGGACTGCACCTGCAGCTCAAGAACGTGCCCAACGGAGACCACACCTACGAGATCGAGCTGCGCGACCACGCCGGCAACCTCAAGGCGATCGAGCGCAAGTTCGTCGTCGCCGTGCCCACGCCGATTCCCACGCACACCCCGACGACTCGTCCGACGTACTACCCGACGGTGTATCCCACCGTGTACCCGACGCACACGTCGACGCCCAAGCCGTACACCACGCCCGACGCCGACGCCGACGCCGTACGAGACGATCACCCCGTATCCGTACACCAGCCCGTCGACCGCGGCGAGCCCCATCGTCACCGGCTCGCCCATCCCGTCGCCCAGCGCGTCGGCCAGTCCTGCCGGCGCGGGAGGCAGCGGAGGCGGGGGTAGTGCCGCCGGCTTCGTGGGTGGTACCCTGCTCGCCATGCTTCCCATCGGCGCCGTCATCTCCTACCTCCTCCTGCACCGCCGCGAAGAGGTCCTCGGCACCGCCAGCCAGGGCACCGTCCTGGCCGGTGGCGGCAGCACCTGGGAGCGCTTCAAGCAGACCCTCGCCCGGTCCAAGGACCTGACCCGGCCGTCGTCGCGGAAATGAGCCCCCGGTGAACAACCTCCAGCTGCTCATCTACGACATCGCCCGGATCCTCCTGTGGCCTGTCCTCATCGCCGCGGTCCTGTGCCTCGTGTGGGTGCTCATCGAGCTCGGCGTACTGCTGTACGAGCTGTGGCTGCGGTTCCGCTACCGCGACCTCGACGCGCTCGAGGTCCGCGCCCTGCGCGCACGCAAGGCGTTCCGTGACGGCAAGCCGCGCACCGCGTACCGGTACCTGCAGGAGAACAACTACTCGCTGGTCGTCGTCCGCTTTCTCTACGACCTGATCCGCAACTACCAGACGGAGCGGCTCGCCGCGAAGCCGCTCAAGCTGCTCCAGGAGTACGAGTTCTACACGATCAAACGGCTCGAGCGGACGCGCATCCTGGTGCGCATCGGCCCCATGCTGGGTCTCATGGGCACCCTGATCCCGCTGGCCCCGGCTCTCGTCGGCCTGGCCAGCGGCAACGTGCAGCAGCTGTCCGACAACCTCGTCACCGCGTTCTCGGTCACCGTCATCGGCCTGCTCATCGGCGGCCTCGCGTTCCTGGTCAGCATCGTCCGCGACCGCCTGTACTCGCAGGACATCTCCGACATGGAGTACCTGCTCGAGCTGCTCGAGGGTTCGGACGTCCGGCTGCGCTCCGGGCGCCGGCTCTCCAAGACCGGCGTCTGGGACACCGAGGAGCCCATCGACTACGAGATCGCCGAAGAGGACGCCGAGCGCACGATGGTCGTGACGCTGCCGGAGACGCCGGACGAACCGCTGCTCCCCGTGGCGGCCACGCCGGCCGGCGGCAACGGCGGCGGCGCCAAGGCGCCCGTGCCGGCCGCGGCCGCCGAGAAGACCGCCTCCGGACAGACGGACGGCGGAGACGGCCTCACGTTCGACGATCCCACCATGGATTGGAGCCGGGACGACGATCCCTTCGCCGATCTCGGCCCCGTCGACCCCGAAGGCACGGACGATCCGAAGCCGCGGGGCGCCGGCGGTCCCTTGCGTCGTCGCTGAGCGGCCATGCCGTCGAACGACGACCACTCCAAGCTCCAGAACCTCGGCACCGTCATGGGCGCGCCGGAGAATGGGCTGCGCTACATGCGCCGCCGCAGGATCGGCACCGCCGATCGCAACGGCGACCCTCTCGACGGAATCGTCAACCTCTTCGACGTGGCCATCGTGCTCGCCGTCGGCTTCCTGGTCGCCGCGCTGGCGGCGGCGGGCGTCACCGGGCTGCTCACCAGCAAGAACATGACGATCGTCACCAACCCGGGCACGCCCCAGATGCAGGTGATCGTCAAAGAGGGCGACAAGATCACCAAGCTCGACATGCAGTCCGGCGCGCAGGTGGAAGGCATGGGCACGCTCATCGGCTCGTTCTACAAGCTCGCCGACGGCACCGTGGTCTACGTGCCGGCCGGCCAGACGGCGCCGAGCGGCGCGACGCCCGTGCCGGGCGCAACGCCCACGCCCGGAGTGACGACCGCTCCGGCGACCACCCCCACACCGGCGGTGACGCTCACGCCGGAGGCGACCCCGACGCCCACGACGGCGCCGACCACATCGTCGACGACGTTCCCCACGCCGACGCCCGCCGCGACGCGCTGAGGCGCGTGGCCGCGGCGTCAGCCGAGCGAGCGCAGCAGCTCGATGAGACGCCGCAGCTCGGCGGCGTCCTTGAAGCCGATCTGGATGGACCCGCCGCGCTTGCCGCTGCGGATGCGCACCGGCGCCTCGAACACACCGTAGAGCTCGTCGGCGAGCTCCGTGTAGTCCGGGCCGGCGGCCGGCCGCGCCGCAGGCGTGGCCACGTCCGGCCCAGCCTCCCCCAGCTGGCGCACCAGCGCCTCGACCTGGCGCACGGTGAGACCTTCCGTCACCGCGAGGCGCGCCACCCGGCGACGCTCGCCGTGGTCCGGCAGCGCCAGCAGAGCGCGCCCGTGGCCCTCCGTGAGGTCGCCGCGTTCGAGCATGGCCTGCACCTCGTCGGGCAGGTCGAGCAGGCGCAGCAGGTTGGTGACGGCGACGCGGCTGCGCCCGACCAGCTCCGCGATGCGCTCGTGCGTGAGGCCGAACTCGTCGACCAGAGCTGCGTACGCGAGCGCCTCCTCGATGGCGTTGAGGTCCTCGCGCGCGACGTTCTCGGCCAGCGCGATCTCGAGCGAAGAGATCTCGTCGGCCGGCCGCACGAGCGCCGGGATGTAGTCGAGGCCGGCGAGCTTGGCGGCGCGCAGGCGCCGCTCGCCGGCGATCAGCTCGAAGCGCACGCCCGTGGTCGCCGGCGCGCCTTCGGCGGCCGGCTCCTCCGCGTGCAGCGGCCGCACCACGACCGGCTGCACCACGCCGAGCGCCTTGATGGAGGCGGCCAGCTCCTGCAACTCGTCGTCCTGGAACGTCCGCCGCGGCTGCCGCCGGTTGACGCTGATGTCGGCCAGCGGCAGCTCCCGCAGCCTGCCCTCGCCGAGCGCCGGGGCGGCGCCGGAGCGGCCGAGCGCGGCCCGGCTCTCGCCGATGAGCGCCCCGAGGCCTTTGCCCAGCGCCTTCTTGCCGCCGGACGGCCGGACCTGCTGAGGCCGCTGGGGCTGGACGCCGGGATCGCGTGGGTCAGTCACGAGAGACGACCTCCTTGGCGAGATCGAAGTATGCGTCGCTGCCGGCGCAGGTCGCATCGTAGCGCGAGATGGGAAGCCCGTGGCTGGGGGCTTCGCTGAGCCTGACGTTGCGCGGGACGATGGTCTGGAAGACGTGCTCTCCGAGGTGCTCCCGCACTTCGCCGGCCACCTCACGGCCGAGACGCGTGCGGCCGTCGTACATGGTCACCACGACGCCGAGGATCGCCAGCCCGGGATTCAGGTGCTCCTGCACCAGGGCGACGGTCTCGAGCAGCGCCGCGAGTCCCTCCAGCGCGTAGTACTCGGACTGCACCGGGATGAGCACCTCGCGGGCCGCCACCAGCGCGTTGATGGTGAGGACGCCGAGCGACGGGGGGCAGTCGATGAAGACGAAGTCGTAGCCGTCCACGTGGCCTGCCAGCGCGTACTCGAGGACGAACTCGTTGCCGTCGGCGTGCGCCAGTTCGACCACGGCGCCGGCGAGGTCGGGGCAAGCCGGCACGACCGAGAGATGGTCGAGGGCCGTGGCCACGGTCGCCTCGCCGATGCCCGCGGCCCCGCCCAGGATGCCGTAGCTGGTGAGGCGCGGGTCCTCGGCTCGGACGCCGAGCCCGGCGGAGGCGTTGGCCTGGGGGTCCATGTCGAGCAGGAGCACGTCGAAGTCGGCCTCGGCGAGACACGCGGCGAGGTTGACGGCGGTGGTGGTCTTGCCGACCCCGCCCTTCTGGTTGGTCACGGCGATGACGCGGGTCACCGGGCTCCTTTCGCGGGGCACCGATACTAGCAGAGATGACGCCGGATCCGGCCGCCGCGGCGGCCGATCTCAGGCGCCGAGCGGCCGCTTGGCGGCGACGCCTTCGCGCCGCGGCAGCCAGTCACCCGCCGGCGCAGTCTTGCGGAACACCGCGCAGACGGCGTCGTCCAGCGGCGACGCCGAAAGCGGTACGGACGGCTCCGGCGTCAGGCCGCAGCGCTCACCCGCCGCCACGGCCGCAGCGCATTCCTTCTCGAGCGCCGGCCGGGTCTTGCTCGCCAGAAGGACGCCGTCGTCGGCGAGCAGCGGGGCGGCGAGCTCCACCAGCACGGACAGCTCGGCGACGGCGCGGGCCAGCACCACGCAGTGGGCCTCGCGACCCGGTGAGCTCGCGGCGGCGTAGCGCTCACTGCGGGCGCACACCACCTGCGCGCGCTCGCTCAGACCGCTCGCGGCCACGGCCTCCTCCAGGAAGGCGCACTTCTTGGCGACGGAATCGAGGAGCGTGATCCGCACGGCCGGCAGCGCGACGGCCAGCGGGATGCCGGGGATGCCGGCGCCGGCGCCGAGATCCAGCCAGGCGCCCTCCTCGCGCTCGCGCAGCTGCGGCACCTTCAGAAGGGCGAGGGAGTCGCCGATGAGCGTGTCGACCACGGCGACAGGGTCGGTGAGCCCGGTCACGTTGGCGCGGCGCCAGCCCAACAGCAGCCGGAGGTAGTCGCCGAGCGCTTCGGTCTGCGCCTCGTCAAGGCCGTGCGTCGCGGCGACCCGCTCGAGCGCCGCCCGTGTCCTGAAGTCGTCGATCATCGTCCCTCGCCTTCGCCGGTCAGCCGGCCGTCGCCTCGGCGCAGTGCCGCGGCGAGCTCGTCGACGTCGGCGGGCGTGGTCTGCCAGGAGCACATCAGGCGGACGACGCCCGCGTCCTCGTCCCAGACGTAGAAATGGTACCGCTCGTGCAAGCGCTCGATCGCCGCCGCCGGCAGGGCGGCGAAGACGGCGTTCGCCTGCAGCGGGTACGCCAGCTCGGCGCCCGGCGTGGCGGCGACCGCGTCGCCGAGCCGCCGGGCCATGGCGTTGGCGTGCCCGGCGGTCTCGCGCCAGAGGTCGCCCTCGAAGAGACAGAGCAGCTGCGCGGAGATGAAGCGCATCTTGGACGCCAGCTGCGTCCCCTGCTTGCGCGCGTACAGGTAGCCGGCGGCGAGCTCGGGCCGCAGGAAGACGACGGCCTCCGCGCCGAGCAGGCCGCTCTTGGTGCCCCCGAGCGTCAGCACGTCGACCCCGCAGTCGCTGGTCAGCTCGCGGAGCTCCAGCCCCAGTGCCTCGGCCGCGTTCACCAGCCGGGCGCCGTCCATGTGCAGGAGCAGCCCGGCTTCGTGGGCGGTCCGGGCGAGACCGGAGATCTCGTCCGGCGTGTACACCGTGCCGAGCTCGGTCGACTGCGAGATCGACGCGACCCTGGCCTGTACGTGATGCTGGTCGCCGAAGCCGGTGAGCCGGGAGCGCAGCAGCTCCGGCGTCAACTTGCCGTCCGTCGTCGGGACGTCGACGAGCTTGGCGCCGGCGATCCGCTCCGGAGCGCCGCACTCGTCGACGTTGATGTGCGCCGTCTCGGGGCAGATGACCGCCTCATAGGGCCGCAGCACGGCCGACAGGGCGGTCACATTGCCGCCCGTCCCGTTGAACACGGGGAACGCCTCGACGTCTCCCAGGAGCTCGCGCAACTTGTCGCGCAGCCGGACCGTCCACTCGTCGTCGCCGTAGGCCCGCGCCCAGCCGGCGTTGGCCGCGGCGACCGCCTCGAGGACGGCGGGGTGTGCGCCGGCGTAGTTGTCGCTGGCGAAGAGCGTGAGCGGAGCGGTCACGACGCCACCTTCTTCTTGAGCGAGTCGTAGAACATGTTGAGCGGGAACTCGTCGTCGAGCACCCGGTCGATCCAGGCGCGCGGCTCGGCCTCGTCCGAGAAGACGCGCGCCTCCCGGCGCCACTGCGACCCGAGATTGGGCGTCACGTAGCGGGACACGAGGTCGTGTGCGGCGATCCAGTAGGTCACCTTGCTGGTCTCGATCCCGTGCCGGTACAGCTCCTCGACCAACTCGCGCAGCTCGCCGACCGCGCCCTCGACGCGGTCCCAGTCGATCAGCAGCCGGTTGTCGGTCCAGCGCACCACCCCCTGGTCGTGCAGGTAGCCGAAGAGCAGCTGGCCGCCCAGTCCGTCGTAGTTGCGCACGCGGTCGCCGGTGATGGGGAAGCGGAGGATGCGGTCGAACAGGATCGCGTACTGGACGTAGCGCGCGAACGGGAATCCCTCCCGCGCCAGCTCCCCGGCGGTCCCATAGGTGGCCAGGTCCACGCGAAGCTCCTCCAGCGAGTACATCCAGTAGGGCAGCCGCTGCCTGATCATGAAGGGGTCGAACGGCAGGTCCCCGTGGCTGTGCCAGCGGTCGTGGATCAGGTCCCAGAGGATGTACGTCTCGAGCGCGAGGTCCGCCGACGACGCGAGCGCCATGGCGTCGGGCGGAAGGTCGATCTTGAGGGCCCGGGCGCCCGCGAGCGTCGAGCGGCGGTACCGGGAAGACTCGCGGTCGCAGAAGATGGCGCCGAAGTGGTTGGTCGGCCGTTCGGCGACGCTCACCGTCTCGGGAAAGAGCACCGCGCACTCGCTGTCGTAGCCCGCGGTGTTGGCCACCAGCTGCACCGGCACGAACTTGGCGTTGTCGTAGCGTTCGCGCTCCAGCTGCGCGACGAACTCCGGCCACGGCGTGCGCGTGATCAGCGCCTCGAAGCGCGTGTCGGGCGACCCGTTGGGCGTGTACATCGGGAAGACGACGAGGTTCTCGATGCCGTCCTCGCGGTGCAGCTCGGGGCGGAAGAGGTCCAGCGAGGCCCTGAAGTCCGGCTTGCCGCACCCGCCTTCGACCCAGTCCTGCAGGTCGAGCACCACCTGAGCGAGGTAGTCCTCCTCGTGCGGAAAGCGGGGGGCCAGATCGGCGACGGCCTCGGCCATCGCGACCACGAGCGCCCGGACCTCGCCGACGTCGTGCGCGACGAGGTCGACCTCGCCCTTGGGCTCCTGCAGAAGCCGCAGCGCGTCGGTGGCGTTCTTGAGGCGCAGCCACGCCGGGTCCTGCGCGGCCTCCGAGACGACCGGGGTCGAGTCGGAGCGGAACGCGCCGAGGCCGGCCCAGTACACGAGGTTCAGCCACAGCTGCCGGTTGTCACTCCGCATGAGGTAGTCGTCGCCGAAGAGGTCCGAGTCGGCGACGACCACGACGCGGCCGTCCTTGTACGGCGCCGCCGCGAGCAGCCCGGCCCGGGGCGGGTCGGCGGTCTCGCGGGTCCGCAGCACGACGGCGCCGGGATCGTCGGTGGCCAGCGTCCCTGCGCGATAGAAGCCGACATCGGCGACGCGGTTCAGGATCCCCGGATCCGCCAGTCTGGGAGCCGCCTCTCCGAGGACCCAGGACGGAACGCCGTCACCGGGGTCGTAGTCGAAGACGATGGTGTTCTCGAACCGCACGCCGAACGGCGCCAGCAGTTCATCGAGGTTGCCGCCGTACTTGTCCTCCTCTTCCTCGCCGAGGACGATGAGGCCCCCGCCGGCGGCCACGAACGCCTGGATGGCGCCGATCTCGGCAGGGGAGAAGCGCGGCGAGTCCTCGCCCACCGTCCGCTCCCACTTGGAATCGCTGGGGTGGGCGATCACCAGCACGTCGGAGCCCGCCAGCGCTACCTCGTCGAGCGGGCGGCCGACGGTCGTGGCGACCTCGAAGTCCCGGGAGGTGAGCTCGGCCGCAGCCGCGGCGTAGGAGGAGGCGGCGGGATGAGAAGGCCGCATGCGCGCCGCCGCTTCCGGCCGGATCGACCACGCTTCACCGTGATGTTCGTCGAACAGCACCTTGGCCACTGTGCGCTGGCGCGGGGCATCGAGCATGGGGACCTCCTGCCCTCGATAGTGTGGCGCGACGTCGGCACGCGACGTGACAAGTCCTGGTGAAGGAGTTGTTCCTGAGCGGGCGACGCAGTCAAACCCGCCGGCGGTGACGTCTCCCCGCCGCCGGCGCTCCGCTAGAGGTCGCGACGCTTGGTGAGGACGAGCACGGTGCCGCCCTCGTCCGGCTTGCGCAGGTCGAAGTCGTCCACGACGGCGCGGATGATCGAGATGCCCATGCCGCCCTCGGCAAGCTGGAAGTCACTCAGATTGCGGCATTCCGGACAATCGTCGTCGTCTTCGTGGAACCCGCCGCCCTGGTCCTGGATGAGCACCGTGACACAGTCGCTGTGCACCGTGAACTCGAGGTGGACCAGCCCGTCGTCGTGGTCGTAGGCGTGCCTCACGGAGTTGGAGCACGCCTCCGTGAGCGCCAGCTTGAGATCGGCCACGGCGTCCTCGGAGTAGCCGCCCCGAGCCGGAGCAGACCGGACAGGGCCAGGCGGCCGAGCGACACGAACTCCGCCTTCGCGGGGATATCGAGCTTTACGTAGTCTTCCACGGCCGGTGAATCCTATCGACTCGAGGGCTGCAAAGCCAAGGGGCAAGCGCATTACGTTTGCCGCAACGGTCACTTCTTGAGAGAAGTCCGAACGTTCACGTTCGCCCCACACATCGCACAGAATGTTCCCCGCAGTGCCACATCCTCAACCGCGTGGCCGGTCCGCCTGACGAGGAGCCGTTTACAGTTCGGGCAGACCGTGTTCTCCCCTTCGTGCCCCGGCACGTTCCCCAGGTACACGAACTCGAGGCCGGCGGCGTGGCCGATGCGCACGGCTTCCTCGAGCGTCGGGATCGGCGTCGGCGGCACGTGCGCGAAGTCGAGGTACGGCATGAAGCGGGTCACGTGCCACGGAGTGGCCGGCCCAAGCTTGTCGACGATCCACTCGGCGATGCCGCGAAGCGTCGCCTCGTCGTCGTTGAACGTCGGGATGACGTTGGTGACGATCTCGACGTGGCAGCCGTAGTCGGTCTGGGCGAGCTCGGCCGCGGTGAGCACTGGACCCATGTCGGGGATGCGGCAGAGCTCCTTGTACTGCGCGTCGCTGAACCCCTTCACGTCGACGCGGTAGGCGTCGATGTGCGGGCCCAGCACGTGAAGCGCGTCCTCGGTGATGTAGCCGTTCGTGACCATGACCGTGTACAGGCCGTGCTCGTGGGCCGCCTGGGCGCCGTCGAGGATGTACTCGAGCCAGATGGTCGGCTCGTTGTAGGTCCAGGCCACGCCCTGGCAGTCGTTGTTGGCGGCCAGCACGGAGAGGTTGCGGATGGGCAGGTCGCGCAGGTCGCGGGCGGCCTCGGCCGGGTCGGCGTGGGCGATCTGCCAGTTCTGGCAGTGGCGGCAGGCGAAGTTGCACCCCACGCTGCCGAGCGAGAGCACCGTGGTGCCCGGGAAGAAGTGGTAGAGCGGCTTCTTCTCGATGGGGTCGGCCGCGACGCTGCAGACCCTGCCGTAGGTGATGGCGTACAGCACCCCGTCGCGGTTGACGCGCGCCCGGCACGTGCCGCTCTTGCCGGGCGCGATGCGGCAGAGGCGAGGGCAGACGTGACACTGCACCACGCCCTCGCCCATCGGCTCGTAGAGCATCGCCTCGTGCCAGTCGTTCTCCGTAGCGGCCATGGTCACCCCTCCGGCCGGCGAAGGCCGGCGATGCCGCGCTGGACGCACTCGATGAGCGCGGCCTGCAGGTCCTGGTTGCCGGACGCCACCGTGGCCATCTGGTAGCTGGCGTCCGAGCCGAGCACGGGCCGGTCGTCCAGCGAACCGCCGTCGGCGTCTCCGAACGGCAGACCGGCCTCCTTGCAGAGCAGGTACGCCGCGGCGATGTCGTAGGGCGAGTTGCACAGCACCGCTCCGCGGCCGACGCGGCGGAACTCCGCCTCGGTCCACGGGTGGGCGGCGATGATCGCCGGCCCGATGTCGACGTAGGCGTCGAGCTGGCCGGTGAGGATGCGCGTCACGCCGTAGGTGGCCGAGCCGATGTCGAAGACGGAGCCGCCCACCGACGAGAGGTCGATGAGCTCCTCGAGGACGCTTGCCAGGATCACGGCCGGACGGCCGCGGAACCCGAGCGTCCAGAAGATGCTCTCGAGGTCGGCCCGCGGCGTGGGGAGGAACGGGATGTGGGAGCCGTCCGCGCGCAGCATGCGGTAGCCGGCGCCCCTCTCGGCGATGAAGAGGTCGCCGTTCTTGATCTCCTGGATGACGCCGGCGACCACGTCGCCCATCGTCGGCGCCGGCCCCGCCGGCACCGCGGCGATGCTGACGCAGGCCATCTCGAAGCCGGCCGCCGCCGGACGGGTGCCGTCGATCGGATCGACGATGAGGATGAGCTCGGGGTCGGCCGCGCCCTGCAAGCCGCCGTCTTCGGAGTAGAACGACCACGTCGGCAGGTGCTCGCGCATGTGCTCCACGAGCAACGCCTCGGCCTGTTCGTCGATGTTGAAGGTGACGTCCCCGCCGACCGCCACGCCGGCATGACCGCGGGCGGCGTGCGTCCCCAGCGAGGGGAGCACGACTTCGCGCAGGCGGCCGCAGAGGGCGATGAGGCTGTCGGTGACGTCGGTCAAGGGCTCCCGATTCTACCCTGCTATACTCGGCCTGCCGACCGGAGGCCGTCGTGGCCGAGGTTCCGCCGGCCGCCCACCATGACCCCTTCGCACGCCACTCCATGACCCAGCCGCCCGCACCCGCAGGGACCGTCGCGTATCGCGCCGGCCGGTCCATCTACCTCAACGTCACCAACCGCTGCTCCAGTTCCTGCGAGTTCTGCCTCCGCGAGTGGACCGACGGCGTCTACGGCGAGAACCTCCGCCTGGAGCACGAGCCGGAGATCGACGAGGTCACGCGGGCCATCGAAGTGGCCTTCATGGACGGACCGGCCGACGAGGTCGTCTTCTGCGGCTTCGGCGAGCCCACCATGCGGCTCGACGTCGTGCTCGCCGCCACCGAGTGGCTGCGCCTGCGGCGCATCCGCAGCCGGCTGGACACGAACGGCCACGGCGAGCTGCTCAACCCCGATCTCGACGTGCCGGCGGCCCTTGCGGCGGCCGGCCTCGACGCCGTGACCGTCAGTCTCAATGCGGCGACGCCGGAGGAGTACGACCGCGTCTGCCGGCCCGTGTTCGCGAAGTCCTACAGGGCCGTCCTGCGTTTCGCCGAACAGTGTCTTGCGCATGGAATAGACACCACGCTGACCGCAGTCGACTACCCGGGCGCCGATCTGCCCGCGGTCGCCGACATCGCGGCCGCGATGGGCGCGGGCTTCAGGGCCCGCGGCTACGCGGCTCCGCGACCGCGCGCAGCTGCCGAGAAGGGAGACCACTGATGGCCGAGTCCGGAGCGCGGATCCTGCTCGTCGACGATGAGGAGGCGATCCTCAAGCTGCTGCGGTTCCCCCTCGAGAAGGAGGGCTACCAGGTGGTGACGGCGCGTGACGGCGACGAAGCCCTGGAGACCTTCACGCGCGAGGACTTCGATCTCGTGATCCTCGACATCATGCTGCCGCACGTGGACGGCATGGAGGTCTGTCGCCGCATCCGCGCGCAGAGCATCGTGCCCATCATCATGCTCACCGCCAAGAGCGACGAGTTCGACAAGGTGCTCGGGCTCGAGATCGGCGCCGACGACTACATCACCAAGGACAAGTTCAGCCTGCGCGAGTTCCGCAGCCGCGTGCGCGCGCAGTTGCGCCGCGCCGAGATGAGCCGCAGCGCGGAGGCCACCAAGAAGGAGGTCATCAAGGTCGACGACCTCGAGGTGGACGTCCTCAAGCGCAACGTCATCGTGCGCGGCGCCAAGGTCGACCTCACCTACATCGAGTTCGAGATCCTCAAGACGCTGATCTCGCATCCGGGCAGGGTCTACAGCCGGCAACTGCTGCTCCAGCTGGTGTGGGGCGACAGCGACTACCGCGACTCGCGCACCGTGGACGTGCACATCCGCCACCTGCGCGAGAAGCTCGAGACCGACGCCAAAGACCCCGAGTTCATCTTCACGGTCCGTAACATCGGCTACAAGTTCCGTGAGTTCTAATTGAGGTAGGGCGCCCGACGCGCCTTACCCTGACCTGATGTTCCGCTCCGTAAAGAACTGGCTGACGCTCCTCATCGTCGCCCTCGTCGCCCTGGCGATGCTGGTGGCGTGGGTCTACGTCGTCCCGCCACTACGCGGCCGGCTCGTCGAGCAGAAGCTGGCCGAGGCCCGGGCCGGCGCGCAGCTGATCAGCAACACCCTCGCGCCGTCCCTCGGCTACGACCCCGCCTCGCAGCTGGCCACCATCAGCAACCGGCGCACCTTGTTCAACACGTTGAGCCTCCTTTCCTCCCGCTTCGCCGGCCGGGCGGCGGTGTTCACGCGGAACCAGGTCCTGCTGGCGGATTCCACCGGCCAGACCTCTCCGGACGTGGCCGACTACCCGATGCTCGGACAGGCGATCCGCACCGGCCGGGTCGCGCAAGGAACGGTGATGACCGAGAGCGGGAGCGTCGCCGCCACGGCAGTCCCCCTGTTCCCCGAAGGCAGCAAGACCGTTGTGGCGACGGTGCTGGTGATCTCCTCGCTCAAGGACGTCGACAACGCCGTGCAGGCGGTGCAGCGCCAGTTGCTGTTCGCGACGCTCCTCGCGCTCGGCATCAGCCTCCTGCTCGGCTACATGGCCTCGTACTTCATCGCGCGCCGGCTGAAGCGCATCGAGCGCAGCGCCGAGCTCATCGCCGGCGGCGACCTTTCGGCAAAGGTGCCCGAGACGGTGGAGGACGAGATCGGGCAGCTGGCCGACACCTTCAACGTGATGGCCGACAGGCTGCGCAGCGCGTTCGCCCAGGTGGAGTACGAGCGCGACCGCGTCGAGGTGCTCCTCAACGACCTGAGCGAAGGCGTGATCGGCGTCTCGTCCGAGGGCAAGGTCACCATCGCCAACCCTGCCGCGGCCATTCTCCTCTCCGCTCCGATGCCGGTCGGCGCGACCATCGACGAGGCGCTCCCGGCCGACGTCGCTCAGCTGTGGCGCGACTCCCAGGAGGACGCCGACTTCGACATGATCGTGTTCGCCCACGACGACGTGACGCTCGAGGCGACCACGTACCCCGTCGGCGGCGACGCCGACTTCACCTCCATCGTCGTGCTCCGCGACGTCACCGCGCAGGCGCGCCTCGAGCGCGCCCGCCGCGACCTCATCGCCAACGCGTCGCACGAGTTCAAGACACCGCTGTTCTCGCTCGCCGGCTCGCTCGAGCTGATCGACGAGGGCGACCTGAGTCCCGAGGAGCAGGGCGAGTTCCTCCAGGTGATGCGCCAGCAGGTGGACCGGCTGCGCAACATGGCCGTCAGCATGCTCGACCTCTCCCGCGTCGAGGCGGGCTCGTTCGAGCTCAATCCGGAGGACGTGGACCTCGCTCTTCTGGGCAAGTCCGTGCTGGACGAGTTCCAGGCGCAGGCGCAGTCCAAGCAGGTCGCGCTGTCGTTCGAGGGCGAGGACGGGCAGACGGCGTGGTGCGACGAGCAGCGGCTGGTCCAGATCCTGCGCGCGCTGATCGACAACGCCATCAAGTACTCGCCGCCCGGCAGCTCCGTGCGGCTCTCGTCCACGCTGGAGGAGAAGGAGGCCGTCCTGGTCGTCGCCGACGACGGCCCGGGCATCTCCCGCAGCGAGCTGCCGCACGTGTTCGAGCGCTTCCACCGCGGGCGCGAAGAGCGAGGCACGACCACCGGCGCCGGCCTCGGGCCTTTCCATCGCCCGGGAGCTCACCGAGATGATGGGCGGCAGCATCACCGCCGCGTCGCCGCCTGACGGCGGCGCGTGCTTCACGGTGCGACTGCCGCGCACCGCCGGCGAGCGTCGCCGGCGAGCCTCCTCCTGAATCGTCCGTGAGCCGCGTTCACAAGCCTTAACCCGCAGCGCGCGGTTGCTTAACACGGCCGTAGGGGACAGGTAATAGCCGAACGACATGGTGCACTAGCGACTGACGACGAGCCAGGGCGAGCTCGTCTGCTCTCCCTGAGATCGATCTCGAGAACGAAGGGAAGCAGGCATGAAGTTCAAAGGGTTCCTGGCGGGCTTGGCCGGCGGCGCGTTGCGGCCGCCGTCGTCGTCCTCCTCCTCGTGTTCGTCTTCGACCTCGGGGAGGTCAACAAGACGGTAGTCCAGGCGGCGCCACAGACGCCGACCGCCTACAGCACCTCGTCCACGACCGGATCGACGAGCGGCTCGCTGACGCCACAGCAGATCTACAGCAGCCTCTCCAGCGGTGTCGTGATGGTCGTGTCCGACTTCGGCGGCTCCACCACCGGCCCGTTCGGCCAGACGCAGAGCGGCCAGGCGCTCGGCACCGGCTTCGTGGTGGACAAGCAGGGCTACATCCTCACCAACGCACACGTGGTCGAGGAGAGCGGCCAGCGCGCGAGCAGCGTCACCGTCGTCTTCAACAAGGGCGGCTCGGAGACGCAGCGAGTCAAGGGCCAGCTGGTCGGCGTGGACACCGGCAGCGACGTCGCCGTCATCAAGGTGGATCCCAGCGGCCTCACGCTCAACCCGCTGCCGCTGGGCGACTCCGACAAGATCGTCGTCGGCGAGTCTGTGGTCGCCATCGGCAACCCGCTCGGCTACGACTTCTCCATCACGTCCGGCATCGTCTCGGCCACCGGCCGCAGCCTGCAGGCGCCGAACGGCCAGACCATCCCCAACGGCATCCAGACGGACGCCGCGATCAACCAGGGCAACTCCGGCGGCCCGCTCATCGACAGCTCCGGCAAGGTCATCGGCATCAACGAGCAGATCGCCTCGCAGGGCGGCGGCAACGAGGGGCTCGGCTTCGCCGTGCCGATCAACACCGCCATCCGCTCGCTCGAGCAGCTCAAGGCGAACGGCAAGGTCACGTACGCCTGGATGGGCGTCAGCCTCAAGACCATCACCAGCGACATCGCCAGCTCCCTGAACATGAAGTCGCAGGGCGGCGCCCTGGTGGAGCAGGTCTCGCCCGGCAGCCCGGCCGCCAAGGCCGGGATCAAGGGCGGCACCAAGACCGTCACCGTCCAGGGCCAGCAGTTCGTGACCGGCGGCGACGTCATCGTCAAGGTCGACAACACCGACGATCCAGTCGGCCGACGACCTCATCGCCTATCTCGGCACCAAGAAGCCGGGCGACACGGTCAAGGTCACCGTGGAGCGGAACGGCACGACGCAGGAGCTCAGCGTGACGCTCGCGCAGCGCCCCAGCAACCTCTGACGGCGAGACGGCGCGGCGCCCCGTGGGCGCCGCACCGTCTCGCTCTTCTCGGGCCGCCTCCCACTTTTTCGGGTAGGCGGCCCACTTTTTTTGACAGGCCGCTCGTCGCGGGTGTATACCGTGTATCCAGGCCGTGGCAGGCGTGGAGCACGGTTGCCTCATCCAGACCGTCCCGCCCGCCGTCACCCCTGGGGAGCCATCAGCGACGAACGACGGAGGGTCAGCCTGCTCACGCTCGACGCCCGCATCCAGGCGCTGCTGCCCATCGTCCGCGGCCTTGCCGAGATGTTCGGCCCGGACTGCGAGGTCGTCCTCCACGACGTCCGCCGGCTCCCGCACTCCATCGTCGCCATCGAGAACGGCGCCGTCAGCGGCCGCACCGTCGGCGACGTGCCCACGGACCGCATGCTCCGCAATCTGCGCAACACCGACGAGACGCAGGACGTGCGGCTCTACATCTCCTCGCACGACGGCAAGATCCTCAAGTCGCTCGCCGTCACCCTGCGGGACGAGGACGGCGAGCCGTACGGCCTGCTCGGCCTCAACTACGACATCTCCGAGGTCGTGCAGGCCCAGCGCACCCTCGCCAACTTCACCGCCGTCGGCCGCCTCGGCAGCGGAGCGGCTCCCGAGGCCGGCGAGGTCTTCGCCGGCGACATCCGCGACGTGGTCGCCGCCATGGTCACCAAGGCCGTCGGCGAGATGGGCAAGACGCCCGCCGCGATGACGCGCGAGGAGAAGATGGAGGTCGTCAAGCGCCTCGAGGAGCGCGGCGCGTTCCTCGTCAAACGCTCGGCCGAGCAGGTCGCCGAGGCGCTCGACCTCTCCCGGTACACGATCTTCGCCTACCTCAAGGAGATCCGTCACGGCGACGCCGGCGCGACCGGCGCGTCGCCGGCCGGCTCCGCCGGCCGCGCCTCCGGAGGCAAGCGATGACCGGCGCCGGCACGGCCGGCGTCCGGCCGGACGCCGCCACCGTCGGCGCCCTCTACGACATCATCGCCGGGTCCGGCGTCCGCTCGCTGGCCGTCGTCGGCCTCGTCAAGAACGCCGGCAAGACGACCGTCGTCAACGCGCTCATGGCCAACTGCCCGCAGCGCTTCGGCCTCACGTCGCTCGGCCTCGACGGCGAGCGCACGGACCACCTCACCGGCCTCGCCAAGCCGAGCATCGCGCCGCCCAAGGGCACGCTCGTGGCGACGACGCAGGGCTCCCTCGAGCGCTCGCGCTACGCGATGGAGGCCCTCGAGGAACTGCCGTTCCACACGCCGCTGGGCCGCGTCGCTCATCGGCGAGGCCAGCGGCGACGGCGCGGTCGAGGTCAGCGGCCCCACCACGCTCGCCGAGCTCCGCGTCACGGTCGAGCGGCTGCAGGCGCTCGGCGCCGACCAGGTGATCGTCGACGGCGCCATCAACCGCATCGGCAGCGCGTCGCCGCGCGTCAGCGACGGCGTGGTGGTCGCCACCGGCGGCATGGTCGGCGACACGCTCGACTGACGTGCTCGAGACCACCAGCGGCGCGATCGACCTGCTGACGCTGCCCGGCGTCGGGCCCGAGACCCGCAAGCTGGTGGCGGAGCACGCCGCCGCAGGCTCGCGTGCCGTCGCCTTCACCGGCGGCGGAGTGGCCCACCCGCTCGAGCTCGCGACCGTCGTGGGCGAGGGCGTCACGGTCGCCCGCGAGGTCGAGCGTCTGGGCGCCGACACGCTGCTCGTCGGCGGCGCCCTCACCCAGGAGTTCGTCGACGACTTCACGCGCGTGCTGCCGCCGCGCACGGAGCTCCGCGTGATCGTGCGCGACGCCACCGTGCTCGTGCTGCCGCCGGCCATGGTCGGCCGCTTCCTGCGCCGGGGCATCCGGCTCGAGGTGCTCACTCCGCTGCGCGTGCTCGCGCTCACGGTCAACCCGTTCCGCGTGCCGCAGCCGTACCAGCCCAAGGTCTTCTTCTCCGCGGTCGCCGAAGCAGTCGGCGACCGCGTCCCGATGTTCGACGTCGTGAACGGGTTCGCCCGGCTGCCGGGGGGCAGCGACGCGGACCCGACCTCCGTCTCCTCCTGACGAAAGTGGGTGGTCAAGTGAACGATGCGCTCCGACTGAACGGCGACCTGGTCGACCGCGCGCGAGCCGCGGCGAACGCGATCGCCGACGACATCCAGCAGCACATCGAGGAACACACGACCGACACGACCGAGCGTGCGACGCTGCGCCTGCTCGGCATCGCCGGCGTCAACGAGATCGACGTGCCGCTGGTGAACGTCGTGGCCGAGCACGCGCGCGACCTGCTGCCCGGCGGCATCATGCGGCCGTTCGTCGACCTCATGAACCAGACCGGCAAGAGCGCCCAGGAAGTCGCCGAGGGCGTCGCCGCCGGCGACCTCTCGCTCGGCGAGGTCCCCGCCGACCGGCGCGCCGCCGCAGAAGCGCGCGCCGAGGAGCTCGCCAAGGAGGGCGTCGCGCGCATCGACGCCGTCCGCGCGCGCCGCAACGAGCTCGTGGCGAACACCGGCGAGCCGCTCAAGCCCTACGTCTACGTGATCGTCGCCACCGGCAACATCTACGAGGACGCGGCCCAGGCCAAGGCGGCCGCCCGCGCCGGCGCCGACGTGATCGCGGTCATCCGCACGACGGCCCAGAGCCTGCTCGACTACGTGCCCTTCGGCGAGACCACCGAGGGCTTCGGCGGCACCTACGCCACGCAGGAGAACTTCCGCCTCATGCGCGCCGCCCTGGACGAGGTCGGCGAGGAGCTCGGCCGCTACATCCGCCTCTGCAACTACGCCAGCGGCCTCTGCATGCCGGAGATCGCCACGATGGGCGCGCTCGAGCGCCTCGACATGATGCTGAACGACTCCATGTACGGCATCATCTTCCGCAACATCAACATGCAGCGGACGTTCGTCGACCAGTACCTCAGCCGCCTGATCAACGCGCGCGCCGGCATCATCATCAACACCGGCGAGGACAACTACCTCACGACCGCCGACGCCTTCGAGAAGGGCTACACGGTCGTCAGCTCGGACTTCATCAACGAGGCCTTCGCGCTGCGCGCCAACCTCGAGCCCTGGCAGATCGGCCTCGGCCACGCCTTCGAGATCAACCCGCAGACGCCCGACCAGGTCGTCTACCAGATCGCCGACGCGCAGCTCATCCGGCAGCTGTTCCCGGGCTACCCGCTCAAGTACATGCCGCCGACCAAGTACATGCCCGGCGACATCTTCCAGGGCCACATCATCGACGGCATGTTCAACTTCACCGGCATCTTCACCGGCCAGGAGATCATGCTGCTCGGCATGCTGACGGAGGCCCTGCACACGCCGCTGCTCCAGGACCGCTACCTCAGCATCAAGAACGCCAAGTACGTGTTCGAGAGCTGCCGCGACCTGGCCGGCGAGGTCACCTACAAGCCCGGCGGCAAGATCGAGCAGCGCGCCAACGAGCAGCTGCAGAAGGCCACCGAGCAGCTCGAGCACGTGCGCGACATCAGCCTGTTCACGGCGCTGGAGGACGGCGAGTTCGCCGACGTGAAGCGGGACCCGCAGGGCGGCCGCGGCTTCGACGGCGTCTTCAAGGTCGCGCCGGACTACTTCAACCCGTTCTTCGCGGCGCTGCGTGAGGGCCGGATGAGCGGGGCTCCCGAAGGTCCGGCCCCCGGCGGCACAGCCTCGGCCAACGAAGGGGGGCACTGATGCTCATCCGGCCCTACGGCGACACCAGTGACGACGGCATCAT
>CAVUBA010000036.1:0-59153 GCA_963739595.1 uncultured Thermoleophilia bacterium
CCCGGCGGCTCGATCGCCTTGCGCACGCGCTGGACGCGGCGCTCGGTGTTGGTGAACGTGCCGTCCTTCTCCGCGTACAGGGCCGCGGGCAGGAACACGTCGGCGTACTTGGCCGTCTCGGTCATGAAGATGTTCTGGACCACGAGGAAGTCGAGGTTCTCGAGCGCCTTGCGCACGTGGTTGGCGTCGGCGTCGGTGAGCGCCGGGTCCTCGCCCATGATGAACATCGCCTTGAGCGTGCCGTGCACGGCGAGGTCGAACATCTCCGGGATGCGCAGGCCCATGTCCTGCGGCATCTGCACCCCGTAGGCCTCGGTGAACTTCTTCTGCGCCTCGAAGTCGAGCACGCTCGGGTAGCCCGGGAACGAGTTGGGCAGCGCGCCCATGTCGCACGAGCCCTGCACGTTGTTCTGGCCGCGCATGGGGTTCACGCCGGCGTTGGGCACGCCGATGTGGCCCGTGACCATGCCGAGGTTGGCCAGGTTCATGACGTTGGCGGTGCCGACGGTGTGCTCGGTGATGCCGAGCGTGTAGAAGATGCCGGCCTTGGGCGTCGTCGCGTAGAGCTCCGCCGCCGCGACGATGGTCTCGGCCGGCACCCCGGTGATCTCAGCGGCGCGCTCCGCCGGGTAGTCCTTGACGGTCTCCCAGAGGTCGTCGAAGCCCTCGGTGCGCTCGTCGATGTACGCCTTGTCGTGCCAGCCGTTGCTGATGATCGTGTGCAGCATGCCGTTGACGAGCGCGTTGTCCGTGCCCGGCTTGAGCTGCAGCCAGAGGTGCGCGTGCTCGGCGAGCTCGGTGCGCCGCGGGTCGACGACGATGAGCTTGGCGCCGCGCAGATGCGCCTGCTTCATCTTGTTGCCGATGATCGGGTGCGCCTCGGTGGCGTTGGACCCGATGATGAAGAGCACGTCGTTGCCGACGATCTCGCCGATCGAGTTGGTCATCGCGCCTGAACCCAGCGTGGTCGCCAGACCGGCGACCGTAGGAGCGTGTCAGGTGCGGGCGCAGTGATCTATGCGAGTTGGTGTTGAGGCCCGCCCGCGTGAGGCGCTGCAGGAGGTAGTTCTCCTCGTTGGTGCAGCGCGCCGAGCTGAGGACGCCCACGGACAGGTTGCCGTGTTCGCCGCGGATCTCGAGCAGCCGCCTCGCGACCAGCTCGAGGGCCTCGTCCCAGGTCGCGTTCTCCCAGACGCCGTCCTTCTTGATCAGCGGCGTGGTGATGCGGTCCGGGCTGTAGATGAGGTCGGTGTGGAAGCGGCCCTTGACGCAGAGCGAGCCCTGGTTGGCCGGCGCGTCGTAGGCGGCGGTGACGCCGAGGACCTTGCCGCCGGCGACGTTGAGGTCGAAGTTGCAGCCGACGCCGCAGAAGGGGCAGGTGGTGCGCACCTTCTCGCGGTCCCAGGTGCGCGTGCCCTTGAGCTGCTTGTTGGCGATGGCGCCGGTGGGGCAGATGTCGGCGCACTGGCCGCAGAAGCGGCAGAAGTCCGTCGCCAGCGGGTTGTCGAAGGAGGCGGCGATCTGCGACTCGAAGCCGCGCTCGGTGAAGTCGATGGCGTTGGTGACCTGCACCTCGGCGCAGACGCGCACGCACTTGCCGCAGAGGATGCACTTGTTCATGTCGCGCTCGATCATCGGGTTGTCGCTCTCGATGGGGAGCTTGCGCTTGTCGCCCTCGAACGTGCTCGCCTCGACGCCGTAGCGGTAGCAGTACTCCTGCAGCGTGCAGCCGCCCGACTGCTCGCAGGTGATGCAGGCCAGCGGGTGGTCGGAGAGGAGCAGGTCGAGGATGAGCTTGCGCGCCTCGACGACGGCCTCGGACTCCGTCTGCGAGGGACATGCCGTCGGTGAGCTCGGTGGCGCACGCGGGCATGAGGTTGGGCCGGCCCTCCACCTCGACGACGCAGAGCCGGCACGACGCGGCCGGGCTGAGCGTCTCGTGATGGCACAGGGTCGGGATGTCGATACCGAGGTCGCGCGCGGCGTCGAGGATCGTGGTGCCCGCGGGCACCGTGACCTCGCGGCCGTCGATGGTCACCTGGATGGTCGCCGTCTCTGCGCCTGCAGGTCCGGTCATGCCGCCTCCGTTCGCTTGCTCCACTGCTGCGTCGTGGGCCGCTCCCACAGAGCGGACCGAGCCTCCACTGCGGCGTCGCGCGGACCGTCAGGGTGCGCGCCCGCCGCCTCTACGGACGGTCCTCCCCGCGCACGGGGAGGGAAGCCGAGTGTACAACGAGGGTGCGAGGCTGCGAAAGCCGGGCGCGGGCGCGCGCGAGGCGGGCCGCCCGTCAGGCCCTGGAGGCGGCCCGCTCGGCCCGGTCGCGGATGCCGCGCAGCATGCCCTCTTCCATGAAGAAGTGGGCCGGCTCGAGCCCGAGCGCCTGGGCGAACGCCGCCGGGACCGTGCGCCGCCACGAGGCGCGGGAGCGGATGATGAGCCGGGTCTCGGAGGGACCGGCCGGCTCGAGGTAGAAGCCCCAGGTCCACGCCATCTCCCCGCGGAACAGGCTGCCGGCCTCCTGCGGCGGCTCGCCCGGGGCGCCGCTGCGGACGACGAACGCCCGCGGCGGTTCGATCACGGCGACGGCCATCTTCATGGTCTCGTCGGGGTCGAGCGTCAGGTAGTCCTCGCCGGCGCGCAGGTCCTGCCACTCCGGGTGCACGCGGTCGGCGCTGCGGACGTTGAGACCGGCCAGGTTCTCGAGCGCGTCGTAGGTGTAGAAGCCGCCGCGGTTCTGGCCGATCTGGACCAGCCACGGCCAGACGGCCTCGGCGGACGCGCGCACCGTGATGGCGTGCGTCGTCGTGTACAGCGGGTCGGGGACCAGCTCGTCGCCGGGGAGAGGGCGCGAGACCTCTTCGGCCGTCGCGCCCCAGCGCCGCAGGCGCGGCAGGAGCGCGAACGAGTAGGCCGCGCCGAGCGCCTCCAGGGCGACCGCCGTGACGGCGATCTTGTGGAGGCGCTTCACGGGGACACCTCGTCGTCCGCCTCTTGCTCGGCGGCCAGCTCGGCGATCACGGCCGCGAAGGCGGCGGCGACCACCTCGGCCCCGGCGTCCGTGAAGTGCACGCCGTCGGTGGTGAAGGGGCCGTCTCCGTCCTCGGCCGCGGCCGCGAACGCCGGCTGCAGGTCGAGCACGCGGCAGGAGCTCCGGCTCGCCGCGATGCGCGCGATCGCCTCGGCCACCTCGGCCGCGCGCTCCTCCCAGACCGAGCCCTCCGACTCGAGGACGAGCGGGCGCACGACGACGATGCGCGGCGCCCGCGCCTCCGTCCACTCCAGCAGTTCTTCGTAGTCGCCGGCCAGGCGCATCAGCCGCTCGGGCCAGCTCCAGCCGCTGCCGGCCTCGGAGTCGTCCCAGGCGCCCATGACGGCGTCGTTGGCGCCGACCCAGATGAAGGCGCAGTCGACGGGCTCCAGTCCGTGGGAGCGCATGCGGGACAGGAGGTCGGCGACCGTGTCGCCGGCCCGTCCGCGATTGAGCAGCCCGTGCTGCGACAGCCGCCGGTCGAGCAGCGTGAAGTAGCGCGGCGCCGGGCCAGCCCTCGGTCAGACTGTCTCCCAGAAAGGCGATGAGCATGAGCCCAGTCTATGCGCTCCGTGGCGGTTGCGGTACGCTCGTTCGTCGGTGCAGTGGCGGGTCAGAGTGCGGAGGGCAGCGATGAAGAAGACGACCGCGGACGTCGTCGGCTCGGCAGATGCGCGGCGCAGGACGGCGTGAGATGAGCGCAGCCAGGAGTGGCCCGGCAGGCTCGCCGCCCGAGCCGGGCCGCGTGGAGGTGCTCGCGGCCCCGCTCTTCACCAACGTGCTGCTCAGCCCGCTCTATCGCCGCTACGTGGACCAGATGGGCCTGCGCGGCGACGAGCGCGTGCTGGACTACGGCAGCGGCAGCGGGGCGGCCGCCCGCCACCTCGCGAAGCGACTCCGGGCGGGCGGCGGCCACCTCACCTGCATGGACGTCTCGGCGCGCTGGCAGGCGCTGCTCCGCAGAGGTCCTGCGCGCCTGTCCGGACGTCGAGTTCCGGCTCGGCGACGTCCGCACGATGGGCCTGCCGGCGGAGAGCTTCGATGTCGTGCTCGTCCACTGGATGCTGCACGACGTCGCTCCGCAGGACCGGCCCTCGATCGTCGCCGAGCTCGCGCGCCTGCTGCGCCCCGGGGGGCGCCTGTTCTCGCGCGAGCCGACGGCCGCCAAGCACGGCATGCCGGCGGCGCAGGCGCGCGAGGTGTACGCCGGCGCCGGTCTCCGCGAATCCCTCGCGGCAGAGGGCAGGCTGCCGGTCATCGGCGCGTACTACCGCGCCGTCTGGACCAGGCCGGAGGCCTGACCGCCGGCCGGGTGGCGGCCCGAGGAGCGTACCCGGGTGGTCGCTGAAGGTCGGCCGTCACGGTCGCCGGCGAAGCGGCGCCGTACGCGAGAAGGCCGGCGGCACTGCCGCCGGCTTCCCCGACCTCCACCTCTCAGGGGCTCGCCAGAGACCCCTCCTGACTCCGGATCAGGTATCTCTGTAACGAACGAGAGGGGGCAAACCTTTCGCGGCGGCCCGGTCTTCAGGCGACCGGCTGCTGCTGGGTGATGCAGTGGACGTTGCCGTCCGCCTTGGCGAGCTCGAGCGTCGGGACCTGGACGACGGTCCGGCGGGGGAAGAGGCGCGCCAGCACGTCGCGCGCCTCGCCGTCCGCAGGATCGCCGAAGGCGGGCATCACGACGGCGCCGTTGGCGACGTAGAAGTTGACGTAGCTGGGCGACAAGCGGCGCCCGCGGGACTCCGGGCGCGCCGGCATCGGCAGTTCGACGACCTCGAGCGCGCGGCCGCGGGCATCGGTCGCCGCGCGCAGCCGCGCCAGGTTCTCGTGCACGGCGGCGTACTGCGGGTCGTCCGGGTCGGCGCAGCCGAGCGCGACGACGACTCCAGGGGCGACGAAGCAGGCCAGGTTGTCGACGTGCCCGCCGGTGTTGTCGTGGTCGAGCGCCGAGCTGAGCCAGAGGACCTTCTCGGCGCCCAGGTACTCGCAGAGCAGGCGCTCAGCCTCCTCGCGCTCGAGACCCGGATTGCGGCGCGGGTCGAGCACCACCTCGGTGGTCGTGAGGACGGTGCCCTCGCCGTCGACGTGCACGGCGCCGCCCTCGAGGACGAGGGGCGCGGCGAAGCGTCTCGCCCCGAGCAGGTCGAGGATCCGCTTGGCCATGTTGCGCGTGCGGCCGTACTCCTCGTAGAGGCCGCCGTAGGCGTTGAAGCGCCAGTCGACGCCGCCCAGGCCGCCGCGCCCGTCGGTGACGAAGGTCGGCGCGGTGTCGCGCGCCCACGAGTCGTCGCTGGGGACGACGACCACCTCGACGCCGGCGACGCCGGCGAGCGCTCCGCGGGCCGCGCCGGCGTCCTCCGCGTTGGCGGTCATCGTGAGGGGCTCGAAGCGGGCGACCGCGCGCGCGACTGAGACGTACGTCGCGCGCGCCTTCTCGATGTCGTCCCAGTTCTCCGGCCGGCACGGCCAGGCCATCCAGCAGCCGGCGTGCGGCGCCCACTCGGGCGGCATGCGAAAGCCGGCCTCTCGCGGGGTCTTCACGGCCGGCGCCGGGTCGTCGAGACTCGGGTCATCGCGGTCACCTCCGGGTCGCCGGGAGCATAGCGCACGACACCGGCGGGAGCCGCTCTCCGGCCCCCGGGGTTGGTCCGGGCACTGGGACGGGCGGTACCCACTCAGGGCCGAACTTGCGATTGAAGTCGAGCAGGCTTTCGACCTGGAAGAACCTGTCCGTGTACCGCAAGGCGCCGCGGAAGCCGCGCTTCGCAGCGCCGGGACCCTCGTCGCGCAGCACGCCGCCGAACACCGCGAAGTTGAGGGAGACTTGCTCGACGTTCTGATCCCTGGCCCAGAAGAGCAGCGAACTCACGAGGAACTCGTTGAAGCCGTTGGGCGTCTCGGGCAGCCGACGCATCGCCGAGAGCGAGAGGTCGCCGGTCGCCGGCACCGGCACAAAGTGCAGAAAGCCGGCGACCTGCCCGTCGGGGCCACGCCCCAGCACGAACAGCGTGTCCTCCAGCTCGATGCTCCTGACGTCGTCGAGCGCCATGGAGAAGCCGCGTTCCGGCTGGCCGCCGCGCCAGATCTCGGACACCTTGACGATGGTGGCGAGGGTCTCGGTGCCCAGCTGATCGGCGCGGAGGATCTCGACGCTGTAGCCGAGTCGGTCGAGGGGTTCACGGTCTCCGACTGGGTCGCCGGAGACGAGCGCGAGGCGACAGCGCGGTAGGCGAGGAGGCGTGATCCGGGCGAAGCTTGGTCGGTGCTCGGTGTCGCCGCATCCTGCCCGACCATGCCCCAAGCCGCGTGACTCGCGACCTGCATCCACGACCACGGAAGTCCAGCCTGGGTGGCGAGTCTGATCTGCGTCGCGATGCCATAGCCGAAGACGACGAGCAGGGCCGCGGCTGCGGCCGCGGCCGTGACCGCCGGCCGGCGTGTGGCGGCGACGGCGTAGAACTCGCGGCGCCAGTACCAGAGACCGGCGAGCAGCGCCCCGGCCACGAACACCGCCGGCAGGTCGATGTCCCTGAGAAGGAAGAGGATCATCGCCGCGCCCGTGAGCCCGATCACTGCGGTCCAGGCGCGACGCTGCCGTCGGGCGAGCCCGCGCGCCGAGAGCAGAAGACCGAGGGACGCGCCGACGACGAGACCGCGGACGACTCCCTGGGCCGCCCCCTCGGGGATGAGGGCCGACTGCAGGCCCAAAGCCGCGCCACGCCACGGTCCAGTCGTCGCCGCCAGCACGCCGAGGCATCCCAGCACCGGTCATCACGGTCACCTCCGGGTCGCCGGGAGCATAGCGCGGGCTCAGGCCGGCGAGGGGCGTCCCCGCGGCTGGGGAGGACCCGGGCACTCGACGGCACGACCTGCCACGGCGTCCGGCCGCGGGGTAGAGTAGCGAGGTCGACCGGGAGGGACCATGCGCGCCGAAACGCAGCTCCTCAGCGCTCGCTCCGTGCGCTGGCTCGACGTGGGCGTCGTCGTCTGGATCGTCGTCTGGATCGCGCTCGGCGTGCTCATCTGGCACGACATCGGCGCGCAGGCCCAGCTCAGCACGAACGTGATCAAGATGGGCGCCGCCGTCAGCGACACCGGCAAGGCGCTCGGGGTCGTCGGCGGCCTGCCGCTGGTGGGCGGCCAGATCGGCGACTTCGCGCACCGGATCGAGTCGATCGGCGCCGAGGTCGAGGCGAGCGGCCAGGACAGCCGCAGCAGCATCCGCCGCACCGCGGTCGTGGCCGGCCTGGGCGTGGGCATCCTGCCGGCCGTACTCGTGCTCCTGCTGTACCTGCCGGCGCGCCTCAGCTGGAAGCGCTACGTGGGGGCGATCGCGGCGGCGCTGCCGGGCGCCGCAGGCGACCCGGCGTTCGAGCAGTACCTGGCGCGCCGCGCCATCGACGCCCTGCCCTGGGACTCCCTGCGGGCGATCACGCCGGACCCGTGGGGTGACGTCGGGCGGGGAGAGTGCCGGGCGCTCGCCGACGCGGAGCTCGAGCGCGTCGGGCTGCGCCGGCCCTGACCTCCAGCCGGCGCTCTTCCGTCGCCCGGCCCGGCAACGCAGACGCGACAGGAGCGCCGCTGAGGCGCTCCTGCCGCGTGGTCTTCTGAGGTTCCGTATCGGCTGCTGTCCGATGCGCAGAGTCGATTCCCGCCCGGTGGTAGAGTCACTCCCATGAACGAAGCCGGTAGGAGGAACGGAGCGCCCCGAGCCAGGTTCCCGTGCGCTGCGCCTGCTGCTCGCGCTGGTCGCGTTCGCCGTCGTGGCCGCCGGAGCGGCCGCCCTGGCGGCCGGCCCCGCGGCGGCCAAGGACTTCTCGATCACCAGCGTCGCCGTCGACGCGCAGGTCATGCCCAACGGCGACGTGCGCGTCACCGACACCCGGACGCTCGACTTCTCCGGCACCTACCACTTCGTGTACTGGGACCTCTCCACCAAAGGCGCCGACGCCATCAAGGTGCTCGGCGCGAGCGGACCTTCCTCGTCCGACCCGTCACAGACCGTCCCGTACAAGCTCTCGCACGTCCGCGACCGTCGGGGCGGCGAGCGGCACGTTCGAGACCTACGCCGTCGAGGACCGCGGCTCCGTCGTCCGCGTCCAGCTCAACTTCGAGCTGAGCGACGCGACCGCGACCTTCAGCGTGCAGTACGTCGCCAAGGGCGCCGCCAAGCGCTTCACCGACACGGCTCAGCTGTACTGGCAGTTCGTCGGGGCCGAGACGGCCGTCGAGTCGCGCAACGTCAGCGTCACCGTGCACCTGCCGCAGGGCGTGACCAGCGACCAGGTGCGCGCCTGGGCGCACGGGCCGCTCAACGGAACGGTGACGATCGAGCCGGACGCCAGCGTGGTCATGAAGGTCGACCCGCTGCCGGCGTACACCTTCGTCGAGGGCCGCATCCTGTTCCCGGCGGCGGCCCTCAGCAAGGCGCCTCAGCAGCCCGGGGCCAAGCTGGCTGAGGCGCTCGCCGAGGAGAAGAGGCTCGCCGACGACGGCCAACCGGCCGCCTCTGGGCGCGCGTCAAGGTCGGCCTGTGGGGCCTCCTCGGCGTCGGCGTCCCCATCGTCGCGCTCGTCCTCATCCTGGTCCTGTACTTCCGCTACGGACGCGAGCCGAAGACCCAGTTCCAGGCGCAGTACCTGCGCGACTTCCCGCAGCCGCAGCTGCCGCCGGCGCTGGCCGCCTTCATCTGGCGCATGGGCAGCGTGGGCAGCGACGACGTCACCGCCACGCTGCTCGACCTCGTCAACCGCAAGGTGATCGACCTCGAGCGGGTCACGGTGCAGGAGGACGGCCTCTTCGGCTCCAAGGACAAGACCACGTACAAGCTCACGCTGCACGACGAGCGTCTCGAGGAGTTGCTCGAGTTCGAGCAGCAGCTGTGCACGTTCCTCTTCCACGAGATGGCCGACGGCAACGAGCTCGTGCTCAGCGAGCTCAAGGAGATCGCCAAGACCCACCGGACCTCCTTCGCCAAGGGCTTCCAGACCTGGAAGCACAAGGTGGAGAAGGAGGGCGAGCAGCGCGGCTACCTCGACCCGCAGGCGGACCGGATGGCGTTCACCGCCTCGGCGTTCGCCTTCGTCGCCATGGTCGCCGCCGGAGCCGCCGCGGTCTTCAGCGGGTTCTGGTGGTTCTTCCTCGGCATCCCCGTCGGCCTCGTCCTGATCTGGGTCGCTCGCGCGGTGAAGCGGCGCTCGCAGGAGGCCGCCGAGCTGCACGCCCAGTACGCGGCCCTCGAGCGCTACCTCAAGGACTTCGGCCGGCTGGATGAGAAGCCGCCGGACGCCATCGTCCTGTGGGAGCAGTTCCTCATCTTCGCCGTCGTGTTCGGCATCGCCGACCAGGTGGCCAAGGCGATGAGCATGAAGATCCCGGAGGTCGTGAACGACCCCGCCTTCCGCACGCCGTACATCCTCTGGTGGGGGATGCCCGGTGACGGCGGCGGCCTCTCCGCGTTCAACGAGATCCACCAGAGCTTCAGCCAGGCGGTGTCGGTGGCCACGTCCTCCTCCTCGTCGGGTTCCGGCGGCGGCGGCGGCTTCTCGGGCGGCGGCGGTGGCGGAGGCGGCGGCGGAGGCTTCGGCGCCGGCTGATAGCTCGGCCGGACGTGTGGGAGTGGTTTACACTTCGTGCGTAGTGTTTACCTGTCCTCCCCCGTGGGAAAGAGCGACCCGAAAGCGAGCAACGTCCCCAGGGCTCCGGAAGGCTTGCGGGGAGTGCACGAGGAGGGTCACCATGGCACGTCCCAACCCTGCCGCGTTCGGTGAGAAGTACCAGCGCGTCCAGAAGGCGGTCGAGGCCGCGCTCAGCGCCGACCGCCATCACTTCGACTTCACCGGCGAGGTAGCGCCCGGCGTCCGGCTCGTCCTGAGCGAGGCGGGCGACAGGCCGCTCGCGTTCTCCCTCTGGAGCTATCCGCAGGACATCGCCGAGCTCTGCAGCGACGCGAGCGTGCCCGCCACGGCGGCTCTGCTCGCCATCGACAGGGAGCAGGCCCGGGCGGCCGCGTCCGCGGGCCTCACCATCGACCTCGCGCAGTTCACGCGCAGCCAGTCGCGCCCCGACGTCTTCTACGCCTTGTTCGACCATGCGAGCCGGCGCCAGATCCACACGGTGCTGCACCGGCTCGTCCCCGGTCTGGAGCCGCACGCGGTGGCCGCCTGAGCGGCCGACCACCCACCGTGACGCACACTCCAGCGACAGAGTCTTCGACCTGCCTTCCGGCAGCCCGGCGGCCGCGCCCCGCGAGAGCGGGCGCGCGGCCGTCTCGCGCTTCGCGCCCGGCCCTGCCGGGCGGCCCTTCGCCACCAAACGGCGACCGCCGAACGCACTGTTAGCATAGGGGTCCGGTCTACCGACCCGCAGAGAACCGGGCGCGCGGCGACTGCCGAGCCGCGCCCTACGCCAACAAGGAGGAGCACGACACGATGGCCGAACCCTTCAAGAACACCCCGCCCGCGCCCGAAGCCAAGGGCGACATGACGGCCGCGAACATCGCCGCCGCGCTGGCCGGCGAGAGCCAGGCCTCGCAGAAGTACCTCGCGTTCGCCGACGTCGCCGACGCCGAGGGCTACCCCAACGTCGCGCGTCTGTTCCGCGCCGTGGCCTACGCCGAGAGCACGCACGCGCGCAACCACCTCAGCGTGCTCGGCGGCATCGGCACCACGACCGAGAACCTCAAGGCCGCCTGGGGTGGCGAGACGTTCGAGATCACCGAGATGTACCCGGCCTACGACGCGGTCGCCAAGCTGCAGGAGAACAAGAGCGCGCAGACCAGCATCCGCTACGCCCTCACGGCCGAGAAGGACCACCAGGGCATCTACGACAGCACGCTCAAGGGCGTAGAGGGCAAGGCCGACCTCGGCGCCGACGCCGTGCGCGTCTGCCCGATCTGCGGTCACACGGTCATCGGCGACGCCCCGGACGAGTGCCCCGTGTGCGGCACCGCCGGCTCGTACTTCAAGGAGTTCTGATGGACG
Source organism: uncultured Thermoleophilia bacterium (assembly GCA_963739595.1). Lineage (GTDB taxonomy): Bacteria > Actinomycetota > Thermoleophilia > UBA2241 > UBA2241 > CAIXSE01. The sequence goes on from CAVUBA010000036.1 coordinate 11,012, forward strand.
AAGCTCTCGAGAAGCGCCTCCCCAAGCCGGAAGAGCTCAACGCGATGACGAAGGAGAGCCTCGCGGCCGCCTTCGCCGGCGAGAGCCAGGCCGCCGAGAAGTACATGGTCTTCGCCGAGCAGGCCGAAGAAGAGGGCTACCCGAACGTCGCCAAGCTGTTCCGCGCCATCTCCTTCGCCGAGACGCGCCACGCGCGCAACCACTTCCGCGTGATGGGCGGCATCGGCAGCACGGCCGACAACCTCGCCGCGGCGTTCGGCGGCGAGAGCTTCGAGGTCGACGAGATGTACCCGGCCTACCACGAGATCGCCAAGCTCCAGGGCAATCACCAGGCCGTGCGCAGCGTCAACTACGCGCTGAGGTCCGAGGTGGATCACAAGGGCATGTACACCGACGCCCGCGAGCAGGTGCTCGCCGGCAAGGACATCGCCGACCAGCCGGTGAACGTGTGCCTCGCCTGCGGCCACACGATCATCGGCGACGCGCCGGACAAGTGCCCCTACTGCGGCGCCGCCAAGGAGCTCTACAGGACCTTCTGAGCGAGACGTCCAGACGCACGACCCCGGACGGGGCCGGCCCGCCGGAGCGGCGGCCGGCCCCGTCCGCGCGTAGGCCCCGCGCCCCCGCGGCCGCGCACGGCGCATCGGCTGCGGCGCCCGGCTGACGCCGGGGGGCCTGACGGCTCGCGACCGGGGAACCCTCCCATCGAGGACAACGATCTCGCACCCGAGTTCCCGAGGAGGGACGAGCATGAAGAGCAAGACACTCACGCGGCCCGTAGTGCTGGTGGCCGCGCTCGCCGTCGCCGCCGTGCTGGTGCTGGCGGCGTGCGGCAGCCCCAGCAACGCGAACGCCGGCGGCTCCGGCGCCACGACGAGCGCTCCCGCTCCCACGGGCGCCACCGCGACCACGGACAAGGTCGCCATCCAGAACTTCACCTTCACGCCGTCGACGACGACCGTGAAGGCCGGGACCACCGTCACCTGGACGAACAACGACAGCACGCCGCACGACGTCACGTCGGCGAGCGGCCCAGGGACCAGCGCCACCGCGACCTCGCTGTTCAGCAGCGGGCAGATGGCTCAGGGCGCGACGTTCTCGTTCACGTTCAAGAAGCCGGGAACGTACTACTACGAGTGCACCATCCACGCGTCGATGGCGAGCATGCACGCCGTCGTGATCGTGAAGTGAAGAAGGGCGGCGGCTGAGGGCTCTTCCGCCCTCAGCCGCCGCCCTTCACGCCCGGGCGGGACTCTCCGTCAGCCCGCGGGCGACGCCGACGCGACGGGCGAGGCCGTCAGCGTGGCGGGATCGTAGCCACTGGCGTACGCGACCCCGAGGGCCTTGGACCGCGCGGCGATCCAGGCGGCCCACAGCTGCTGCTGCTTGGCCGAGAGGAGCGTCTGCTGGATGGTCGTCTTGGCCTTGGCCAGCGTGGCCGTCTTCTTCACCTTGGCGAGCTGCGGTCTTGTGCGCGTTCCAGTACGCCTGGATCTCCGCGTCGCTCACCGTCGCCTTCTTCGTGACTATCGCGGCCGCACGCGACGACAGCGTCTGGCTGCGGATCGACCGCTTGAGCAGGTCGAGCGTCATGCCCTGGCTCTTGAGCAGCGCCAGGACCTTCGCCTCGCCGCCGTAGGCCTTCTGGAGCTGCGCGAGCTGGTCGTTCACTTCCTTGTCGGTGACCTGGACGCCCAGCTGCTTCGCGCTCTGCGCGACGATCTGTTCCTGCACCAGGAAGTTGACGATCTGCGCGGCGTAGTGGTCGTAGCTGGGGGTGCCCTCCTTGGGGACGTTCATGCCCTGGGCCTTCATCTGGGTCTGGGCCTGCGTCAGCAGCTGCTGGAAGTCGGTCTTGCTCACCGCGACGCCGCCGACGGTGGCCACGGAGTCACTCGGCACGCTGCCGCTGCCTCCGCTGCCGCAGCCGGCGGCGACCAGGCCTGCGGCGACGATGCTCACGAGCGCCACAGCGGCGATCAGGACGGTGGTGGCGCGTCTCATACGTGATCCTCTTTCGGTCGGTGCGCTCGGGTGGCGGCCGGCGGAAGCGCGCGCACGGCAGCGCTCCGATGGTATCCAGCCACACTGAGTGTGGCCTGAGGCCCGCCTGAGAGCAACCTGAGTGCCGCCAGCGGCCGCTCGCGCCACGGTCCACAGCCGGGATCCGGCGGACACGTGCGTAGCGCGAGGGCGCGCTGACAGACTCCAGGCGTGCGGACGGCGCGGGGCGTCTCGCTTGAGGGCCCCGCGCCGTCCTTTGATACACTTCCTCCTGCTCTCGCGCGGGCATCGCCCGCGCCACCGTCAGGAGGTTCCCGACGTGGGATACGACTTCGGCGTCGGCCGCGAAGCGCCGACCTTCACTCTCAGCGCCGTGGACGGCAGCGAGATCAGGCTCAATCAGTACCGGGGCGACTGGTTCCCGGTGCTGGTCTTCGTCCCGACCCAGGCGCCCGGCGCCGCGGGGGTGCTGGAGCAGCTGAGCAAGGCCGCGGACACCCTGTGGGGACTGCGCGGCCAGCTGGTCGGCGTCTGCGACGCCGGCCGCGACGAGGTCAAGGCGCTGGCGGACGGAGTCCCCGGCCTGGCCTTCCCGCTGCTGCCGGACGACGGCAGCGTCGCCCAGCAGTACGGCGCGCTGCGCAAGGACTGCACCGTGCGGCCCATGGCCTTCATCATCGACCGCGCCGGCAAGATCGTCTGGACCGGCGAGGGCGAGGCGGCTCTCAAGGCGCCCAAGCTGGTCGCCGCCTTCCGCGACGTCGTCCGCTGATCTGACCGTCGTGCCGGCGAGGGCGGGTGGCCGCAGAGCCGCCCGCCCTCGCCGCTTCATCTCCTCTTCCGTTCCATCCCTGCCCACACGGGTACAAGAGGCTATGCAGTCTCCGCAAGGGAGTGACCTCATGTTGATCGGTCAGACCATGTTCAGCGTCCGTCACGGCACGGAGCACCGCGCCGAGCGTGCGCTTCAGGAACTCGCCGGACTCCTCCAGGGGTCGGCGGGACATAGCAGCCACCGCGTCCTGCGCTCGTTCGGCATGTCGCCGCTCGGGAGCGCCCTGCGCGACGAGGGACGTGAAGCGACTCTGGGTGACGTCCACTTCATCTTCGAGACGGAGTGGGAGTCGCTCGAGACCCACGATGAGTTCTACAAGAGCGCGCCGGTCCAGAGGGTCTACGGCACGCTGCACTCGATCCTCACCAGCGGGCCGTTCGAGGTGCTCTACGACACGCTCGTCGAGGAACCGCAGCACGACAACGCGGCCGTCTGACGGCCACGAGGAGAAGCAGATGTGGCCGTTCAGTCGTAAGTCGCCCGCGGGCGCTGCCGTCGAAGTACCGACGGTCGATGTGAAGCAGGCGTTCGCGCGCTCGAAGCGGGGCGCGAAGCTGGTCGACGTGCGCTCTGCGCAGGAGTTCGCGCACTCCGGGCACCCCAAGGGCGCGCGCAGCGTGCCTCCGCAGCTCATCAAGAAGGACCAGACCGGGCTCGCGCGCGACGACGAGCTCCTCGTCATCTGTCTGAGCGGGCATCGCAGTCCACGCCAGGCGAGGGCTCTCGCCGGCATGGGCTTCACCAACGTGACCAACGTCCACGGCGGCCTCATGGCCTGGAAGAAGGCGGGTCTGCCGGTCAAGAAGTAGGACCGACGACGAGCGGCAGCACGCGCGAGGGGCGGCGGGCACGCAGTGCCCGCCGCCCCTCGCCGTCTGCGCCTGCGACGAGCGCGGTGAGTCGTGCTTCCGGGGCGCGGCACGCGCGCCCGTCAGATGCCTCAGCCGCCTCCGGCGGCGATGCGGACCTCGCCGTCTTCCTCGATGATCACGGGCACGACGTTCATGCCGCCCGTGAGCTCGTTCAGCTGCTCACGGGCGCCGGGGGTCGTGTAGACGTCGATCTCGTCGTAGTCGACGCTGCGAGCCTCCAGGTCCTGCTTCGCCGCGGCGCAGAACGGGCAGCCGGGCTTGGTGTAGATGATGACGGGCACCGCGCCTCCTCGCTGTGGGCCCGGAAGCCCGGGCCTCGTCGATTCTACTGCTCGGGTCGGAGCCTGTGCCGGCGGGCCTCTCGCTGCCCAGGCCCGGCGCTCGGGGAGCGCGAAGGAGAACGTCGCGCCGCCGCCGACTTCGCCCTCGGCCCACCAGGTCCCTCCCAGCCGCTCAAGTACGCGCGCGACCGTGGCCAGGCCGATCGCCCGTCCCCGGGAACTCCTCGGCCGTGTGCAGGCGCTGGAACGGGCTGAACAGCTTGTGCACGTAGGCGGGGTCGAACCCGGCGCCGTTGTCGCGGACCAGGAACGCGCGCTCGCCGTCGTGACGGATCTGCCGGAACTCGATGTGCGCGTCGGCGCGACGCGAGGTGAACTTCCAGGCGTTCCCGAGCAGGTTCTGGAGGACGACGTCGAGGATCGCGACGTCGCCGACGACCACGAGGCCGTCTTCGATGACGACATCGACCGGGCGAGCGGGGTCCGCCTCGCGCAACTCCGCGGTCACGCGCCGGGCGATGGCCGAGAGGTCCACCGGCACGAGCTGCACGTCCAGGCGCCCCATGCGCGCGAGCGACAGGAGGGCGTCGATGAGCTGGCCCATGGACTGCGCCGCGGCGCGCACGCGCTGCAGGTCGCTGCGCCCCTGATCGGCGATGACGTCACCGTAGCCCTCCAGCACCGTGAGGCTGAAGCCGTCGACGGCGCGCAGGGGGGTGCGCAGGTCGTGCGCGACCGAATACACGAACTCCTGCAGCTCCCGGTTGGCCGCGTCCAGCTCGCGCGTGCGCTCGGCGACGCGGCGCTCAGGCCGACGTTGAGCGCCCGGATCTCCGCCTCGGCGCGCTGCAGCTCGCCGACGTCGCGGGCCGCGGCGAACACGCCGGCGCACGTTGCCGTCGGCGTCCTGGTACGTGGTCGCGTTGTAGAGGACGGCGGTGACGCTCCCGTCGCGATGCCGGATCTCGAGGGGGTAGTCGCGGACGACGCCCTCGCGGAACACCTGCTCGTAGCCCTCTCTGGCCTTGCCCGGTTCGGTGAAGTAGTCGGCGAAGTCGGTGCCGAGCAGCTCCTCGCGCGACCGGCCGGTGGCCGCTACGGTCGCCTCGTTGACGTCCGTGATCATGCCGTCCGGGCCGATGGTCACGAGCGGGTCGAGGCTGGCCTCGATGAGGCTGCGGTTGTACTCGCTGGCGCGGCGCAGCTCCGTCTCCGCCGGGCAGCGCGCCTGGTCGGCTTCGCCGCGCAGGCGCTCCTTCTCCAGCGCCTGCGCCTCGACCTTGGCGGTGATGTCGCGGCCGACGGCGAAGATCAGCCGGCCTCGGACGGGCGTGACGCGCCACTCGATCAGCCGATAGGACCCGTCGCGATGCCTCTGGCGGTTGGCGAAGTCCTTGACGATGCGGCCCTTCGTCAGGTCCGCGAGGCCGGCAAGCGTCATGGCCCGGTCGTCGGGGTGGACGAGGTCGATGAGCGGCCGGCCTTCCAGTTCGGCGGCGGGATAGCCGAGCGTGGTCTCCCAGGCGGGGTTGACGCGCAGGAGGATGCCGTTCGTGTCGCCGACGCCGAGGATGTCCCCGGACAGCGCGAACAGCGAATCGACCTGCACGGTCTGGAGTGCGAGCTCGGTCTCCGCCCGGCGCCGGCGCAGCGAGATGGCGCCGAGGTTGGCGAAGGTATCGAGCTCCTCGCGCGGTGGGTCGAGGGTGCCGGCCTTCAAGGCGATGACGGAGGTTCCGAACAGGGCCCCTTCGACGACGTAGGAGAGGCCGACGAACCGGTCGACGCCGAGGAGCCTGCGCACGGTGGCGTCGACGGCGGGCGAGATCGCGCCGAAGCTGGCCTCGGTGAGCGTCGCCACCGTCGCGTTCGAGCTCGTCAGGATCGCTTTGTACGCATCGTCGCTGACCGGCGAACGCGTCCCGGTCAGGCGCCCCGCGAGGGGCGCCGTGAGCGTCTTGACCACGCCGGGCTGGAACGCGATCGTGCGCGTCGCCAGCACGCGCTCGTCGGGGTCGTACTCGCTGAAGGCGACGGCGACGGCCCCTGTCAACTCGCGAAGTCTGACCCCCAGGAACTTGCCCAGGTCCGCGTCGCCCGGCAGGGAGGCGAGGTCCACGGCCAGAGTCGCTGAGGGCGACGAGCCAGCGTGAGCGTTCCGCGAGTGCGTCCTCCGCCCGGCGCCGGTCGGTGACGTCGCGGACGATGTGGACGGCGCCGACGATCACTCTCGTCATCGCCGAAGATGGGGTCGGCCGTGACCTGGAACCAGTTGTCGCCGAGGGCCAGCTCGAAACTCTCGCGGCGGCCGGTGCGCAGCATCTCCTGGTACGGGCAACGCTCGAAAAAGGTGCGCGAGCCGTGCATGACCTCGTAGCATTTCTTGCCGGTGATCTCGTCCGGTCCGCTGCCGAGGAACTCCGACATGCTGCGGTTGCAGCGGACGACCGTGCCGTCGCGGTCCAGCAGGCACACAAAGTCGTTCACGGCGTCGAAGGTCGCGGACCAGCTGCCGGGGGTCTCGCCGAGGCGATGGCGGGTGCATCACCACCGGGAGGGCGTCCGACCCGCACCAGCAGGCCGCGGCTTGCTCGCCGCAAACGAGGCTCAACACGTTTGTGGTCGCGGCCGCTCATGAGCGGTCACCTCTTCCGGCAGTCCTGCCCTGACTATCCCCCGTGGGTGCGCAAAGTCAACGACGCCGCGTCGCCAGATCTGTCAGCGTCGCCGTACGACGAAGACTATATCCTTCGCGGCCGGCTGCCGGCAGGGTCTAGCGGCGGTAGAGCCGCAGCCCGTTGCCGGTGACGAGCAGCGAGGTGCCCATGTCGGCGAACACGGCGAGCCACAGGCTGACGAGGCCCAGCGGCGCGAGGATCAGGAAGACCGACTTCACCGCGATGGAGAAGATGATGTTCTCCCAGATGACCCGTGTGGTGCGGCGGGCGAGACGGATGGTGTCCGGGACGGCGGAGAGGTCGTCGCCCATGAGGGCGATGTCGGCCGTCTCGAGGGCGGCGTCGGTGCCGGCGGCGCCCATGGCGATGCCGAGTGACGCCGCCGCCAGCGCCGGGGCGTCGTTGACGCCGTCGCCGACCATCGCGACCGCGCCGGCGCGGTCGCGGAGCTCGGCGACGGCGGCGACCTTCTGCTCGGGCAGGAGGCCGGCGCGGACGTCGGTGACGCCGGCCTGGGCGGCGATCGCGGCGGCCGTCTCCGGGTTGTCGCCGGTCAGCATCGCGACCTCGGTGACGCCGAGCGCGCGCAGCTGGGCGATCGCCTCGCCGGCGCCGGGTCGCAGCGGGTCGCTGACGGCGATCACGCCGAGCGCCCCGTCCTCGTCGCCGACGACGACGGCGGTCTTGCCCTGACGCTCGAGTCCTTCGACGAGGGCGACGAGCGCCGGGTCGGCCGCGTGGTCGCCGAGGAGGTCGGGCCGGCCGACGAAGTGGAGCCGGCCGTCCAGCTCGGCGCGCACGCCGCGGCCGGGGATGGCGCGGAAGCGTTCGACGTCCGGGCCGTGCTCTGCGCGGCCGTGCTCGGCACGGTCGTGTTCCGGATGGTCGTGTGCGGCGCCGTCGCCGTGCGCCCCGTGGTCGTGCCCGGCGTGGTCGTGCCCGTTGCCGCCGGGATAGCCGGCACCGCCGGCGTCTGAGGAGCAGCAGCCGGGCGTCGAGCAGGCGCAGGCGGCCATCGGGGCGGCGACCGGCACAGCCAGCGTCATCGCGCCGGTGGCTGCCGCGCGCTCCGTGATCGCGCGCGCCAGCGGGTGCTCGCTGTAGCGCTCCAGCGCCGCCGCGACTCGGAGCACCCGGTCCGCGGGGGCGCCGTTCAGCGGGACGACGTCGGTCACCTGGGGCCGCCCCAGGGTGAGCGTCCCCGTCTTGTCGAAGGCGATCGCCTTGAGGCCGGCCATCTGCTCGAGGTAGGCGCCCCCCTTGATCAGCACGCCGTTCCTGGTCGCTCGTGCCAGCGCGGCGAGAATGCTCACCGGCGTCGAGATGACGAGCGCGCAGGGGCAGCTGATGATCAGCAGCGCGAGGCCGCGGTAGAACCACGTGTCGAAGGATGCGCCGAGGAGCGGCGGCACGAAGGCCACCGCGGCCGCCAGCGCGACCACGACCGGGGTGTAACGGCTCGCGAAGCGGTCGACGATGGTCTCCGCCGGCGCGCGCTGCGCCTGCGCCTCCTCGACCATGTGGACGATCTTGGCGATGGTCGTGTCGGAGGCCGCCGCGGTCGCGCGCACGCTGAGCGTGCCTCCCTCGATGATGGAGCCGGCGAAGACCTGGTCGCCCGGGCCTTTGGCGACCGGGACCGACTCGCCGGTGACCGGCGCCTGGTCGGCCGCGGCGGAGCCCTCGACGACCACGCCGTCGACCGCGGCCCGTTCGCCGGGGCGCACGACGACGAGGTCGCCGACGACGAGGTCGCCGACGTCGATGGTGGTCTCGCTCAGGCCGGCGCCGTCCCCGCCGGACCGCAGCACGCTGGCGGTCGCCGGCGCCAGCTTCATCAACCCGCTGATCGCGCGCCGGGTGCGCTCGAGCGTGGCCGCCTGGAGCACCGTGCCGAGGCTGAACAGGAAGGCGACGAGCGCCGCCTCGGACCACTGGCCGATGGCCGCCGCGCCGATCATGGCCAGCGTCATCAGCACGTTCATGTCGACCTGGCGCGCGCGCAGGCTGAAGAGTGCCGCGCGCGCCACGAACACGCCGCCGCTGACCACGGCGGCGCCGAAGAGCCACGGCGCCGCCGCCGGGGCGGCGGCGCCGGCGATGAAGCCCGCCGCCGTGAACGTGCCGGAGACGATGGTGGCCACGGCGCGGGGCTCCGAGAGCCAGAAGCCGCGCGACGCGCGCGCGGCCGTGGCCGAGCCGCGCGCGCCGGTGGTCTCGGCCTGGGCGCGCCGCTCGACCGTGTCGTAGCCCAGACGACGGACGGCGCGGAAGACGTCGGGCAGCGCCGTCTCGCCGGGGTCGATGGCGACGGCGAGCGTGGCCGCGCCGAAGTTCACGTCGGCGCTGCGCACGCCGCGCTCCTTGCGCAGCGCGCCCTGCAGCTTGACCGCGCAGTCGGCGCAGTCCATGCCGGTGACGTGCAGCACGCGCCGCTCCCCGCCGTCCTCGCCGGGCAGCGGCCGCGAGAGGTCGAGGGGTCCGTGCGCGTGAGCGGCGAGCGGGCAGTGGTCCTCGCAGTGAGCCTGCGCCCCGGCGCGGCGGGCGAAGGTCTCCACCGCGGCGCCGTCAAGGGCGCCTTCGTCGAAGCTGACGCCCAGCAGGCCGCGAGTGACGTCCGGCTCGACGCCGTGGATGCCCTCGAGCCGCAGCAGTTCGCGGCCGACCTCCTCCACGCAGCCGCCGCACTCGGCGGCCCGGGGGAGGAGCAAAGAGAGCTCGAGGGTGCGCTCGGTCACGGCCGTCCGCCTGCGGCGGCGGCCGCCTCGCGCGCGACGTCCGGGTCGCCCGAGAGGTCTTCCGGCCCGTGCTCGACGTGCTCGCGCGTGATGTCGAGCAGCACGCGGATGTGGGCGTCGTCGGGCGAGTAGAACACCATCTTGCCGGCCCGGCGCGCGCGCACGAGGCCGTTCGCGCGCAGCACGCGCAGGTGGTGGCTGACGTTGCTCTCGCTCATCTCGACGGTGGCGGCGAGGTCGCACACGCACAGCTCGCCGGCCTCGATGATCGCCGCCATCAGGCGGCAGCGGCTCTGGTCGGCGAGGACCTTGAACACCGTGGCCATCTGCCCGGCGACGTCCGGCGACACGAGCCGGGCGCGCACCGCCGTCACGCGCTCGGGATCGACGACGTGCACGTCGCAGTGGTCGAGGAGGTCCTCGTCATCCTTGCCGCAGATCACCGGCTCCACGAACGGGGTCTCGGCCACGTCGCCCCCTCTCCTGAACATCTGAACAGATGTTCATATGTTACCCCCCGCCGCGATGTCGGACAAGGGGGCCGTTGGCGCCGCCGGGCACTCAGCCGCGGAGTCAGCGACCAGCGGTCGTGGCCGCGTCGTGGCCGGCGCCCCCGCGCCGGTCGCCGGGGCGGCGGCGCCGGTCCGGGAGTCGCGAGCCGGCGCCGCCGGGGCGGTAGATGCAGCGCGGCGAGGCACGGCCGCGAAGCGGTACGTGAGCCCGGCGTTGAGCGCGCGCTGCGCGCCGAGACGGGCGAACACGCCCATCCAGATCGGGTCGAGTGTGAGCCGAGCGCCGCGGAGGACAGCCGCAGGCCGACGGCCAGCGGCGCGCCGCGGGCGTCACGGCGCGTCATGACTTGCCCGCCGGCGGCCGGCGGCCGCGCCCGGCGCGCTGCAGGTCGAGCGCGGCCAGGTCCGCCATCACGTCGTCGACCCGGCCCTCGACCGTCGCGGCGTCGGGGCCGGGAAGCTCGGCCAGCACGTGGGCGACGGCCGCGTCGTAGTCGCGCTTGAAGCGCTGGTTGAGGTCGTGCCAGGGGACGCCGGCGAGGGCCGCGACGACGTCGTCGCCGGCGCGCAGCTCGCCGCGCGCCAGCAGGACGGCCAGCGCCGGGTAGCCGAGGTAGCCCTGCCAGTAGGAGGCGTTGTCGTTGGCGGCGATGGTGCGGCCGTCGTCCGACCACTCGACGTCGTAGGTCTTGTCGCCGCCCGAGGAGACGACGGTCGCCGAGCCCGGTCCGGCGAGCCGGACCCGGCCGTCGGCGACCGCGCTGAACGCCTCGAACACCTTGGCCCGCGGGGGCAGCTTCCACGCCGCCATCGTCACCTCCTGTCGCCGTCCACCGTACACGGTCGCCGGCGGTAAGCCGGCGGATCGTCTTCGACGGTCCCGAGCCGGCGCGCCGCGGCCTGCAGGCCGCTAGAATGGCGCCGGATCAGCGGCGCCGCGGCGGCCGCGGCCGCAGCGGCGAGAGCGGAGGCTCACATGAGCGACGACGTGCGACGGCCGGACGGCGAGGCGCCGGACCTCTCGCCCGCCACCCTGGCGGTGCGGGCCGGCGAGGAGGCGGCGCTGGCGCACCGGGCCACGCAGGTGCCCATCGTCTGGAGCGCCGCCTTCGCCTATCCGGACGTCGACAGCTGGGTCGACGCGGCGCTCGGACGCACCGAGGGCCACATCTACTCGCGCAACACCAACCCGACCGTCGCCGCGTTCGAGGAGAAGATGCGGATCCTCGAGGGCGCGGAGGCGGCCACCAGCTTCGCGACCGGCATGGCCGCCGTCAGCAACACGCTGTTCGGGCTGCTCGCGCCGGGAGACCGCGTCGTCTCCGTCAAGGACACGTACGGCGGCACCAACCAGCTCTTCGTCGACTTCCTGCCGCGCTGGGGCGTGGAGGTCGGAGCTCTGCGACACCACCGACTTCGAGCAGATCGAGGCGGCCATCGCCAAGGGCTGCCGCCTCGTCTACCTCGAGTCGCCGACCAACCCGACGCTCAAGGTGATGGACATCGCCCGCCTCGCGGCCGCGGCGCACGAGGCGGGCGCGATCGTCGTCGCCGACAACACGTTCGCGACGCCGATCAACCAGAACCCGCTGGCGCTGGGCAGCGACCTCGTGCTGCACAGCGCGACCAAGTTCCTCGGCGGCCACGCGGACGTGCTCGGCGGCGTGCTCTGCGGCTCCGCCGAGCTGGTCAAGAAGGTCTACCACTACCGCGAGATCACCGGCGCCTCGCTCGACCCCATGGCCGCGTACCTGCTGGTGCGCAGCCTCAAGACGCTGGCCGTGCGCGTGCGACGGCAGAACGAGAACGCGCTGACCGATCGCCCGCTGGCTGGCAGGCGCAGGAGGTGGAGGCCGTCAACTACCCGGGCCTCGAGTCGCACCTGCACCACGACGTCGCCGCGCGCCAGATGCGCGGCTACGGCGGCATGCTGAGCTTCTCGCTGCGCGGCGGGTTCGACGCCGTCAAGCGCGTGCTGCCGCGCCTGCGGCTGGCGCACCTGGCGGCCAACCTCGGCGCGGTGGAGACGCTCGCCGGCGTGCCGGCCACCACGAGCCACGTCGAGTGCACCGCGGAGGAGCGCGCCGCGATGGGCATCCCGGAGGGGCTCGGTGCGCTACTCGGTCGGCATCGAGGACGCCGGCGACCTGATCGCCGATCTCGAGCAGGCGTTCGCCGCGGCCTGACGGCGCCGGGCGTAGGCTTTCTCGCCGCTGTGGGGAATGTGTGACCGAGGGGTAACGGGTCGAGAACGCGAGGAGGCCGGTCGTGGCCGACAAGACAGAAGAAGCAAGGGTGAGACGGCGTTCCCGAGCCGGACGAGGGGACGGAGGTCACCCAGGCGTCCCGGCCGGCGACGGCCGCGGACGACGAGTCCACGGCGGTCATGACGACCGCCGAGAGGAAGTGACGCAGGCCGCCGGCGGCGGCAAGGGCGATGACGCCGACGGCCGTCGCCGCGCCGGCCGCCGCCGGCCCAGCCGTCTGCGCGCGTCTGCTCGTCGGCCTCCTCGTGCTCCTCTGCTGCCTCGCCGTGGTCGTGACCGGCGTGACGGTCTGGGCGCACTACACGGTCATGAACACCGACGGCTACATGAAGATCGTCGGCCCCATCGGCAAGGATCCGCAGGCCATCCAGAACCTGAGCGAGTACATCGGCGGGCAGGTGGTCGCGCGCACCGATCTGCAGCAGCGGGTCGCGGACGCGCTGCCGCCGCAGGCGCAGCTCTTCGCCGGACCGATCACGAGCGTACGTCGAGGACTTCATCACCAAGAGCACCAACAAGGTGCTCAGCTCGCCCAAGGCGTACGATCTCTGGCTCCAGATCAACCGCGTCGGCCACGAGAAGGTCGTCGCGCTGCTCCGCGGCCAGACCAACAACGTCTACATCCAGGGCAGCGACGTGAAGCTCAACGTCCTGCCGCTGGTCAGCCAGGTCCTGGTGTGGGTGGACAGCGGCTGCCGGGCGGGCTGTCGACACGGTTCAACCCGCCGGTCATCACCCGACATGAGCCCCGAGCAGGGCATCCAGCAGGTGGCCAACTGGTCGGGCAAGCCGCTGCCGTCCGACTTCGGCCAGATCACCCTGCTGCAGTCGGACGCCCTCGGACCGGCGCAGACGGCGGTCAAGTGGTTCGACCGGCTGATCTGGATCCTCCCGCTCGTGACGGCGGCGCTCATCGCCCTGACCATCTGGCTGTCGCGGCGCCGCGGGCGGACGGCGATCGCCATCGGTATCGGCGCGGCGATCGCCATCTTCATCACGCGCGTGATCGTCGTGCGCGGGTCCACGTACCTGACCGAGCAGGTCAAGTCGGGCGGCGGCCTCCACATCGTCAAGGACGTCGTCAACGCCTCGCTCGGGCCGCTCACGACCATCACGATCTGGATCTGCGTGATCGGCGTCGTCGCCGCGGTCCTCGTGTGGCTGCTGGGCCGGCGCGACGTGCGCGCCGGCGTGGTCGCGGTCGGCAAGCGCGCCACCGGGCAGGCGGCCGAGGTCAAGATCCCGGACTCGCCGGTCACGACCTGGGTCGTCAACCACGTGCTGTCGGTCCGCTGGGGCGTGCTCGTCGTCGGCCTGATCGTCCTCGCGCTGGTGACGTCGTCCTGGCTGGGCATCATCCTGACGATCGTCGTGGTGGTGCTGCTGGAGGCCGTGCTCAGCCTGATCGCCGGGCAGTGGCCGTTCGAGGAGCACGAGAGCGACGAGGCGGCGCCGGTCTGATTCCGCCCCGGAGCCGCCTGCGTGCGGGGTAGAGTCTCGCCAGGATGACCGGCGACGACACAATGAAGCGGACCTGACGGCGGGAGGGGCCGGGCGGGCGCAGCCTGACCCGGCCCTCGCGCCTCCGGCCGACATCGAGTCCGACGCGCGCGACACGGGCCCGCGTGCCTTCGCGCGCGACCTCTTCTCGCGCGAGCTGCTCCGCTACCTCGGCCCCGGGTTCGTCGTCACCATCGGCTTCATCGACCCGGGCAACTGGGCGACCAACATCGCCGGCGGCTCGCAGTTCGGCTTCCAGCTGCTCTGGGTCGTCTCGCTCAGCACGCTGATGCTGATCTTCCTGCAGCACCTGGCGGCCAAGCTGGGCATCGTCACCGGCCGCTCGCTGGCGGTGAACGTGCGCACCCACGTGCCGCCGTGGCTGGCGCTGGCTGCTCGGGCGTCACCATCGCCGTCGCCTGCGTGGCGACCGCGCTGGCCGAGTACCTCGGCGCCGCGCTCGGCTTCAACCTGCTGTTCGGCCTGCCGGTCTGGATCGGCGCGCCGCTCACGCTGGTGCTCGTCTACGTCGCGATCCTCGGGCAGCAGTACCACCGGCTGGAGCGGCTCATCCTCGTCTTCCTGGCCGTCATCGCCGGCTGCTACATCATCGAGCTGTTCATCGTGAAGCCGGACTGGGCCGCGGCGGCGCCGCACTGGGTGATCCCCGACCTGAGCGGCGCCAGCATCCTCATCGCGCTCGGCATGCTCGGCGCCATCGTCATGCCGCACAACATCTACCTGCACTCCAACGTCATCCAGTCGCGCGACTGGGACGTGGCCCCGTCGGAGCGCAGCCGGCTGATGCACTTCGAGCTCGCCGACACCACGCTCTCCATGGGCATGGGCTGGCTGGTGAACTCGGCGATGATCATCGTGGCGGCGGCCGTCTTCTTCACCGCCGGGGTCAAGGTGACCAGCATCGAGCAGGCCTCGCAGACGCTGCAGCCGCTCGTCGGCTCGGCCGCGCAGCTCATCTTCGGCATCGCGCTGCTCGCGGCCGGCCTCTCCTCGTCGGTGACGGCCTCGCTGGCCGAGGCCAACATCGTCACCGGCTACCTCGGCCGGCCCGAGGACCCGCGCACGCGCACCTACAAGCTCGGCCTGGTCGTGCTCACGCTGCCGGCGATGGTGATCATCGCCGTCGGCGTCAACGCCTACCAGGCGCTCATCGTGAGCCAGGTCGTCCTGAGCCTGCAGCTGCCGTTCACCATCATCCCGCTGCTGTGGCTGAGCCGCTCGCGCACGGTGATGGGCGGCGAGCGCACGGGTACCATCAGCACGCTGATCGGCGTCGCCGTCGCGGCGCTCATCATCGCGCTCAACGCGTTCCTGCTGTACACCACCTTCTGGGGAGGCTGAGCACATGGGCGTGTACGACCACATCCTCGTGCCCATCGAGGGCACCGAGACCGACGCGCCCGTCCTCGAGCACGTGGCCGCGCTCGCCGCGGTGTGCGGCTCGTCCGTCACGCTGCTGCGCGTGGCGCACTACCACACGCGCGACGAGCGGGCCACGAGGTCGAGGAGGCTGAGGGCGACCTGGCGCGCGCCGCGGAGCTGCTGCGCAGCCGCGGCATCCCGGTCGACACGCTGCTGCTGTCGGGCGAGCCGCAGCAGGTGATCGTGCAGCAGGCCGCCGAGCTGCGACCGGACCTCATCGCCATGGCCACGCACGGTCACGGCTGGGCCAAGCGCATGGTGCTGGGCAGCGTGGCCGACCACCTGCGGCACAACAGCGACGTGCCGCTGCTGCTGCTCAAGGGCGGCCCCAGCACCTGAGCGCGACCGGTCGAGTCGTCCCCGCTCGCGCCAGGTCGCGAGACTGTGCGCGGCGACAACGAACCCTGTAGGGGATATGCTCCGCGCAGGGTGCGTGGGGCACCGGGGTGCACTGAAGGGAGTCAGTCGTGGCTGGGGCCGGTCAACCTGCCAAGCGATCCTGGTGGTCGCGCTGGTGGAAGCGTCTTGCGATCATCGTCGGAGTCCTCGTCCTCCTGTCCATCGGAGGGTCGGCGCTCGCCGCGAAGTTCACGGAGAACAACAAGTTCTGCGGCACCGACTGCCACGAGATGTGGCCGTACCGCGACACGTGGGCGAAGTCGACGCACAAGCAGGTCGACTGCGTGAAGTGCCACATCGCGCCGGGACCCGTCAGCTTCATCAAGACGAAGATGGCTGCCTCACGCGAGGTCTGGGTGCACTTCACCGGCCTCTCCAAGAAGCCGATCACCGTCACGCGCCACATCCCGAACTCGGCCTGCGACCGTTCCGGCTGCCACACCAGCACGCAGACGAGCAAGACGATCTCGCTCGGCCAGCCGGCGCCGGTCAAGTTCCAGCACGGCAGCGCCGGCCACACCAAGCAGCTCTGCATCGCCTGCCACGCTTCGCTCGTGCACGCGGGTGCGCCGGGGGTCACCGCGCCGCCGGCGAACTCGATGTTCTCGTGCTTCACCTGCCACAACAACGGCACCAAGGACTGCGGCTACTGCCACCAGGCGCCGCACACGAACCGCGGCCCGTGCGTCGACTGCCACAGTCTCTACAGCTGGACCGGTGGCAAGGGCGGCGGCCCGCACCCGGGCGGTCCGTTGACCGGAAAGCACGGGCAGGTCACCTGCGAGACGTGCCATACGAAGGGCGTCGCCGTGAAGCCGGACGGCTGCATCACCTGCCACGGCGACCAACACAACGGCCTTACCACCTGCGACGACTGCCACACCATCCAGAACTGGACGCCGAGCAAGTTCGCGCATCCGCAGGAGGGCGAGCACGTCCCAGCGGGCGAGGTGCCGCTCCCGTGCAATGCCTGCCACCTGAATGGTTTCGGCCAGCCGGCCAGCTGTCCGTGCCACGGCGGCAGCGCGCCGAGCGGCGGCGGATGAGGCTGGCCTAACGTCAGGATGAGTACACGGAGGGGCCGGCGGCCGCAGGGCCACCGGCCCCTCCCGCTATACTCGGCGCATGATCGACCGCCTCGTCCTCTTCGACATCGACTGCACGCTGATCGACGCCCACGGCGCCGGCGGCCGCGCGATCCTCCGCGCCATCAGCGACGTGTACGGGGTCGAGGGCGAGCTCGGCGACTACTCGTTCCACGGGCGCACCGACCCGGGCATCATCGCGCGACCTCGCCGAGCTGTGGGGCGGCGCCCCAGCCGCCGTGGCCGAGCGTCTCGGCGCCCCGGCCGCCGTCGTCGACGGACTCGTGAACGACTGCATCGCCCGCTACGTCGAACTGCTGCGCGATGAGATCGCCCGAGCCTCGGTCGAGATGCCTCCCGGGCATCAAGGAGCTGGTGACCGCCCTCGCCGCCGACCGCCGCGCCCTGGTCGGGCTGCTGACGGGCAACGTGGTGGAGGGAGCCCGTCTCAAGCTCGAGCCGACGGGCCTCTTCCCGCTCTTCAAGGTCGGCGCCTACGGATCGGATTCGGCGCTGCGCGCCGACCTGCCGGCCGTCGCCGTCGCCCGCGCCGAGGCGCTCGACGGCCGGCGCTACGCCGGCAAGGACATCGTGGTCATCGGCGATACGCCGGCCGACGTCGAGTGCGGCGCATCACTCGGCGTCACCGCCGTTGCCGTGGCCACCGGCCGCCACACCGTCGACCAGCTGGCGGCGTACGCACCCGACCACCTCTTCGCGGACTTCTCCGACTGGCGCCCGGCCTACGGCGCCATCATGGGCTGACCGGGATTCACCGGGCCCAGGTGCTCCGCTCACGCCTTCCTAACATGGCGCAGCCAGACTGCGGCCATGATCACCCACAGCATGAAGATCCGGCGGCAGCTCCGCAGCGCCCGTACCTCCGCGCTGTCTGAGCAGGAACGCCGGCGGGAGCTGCGCGAGGCCGAGGACAGGGTCGCGCACGATCATGGTGACGAGCCGCCCGAGCCCCAGGCATCCCCCCGTGCCTCGGGCACTTGAGGGCGCCTCGCGGCCTCCCGAAGGAGAGGCCGGGCGGGCCTGCGTCATGGGGCCTCACTGACGCGGGCCCGCTCCCGGCCGTCGGTCATGAGACTCCCCGCGCCGGCGAGGAAGAAGCGCTCGTAGAGTCGTCGCCCCAGCCCCAGCCGGCGGTACTCGGGGTGGATGCCGACGAAGTGGATGTACGCCTCCTCGGGATGCGTCTGCGAAAGGAAGCCCAGAAAGAAGCCGATGAGCTCTCCGTCGCTCTCGAGCACGAAGCTCGTCGGCGTGAAGTGCGAGAAGAAGACGTGCGAGAGGCGCGTCCCCATCGGGCGACCGTCCCACCAGGCGTCGATCACCGCGAGCACTCGGTCGTAGTCGGCCGGGTGCGCGTGCCGCAGTCGCATCGTCACGATGCCTTCAGTCGGTTCGCCTCTCCATCTCGGCCCACGTACCAGCCGGGGCGGATCGAGAACAGCATCCGGCAACGCTCCGAGCAGAAGAGGTAGGTACGCCCCTTGAGCTCGGCGCTCAGCAGTGCCTGCTCCGTCGTCAGCTCACGCCCGCACACGGGGTCGCGCTCCGGGCGGCAAGGAGGCTTCTCTGGTGCCTTCATCTCCACTCCAGTCTCGTGGGTACCGGGGTCGCCATTGCGGCGACCGTATCCACGATGGCGCGGACATGTTCAGAGTCGATGTGGCCTCGGTCAGGAGACGCCTACTCCCGCAGGTGGCGATGACGGTGAGGTTCGGACCCGGTCATTCCTCGGGCCGGCCCGAGCGCGTCGTCCTTCAGATAGCCGACGACGTAGCTCGTGACCGACTCGCCCGGCGCGTAGCCGAGGACGCCACCGACGCGCAGACCTTCGATGCCGGGGATGAGGTCCTCGCCCGAGGGCCCGCGACCGGGCGTCTCGACCTGGCGCTCGTCGAGGATCACCCAGCCGACGTCGACCTGGCGTTGTACCTCGTCGGGATCGACGGACACGAAGATCTGGTCGAAGTCCTCGCGCGCGTAGCGGCGTACGACGCCGTCGGCGCCGAGAACCTCGAACGACGCTGCGAGTTCGGGACGTTCCGCCTCTTCGCGATGGTGATGGAGCAGGCTCACAGTGCTGCCTCCCTGGTGCGTCGGATCGGCGGCCGGGGCTGGCCGCGCGCGCTTCTCCTGACTATCGTCGACGACCGTTGTTAGGAACGTGTTAGCCAAGACGCCGCCGCGGGGAACGGCGGCGGTCTCTACGCCGGCGACGGCCGAGCTGGCGCTCCAGAGGACATTCTCACGGCGCTCTCACTGCCTCCTCTCGGCTGGTTCACGCACCCCTCACGTCCAGCACACACGGGTCGGCGATGCTCCCGCCGACGGGTCGTGCCCTGCATCGGGGCCGGGCTCGCACCTTCGGCACAGAGGAGTCTGCAACGTGGCGTACACCCAGCGACGCGAGCCCCAGGAATGGGAGTGGCGAGAGGTCGAATACGAACAGCGTCGCCGCCGGGCAAAGGAGACCGCTCGCCGCCGCGGGCGTTTGCGCCTGGCGGCGCTTCTGGCAGGCGCCATCGTGGTGATCGTCTCGGCGCTCCTGGCCGCACGCGTCATCGCGCTGCCGGCGCCGTACGCGCGGGCCTCCCTGGCGGTCGTCGACGGTACCACTCGCGGGAGCGTCGCGGTCATGGCCTCGCGCAACGACAACGAAGAGACGGCGACGGCAGCGGGATCGGCGCGGCCGCATCCTGGGATGCCGGTACTGCCACGGTCGCCTCGACGATCGTGGACGGCGCACTCATCTCGACAGCCACCGTCAGCTTCACCGATATCGAGCTCCTCGACGGCCGGATCGCGGCGACGTCCATGGAGCTGGTCGCCGACGCCGCCGCGACGCGCAGCGCCGAATCCGGCGGCGTGGACATCTCGAGGGTGGAGGGGCTGACCGTGGACGGCGCGCCGGTCGCGGTCGACGAGCTCCCGCTGACCATCGACGGAGTCGGGACGCTCACGGCGCTGGAGCGCCGCGAGGTGTCGGAGGGGAACGGCCTCGAGGTCGAGGTCACCGGCCTCCGCCTGCATCTCACGTCCTCATGGAAGGGCCTCGCCGAAGGCGCCGACATCGTCGTCGGCTCGGCGGCGGCCTGCGCCGATCGCGCGTCGGCCGGCCGGCTCCTGCCCTCGCCGGCGCCCCGCGCGTCCGGTGGGTCCTCCTCGGGCGGAGCCGATGGCTCCGGAGGCCAGTCCGGCAGCGGATCCTCAGGCGGATCCTCAGGCGGTTCCGGTGGCGGCTCGTACGGCGGCTCCGGTGGCGGCTCGTCCGGCGGCTCTTCATCGGCGGACTCCTACCGTCCGGGCAAGATGTCGGCGCCGCACCGGACCGGAGGCAAGCTGCTTGCCTTTCCGGACGCCGTCTTCCCGATCGACGGCGACGTCTGGTACAGCGACGACTTCGGCGCGCCGCGCGCGGTCGGCGGCGGCCACACCGGCAACGACATCTTCGCCCGCAAGGGCACGCCCGTGGTCGCCGTCCAGGCCGGCACCGTCAACGAGCTCCGCTACCGCAGCCTGGGGGGCAATTCGTTCCACCTCTCCAACGACGCCGGGGACTACTTCTACTACGCCCACCTCCTGCGCTACGCCGCCGGCATCGGGAACGGGTCGGTCGTGGAGGCGGGGCAGGTCCTGGGCTACGTCGGCAACACCGGGAACGCGATCACGACGCCGCCGCACCTCCACTTCGAGATCCACCCCGGCGGCGGCGACCCCATCGACCCGTACCCGTACCTCGAGCTCTGGCGGGGCGGTGACGCCGGCGCCACGCCCGATCCGGCAGCGTCGGCGGGTCCGGACGAAGCGCAGGGGGAGAACATCGTCCACCCGGTCATCTCGGACGAAGCGGAGTCGGGTCGTCACGAGCGAGCGGTCATGCTCGCCGGCCTGGCGCCGCGTCCCCTGCCCGACGACGCTCCGGGCAAGGCGCTCGTCCCGGCGGCCGTCACATTCGGCGTCCTCGGCGGCCTGATGACCACGGCCGTCCGCCGGCGCCGCGCCGAGGTCTGCCTGCTCAGTGTCGACCTTGAAGATCTCGACCGCACCGCCAAGGCGGGCTGACGCCCGTCCACGGCGCGAATCAGGCCACCGCCGGCCGGGGAGCCGGCGGCCGCGCCTCAGTCATCAGTAGTGCCACGAAAGGAGACCGATCTCGATGAAGACCCTCTCACCAAAGGCCGTGCGCAGGAGCCTGCTCCTGGCGGCCGCTACCGCCGCGCTCCTTGCGGCCGTCGCCACGCCGGCCATGGCGGCCGGCCGCTGGGTGTCCGGCGACATCCACAACCACACGTACCTCACCGATGGCAGCAGCACGTTCACCGACGTCGTACGCAACGGCTTCTCCGTCTACGGGCTCGACTACATCGCCAACTCGGAGCATGGCGGCACCTCGGCCAAGGATCCGAGCGGCCTTGCGTTCGTCACCCCCGTGTGGCGCTGGATCACCCTCAGCAACTACTCGTTCCCGACCGTCCTCGACGCCCGCGCGACCTATCCTGAGCGCAGGATCTTCCAGGGCGTCGAGTGGAACGCCCCCACCCACGAGCACGTCAGCGTCGGCGTCGTCGGCGCGGGCAACGAGCCCAACGCGATCAGCAACTTCGAGTACCACTTCGACGCCGCCGACACCGACCTGAGCCGCGCCGGCGAGGGAACGAAGGAAGTCAAGGACGCGGCGACCGGAGACGTCTACGATCATCCCGCCATGCCGTTCGTGAAGAACAACGTCACGCGCAGCGACACGCTCACCGCGTCGACTGGCTCGAGCAGAACTACGGCGCCGAGAGCTACGCGGTGGTCAACCACCCGTCGCGCAAGAACCTCTGGCACGTCGGCGACTTCCGCGCGATGAACGACGCCGCCCCAGACGTCGCCGTCGGCTTCGAGGGTCTCCCCGGCCATCAGGCCGCCAACGCCCGCGGCGAGTACGGCAACCTCATCGCCGCCGACGGCACCGTCACGACCGACCCGACGCTCGCCGACGCTACGCTCACCAGCCACGCCCGCACCTACGGCGGCGCCGACTGGATGACCGCCACCGTCGGCGGCCTCTGGGACTCGCTGCTCGGCGAGGGCCGCGACTGGTGGGTCTTCAACAACAGCGACTACCACGTGGTCAACACCGCGTACAAGGATGCGGCCGGCAACACCATCGGGCTCGCCTACTCCGACTTCTGGCCGGGCCAGTACGCCAAGACCTACACCTACGTGAAGCGCTTCACCGACCAGGGCGTCGTGAACGGCATGCGCTCGGGCGACTCGTTCGTCGTCAACGGCGACCTCATCAACGGGCTCAAGTTCACGGTGACCGACGCCAGCCACACCGCGACGATGGGCGGTACGCTCGGCACGACGGCCGGGAAGACCCTTCTCGTGACCGTCGCCGTGCGTTCGCCGAAGGAGAACAACAACGGCGACCCGGTGCGTCTGAACCACGTCGACCTGATCGCCGGTGACGTGACCGGGCTCATCCCCGCCGAGGTCAACGGCGCTGCGAACCCGGCCTACACGGCCACCGACACGAACCCCAGCACCAAGGTCGTGAAGACCTTCTCCAAGTCCAGCTGGAAGGTCCAGAACGGCTGGAAGGTCATGACCTTCAAGGTCAAGGCCACGAAGGACATGTACTTCCGTCTCCGCGGCACGAACTGGGCTGCCGGGACGCCGTTCCAGACCGACGCGAAGGGCAACCCGCTGGTCGACGAGCTCGACTACATCGACTACCCGAACCCCAAGACGGGCGGCTTCATGCCGGACGGCACCACCCCAGACCTGATCCACGGCAGCACGCCCGACAACGCGTGGGCCGACCTGTGGTTCTACGCCAACCCGGTCTTCGTGGACGTGAAGTAGCGAAGGACCGTAGAAGGCCGGTGGCGCTGAGCGTGCCGGCCCTCAGCTGAAGCGCTGCACTCCGAGCGGCGTCAGGTCGATCTCCGGCCTGGCGCCGCTCGCCAGTTGTGTGACGAGCCGGCCGGTGACCGGGCCGAGCGAAAGGCCGAGCATGCAGTGGCCGGTCGCGAGGATGATGCGGTCGCGGCCGGGGATGCGGCCGATGACGGGCAGGCCGTCCGGCGTGACCGGGCGAGGGCCTCGCCACAACTGCCGCACCGGCCCGTCGGCCGGCAGGCCGATGGCGCGCTCGCCACCTGCGCGCAGGTACGCGACCCGCTTCGGCCGCACGCGCATGTCCCAGCCGGAGAGTTCCAGCGTGCTGCCGAGGCGAAGCGCGTCACCCAGCGGCGTGAGCACGACGTGGGCGTCGCCCAGGTAGAGCGGCAGCTCGGGGAAGTCGGCCGGCCGGTCGACGTCGACGCTGTAGCCTTTGGCGGGCTCGATGGGGAGGCGCAGGCCCAGGCCCCGGGTGAGGAACGGGGTCCACGCTCCGGCCGCCAGCACCGCCTGGCCGGCGGCGAACTCGCCTCGCGTGGTGACGGCGCGCACGCCCCGAGGCGACGGCTCGAGGGAGAGCGCCTCGGCGCCGGTCACGACGGTCGCGCCCGCCTCGGCGGCGAGCGCGGCGACCGCTCTCGTGAAGCGCATCGGGTCGAGGTGGCCGTCCTCCGGGAAGAAGAAGGCTCCGGCGAGCTCGCACCTCAGGCTCGGAAACAGCCGGCGGGCCTCAGCGACGCTCACTTCCTCGGCGCGAGCGCCGAGGCCGCGCGCTTGCTCGACTTCCTCGGCGGCCGCCGCGAGGCCCGCCGCCGTCTCGTACACCTGGAGCTCGCCGCCGTGGTGGAAGTGCCACGTCTCGCCGTGGTCCTCCGCGAGCAGGTCGTGCAGGCGCGCGCTCTCGACGTGCAGCGCGCGCAGGACGGGCGCCGCCGCCCGCGCCCGCTCCGGAGAGCAGGCCGCGCGGAACAGCCAGAGCCAGCGCGCCAGCGCGGGACTGGGACGCGGCGCGATGTAGAAGGGGCTCGAGCTGTCGAGCATCCAGCGCAGCCCCTGGCCGAGCACTCCGGGCGCGGCCAATGGCGTCGTGTCGCTCGGCACGAGCAGTCCGCAGTTGGCGTGCGCGCCGCTCTCGGGCGGGCAGATCTCCGGCTCCTTCTCGAGGAGCGTCACGGACGCGCCCGCCTCGGCGAGTTCGAGTGCGCAGCAGGCTCCGACCGGCCCGCCGCCGATCACCATGATGTCCTGGTCTCGCTTCAGGGTGGTCACCTCCCTCGAGGCGGAGGCCTCGGAGAACCCCCGCAGGTGTGACCTGTATGCTAACGAAGAACTAACAGCGGGGCGCTAGAGTCCGCCTCGATCGTCCGGGCCCGGCGTCGTCCGCCGCTGCCCGCGTCCTCGGCATCGACATGGATGTGACCTTGGCCAGAGAGAACGTGCTCGTCGTCGACGACGAGCGGGACATCCTCGAGCTCGTCAAGTACAACCTGGACAAGGAAGGCTACCGCGTGACGGTGGTCGCGAGCGGCGAAGACGCCCTCGCGGCGACGCGCGCCAAGATGCCGGACCTCATCGTTCTCGACCTCATGCTGCCCGGCGTCGACGGCCTCGAGGTCTGCCGGCGGCTCAAGTCCGACGCCAAGACGCGCAGCATCCCGATCGTGATGCTCACCGCCAAGGGGAGCGAGGCGGACGTGGTCGCCGGCCTCGAGCTCGGTGCGTCCGACTACGTCACCAAGCCGTTCAGCCCGCGGGTCCTCACGGCCCGCATCCGGGCCGTGCTGCGTCGCGGCTCCGAGACCACCGACGACGAGTCGAGCGTTCACATCAAGGAACTCACCATCCACCCCGGACGGCATCAGGTCGTGGTCGGCGGCAAGCCCGTCGAGCTCACGGCCACCGAGTTCCGCATCCTGCTCTATCTGGCAAAGCGGCCCGGGTGGGTGTTCACTAGGCAGCAGATCGTCGATGCCGCCCAAGGGGACGACTCATTCGTCAACGACCGCTACGTGACCGATCGCTCGGTCGACGTGCACATCGTCTCGCTGCGCCGCAAGCTCGGCTGTTGCGGCGCGTACATCGAGACCGTGCGCGGCGTGGGGTATCGCCTGCAGGACCAGTGAGTCGTGCGTAGACCGCGGCTCTTCTGGCGTATCTACGCCACCTATCTCGTCATCGTCGTCCTCTGCACGGCCGCGGTCGGGTTCTACGCCGTGCGCTCCGTGCGCGACTTCTACTACGACCAGACGGAGCGGGACCTGCAGGCGCGCGCGGCGCTCATCCGCGATCAGCTCACGTCGGCGATGACCGCCGACACTCCCCAGCAACTCGAGAGCCTCGTCCGGCGTCTCGACAGCGCGTCGGGCACGCGCATCACGCTGATCGCCGCCGACCGCCCCGGCGTGGTGCGCGGCCAGGTGCTCGCGGACTCAGAAGCGAACCCGGCGACGATGGACGAACCACGCCAGCCGGCCCGAGTTCCTCGATCGCCGTCCAGGGACGTACCGGCAGGGCGATCCGGCCGAGCCCGACCGCTCCACGAGAACATGATGTACGTGGCCATCCCGGTCACGGAGAACGGCCGGATCACCACCGTGCTCCGCACCGCCATCCCGCTCACGAGGGTCAACGACGCGCTGGCGACCCTCTACGGGAGCATCGGGATCAGCGCCCTCGTGGTCGCTGTCATCGCCGCGCTCATCGGCTGGTACGTGTCGCGAGGGATCAGCCGGCAGATGGCGGACATCAAGATCGGCGCCCAGCGCCTGGCGGCGGGCGACTTCACGCAGAAGCTCTACGTCCCGCGTGTGGAGGAGTTCGCCTCGGTGGCCGAGAGCATCAACCAGATGGCGGAGGAGCTCGATGACAGGCTCCGGAGGCTCACGCACGAGCGCAATGAGCGCGAGGCGGTGCTCGCCAGCATGGTCGAGGGCGTGCTCGCGGTCGACACCGAGGAGCGCGTGATCGCCGTCAACGCCGCCGCCGCGCGCCTGCTCGAGAGCGACCCTGCAGAAGCCGAGGGCAAGTCGATCCAGGAGATCGTGCGCAATCCCGACCTGCAGCACGTCGTGGCGCAGACGCTCGCCGGCCAGCGGCCCGTCGAGGCCGACATCGTCATTCGGGTCGGCGCCGAGGACCGCAACCTGCAGGCCAACGGCACGCTGCTGCACGGAGACGGCGAGGGTGACGTCGTGGGCGCCGTGGTCGTGCTCAACGACGTGACGCGCCTCAAGCGCCTGGAGGCCGTGAGGCGCGACTTCGTCGCCAACGTCTCGCATGAGCTCAAGACGCCGGTCACGTCCATCAAGGGCTTCGCCGAGACGCTCGAGGACGGCGCCCTGGACGACCCTGTCGCCGCCCGCCGCTTCGTGCGCATCATCTCGGGTCAGGCCGACCGGCTGAACTCGATCATCGAGGACCTGCTGGCGCTGTCGACGCTGGAGCAATCCGGCGACAGCCCGCTGCTCCAGCTGGAGGAGGCCGACCTGTGCGACGTCGTCGCGGTCGCCCTCGAAGTATGCGGGCCCAAAGCCGAGGCCAAGCACATCGCCCTCAATGAGACCTGCCCCGGCAGCCTGTTCGCGCGCGTCAGCCCGCCCCTGCTCGAGCAGGCCGTGGTGAACCTCGTCGACAACGCCGTGAAGTACAGCGTCGACGGCAGCGCCGTCGCCGTCGAGCCTGACCGAGACGGGCGAGGAGATCGTCGTCAGTGTCACCGACCAGGGCCAGGGGGTCGCGCGCGAGCACCTGCCGCGGCTCTTCGAACGCTTCTACCGCGTGGACAAGGCCCGCAGCCGCGATCTCGGCGGGACGGGTCTCGGCCTGGCGATCGTCAAGCACATCGCGCAGATCCACGGCGGGCGTGTCTCCGTGGACAGCGTCGTCGGGCGCGGCAGCACGTTCCGCATCCACCTGCCGCGCGGCTGACGCTCGGCGTTCACCGCGCGCAAGTCCGGCGTTCGCGCCGCGCGCATCGAATCCTCATCGCGCCGGCAGTCGCATCCTCGCGCCATCCCAGCCGAAACCGCTACGTCGCCTCACCGCTGCCTCACCATCCGCTCATCGGCGGCTCCTAGCCTTGTTCCCGGACGGCACTCCATGAGGGGGTCCCGGACGTACACAGGAGTCGAAGGAGAGGTGCCCATGAGTATCCCCAAGAAGCGCTTCCGCATGCTGGCGGTGCTGGCCGCGACGGCCTCGGTCGCGCTGGCCACGATCGCTGGACCGGCCATGGCGGCCGTCACCGTCAACGGCGCCGGCGCCACGTTCCCGTACCCGCTCTACACGAGCTGGGCGGGCATGTACAAGTCCAAGACGGGCGTCAAGGTCAACTACCAGGGCATCGGGTCCGGCGGCGGCATCAACGCGATCAAGTCCGGCACCGTGCTCTTCGGCGCGACCGACGCGCCGCTCTCGACGAGCGACCTCAACTCGTCGAGCCTCGTCCAGTTCCCGATGACGATCGGCGGCGTCGTCCCGGTCGTCAACCTGAGCGGCATCGCCAGCGGCAAGCTCAAGCTCACTGGCGCCGTGCTCGCCGACATCTACCTCGGCAACATCAAGACCTGGAACGACAGCCGGATCAAGTCGCTCAACCCCGGCGTGAGTCTTCCCGCCACGAAGATCGGCGTCGTGCACCGCTCCGACAGCTCGGGCACCAGCTTCATCTTCTCGAGCTATCTCGCTGCCGTCTCCGGCAGCTGGAAGAGCAAGGTGGGCGCGGGCAGCAAGAGCCCGGCATGGCCGACCGGTATCGGCGGCAAGGGCAACGAGGGCGTCGCCGCGCTCGTCAAGCAGGGCAAGGGCCGCATCGGCTACGTCGAGTACGCGTATCGCCAAGCAGGCGCGCATCCCGTAGACGCAGCTGAAGAACAAGTCCGGCAAGTGGATCCTTCCGTCGGTGAACTCCTTCAAGGCGGCGGCCGCGTCGGCGAGCTTCCCCGCCTCGAACGGCTTCGCCGGTTCCATGGTGAACTCCGGCGGCACCAGCTGGCCGATCACCGGCGCGACCTACATCCTCGTCAAGAAGAGCAACAAGGACTACGCGACCGCGCACGCCATGCTCCAGTTCTTCAACTGGGCGTACAAGGATTCGTCCGCCAAGAACAAGGCTACCGCGCTCAGTTACGTGAACATCCCGTCCAAGACCGTGACCGCGGTCGAAAGCATGTGGCATTCGCAGATCAAGGCCGGCGGCAAGGCCGCTTGGTGACCTCCGGCTGACCAGGCCGGGCCCGCCGGTGAGGCGGCCACCCGGCCGTTCCCTGGCAGACGCATGCGTCCGCGTCGGGGCCGCCCTGTGCCGAGGATGGCTCCAGCTCACCTGTCGGGTGGACCGGACTCACGTGGGTGGCGGTGCCCGGCAGGCGGGCGGGGTCTCTATCGAGACCCCGCCCGCCGCCATTCCTGCTGGTCCTCGAGCTGCCCGCCGTGCCGCTTGTGGTGTGCTCTGCCGACGCAAAGGGGTGCCGGCTCGCTCCCGACTGACCTCGTGCTAACCATCCCCTAACACGGGCCGGATAGCCTCCTCCTTCGGTGGCGTCCCTACGACGCCGTCCGCCAGGGAATGACGCGAATTGCCAAGACGCGAAAGCGAGGTCACCGAATGAAGAAGTCCGCAAGCCCGTGGCGCCTCCTGTTGGTCGCCGCCATAGCACTTGCACTGATCGCGATGGCGCTCGGCGTCGCCGCCTGCGGCGGCAGCGGCGGCTCCTCGAGCGACGCCAGCTCTGCAGCGACCGCCGACACGATCGTCGGCGCCGGCGCGAGCTTCCCCTATCCGCTCTACTCGAAGTGGGGCCAGGAGTACGCCGCGACCGGCGGCGCCAAGCTCAACTACCAGTCGATCGGCTCGGGAGGCGGCATCTCCGCCGTCACCGCCAAGACAGTGGACTTCGGCGCCTCCGACGCTCCGCTCAAAGAGGCCGACCTCACCACCGCCGGCCTGGTGCAGTTCCCGATGTGCGTCGGCGGAGTCGTCCCGGTCATCAACGTCCAGGGCATCGCCGACGGTCAGCTCAAGCTCACCGGCGACCTCTTGGCCAAGATCTACAACGGCGCCATCACCAAGTGGAACGACCCGGCGATCAAGGCCGTGAACTCCGGCGTCAACCTGCCGGCGGCCAAGATCAACGTCGTGCACCGCTCCGACAGCTCGGGCACCACGTGGATCTTCACCAACTACCTGACCGCCGCCGCTCCGGGCGTGTGGACGGCCGGCGCGGACAAGGAAGTGCCGTGGCCGACCGGTGTGGGCGGCAAGGGCAACGAGGGCGTCGCCGCGAGCGTCAAGCAGCTCAGCGGCTCCATCGGCTACGTGGAGTACGCCTACGCCAAGCAGGCGCAGATGACGACCGTGCAGATGCAGAACAAGAACGGCGCGTTCGTCAAGCCGAGCCTCGACGTCGTTCGCGTCGGCAGCCGTGCAGGCCGACTGGAAGGCCAGCCTGCCGAGCATGTACCTGGTCCTCGTCGACCAGCCGGGCAAGGCGACGTGGCCCATCACGGGCGCCTCCTTCATCCTCGTCCAGAAGGACCAGGCGGACGCCGGCGCGGGCGCAGGCCATGATGAGCTTCTTCGACTGGGCCTACAAGAACGGCGCGACGACGGCCAAGGGCCTCGACTACGTGCCGATGCCCCAAGAGCGTGTACGACCTCGTCCAGACCGATGTGTGGAAGAACGTGACCGTCAGCGGCACGCCCGTGTGGCAGTGACGCGATAGCACCGACCTGATCCAACTACTCCGGGGGCAGGAACCGTGAGTACTGTAGAAGAAGCCGACCAACTCGTCGGCCCCGGAGGTCCGCGCGACGCCGCCAAGGCGGCGCCGCGCGGCCGCCCCGGGATAGGCGACCTTGTCTTCAGGGTCCTTGCCACCGCGTGCGGTCTCACCGTCGCGGCGGCGATGCTGGGCCTGACGGCGGTCCTCATCATCAACTCGTGGCCGGCGATCACCGGGCTCGGGACGAAGATCCTGACCACCGTGGAGTGGTCGCCGAGCCAAGGCAAGTACGGGGCTCTCACGGCCCTTGCCGGCACGTTCCTCTCCACGCTGGTCGCGATGGTCATCGCGGTGCCGTTGGCGCTGGTGGTCGCGCTGCTGCTCGTCGAGCTGGTGCATCCGGCCGTCGCCCGGGTCGTCGGGACGGCCATCGAGATGCTCGCCGCCATCCCCAGCATCATCTTCGGCATGGTCGGCATCTTCGTCGTCGTGCCGTTCGTCCAGGACAAGCTCTACCCGTGGATCCTCAACACGCCGTTGGGTGATGTCCCTGGCATCAAGCCCGGGCCGACCAATGTCGGCGGCGGCGTGTCGATCTTCACCGCCGGCATCGTCCTCGCGTTCATGATCCTGCCGTTCATCACGGCGGTCTCACGCGACGTGCTCTCCATGGTCCCCCAGGTGACCAAGGAAGCCGGCTATGGCATGGGTTCGACGACCTCAGAGGTGCTCGGCAAGATCAGCCTGCCCTACGCCAGCAGCGGCATCGTCGGCGCCGTGTTCATCGGGCTTGGCCGGGC
Organism: uncultured Thermoleophilia bacterium; assembly: GCA_963739595.1. Taxonomy (GTDB): domain Bacteria; phylum Actinomycetota; class Thermoleophilia; order UBA2241; family UBA2241; genus CAIXSE01. The sequence goes on from CAVUBA010000036.1 coordinate 41,059, forward strand.
GCTCGGCGAGACCATGGCGGTCGCCTTTCTCATCGGCAGCGTCTACGACAAGCTGCCCCACTCTCTGTTCGACCCCGGTGTCTCTATCGCGTCGCTGATCGCCAACACCTTCAACGAAGCGACGGACAAGATCCAACGCAGTGCTCTGATCGAGCTGGGCCTCATCCTGTTTCTGATCACCGTCCTGTTCCAGATCCTCGCGCAGATCTGGTTGCGGCGCGTCCAGAAGACCACGGGAGGGCGCGCATGAGCACCGTCGCACGCAGCGCGAGCGCCATACCGATGCGTCGCCGTTCACCCATCCGGCGCAAGGCGGCGGACTTCATCATCAAGGTCCTCTCCTGGATCGGCGCGGCGATCGGCATCGGCGCCATGGGCCTGATGGTCTGGGAGGTCGTGGTCCGCGGCGCCGCCGCGCTCAATTGGGACTTCTTCACCAAGTCCATGCCGCAGGACTTCACTACGACAAGCGGGGCGGGGATGGCCAACGCCATTGTCGGCACCCTGATCATCACCGGCTTCGCCGCCCTCATCGGCATCCCCATCGGCTTCCTCGCCGGCGTCTATCTGGCCGAGTTCGGCCGCAACGGACGGATCGCGACTGCGGTGCGCGGCATCGCGAACGTCGTGATGGGCGTGCCCTCGATCATCGTGGGCGTGTTCGCCTACGCCATTCTCGTCAAGCCGTTCGGCCACTACTCAGGTTTCGCAGGCTCCGTGGCGCTGGCGTTCATCATGCTTCCGGTGATGGCGCGGACCACGGAGGACATCCTCAACCTCGTCCCCAACGAGCTCCGCGAGTCGGGTCTCGCCATGGGCGCCCCGCGCTGGAGGGTCACCCTCGGTGTCGTGTGCAAGGCAGCCCGAGGCGGCCTGATCACCGGCGCCACGCTGGCCGTCGTCAGGGTGGCCGGCGAGACCGCCCCGTTGCTCTTCACCGCGCTCAGCAGCCCATACTGGCTGTCCGGTCTGCTCGGACCGGACGGGTTCTTCGGAGGCCCGACCGCCAACCTCACCAAGACCATGTGGGACTACATGGGCAGCCCGTACCCCTATCCGGTTCAGCTTGCGTGGGGTGGAGCGCTCGTCATAATCATCGCCGTACTGGGCATGAACATCCTGGTACGGCTCGTCTTCCAGCGAGGCCAGAAATGGTAGGGACCAAAGTGGATGACATTGCACAGAGCCAGGGGGGCGGGGAACCGACGCAGATGCAGGGCGAGGCGACCGTCGTCCCGCCGCGCATCGAGGTCGCGGAGGACCGTCGCGGCCCCGAAGAGGACTTCGACGCTGTGCCGAGCCAGATCTCCGTGCGAGGGCTCGACTTCTTCTACGGCAAGGAGCAGGCGCTCTTCAACAACGACATGGAGGTCAAGCAGCACCGGGTGACCGCCGTCATCGGCCCGTCAGGCTGCGGCAAGTCCACGCACATCCGCACGTACAATCGGATCTTCAACCTGTACCGGGACCAGAAGGCCACCGGCGAGGTCATGATGGACGGCGAGAACATCCTGTCGTCCCAGACCGACCTCCTCGAGCTGCGGCGCAAGATCGGCATGATCTTCCAGAAGCCGAGCCCGTTCCCGATGACCGTGTTCGACAACGTCGCCTACGGCCTCCGCCAGCACTACAAGCTCAACCGCTCGGAGCTGACCGATCGCGTCGAGCATGCGCTCAAGCGCTCGGCGATCTGGGATGAGGTCAAGGACAAGCTGAACCAGCCCGGCAACGCCCTGAGCGGCGGGCAGCAGCAGCGCCTGTGCATCGCCAGGGCGATCGCTCCGGAGCCGGAGGTCCTGCTCATGGACGAGCCCTGCTCGGCCATCGACCCGGTGGCGACGGCCAAGATCGAAGACCTGGTGATGGAGCTCAAGAGCCGCTACACCATCGTGCTGGTCACGCACAACATGCAGCAGGCCGCGCGCGTGAGCGACTACACCGGCTTCTTCTTCCAGGGGCGGATCGTCGAGTTCGGGCCCACGACGCAGATCTTCTCCAACCCGACGCAGAAGCAGACGGAAGAGTACATCACCGGCCGGTTCGGCTGAGTCGGGGGCGACGATGCGGCATCTGCAACGAGAGACAGACCGGCTGAAGCGCAAGATCCTCGCGCTGGGCGCCCTGGTCGAAGAGAGCCTGCGCCTGGCGTTCCAGGCGATCGAGCAGCGCGACGCCGCCAAGGCGCGCAAGGTGATCGCCACCGACGTGCTGATCGACCAGAACGAAGTCGAGATCGAGGAGGAGTGCCTCAAGATCCTCGCCCTGTATCAGCCGGTCGCCGGCGACCTGCGCTTCGTCGCCGCCGTGATCAAGATCAACAGCGAGCTCGAGCGTATCGGCGACCTCGCCGAGAACATCGCCAAGCGGGCGCTCGAGCTGCTCGACGAGTTCCCGGTGCAGTCGCCGGCGACCGTGGCCGTGATGGCGGACCGGGCCGGGACCATCCTCGAGCACGCGCTCGACGCGCTCGTCCGTCAGGACGCGGTGACGGCTCGCGAGGTGCTCGTCGCCGATCTCGAGATCGACGCTCTCTACCGCCAGCTGCTGGAGGAGCTCAAGGAGGTCCTCCGTGGCGACCTGGAGCACCTGGACTCCATCGTGCTGCTCTTCAGCGTGGCGCGGTATCTGGAGCGCCTCGCCGATCACGCCACCAACATCGCCGAGGACGTGCTCTACATGGTGGAGGGCGAGATCCAGCGGCACAACCATGACGACCGTTGCCCCGGGGACGGCCGAGGAACTGACGCAACTCCGCGACCTCGGCTTCAGAGACGAGTCGTGCTGACCACGGCCTCCTAGACGACAAAGACGCGAGTCCTGCCTTCCCCGGTTCCGGTCCTGCCCCGGCGGTGGAAGGCAAGTAGGCGGCCCGGGCCTCCCCTACCAGGCCCGGGCCGCCGCGCGTACGGCTCGGTCTGACGCGGCCCGGGCGCAGGGGGGGCACAGCTTCCGCACGATTCCCTAACCGGACGCTCATCATCGGCGGATAGCCTCCTCCTTCGGGAGCACGGCTCTCAAGCGGACACGGCACCTGTCTCTGGAGGAATCAGATGAAGAACCCCCGTACCTGGCTCGTCGCGCTTCTCGCGCTCGCGTTGCTTCTCTCGGCCGGAGCCCTCGCGGCGTGCGGCAGCAGCAGTGGCAGCGGATCCTCATCCTCATCCGCGAGCGCGACGTCCGACGTGGCGGCGGCCGTAGCGGGCGACCCACAGATACTCACAGTACGCGGCTGCCTTCAAGGCCGCCGGCATCAGCCGGCGCCGGCCCGTTCACGGTCTTCGCGGCGAGCAACGACGGCGTCACCGCGTCGGGCGCGACGCTGAGCGCTGACGCGGTCAAGGCGAGCGTCATCGACGGTACGAACTTCACCAGGGCCGATCTCGCGAAGGGCACCAAGTCCGACTCCATGCTGGACAAGAACACCATCGTCACGTACACGGGCACCGACGGATCGCTCTACGTCAACGACATCAAGGTCATCGGCGATCCGATCACCGCCGGCAACGGCACCGTCTACGTCATCGACGGCGCGATCCAGCCGAAGTAGTAGGCTGGCGGAACGAGCTACGGCCGCGCCGCCCACGGCGGCAGCGGAAGAGGAAACGACGCCGGCCGGCTGCGCCGAGAGCGCAGCCGGCCGGCGTCGCCAGTCGTCCTAGTTCACGTGGATGGTGGTCGTCGGCGACGTCGCCTTGCCGCTGGAGAAGTAGTACTTGGTCGTCACCGACGGGCTGACGTCCACGCTGTAGGCCGAGTAGCGGGCCACGTAGGACCCGGGCAGGTTCTCGGTCTTGCGGGTCGTGACCACTCCGGTACTGTGCCAGGCCCCGCCGTAGTAGGAGTGGAGGTAGACCTTGGCGCCGTCGGCGAGCGCGGGATAGCGACGGCCCTTGAGAGTGATGCTGCTGCCCGCGGCGACTCTGGCGCCGTCACGGGCCGCCGGGCTCATGCCCATGCTCGTGAAGATCGCCCAGGAGCTGTTGAGGCCGAGCTTCATGCGCAGGGAGCCGCCGTCGATGAAGCTGGTCCCGGTGCTGCCCAGGATCGCGGCCTTGACGATGCGCGGCGAGTCGCCGCGCTTGAGCGTGTAGACGGCGCGGACCGTGCCGCTGGCCCCGAGCGGGCCGCCGATCTGCGACGGCGTGCGGCGCAGCGGCCCCCAGTCGTGGAGCGAGCCATAGTAGTCGTAGGGGTCGCTGACGCCCTTGAGGTACGGATAGCTGCCGCCCCAGACGTAGTCGACGCTCTCGGTCTGCCCGCCGGAGCAGGAGAAGTACGTGGCCATGATGGGCTTGCCGCCGTAGGTGGGGCAGACGCCGGCGGTGTCGCGCACGGCGGCGTCGGTGCGCGAGTCCTCGATGCCGACGCCCATGTAGGCCTGGTCGCGGACGTCGCAGTAGACGTCCCAGGACTTGTCCGGCTGCCGGCTGCCGAGCGCGAAGGCGCGTGCCGCGCAGGCCTGCGTCTTGAGCGCCTCGCGCGGCCAGGAGGGCGAGACCTCGTGCGGGATCACGCCGCGCAGATAGCTCTCCAGCGGGACGCAGTTGATCATCATGAGGCTGCCGCCGGTGCGCACCACTCTGATGGTGCCGCGGTAGGCGCCGTCGTCGCCCAGGTCGGTGGTGGTGATGAGTCGCAGCGCGCCGGACGTGGGCGTGAACGTGGGCGCGGCGGTGTAGGTCTTGCGCAGCGACCCCGCGACCACGCGGTAGCCGAGGCTCGTCCACTTCGTGGTCGCCGTCGTGCCGGCCGGGATCGTCGACGCGGCGCCGGAGCCCTGCACCGTGTAGTCGTTGGGGCAGCTGAGCTTCACGGCGCTCAGACCGCTGCGCAGGTTGACGCGGATGACCGAGTTGTCGAAGTTCGAGAGCGCGATGCCGGTGTAGTAGTGCTTGAGGATGTCCTCGTAGACCCAGCCGTGCTTGGCGTAGCCGTAGGCGCCCCACTGCGACATGCCGACCCCGTGTCCCCAGCCGTGGCCGTCGATGGTGAACGCGTACTGCATGGAGAACGCGGCCGCCGGGCCGGCGACCGTCAGCAGGACGAGAAGGACGAGGAAGACGGCGAGCGCGAGCTTGCTCCGGCGCCGGGCGCGCCGCGGCGACGCGGAGGGCGCGTGCGAGCTCTGGGATGTGGGGTGTGGGGTGTGCATGGGCTCCCGAGGCACCAGTGCCTCCTGGCTCGAGGATATCGCTCCCCGCGCGGGCGGGGCAAACCTGCGTGCGGCCGTCATGACTGCTTCTGGCATCGGCCCGGTTCTCCTTTCCTTGAGTCCCGGGCCGGCCTGGAGCGGCGCCCGGGCGGGCGCCACCGTTCGCCGCGTGGTACCCTCGCGGCTTCGGATAGGGGAAAGGCGGGGCCGGCGGCGAAAGCGTGGCCGGGTCCGCAGGGCAGGCCCCGGCCGCGCTCAAGCCGCCGGCCGACACGCCGATAGCAGTACGAGACATGACCCGACGCCGCATCCTCCTTCACATCGTCACTCTCACAGCGCTCTTGGCGGCGACACTGCTCGCCCTCACCGTCCCAGCCCTCGCCAAGTCCTACAGCGACGTGCCCAAGACGCACTGGGCGTACTCGTACATCACGTCGGTGACCAACCGCACGGTGGCGGGGCTCGCGCTGCTCGACGACTACGGCACCGCGTTCAAGCCCGAGCGCGCCATCACGAGAGAGCTTCTGGCGCGCTCCATCGTCCTCGCCTCGGGCCACTACCGCGCCGCCATCACGCCGGTCGCGATCAAGGACGTCCCCGAGGGCTACCGCTACTACACGTTCATCCAGCTGGCGGTGCACTACGGCTACATGTCGCCGGACGCGGCGGGCAACTTCCGGCCGACCGAGCCTGTCGCCGCGGCGACCGCCGAGACCGTCATGATCCGCTGGCTCAAGGAGCGCTACGCCTCCTCCGACTGGTCGCTGCTCGGCACACTGCTCCCCAGCCGCTGGCAGCCCAACCCGGGCTGGACGACCGGCGCCCCGTCTTACCTGTCCTCGATCGTCGCCTCGCGGCAGCTCGGGCTTCGCTACAACCACCCGACGGGCGGCGACGCGCACGAGGCCATCCCGACGGCGCCCATCGACCGCGCCGAGGTCGCCTACATGTTCTACCGCGGCTACCAGGTGGCCAGCGAGTGGCAGCTCTACGGCCTCGCCGACTACAAGAGCGTGACCTTCCCTCCGCTCAGCGACCGCCAGAAGCAGATCGTCAAGTTCGCGCTCAGGTTCGTCGGCTACCCGTACATCTGGGCGGGCGAATACCCGACGCCGGACTCGCCCTACGGTCATCAGGCGGCGGGCGGCTTCGATTGCTCCGGCTTCGTCTTCTACGTGATGAAGATGCACTTCGGCTACGACAGCATCACGGTCAATCAGCGCGGGGCCCACGACATGGCCGCCGTCGCCAAGCCGCGCATCACCCGTGACAAGCTCAAGTGCGGCGACCTGATCTTCTTCGGCCCCAAGGGGCCGAGCTCCAGCGTCGAGTCGATCTACCACGCCGGCCTGTACCTCGGGCGCGGCTGGTTCATCCACTCGACGGGCTCGACCGACGGCGTCACCATCTCCTCGCTGATCACGTCGACCTACTACAAGCAGAACTTCGCCTGGGGTCGCCGTGTGCTCACGGCGGCCGAGCTGGTCGTGCCCTCGCCGTCGCCGTCTCCGTCTCCGTCCGCTGCGCCGGCTGCCGTGGAATCGGCGGCGCCGTCGCCGCAGGCCACCGCGGCGTCCGCGTCTCCGTCGCCTTCGCCCGCACAGCCCTGACCCGACAGGGTAGGCCTGCTGGGGCTGGGCTGACGCTCATAGGGTCGGGCGCACCGCGGTCCGTCAGCCCCGGCGCTGCGTCCTAACCCTCAGCTCACCTGCCGCCATCCTCATGCTCATCCCTGGGGTGCAAGCTGCTGACCGGACGCATCAGCACTCCAGGGAAGGTCTCTCACGCAAGCTCTTCGTTCGCCCAGGGGCGGCGCCCCCGGCGGATCCCGCCACAGGCGCTGGATACTTCGCGCCGCCGCGATCGTCGCCGGTGCGCTGCTGCTCGGCGTCGCCTCTGGCGGCTCGTTCCGCGCGCTTGCGGGCCCTTCGCCGAGCCCGCCCGTCGCCGACGTCACGCTTACGCCCGAGCCCTCGCCGTCCGGCGGCGCCCTCGGCGATCCGTCAGAGTCGGCTTCGCCGTCTGTATCACCGTCGCCCTCGGCCTCGCCGGCGGGAACGGTCCTGCGGATCGGTTGGCTCGGCGGTCCTGCCGCCGTCGACCCCATTCGCGGCCAGTCGACGCAGGAGCGCCTCATCGTCCATCTCACGCACGACCTGCTCACCGGCTACCGCGCCGACGACATGGGACCCCGGCCGGAGCTGGCCTCGAGCTGGTCGCGTAGCGATGACGGGCTGACGTGGACGTTCAAGATCCGACCCGGAGCGACCTGGCAGGACGGTGAGCCGGTCACGGCACAGGACGTGGCCTTCACGTACACGTATGTGATGGAGAACCAGATCTCCCCCTATGCGGCGCTGACCACCGGCATCAAGTCGGTTGAGGCGACCGACGACCAGACGGTGGTCTTCACGTGCAGCGAGCCGAAGGCGGACATGGACGGGCTGTGGATCCCCGTCATGCCGCAACACCTGTGGGCGAGTGTGGATCCCGGGGACGAGGAGGCGGTGGCGGCCGTCCCGGCCGACGTCGGGGACGGCCCCTTCCGCCTTGTGACGTTCACACCGGGGAAGTCGGTCGTGTTGCGCGCGAACGCGGCGTACTGGGGAGGAAGACCCGCCGTGGACGAGCTCGTCTTCGTCGCCTACATGGACGCGGGGAGGATGGCCGGCGATCTGGCGAGCGGCGCGATCGATGCGGCCACCGGTCTGGAGGGCGCGGACTTCCGCCGCCTGCGCCGCGACGACCGCTTGCAGGCGGTCGCGGCCCCGGGGCGCAGCTTCGTCGACCTGGGATTCGCCTGCGCACCGTCGGCGACGGATTCGGCGCCGGCGCTGCAGGACCAGGCATTCCGCCAGGCCCTCGCCTGGGCGATCGACCGCCGCGCCATCATCGCCCGGCTCTACGACGGCTTCGCCGCGCCAGGCAGCACCATCGTCGCGCCGGGCCTGCGCAGGGATCCCGACTACCATCTCGAGCCGGCCGCCGACGTCCGCTACGGCTACGACCTCAAGAAGGCCGCGCAGCTGCTGAACGACGCCGGGTACGTGAAGAAGGCCGGCGGGCTGACCGGGCCCGACGGTGAACCGGTGACGCTGCGCCTGTACGCATCTCTCTCGCCGCCGCAGGGCGAGGCCATCGCGCGGGTCGTCGCCAAGGGTCTGCGTGCTCTCGGGATCGCGATCACCTACACGGCGCTGCCGGAGACGTCCCTGCGCGCACGACTGGCGGTCACCCTCGACGGCCGGCCGAAGCCCGACGCCGACCTCTTCATCTCCGACTGGGTCGGCGACACGGACCCCTCCTTCATCCTCTCGCTGCTGACCACCGAGCAGATCGGCGGCTGGAACGACACCGGTTGGACGAGCGACGTGTACGACTCTCTGTACGCGCAGCAGGCCGCGGCGTTGGACGACGCCGAGCGCAAGTCCCTGGTCGACCAGCTGCAGCAGCTGGCGTACGACGCGAGCCCCTACGCCGTGATCGCCTATCCCCAGGCGCTGGAAGCAGAGCGGACCGACCGCTGGCAGGGGTGGGTGCAGGCGCCCGACCGGCACGGGATCGGCCCTCATCAGCGCGGACAACATCGACACTTACCTGTACGTGCGGCCGAAGACGGGGGCGGAGCCGGCGCCGGCCGCGGTGCCATGGTGGGTCTGGCCGGCGCTCGTGGGAGCCGGCCTCGCAGGCGCGGTGGTCATCGGGGCGACGGCGACGGCGTTCTGCGTGGTGGAAGCGCCGACAGGCCGCCGCGGCGGCGGCGCGGCGGCCGCGGAGGCGGCCGGGTCTGGCCCCCCGTGCGGCTCGTGTCGTAGACTCCCCGCCAGCACGCACCGACCTTGGGGGCCTACCGTGAACGCACGTCCGAAGCTCGCCGCCGTCCTTCTGCTCCTGCTCGTCGCCGCGTTTGCCGCGTGGCCTTCCCGCCGTGGCACGGGCGATCGAGCAACCGGTCCTGACGCTGACGGCCGACCCAGCCACGGTCACCTACGGCCAAACGACGACGCTGACGGCGCAGGGCGCACCGGCCGGCGCGACGCTCACGCTCAGCTGCAAGCTGGCCGGCGAAGCCGGCTTCACGGAGATCGAGTGGGCGACCGCGGACGCGAGCGGCGGCGCCGCCTGGAAGCGTCAGCCGGTCCAGTCGGCCACCTGGCGCGTCGACCTCGCCGCCGGCGACGGCTGGGTGGCGGCGTCCGCCGAGACCAGCATCGGCGTGCGTCACAAGGTGTTGCTCGCCACCGTCGCGCGCACGCCGCTCCTGCAGGACCAGCACGTGCGCTACACGGTCACCGTGCGCCCGGCGCACCCCGGAGCCACCGTGCAGCTGCAGCGCTGGACGGCGGGCGCCTGGGCGCCGCTCGAGGATCTCACCCTCGGCGCCGACTCGAAGGCCACCGTCTCGCTGCTCGCCGGCGCGCCGGGACGGCTCGTCGTGCGCGCAGACGTGGCCGCCGACGCGGAACACCTCGCCGGCCAGAGCGCGCCCTGGAAGGGCACCGTCTACGACCGCCGCAACCCGTACGGCGTGCCGACGAAGTACCCGCACCTGATCCTGGTGGACCTCAGCCAGTACAAGCTCTACTACCACGAGTACGGCAACGTGGTGCGGGTCTTCAAGTGCGTGCTGGGACGCCCGTCGCTGCCCACGCCGAGGGGCCACTTCAAGATCTACGCCAAGGACCCGCACATGAGCGGCCCCTACGGGCCGTTCCGCATGCGCTACCTCGGGCTGTACGCGATCCACGGAACGAACGAGCCGTGGCTGCTCGACCGGGACCCGCGCAACTACTCACACGGCTGTACGCGGCTCTCGAACACCAACATCACCTGGCTGTACTCGAGAGTGCACGTGGGCACGCCGGTCTGGAACGTGCCCTGACCTGAGGCCGGCCGCCACCGGACCGGGTCAGCCGGGCGGGCCGCCGCTCAGGCGAGCTCGCCGTACTGCCGCGCGTAGTAGGAGCGCCACTCTCCCGACTTGATCGGCCGCCACCACTCGGGGTGGTCGCGGTACCAGTCGACGGTGCGCGCGAGCCCGGCCTCGAACGGCACCTCGGGGCGCCAGCCCAGCGCCTTGAGCTTGGAGCAGTCGATGGCGTAGCGGCGGTCGTGGCCGGGCCGGTCGGTGACGAAGCGGATGAGCTCCGTGCCCTTGCCGAGCAGCTCGAGGATCTGGTGGGTGATGGCGAGGTTCTGCACCTCGTTGCCGCCGCCGATGTTGTAGACCTGCCCCGGCACGCCTTCGCGCAGCACCAGGTCGATGCCGGCGCAGTTGTCGTCGACGTACAGCCAGTCGCGCACGTTGAGGCCGTCCCCGTACACCGGCAGCTGCAGGTCGTCGATCGCGTTGGTGATGAACAGCGGGACGATCTTCTCCGGGTACTGCCAGGCGCCGTAGTTGTTGGAGCTGCGCGTGATCAGGACCGGCGTGCCGAAGGTGCGGTGGTAGGCGAGGACGAGCAGGTCCCCTCCGGCCTTGCTCGCCGAGTACGGGCTGGACGGGTCGAGGTCCGACTCCTCGGTGAAGGCGCCGGTCTCGATGCTGCCGTAGACCTCGTCGGTGCTGATCTGCAGGTAGCGCGGGATCTCGAGCGTGCGCACCGCCTCGAGCAGCGTGTGCGTGCCGAGGACGTCGGTGCGGATGAAGTCCTGCGGGCCGCTGATGGACCGGTCGACGTGGGTCTCGGCGGCGAAGTTGACCACGGCGTCGGCGCCGCGCAGCGTCTCGGCGACGAGCGGCGGCGTCGCAGATGTCCCCGTGCACGAAGCTGTAGCGGGGGTCGTCCTCGACGTCGCGCAGGTTCTCGAGGTTGCCGGCGTAGGTGAGCTTGTCGAGGTTCACGATCTCGACGTCGTCGTGCCGGGCGAACATGTAGCGCACGAAGTTGGAGCCGATGAACCCGGCGCCGCCGGTGACCACGAGTCTCACGAGTTCCTCCTCAGGATGTGCTGGCCTGCGTAGCCTAGCCGAGCGGGATGAGCCGGTCGACGGCCTCGGCCACGCCCTGCGCCCAATGCGGAAGGCGCGGGATGGGCCGCTCCGTGTCGAGGGCGGAGAACGCCGGCCGGCGCGCCGGCCGGCCCGCCTCCGCCGTCGTGATCGGCACGACCTCCACGTCGAGGCCGGCGAGGTCGACGATCTCGCCGGCCAGCTCACACCACGAGCAGTAGCCGCTGCCGGCGAGGTGGTACAGGCCGGGGCTGATGCCGCGCCGCAGCGCCTCGTCGACGGCGGCGGCGAGGTGGCCGGCGTAGGTGGGCGAGCCGATCTGGTCGTCGACGACGCGGAGCGGCTCGCCGGTCCCGTTGCGTTCCTGCGCCGCGGCCAGGATCGTCTTCACGAAGTTGTGGCCGGTCTCGCTGAACAGCCACGCCGTCCTGAAGACGATGCCGTGGACCCAGGCGAGGACCTCCTTCTCGCCGGCGAGCTTGGTGCGTCCGTACGCGTTGAGCGGCCGCGTGCGGTCGCTCTCCACGTACGGCGCGGTCTTCTTGCCGTCGAAGACGTAGTCGGTGCTGAAGTAGACGACGGCGGTGTGGGTGCCGCGCACCGCCTGGACGACGTTGCGCGTGCCCAGCACGTTGACCGCCTCGGCCGTCTCGGGGTCGGCCTCGGCGCCGTCCACGTTGGTGTAGGCGGCGCAGTGCAGCACGCAGTCCGGGGCGAAGGAGTGGATCGCGGCGCGCACGGCCTCGGCGTCGCGGATGTCCAGCGTCTCCTCGCGGCTGAGGAAGATCTCGCCTTCGAGCAGCCCGGAGAACGCGGTGGCCAGCTGGCCACCGGCCCCTGTGATGAACCAGCGCGGCATGCAGCTTCGCCGGCCGCGCTCAGCGCAGCTTGACGCCCCAGTCGTAGGGGATCGCGTCGCTGTCGTGCGGCAGCTCGAGCTGATCGGGGTCGTCGTACTTGTAGACCTCGGTCGGCGCGTTGACGATGTACGCCTCCTCGGGGCTGACGCACTTCCAGCCGTGCCAGAGCCCGGGCGGCACCCGGATCAGCAGCGGCCGGTGCTCGCCGAGGAAGAACTCGTCGATCTGGCCGGCCGTGGGCGAGGACGCGTGCCCCGGAGCGGCCGCGTCGCCGGCGGCCCCGCGGCCGTCGAACAGCACGAGCTTGATCATGCCCTTGACGCAGACGATGTTGTCCCACTGGGCGTCGTGCAGGTGCCAGCCCTTGACGACCCCGGAGAAGGTGGTCGTCATGTAGAACTGACCGAAGCCGATGAACAGGTCGTCGTCGCAGCGCAGGCACTCCATGAGCCTGCCGCGCTCGTCGGGGACGACCTTGAGCTGCTTGACCATGACGCCGTCGATCATCTGCTTCCTCCTCCCCGCGCCGCGGGGCCTCTTACAGGATGCCGATCTGGCAGGAGTCGCCGACCAGGAACCGGTAGGCGACCGGCCGCGCCTCGCTGTGCGCGATGACGCAGTCGCGGCCGATCAGGCTGTCGGCCATGCGTGTCGGCAGGTGCGAGATGCGGCTGTTCTCGAGGACGATCGAGTGTTCGAGCTCGGCGTGGTCGACGACCACGCCGTCGCTGATGGACGTGTACGGGCCGACGAACGTGTCGCTGAGATGGCAGCCTGCGCCGATGACGGCGGGACCGCGCACGGTGCAGCGCTCGAGCCGGCTGCCGGGGCCGATGACCACGGGTCCCTCGATCGTGGTCTCGCACAGCTCGCCCCGGACGTCGCCGACCAGGGTGCTGAGCACGAGGCGGTTGGCCTCGAGCATGTCCTCGAGCTTGCCGGTGTCCTTCCACCAGCCGGTGACCACGTGCGGCTCGACGTGCAGGCCGCGGTCGACCATGTGCTGGATGGCGTCGGTGATCTCGAGCTCGCCCCGGGCGCTGGGCTCGATGGCCTTCACGCTCTCGAAGATGGCGGGCGTGAAGAGATACACGCCCACCAGGGCAAGGTCGCTGCGCGGCTCGGCCGGCTTCTCGACGAGCTGCGAGACGTGCCCGTCGCCGTCGAGCTCGGCGATGCCGTAGCTCTGCGGGTCGGCGACCTTCTGCAGCAGGATCAGCGCGTCCGGGCGGCTGGCCTTGAAGGCCCGCACGAACGGCTCGATGCCCTCCTTGAGCAGGTTGTCGCCGAGGTACATGACGAACGGTTCGTCGCCGAGGAAGGCCTCGCTGATGAGCACCGCGTGCGCGAGGCCCAGCGGCGCCTCCTGCGGCAGGTACGTGACGGAGAGGCCGAACTGGCCGCCGTCGCCGACCGCGGCCTCGATCTCGGCGCGCGTGTCGCCGGTGACGATGCCGACCTCCGTGATTCCCGCCGCGCGCATGGCCTCGAGGCCGTAGAAGAGCACCGGCTTGTTGGCCACGGGAACGAGCTGCTTGGCGGCGGTGTGCGTGATGGGACGCAGTCGCGTCCCGGCGCCGCCGCTCAGGATAAGGCCTTTCATGGGCGTGCCCCCTGCGCCCGAGGGTCAGATGGTCTCGTCGCCGGCGAGCTCGTCGTCCGTCTCGGTCGAAAGCAGGTCGAGGACGTTGTGCTCATCGACCGCCTTGCCGACGAAGACGACGTTGGGGCCCGTCCACAGAGTGATGCGGGCCCCGACCGGCAGCCGGAACGGGTCACCGTTCAGGACGATGTTCGTCAACGTCGAGCGCTCGATATCGCGGGTGACCTCGGCGCTGTCGATGCGAAACGGTTCCGCGTCGTCAAGCTGCAGCCGAGGCTCTCTGCTGTCGTCGATGATCACGGCGCGGAGTATAGCACCAGGGGCTGGCAGCGGCCGCGTGTCCGTGCTGTAGTAGGCCATGGACGGGGCCGACCCTGGGGAGCGCCCCGGTGGAGGAAGGAGTCCGCATGCTCGCCACACCGCGACGGGGACGTCGCCGGCTCGCGCTCGCGGCCGTCGTGACGCTACTGGCCGCCGGGCTGCTCTGGGGGCTCGGCAGCGCGCTGGCCGCGAGCCCCTCCGCGTCTCCCGGCGGCAAGACCATCCTGCGCATGGGCTGGACGGTCGACCCTGACAGCCTCAACCCGTTCATCGGGTTCCTCTCCTCGTCCTACGAGGTGTGGTCGCTGAACTACGACGTCCTCGTGGGCATGAGGTCCACCGACCTGAGCCGGCCGCAGGGCCTCGACCAGGCCACCGGGCTCGCCTACCAGTGGTCGCACTCCCCCGACGGTCTCGTGTGGACGTTCAAGGTCCGCGACGGCGTGAAGTGGCAGGACGGCGTGGCTTTCACCGCCGCCGACGTGGCGTTCACCTACAACTACATCATCAAGGGGGACATGGGGAACTTCACGAGCTACACGCAGTTCATCGACCGCGTGACGGCGCCGGACCCCACGACCGTCAAGATGTACTGCAGCAGGCCCAAGGCCAACATGCTCGCGCTCTGGATCCCCATCCTGCCCGAGCACATCTGGAGCAAGATCTCGTACAAGGCGGCGGCGGCGAGCTTCCAGAACCCGCCGCCTATCATCGGCACCGGCCCCTTCCAGGTGGTCGAGCGCAAGAAGGACCAGTTCGTGCGCCTCGTCGCCAACAAGGACTACTGGCGCGGAGCCCCCAAGGTCGACGAGGTCATCCTCCAGAACTACCAGAACACCGACACGATGGCGCAGGACCTCAAGAACGGGAACCTGCAGGCCGCGGTGAACATCCCGCAGGCGCAGTTCGACGCGCTCGGCCAGCCGCCGCTCACCTCGATCAAGGGCGCCAACCTGGCGTTCGACGAGCTCGCCTTCAACTGCTACAAGGGGCCGTCTCTGGGAAACCCGGTGCTCACCGACCCGAAGTTCCGCCAGGCGCTCAACTGGGCGGTCGACACCGACAAGGTCAGCAAGCTCGCCTACTACGGCTTCTCTGCGCCGGGCACGAGCGTGATCAGCGCCGGCTACTACGAGAGCCCGCCGGACTGGCACTGGGAGCCTCCGTCCGGTCTCAGGTACGGGTTCGACCTGCAGAAGGCCGGTGACATGCTCGCGGCCGCCGGCTACAAGCTGGTGGGCGGCAAGCGCGTGGACAAGCAGGGCAAGCCCATCACGCTGCGCCTGTGGGCGCGCACGCAGTCGGAGCAGAGCCAGAGCAGCGGTCGCCTGATCGCCGGGTGGTTCAAGCAGCTCGGCCTCGGCATCGAGTTCTCGGTGCTCGACGAGAACACGATCACCGACCGCATCCTGAACACGTCGAAGGGCAAGCTCACGCCGGACTACGACATGTTCCTCTGGGGCTGGGTGGGAGAGAACGACCCGAACTTCATCCTCTCGGTGTTCCTGACGAGCCAGATCGGCTCCTGGAGCGACTCCGGCTGGTCCGACCCCGTCTACGACAAGCTGTACGAACAGCAGCAGACGACGCTCGACGTGAATCAGCGGCTGCAACTCGTCTACCAGATGCAGCAGATGCTCTACGAACAGAGCCCGTACATCGTGCTCGTGTATCCCAAGGACATCGAGTCGTACAACACCGGCTCGTGGACCGGCTGGGTGCGCTCGCCGGCGGGCCGCGGCGGTGTCTTCTACACCAACGCCACCGACTCGTACCTGTACGTGCACCCGACGGGGAGCACCGCGAGCGGCGGCGGGTCGAACACGCCCGCGATCGCCGGAGGCGTCATCGCGGGCGTGTGCGTCATCGTCATCGTCGTCATCCTGGTGCGGCGCGGCCGCAAGGGAGGGCGCAGGGAGGTGGAGGCCTGAGCCTCAGGACGCGTAGCTGAGGTACGGCCGCCAGCTCTCGTGGACGTGGTCCACGTGGAGCAGCACGAAGGCCGCCGGCCCCGGCGGCCGCGGCGGCCGCATGAGGTGCAGCCCCGCGAGGTGCAGCGGCCGGTCGCCCTTCTTGCGGTTGCACGGGGCGCACGACGTCACCAGGTTGTCCCAGGTGTCGGGGCCGCCCTTGGAGCGCGGCACGACGTGGTCCACGGTGAGGTGGCGGGCGCTGCCGCAGTACTGGCAGCGGTGCCTGTCCCGGGCGAAGACGGCGCGCCGCGAGATGCGCGCGGACGCGGCGCGGCGCGGGATGTGGACGTAGGAATTGAGGCGGATGACCAAGGGGATCTCGTGGGCGCCGCGTTCGCTGTGCAGCGCGGCGCCGGACTGCTCGAGCACCTCGGCCTTGTCCTTGAGGAGCAGCACGAGAGCTCGCCGCACCGTACACACGTTGAGCGGCTCATAGGTGGTGTTCAAGACCAGCACCCTGCGCATCGTTCTCGGATAGTAGCAGATAGCCGCGCGCGTGTGACGAGGCTGAGCCCTGACGTACACTGGGCTCATGGACGACCTCTTCTCGATGAGCGACGAGCAGGCCGCGGCCGAGGCGCCGCTCGCGGCGCGCATGCGGCCGCGCAGCCTGGCGGAGTTCACGGGGCAGGAGCACATCGTCGGTCCCGGCACCGTGCTGCGGGCGGCGGTCGAGGGCGGCCAGCTGTTCAGCATGCTCTTCTTCGGGCCGCCCGGGTGCGGCAAGACGACGTTGGCCCGCCTGATCGCCGCCGAGACCGGCGCCCGGCTCGTACAGCTCTCGGCGGTCAGCTCCGGGACCGCCGACGTACGCGCCGCGATCCAGGGCGCGCGCGAAGCGCGTACCCTCAGCGCGGCGCGCACCGTCCTCTTCATCGACGAGATCCACCGCTTCAACAAGGCGCAGCAGGACGCGCTCCTGCCGGCGATCGAGGACGGCGTCGTCACGCTGATCGGCGCCACCACCGAGAACCCGTACTTCGAGGTCAACTCGGCGCTCATCAGCCGCTGCCAGCTCTACCGGTTCGAACCGCTCGCGCCCGAGCTCGTGGAGCAGGTCGTGACGGCCGCGCTGCAGGACGAGGCGCGCGGCCTCGGCGGCAAGGGCGTCACGCTCGGTGAGGGCGCTCTGGCGTTTCTCGCCGGCATGTCGCGCGGCGACGCGCGCGTCGCGCTCAACGCGCTCGAGACGGCGTGGCGCTCGCGCACGGCCGCCGCTCCCGGCGCGCCCGTCACGGTGACGCTGGACGACCTGCAGGACGCGGCGCAGAAGTCGCCGGTGATGTACGACCGTGACGACGCCCACTACGACACCATCTCGGCCTTCATCAAGAGCATGCGCGGCAGCGACGCGGACGCCGCCGTGTACTACCTCGCCTCGATGATCGCCGGGGGCGAGGACCCCAAGTTCATCGCCCGGCGCATGATCGTCTTCGCCAGCGAGGACGTCGGCAACGCCGACCCGCAGGCGCTGCAGGTGGTCGTCGCGGCCGCGCGCGCCGTCGAGTTCGTCGGGCTGCCGGAGTGCCGCATCAACCTGAGCCAGGCGGCGACGTACCTGGCGCTGGCGCCGAAGAGCAACGCCGCCTACAAGGCGGTCGACGCGGCGCTCGACGACGTCCGCCGCGAGGGCAACCAGCCGCCGCCGCCGCACCTGCGCAGCGCCAACTACCGCGGCGCGAAGGAACTCGGGCACGGCGCGGGGTACAAGTACCCGCACGCGAGCGGCGGCTGGGTCCCGCAGCAGTACCTGCCGGAGAAGCTCTCAGGCCGTCGCTACTACGTGCCGATACGAGGGGTCGAGAGCGAGCTGGCCGCCCGCCTGGACGAGATCAGGCGGCGGGCGGCTTCTGGCGGCGAAGTCGAGGAGGACGAGCGGACATGAGCGGCGCGTACGTGTGGGTCCTTGCGTTCCTTGTCGTCGCTCTGGTCGCGCTCGTCGTCATCTGGTACTTCGCCCGCCGGGTCAAGGAGGATCTCGACACCTCGCCGACGGCGGCGGCCGGCGCACGGGCTTCGCTGGAGCTGCAGCCTGGCAACGCCGCCCGCCTCTACGAGCTCAGCTCGGAGCCCATCCTGCTCAAGCAGAGCGAGGAGGGTGTCCGCGTGCAGATCGAGCACCGGCCCATGCTCCCGCTCATGGCGTTCGTGGGCAAGGACGTCAGCGCTGCGCTCACCGAGGCGGCGGGCCGTGTGAGCGAGAAGTGGGGTCCCAAGTGGGTCGTCCTGCTGA
>CAVUBA010000037.1:0-105041 GCA_963739595.1 uncultured Thermoleophilia bacterium
TCGCGGCGATCCTCTTCGCCATCGGCTTCGCCGGGCTGCTCGCGCGCCGCAACCTCATCGTCGTGCTGGCCTGCATCGAGATCATGCTGAACGCCGGCGGGCTGGCCTTCGTCGCCGCCGGCGCGCGCTGGGGCCAGGCCGACGGCCAGGTGATGTTCCTCTTCGTGCTGGCCATGGCCGCCGCCGAGGTCGCCGTCGGCCTCGCCATCGCCATCCGCTTCCGCCAGTCGCTCAAGAGCCTCGACATCGACGACGCCGACGAGATGAAGGGCTGACGATGCTCGGGCTGCTCTGGCTCATCCCCGCGCTCCCCGCCGCCGGCTTCGTGGCGCTCGTGCTGCTGGACCGGCGGCTCACCCGCACGGCCGCGGCGTGGATCGGCGCCGGGTCCGTCGGCCTCTCGGCGCTCGTCGCGCTGCTCGTCTGCGGCAGCTTCATCGCCTCGCCGCCGCCCGGCGACGCGTACCACCAGGTCCTCTGGACCTGGTTCGACGTCGCCGGCTTCGCGCCCAACATCGGCTTCTACCTCGACGCGGTCAGCGTCCTCTGGGTGCTGGTCATCACCTTCGTCGGCTTCCTCATCCACCTGTACTCGACCGAGCACATGGAGCACGACGAGGGCTTCACGCGCTTCTTCATGTACCTGAACCTCTTCGTCGCCTCGATGCTCGTGCTGGTGCTCGCCGACAACCTGCTGCTGCTCTACCTGGGCTGGGAGGGCGTGGGCCTCTGCAGCTACCTGCTGATCTCGTTCTGGCAGAAGGACCCGCAGAACGTCTACAGCGGCCGCAAGGCGTTCATCGTCACCCGCGTCGGCGACACCGCGCTGATCGCCGGGCTGTTCCTGCTCTTCACGCAGCTCGCACACGCTGGAGATCCAGCCGATGCTGGCGGCGGCGCAGCACAGCTTCGTGCCCGGCTCGGCCGTGGCCGTCGCCGCCGCCCTGCTCATCCTCGGCGGCGCCGTCGGCAAGTCGGCGCAGGTGCCGCTGCAGACGTGGCTCCCGGACGCGATGGCAGGCCCGTCGCCGGTCAGCGCGCTCATCCACGCCGCCACCATGGTCACGGCCGGCGTCTACCTCATCGCGCGCACCAACGTGCTCTTCACGCTGGCGCCGGACGCCCGACTCGTCGTCGCCATCGTCGGCACGGTGACGCTGCTCATCGCCGGCTTCAGCGCGCTGGTGCAGCACGACCTCAAGCGCGCGCTGGCCTACTCGACGATCAGCCAGATCGGCTACATGTTCCTGGCGCTCGGCGTCTCCGGCTGGGAGGCCGGCGTGTTCCACTTCATGACGCACGCCTTCTTCAAGGCCCTGCTCTTCCTCGCCGCCGGCGTGATCATCGAGGCGCTGGCCGACGAGCACGACATCTTCAAGATGGGCGGGCTGCGTGCGCGAGCTGCCCGCCGTGTTCTGGACCTTCACCATCGGCGCCGCCGCCCTTGCGGCGCTGCCGTTCGTCACCGACGGCTTCTACAGCAAGGACCTCATCATCGCCACGAGCCTCGGCTCCGTGGACGGCAGCCTGTGGTTCTACGTCGGCTCGCTGGTCGGCGCGTTCGTGACCGCGCTGTACTCGTTCCGGCTCGTCTTCCTCGTCTTCTTCGGCGAGCGCCACACCGAGGTCACGCCGGCGGCCGCGCTGGCGCCAACTGGTGCCGCTCTACGTGCTCGCGACTCTCTCGATCGTCGGCGGCCTGGTGTGGATGCCGGGCTGGGTGAGCGGGTTCCACCCGCTCGAGGACTTCCTGAACACGGCGCTGCCGCCGCTCGAGCTGACGGGCCGCTACGCGGCCTTCGCCGACGGCACCGGCGGGGCGTTCGTGACCATCCTCATCGTCGCCGTCGGCATCGGCATCGCCTGGCTGCTCTGGATCCCGTGGCGACGGCAGACGCACGCGTTCTCCGAGTCGCCGGCCATCCGGCCGCTGGCCGCGTACTGGCTCGGCGGCTGGGGCTTCGACTGGGTCTACGAGCGGGTCTTCGTGATCCCGGTCAAGTGGTTCGCCCACTGGGCGCGCAACGACCTCGTCGACTACGTGGTCGGCGGCATCGCCTGGCTCAACGTCGCCGGCTGGCGCACGCTCAGCGCCGGCCAGACCGGACGCCTGCGCGCCTACGTGGCCGTCGCCGGGTTCGGCATCGCCCTCGTCCTCGCCGTCGTGGTGCTGAGGTGACGCCGTGATCCTGCTGCTCTACATCCTGATCCCGGCGGTGGCCGCCCCGCTCGCGTGGCTGCTCGGGCGGTCGCGGCCCGCGCTCGCGCGCTGGACGGCGGTGGCGGGGACGACCGTGCCGCTCGTCATCCTGGCCGGGCAGTGGATCGCCAAGGCGAGCGCCCTGCAGGCGACCTTCGTGGCGAGGGGAGCCGGCCCGTCGGGCCTGGTGGCCGGGTCCTGGATCGCCGACGTCAAAGCCACCTGGATCGGCTCGCTCGGCATCAGCTTCTTCCTCGCCGCCGACGGCCTGACGATCATCATGCTGCTGCTCACGTTCGCGCTCGGCCTGCTGGCCGTGCTCGCCTCGTGGCGCGGCATCACCAGCAACGTCGGCGCCTTCCACCTCATGATCCTCTGGACGGTGGCGGGGCTGGCCGGCGTGTTCCTCTCGCTCGACCTGTTCCTCTTCTACTTCTTCTTCGAGATGATGCTCATCCCGATGTACTTCCTGATCGCCGTGTGGGGGCACGAGAAGCGCGTCTACGCGGCGATCAAGTTCTTCATCTTCACGCAGGTCGAGCGGCCTGCTGATGCTGGTGGCGATCATCGCGCTGGTGGTCATCCACGGCCGCGCGACCGGCGTCTACACCTTCGACTTCACGCAGCTGCTGGGCACGCAGATGGCGGCGAGCACGGCGTTCGTCCTCATGCTCGGGTTCTTCTTCGCCTTCGCGGTCAAGCTCCCGGTGTGGCCGCTGCACACCTGGCTGCCGGACGCGCACACCGAGGCGCCGACCGCCGGCTCCGTGCTGCTGGCCGGCGTGCTCATCAAGATCGGCGCCTACGGCATGCTCCGCTTCATGGTGCCGCTCTTCCCCGGCGCCGCGCACGACTTCCGCACGGTGGCGCTCATCCTCGCCGTGATCGGCATCATCTACGGCGCGATCATGGCCTACGGCCAGAAGGACATGAAGCGGCTGGTCGCCTACACGAGCGTCAGCCACATGGGCTTCGTGCTCCTCGGGGTCTTCGCCTGGAACACGCTCGCGCTGCAGGGCGTGATCCTGCAGCTCGTGTGCCACGCCCTCTCCACGGGCGCCCTCTTCATCATGGTCGGCGGGCTCCAGGACCGCATCCACACCCGCGACATGGACAAGATGGGCGGCCTCTGGCAGGTCGCGCCCCGGATGGGCGGCACGGCCATGTTCTTCGCCATGGCCTCGCTCGGCCTGCCGGGGCTCGGCAACTTCGTCGCCGAGTTCCTCATCCTCGTCGGCGTCTGGCAGGTGAGCCACTGGGCCGCCGTGCTCGGCGCCGTCGGACTCGTGTTCGCCACCGTCTACGCGCTCTGGATGATGCAGCGCGCCTTCCAGGGCGAGGAGACGCACGGCTGGTCGTTCGCCGACCTGACGAAGCGCGAGGTCGGCATGTTCGGCGCCATGATCGCCGCGCTCGTGCTGCTCGGCTTCTGGCCGCAGCCGCTGATCGCCACGGCGCGGCAGACGGTGACCGGGCTGCAGCAGATGACCGCGCAGAGCGCGCTCGCGCAGCCGCAGCCGAGCGCCGAGAAGGGCGGCCCGGCCGCAGGCGAGGCCGCCCCGCCGGCCGCAGACACCGCCGCCGGCTCCACCGCCCTCGCCGACGACGGAGGCGCGCAGCAGTGAAGGCCGGCGACCTCCTCACCATCTCGCCGCTGATCGCGCTCACGCTGGCGCCGGTGGTCGTGATGCTCGCCGCGGCCTTCTGGCGCTCGCACGGCCTCGCGCTCGGGCTGACGCTCGCCGGGCTGGCGACGACGTTCGGCATGCTGTTCGTCTCCGCCTCGCGCACCGGCCGCGTCGTCACGCCGCTCGTCACCATGGACGCCTACGCGCTCTTCTTCATCGGCCTGCTCACGGTGGCCACCGCCATCG
The DNA here is from genome assembly GCA_963739595.1 of uncultured Thermoleophilia bacterium. Classification (GTDB taxonomy): domain Bacteria; phylum Actinomycetota; class Thermoleophilia; order UBA2241; family UBA2241; genus CAIXSE01. Next base: position 4,075 of record CAVUBA010000037.1, read on the forward strand.
TGGCGATCCTCTCGTGGAGCTACCTCAGGCGGCTGAGCGTGCGCCCCGAGGAGTACTACGTGCTGCTGCTCACGGCCACGCTCGGCGGAGCCGCCCTCGTGGCCAGCACGCACTTCGCCTCGTTCTTCCTCGGGCTGGAGATCCTGAGCGTCTCGCTCTACGCGCTCATCGTCTACCCCGTCCACCGGGAGGACGCCGTCGAGGCGGCCGTGAAGTACCTGGTGCTCGCCGGCGCCACCTCGGCGTTCCTCATCTTCGGCATGGCGCTGGTCTACGCCGAGGCGGGGACGATGTCGGCCGCGGGCGTGGCCGCGCTGGTCTCCGCCGGCCTCGGCTCGCAGCAGGTGATCGTGACCGTCGGCATCGTCATGCTGCTCGTCGGCGTCGGCTTCAAGCTCGCCGTCGTGCCGTTCCACATGTGGACGCCGGACGTGTACGAGGGCGCGCCGGCGCCCGTCACCGCCTACGTGGCGACGGTCTCCAAGGGCGCCGTCTTCGCCCTGCTCCTGCGCTACCTGCTGCCGGTGAGCTCCGACACCGGCTCGACGCTGTTCCTCGCGCTCGCCGCCGTCGCCATCGCCTCGATGCTCGCCGGCAACCTGCTGGCGCTGCGCCAGGACAACGTCAAGCGGATCCTGGCGTACTCCTCCATCGCCCACCTCGGCTACCTGCTGGTCGCGTTCCTCGCGAGCGGCGAGCGCGCCGGGGTGGCGGCCGGCTTCTACCTCGTCGCGTACTTCGCGACCACGCTGGCGGCCTTCGGCGTGGTCACCGTGCTCTCACCGGCGGACCGTGACGCCGACCTCATGCTCGACTACCGGGGATTGGGCGCGCGCCGGCCGGTGCTGGCGGCCGTCTTCGCCGTGGCCCTGTTCTCGCTCGCCGGCATGCCGCTCACGATGGGCTTCATCGGGAAGTTCGTGATCGTGTCGGCCGGCGCGGGAGCTGGGCTGTGGGCGCTGGTCATCGTGCTCGTCGTGACCAGCACGATCGGCCTGTACTACTACACGCGCCTGATCGTGGCGATGTACGTGCGCCGGCCCGAGAGTCTGGAGCTGGCCGGCGCAGGCGCCGGCGCGCGGGTCGCGGCCGCCGGAGGAGCGGCGGGCGTCGTCGTCCTCGCCTCGCTCACGGTGTTCATCCTGGTGTTCGGCGTGTACCCGACGCCGCTGCTGCGGCTCGTGGAGCACGCCGTCTCCACGCTGCCCTGGCCGTAGGAGACGCGCAGTACGCTGGGCGATGACGTCACTGGTGACGCCACCCATGACGCCACTGTCACGGCAGCTGTGACGCCACCGGCGTGGACACTCCGCGACGGACGTGCCGGCAGCCCCGGTGACGGGTCCAGGTGAGGTCGACCCGGGTGGTCCGCCTCGTCCGGCGCGAGACTCCCGTCGTCCACACGCCGCCGTTCCCCTCCATCCCCGCGGCCGGTGACGGAGAACACCCCGTCCTCGGACTCCCAGAGCTCGCCGCCGAGCGTCCAGCCGATGGCCGGCAAGCCAGTCGCCGGCGCGCACTGCGTGGCGAACGCCATGCGGAATGGGAGGGGAGGGCGCTCAGAACTACCCCGGCGGGGTACGATTGCCACACCCGAACGAGCAGCGTATCAGGAGGACCGATGGCTTCTGCCGAGATCGAGAGCGGCATCTGTGGATTCTGCACGACCGTGACGACGACCGCCGAGGGCCGCACGGTACGCGTCGAGTTCGAGACCGAGTGCGGCTACGTCGAGCAGCTCGCCGACGCGCTGACCGAGGTCGACCCGTACAAGGAGATCAGCTACCGCGGCGAGGGGCCGGTCACCCTGCGGCTCGCCGCCGAGCACCTCGTCCACCCGGCCTGCCCCGTGCCCAGCGGGATCATCAAGGCGATCGAGGTGGCGGCCGGGCTGGCGCTGCCCAAGGACGCGAGCATCAGGCCGAAGAAGGACTGACTACTGCGAGGTGACGCTGTCGCGGCACCTCGCGATGACTCGCCTGCGGCGCTCATTCGCTGAGGCGGAAGCGCCAGACGGCGAGCGCGAAGAACCCCGCGGCCCACGCGACCGAGACGCCGAACGCGGGCAGCACGTCGGAGACGTCGAACCCGCGCACCACGATGCCGCGCAGCCCGTCGAGGATCCAGGCGGTCGGCAGCAGGTGTCCGACGGTCTGGAAGGTCGACCCGGTGATCTCCAGCGGGAACCACGCCCCGGACATCGCGGCGACGGCCATCGAGACGAGCACCGTGGTCGCGATGAGCGCCTGCTCGCTCTTCATCACCGAGGCGAGCAGCAGGCCCAGCGTGCTCGCCACGAGCGAGAGCGACACCATCATCAGCAGCAACGCCGCCGGGTCGCGCAGGTAGTCCACGCCGAAGAACAGCTGCGCGACGCCGAGCAGCAGGATCTGCTGGACGAAGGTCAGGCAGAACATGCCGGCCGCCTTGCCGCCGATGAGCTCCCAGCGGCGAAGCCGCGTGGTCATGAGGCGCTGCAGCGTGCCGTTCTGGCGCTCGACGATGAGCGCGATGCCGGCGGTCATCAGGCTGAAGAGGATGAAGTTCACCATCATGCCCGGCGAGCTGAGGACGAAGCCGCTCGGGGTCTGGTTGGCGGCCGCGCCGGCCTCGACGACCTTCGGTGCTCGCGGCCGGCGATGCGAGCGCCGCGGCGACGATCGGCCTCGCCTGCGCCGCGGTCTTCGGGATCCCCGCGACCTCCGCCCCGGCCGGGTAGGGTCTGAGCGCCCAGACGGCCTCCGCGGCAGCACGGGACGCCAGCTCGACCGTCACCTGCTCGCCGGCGAGCGAGCGTATCTCGCTGGCCACCGTCGCCGCCCCGCTGGAGCCCTGCGTCGAGACGATCGTGAGCTGCGCCTGCTTGCCGTCGGCCACCGCCTGGCTGTAGCCAGCCGGGATCACCAGGCCGGCGGCGGCCTTGTCGTCGGCGATCTGCTGCTCGAGGTCGGCGCCGCTCACGGCCACGGTGCGCACCACGGCGGACTTGCCCAGGTCGGCGACCAGCTGCTTCGCCGCGGCGCCGCCGTCGGCGTCCCACACCGCCACCGGCAGCTTCTGGGTGCTGCTGTTGGCGCCGAAGAGGATGCCGAAGAACAGCGTGAACGCCAGCGGCATGACCAGGATGAAGACGAACGACAGCCGGTCGCGCAGCGTCTGCACGAGGTCCTTGCGGGCGAGGAGCGCGGCGAGCCTCATGCGAACCGCCTCCTCATCTTCAGCACGGCGAAGAAGAAGAACGCCACGGCGAAGCCGAGCGGGACGAGCACCTGCCAGCGGATGTCCGTCAGCGCCGCCGCCGCGCATCGCCGTGTCCCAGCCATGGAGCAGCCAGCCGTTGGGCGTGAACTGCTGGATGAACGCGTAGGTGGTGCCGGTCTGGGCGGTGCCGGTGAAGTTGCCGCCGAGCAGCGCGAGGACCAGGTAGACGCCGGAGCCGATGGCGCCCGCCTGCGCCGGCGTCTTGGCGAACGAGATGACGAGCAGCGCGAGGCCGCCGGCCACGCCGGCGGCCACGACGGTGAGCAGGACCACGACGTCGATGCGGCCCCAGTGGATGCTGAAGATGAGCCGTCCGGCGATCAGGAGCACGATCGCCTGCACGAGTACCGTGACGAACACCGCGACGAACTTGCCGGCGATGATCGTGCCGTGCCGCGTCGGCGTGGTGAACAGGCGCGGCATGGTGCCGTCGCGGTCCTCGGTGAGGATCGTCCGCGCGACGTTGGCGGCGCCGAAGAACATGAAGAAGATCATCATGCCGGCGAGGATGGAGCCGGTGACGCTGACGTCGCTGCCCGACTTGCCGACCTTCGGTGAGCGCTGGGTGACCTGCAGCCCGGCCGAGACGCCGCCCCCGTGGGTGAACGTCTCGGCCGCGCGGGCGGCCACCGTGGACGCGGAGGGACCGCCGGCGTCGCCGCAGGGCGACGGCGCCGGCGGCGGCCGCGCGGGCGCCGTTGAAGTCGGCCAGCACCTGGCCGACGACGCCCTCGACGATGGAGCCGCCGATCTCGGCGGTCGGGTTCTCGTACAGCTCGACCTGGCTGGTCGCCGCCGGGTCGCTGCCGTAGACGACCGAGCTGAAGTCGGCCGGGATGATGACGGCCACCTCGGCGTCGCCGTCGTCGACCGCCTTGCGCGCGGCGGCGGCAGAGGTCGCGGTCTTCGCGGCGAGGATGTCCGAGAGGTCCTTGCTCGCCAGGATCTTCTGGATGGCGGCGCCGGCGTTCTGGCCGGGCTCGGCGCCGCCCTTGTCCAGGTTCGCCACCACGACCTTGGTGGCGGCGATGTCGAACGACGTGGCCGCCGCCGAAGGCGAAGCCGAGCAGGGCGGCCAGACGCGAGCGGCGCGACCAGCATCATGACCAGCGCCGGGCGGTTGCGCAGCGTGCTGCGCAGGTCCTTCCACGCGATGGCGAGGATCTTCCTCACTGTCGTATTCTCTGAGCGCCCGGCCGGTCAGGTGCAGGAAGACCATCTCGAGGTTCGGCTCGGTGACGTTGATCTCGGTGATGCGCGAGCCGGCCGCGGCCGCCGCCTCGAACAGCCGCGGCAGCACCTCGTTGGGATCCTCGGTGAGCAGCACGGCCTCGTCGTCCTCGACATCGACCTTGTCGACGCCCTTGACCTCACGCCAGCGCTCGGCCATGCCCTCGAGGTAGTGGTCGACGCGGGCGGTGACGCGGGCGCCCTCGCCGACGATCTTCACGAGCTCCTCGTGCGTGCCGATGGCGATCATCTTGCCGTGGTCGACGATGCCGATGCGGTCGCTGAGCTCCTGCGCCTCGGCCATGTAGTGCGTCGTGTAGAGGATCGTCATCCCCTGGTCGCGGAGCGCGAGGATGCCGTCGAGGATCGACCGCCGGCTCTGCGGGTCGATCCCCACCGTGGGCTCGTCGAGGTAGAGCACCTTGGGCCTGTGCAGCAGCGCGACGCCGATGTTGACGCGCCGCTTCATGCCGCCGCTGAACTTCTCGACGCGGTCCTTCTGGCGGTCGACGAGGGTGATGAGCTCGAGCACCTCGTCGACCCGCTGCTTGAGCGCGTCGCCGGAGAGGCCGTACATCTTGCCCCAGAAGACGAGGTTCTCGCGCGCGCTCATGTCCGGGTACAGGGCGATGTCCTGCGGGACGACGCCGATGGTCTCCTTGACCGCCTGGGAGTCGCTGACGACGGAGTGCCCGTCGACGATCGGCGTCGCCGCCGCTGGGCTTGAGCAGGCAGCTCAGCATCGAGATGGTGGTGCTCTTGCCGGCGCCGTTGGGGCCGAGGAGGCTGAAGATCTCGCCCTCGGCGATGGCGAAGCTCACCCCGTCGACGGCCAGCACGCCCTTGGGCGGGTCGTACTGCTTGCGCAGCTCCTTGACCTCGACGATGCTCACCGGTCCGACCCTCCTCGTAGGCGCCTCCGACGAGCCTCGTTATACACCGCGGGGCGGGCGACGGTCACGTGCTCCGTAACCGTCGCCCGCCCCCGCCGGAGGTCCGAGGCCTCAGAGAGACTCAGAAGCCCATGGCGGCCAGGAACGCCGGCACCGGGCTGCCCTCCGGCCAGGTCGCGAAGTCGCTTGCACGCGGCCTGGTTCGGCCGTGACCGGCTGCGCGAACACGGTTGGCAGCCGGACTGCAGGCGCACCAGCCGTCCTGGTCTGCGTGGCCTGCGGCATGTGGTAGCGGCACTCGCCGCACACCAGGCTTCGTCGCCTTGACTGGGCGCATGATCGCCGGCCTGGTCGACGTCTCGTACTCCACCTTGGTCGCTGTGCTCGCCATCGGGGAACCTCCCTGTGCAGTCTCCCGGCGCCGCCGACCGCCGATCCGCCGCGCCCCTCGCGAGCACAGTAGAGGCAGGGCTGACCGGCGGTCCTCACCCACAAGGGGTGAACCGGTGCACGACCCGCGAGCGTCAGGTCAGAGGGCGACGAGCGGTGGCCTACGGCGCACCGCTCGTGACAGCCTGCGGCGGGCAGTGGCCCGAGCGGGCGCAGGACGCAGACCGGCGTCTGCTCGTGCCCCTGCCCCAGCGGGTTGTCGCGCATGAGGCGCTTGGCCAGGGCGCGGTCGGCGCCCGACGAGGCGCCGAGCACCGTCGCCGTGAGGTCGTTGGCGTCGATGACGACGAACTCGACGCGGCCGCCGACGGCGTCGCTGAGGACGTCCGCGAGGTGCGCCGCGACGCCGTCCGGGTCCGCGGGACCCAGCTTGGCGTGCGTGTTGTGCGGCGGCAGCGTGTTCCAGGTGGGGCCGTCGATGGCCTCGACGTTGGCGCCGGCGACCTTGTAGAAGAGGCCGCGCTTGCCGACCACCTTGCCGGCCGCCGAGACGGCCGCGGCGGCGACGATGCGCGGCGCGCCGGCCTCGTCGATGGCGAGCTGCATCGTCTCGGGGATGCCGAGGCCGATGCCGTGCGGCGTCTTGGTCACGGCCTTGCTCAGGACCTTCGCCAGCCTGGTCGGGTGGATCTCGTCCAGCGCGTAGCTGCGGCCCTGGCTGGCGGCGATGGGCTTCTCGGCCATGACGACGAGGTCGCCGGGCCGGACGTGCTCCGCGACCTGGCGCCGCATGAGGTCGTCCAGGTCGTCGCCGCGCCCGACGAGGTCGGTGTGCAGCGGCAGGCGGGCGAAGACGGTGCGGCCGGCGACGCCGAACAGGTGCTTCTCCTCGTTCGGCGCGTACCCGGCCAGGAGTCTCTCGGCGTCGGCTGCCGCAGCGCTGCCGCCTGCAGCCCCGAGCAGCGCCGGCACCTGCGCGTCGCCCGCCTCGGCGATGCTGCCGCGGTGCACGGGGCCGACGGGGACCGGCGCGCTCAGCGCCGCCTCCACGTCGGCGTCCACGAGCACCACGCTCGTGTCGACGAACTCGCGCAGCCACAGCTCGACGTTGGCGGCGCGCCAGAAGAACATGCTCTCCTCGACCTCGCCGCGGCAGCAGGCGCGGAACGCGCTCACCACCGCGTCGCCGTCCCAGTACGGGCCGCGCCTGGAACGTCGGCGACTGGTAGAGACTGGTGAACGCCGCGCGGCGCGCCTTGATCCAGCGCATCTCCGGCGTCGTGAAGCCGACCTTCCAGCGGCGCAGGCGGATCTTCTCGGGCAGCGTGCCCTTGAGCGCCGCGCGCAGGATCCAGCGGCTCCAGCCGTGGCGCACGATGGCGTCCTCCGGCAGGCTGAGGATGTGGTCGACGAACTCCTGGTCGAGGTACGGCACGCGGCTCTCGATGCTGAACGCCATGGAGTTGCGGTCCTCGTAGCGGAGCAGGCACGGCAGGCTGTACGTGAGCAGGTCCTGGAGGAGGCGCTCCTTGAGCTCCGACTGGGAGCGCCCGTACCCGGGGTCCGTGGTCCGGGCGAGGAACGACTCGCGCAGGAGCTTGCGCGTCGGCAGCCGCTTGCGCCGCTGCTTGATGCGCCGCTTGGCCAGCGGCCAGAGCACGTCGCGCGAGGCCGCGGCCTCCTCGCGCAGCTGGTCGTACTTGCCGCTCCTTGCGCAGCTGGCGCAGGTAGACGAGCTGGTACGGCACGTAGCCGGCGATCAGCTCGTCGCCGCCCTGGCCGTCGAGCAGCACGGTGACCTGCTCGCGCGCGGAGCGCATCACGCACCACTGCGCGTAGGGGCCGGTGCTGACGATGGGCTCTTCCTGGTGCCAGACGAAGTCGCGCAGCTCGCCGATGAACTCGTGCGACGTCGGGTTGGTGTAGGTGGTGTCGGCGCCGGTGCTCTCGACGGCGATCTCGATGTACTCGCGCTCGTCGATGGGGTCGCCGTCGAACACGGCGCTGAAGGTCTTGAGCTGGCCGCGCAGCGACGTCGCGTCGGGCACGTCCTCCTTGAGGAGCTCGCTCATGAAGCTGACGATGGTGGTCGAGTCGAGGCCGCCGGAGAGGCAGGAGCCGACCGGGACCTCGGAGACGAGGCGCCGCTCGACGCTCTCGCGGAAGCGGCGCCGGAAGTCGGCCGGGTCGTCGCCGCCGTCGGTCGTCAGCCGCGGCGTCCAGTAGGCGGCGCTCTCGAGCGCGGCGGTGAGCGGGCCGGGCGCCGCGGCGGCTTCGCCCAGCGGCAGCTCGATCCAGGTCGCCGCCGGCACGTGGTAGACGCCCTTGAAGAACGTCTCGGCGCGGTGGTCGTGGAAGCCGTGCTGCAGGTACTCGAAGATCATCTGCTCGTCCGGCTCGGCGACGAGCTCGGGGTCCTGGAGCAGCGCCTTGATCTCGCTGGCGAACAGCAGCCGGCCGGTCTGCGGCGAACGCGCGTAGTACAGCGGCTTGATGCCGAAGTGGTCGCGGTTCAGCACGAGCTTGCCGCCGCGCCCGTCCTGCGTCGGCGCCGCGCAGGTCGGCCACGGCGAAGGCCCACATGCCGTTGAAGCGCGCGGCGCACGCGGCGCCCCACTCCTCGTAGGCGTGGACGATGACCTCGGAGTCGCAGTGCGTGCGGAAGGTGTGGCCGGCGGCCTCGAGCTCGGCGCGCAGCTCGCGGTAGTTGTAGACCTCGCCGTTGTAGACGAGCCAGACGGTCTCGTCCTCGTTGGCGACCGGCTGGTGCCCGCCCTCGCGGTCGATGATGCTCAGGCGGCGGTGACCGAGGCTGACGGACGGCGTCTCGAAGGCGCCGGCGTCATCGGGGCCGCGGTGCACGATGGCGGCGGCCATGCGCCCGAGAAGCTGCCGGTCGGGCGAGCCGGCGAAGCCGAAGATGCCGCACATAAGCGCAAGCTCTCCTGGGATTTGGGGCCGTTGACGGCGCGGCGGCTCTGCCGGGCTCCGCGCCGCACAACCTTACCACAGGCCGCCGGAGGCCCGGACCGGCGCACCGGCCCCGGACACGCCGGCGCCCGGACGTGGCAGGCCGCGCCCCCGCAGGCGGACCATGCCACGTCCGGGCGCCGATGCCCGATGCGTCACATCAGCTTCGAGCGATTCCCGGGATGCGACATGCAGTACTCGTCAAGAGAGACCAGCGGGAACGCGCCGACCACCGGGCACGCGCCGAAGGGCAGCTCGCGCGTCGACCCGCGGAAGAAGGACTCGGCCTGCAGGGGGACCGGCGGAGCGGCGCGGCACAGACCCGCGTTGCCGCCGCCCGGGAGCTTGTCGAACGCCGGGCAGGTGCGGCAGCGCTGCATGTCCTCCTGGTCCATCTCTCCTCCAGTACCGTGGTTCGGGCCTTCATGTTCACGCCCGGAGGCCGAGCTCCTTCCTGCGGCGCCGGTCGCCGGCCGCGCAAGGCCTGTGACCGCCGCGTGAGGCCCGTTGCCGCCCCGAGCGGCCGCCCGGTACACTCGGGCCCTTCCCGCAGCCGACGTGGAGGTCGAGATGCCCGAGCGCGACGAGGTCCTTCGCGAGGTCCGCCAGCTGGAGTACGTCTGGATCCCCCTCAGGGACGGGGCGAAGCTCGCGGCGCGCGTCTGGCTGCCCACCGACGCCGACGAGGACCCGGTGCCGGCCATCCTCGAGGCCGTGCCCTACCGCCTGAGCGACGGGATGGTCACGCGCGACGTGCTCATCCACCCGTACTGGGCCGCGCGCGGCTACGCCTGCGTGCGCGTCGACCTCCGCGGCAGCGGCGAGTCCGACGGCGTCCTGGAGGACGAGTACCACCCGCAGGAGCAGGAGGACCTGCTCGAGGTCATCGCCTGGATCGCCGCCCGGCCGTGGTGCTCCGGCGGCGTCGGCATGACCGGCATCTCGTGGGGCGGCTTCAACAGCCTCCAGCTGGCCGCCCGCCGCCCGCCGGCGCTCAAGGCGATCATCACGCTCATGAGCACCGACGACCGCTACGCCGACGACGTGCACTACAAGGGCGGCTGCGTGCTGGCCACCGACCTGCTGCACTGGAGCACCTGCATGCTGCACTGGCAGTGCCAGCCGCCGCACGAGGCCGCCGTCGGCGAGCGCTGGCGCGAGCTGTGGGAGCAGCGGCTGGAGGCCAACCAGCCCTGGGTCAAGACCTGGCTCGCGCACCAGCGCCGGGACGCCTACTGGAAGCACGGCTCGGTCTGCGAGGACTACGCCGCCATCGAGGTCCCCGTCTACGCCGTCGGCGGCTGGACGGACGGCTACACCAACAGCGTCCTGCGCCTGCTGGAGGGGCTGCCGGGGCCGCGCAAGGGGCTGATCGGCCCCTGGCCGCACGCGTTCCCGCACTACGTGACGCCGGGACCGGCGATCGGCTTCCTGCAGGAGGCGCTGCGCTGGTGGGACCACTGGCTCAAGGGCGAGGACACCGGCGTCATGGACGAGCCGATGCTGCGCGTCTGGATGCAGGAGTCCGTCCCGCCGGCGCCCTGGATGGACGAGGTGCCCGGGCGCTGGGTCGCTGAGGACGAGTGGCCGTCGCCGCGCGTCGAGCCCCGGCGCCTGCGGCTCGACGCCGACGGCGTGCTGCGCGACGCAGCCGATGAGACGCGACCCGATGCTGAGGCGGCCGCCGCGCACGGCGCGGACGGCGGCCGCCTCAGCATCCGCGGCGCGCAGCTCTGCGGCGCCGACGCCGGCGCCTGGTGCGCCGAGAGCCAGCCGAGCGACTTCGCGCCCGACCAGCGCGCGGCGGAGGGCCAGTCGCTCTGCTTCACCTCGGCGCCGCTCGCGGAGCCGCTCGAGATCCTCGGCCACCCGCGGCTCACGCTCCGCTTCGCGAGCGACCGGCCGCTGGCGCTGGTCGCCGCCCGGCTGGACGACGTGGCGCCGGGCGGCGTCTCGAAGCTCGTCACGACGCAGGTCTTCAACCTGACCCACCTGACGAGCCACGAGATGCCGGAGCGGCTCGAGCCCGGCCGGGAGTACGAGGCGGACGATCGCGCTGGACGCGATCGCCCAGTCCTTCCCGGCCGGCCACCGCCTGCGCCTCGCCCTCTCGCCGACCTACTGGCCGTGGGCGTGGCCCTCGCCGGAGGCCGTCACGCTCTCCGTCGTGGCCGGCGAGAGCGTCCTCGAGCTTCCGGTGCGGCCGGAGCGGCCTGCGGACGCGGACCTCCGGCCGTTCGACCCGCCGGTCGTCCCCGACGGCCTCGGCGAGAAGACCGTCGGCGGCGGCCGCGGCGGCCGCGCCTACACCCGCGACCTGGCCGCCGACGACATCACCTGGACGTTCCGCTACGTCGACGGCGGCAACGTCGTCCTCCCCAACGGCTGGGAGAGCGAGGAGTGGAACCGGGTGAGCTACGGCCTGCGCGAGGGCGACCCGCTCTCCGCCAAGGTCGTGGTCGAGGCGGAGTCCGTCCTCCTGCGCGGCGCGCAGGGCCGGTTTCACATCGTGACGCACGGGGAGATGACGTGCGACGCGGACACGTTCTTCGTCGCCGACGAGGTCTGGGTCTACGAGGGCGAGGAAGGCGACGAACGAGAGGTCTTCACGAGGTCGTGGTGGCACCAGGCGCCGCGGGACCTCGTCTGAGAAGGAGGGTCACGGGATGTATTTCGGCGCGCACGTGAAGTCGTCGGGCGGCGTGTGGCACGCGATCGAGAACGGGGTGGCGATCGGCGCCGAGGCGGTGCAGTTCTTCGCCGGCAGCCCGCGCACCTGGGCGCCGACCGTCTACAAGGAGAAGGACGCGGCGCAGTTCCGCGAGGCCCGCGCCGCGTCGCCCATCCGCTTCGTGCTCATCCACACCATCTACCTGATCAACCTCGCCAGCGAGAAGGAGGACTTCTACGAGAAGTCGGTCACGTCGCTGATCGGCGCTCTGGCGGCGGCCGACCAGCTGGGCGCCGACGCCATCGTCACCCACATCGGCTCGCATCAGGGCGCCGGCTTCGCGGCCGGCCTCGAGCGCGTGCAGGCCGGCCTGCGGCGCGCGCTCGCCGAGAGTGAGGGCTCGCAGGTGCGCCTGCTGCTCGAGAACACGGCCGGCGCCGGCGGCACCATGGGCGTCGACTTCCTCGAGCTCGGCCAGATCATCGACGCCGCCGGCGGCGACCCGCGCCTCGGCGTGTGCCTCGACACGGCGCACATCTTCGAGTCCGGCGTCGACCTGCGCACGCCCGCGGGCATGGCGGAGGCGCTCGAGCGCGTCGACGCCGGCTGCGGCCGCGAGCGCCTCGTCGCGCTGCACCTCAACGACTCCAAGACGCCGCTCGGGTCCAACCGCGACCGCCACGAGAACGTGGGCGAGGGCGACCTCGGCATGGACGGCTTCCGCACCATCGTCAACGAGCCGGCGTTCGCGGACCTGCCCGGCATCCTCGAGGTGCCCGGGTTCGACGGCCAGGGCCCGGACGAGGAGAACCTGGCCCGCCTGCGGGCGCTGGCCGGCGACGGCGCCTGACGACCCACCGGGGAGGCGCCGTCCGCCTCTGGGTATACTCGGGCTGCGCCGTGCGCAGGGCGCGAGCCGGCCGACTACTGCGAGGTGACGCGATGGAACTCGTGAGCGTGACCACCGTCAGTGATGCAGGCCTTGCCAACATCGTCGTGGGAGTGCTCGAGCAGGCCGGGGTGGAGGCCGTCATCGGCGGCCCCGGCGCCCCGGACGTGTACCCGATGCCGTCGGTCCACCCCTTCCACATCCTGGTGAACGAGGCCGATCTGGAGCGGGCGCGCGACGTGCTCGACCAGTACGACACCATGCCCGACGACGCGGACGACGACGTCTGACGCGGGGGCCGGCGCTCCCACCGTCTGCTATCATGTGCCTTCTTGCAGCGTTTTTTCGGCCCTGCGGGGCGTTCCAGACACGGGAGTGACAGATGTTCGGACGCATCTTCGGCCGCGGTAAGGACGACCAGGACCAGGCCGTCTGCGCACAGTGCGGCCGCACCCTCCTCGCCGGCGAATGGACCCAGACGGTCGTCGACGAGCACGGCGACGAGCGGCTCATCTGTTCCTTGTGCGGACAGGCCTACGTGGGCCAGAACGAGCCCGTCGCCGCCGCACCCGCCCCGGCCAACAACGGGCGCATGCGCGAGACGCGCAGCGAGGCCCGATACGAGGAGCGACCGGAGCCGGCGCCCGTCGCCGAGCCGCCGGCGCGCGACACACACGCTGAGAGCGATGCCTTCTGGCAGGCTCTCAAAGAGAAGGACGCCCAGATCGAGGGCCTGAAGGCCGAGCTGGCGCGCGCGGAGGCCGAGCGGCAGGAGCTTGCCGGCCGGTTCGCGCGCCTCGGCACCGCCGGCGCAGAGGAGCCGGAGCCCGGCTCGCTCACCGGAGACTCGTCCGAGCCGGGCGAGCGCACCTGGGGCGAGACGCCGGCCGAGTTCGCCGCCGAGATGGCGGCGCTGCGCGAGGCCGAGGCCGCTCCCGCCGGGCAGCAGGCCGTCTGGCCGGTGCCGGCGGAGGCGCAGGTCGCCGACGCCCCGGCCGCCGCTGAGGCAGTTGCCGAAGAGGTCGTCGTCGAAGAGGTCGCGGAAGAACCCGGCGCCGAAGCCGTCGTCGCAGCCGCGGCCGTCGTGGTCGCCGCCGAGCCGGACGCTCCGGCGGACGAAGCACCTCCGGCCGTGTCGCCGACGGTGTTCGAGGACACGCAGCCCATCGACGTCATCACCGACGACGATGCTCGCGCACGAAGAGGAAGAGGACCAGAGCACCGGCGAGATCGCCGCGGCCGACGCCGCGGCTGCCGTGGTCGCCGGCGGCGGGGCGCTGCCCGGCGAGCCGCCGGCCGAAGAGCCCGCCGTGCCGTCGGCCGCCGAGGCCGAGGCGACGGCGGCATCGCTCACGCTCCTGCAGCGCGGCGTCGACCTGCTCAACGTCAGCCGCGTGCCGCGCAAGATCGCCGAGACCAACGAGGAGCTGGGCCTGCCGCACGTGCACGTCGGCTTCGACGGAGAGACCGTCGCCGCGACGTTCATGTGGACCATGGGCTGGTATCGCTTCCACGTCGACCTCGACAGCGGCGACGTCGGCATGGACGACCGCGGCTACGAGGAGCTCACGCTGCAGCCCAACGCCGGCGTGCGCGCCGACGGCACGGTGCAGCTGGCGCCGGCGCAGATCAGCCGCGCCGCCGCCCAGCGCGCGCAGGCGGCGCCCGAGACGGCTCCGCCGGCCGCCCAGTCGCCGGCCGCCGCGCCCGCGCGGCCCTGCCGCCGAGCCCGAGACCCCGCGCGAGGCGGCGCAGAAGCCGCCGGAGTTCCTCAGCAAGTCCCTGCTCGGCCAGCGCAGCGACGACGAGAGCGCGTCCTGGGAGAAGACCCAGGCACGCGACTTCGACTGGGACCGCTGAGCGCCTGACGAGCGGGCGGCCGCCGGCCGCCAGACGCGAGAAGAGCCGGGGCCGCCTCGAGGCGGCCCCGGCTCTTCTCGTTCCCGGCCCGGCGGCGCGTCCCGCGCCGCCTCCCGGCTCAGCTCAGAGCGTCAGCCCGCTGCTGCCGCCCAGCATGCCGCCGAAGAGCTGGTTCATGAAGTCCTTGAACGACTTCGCGCCCGCCGGCGGCGTCACGTCGACCGGCTCGTCGAACTTGGACATGGTCACGGCGCCCTTGAGGGTCACTGCCGGTGACGCCCTGCATGTCCTTCTGCGCCGACGTGTCCATGGAGGCGCCGAACTGCGCCTTGTACATGAGCTGGTCGTCGACGCCGATCCAGTACTCCACGTGGCGTCCTTGAGGCTCTTGCTGAGCTCCTGCGCCTGCTTCTTGTTCTGCGTGAGTCCCGAACCGAGCTGGCCGAGCTGGCTGCTCGAGCCCCCGAGCTGCTTCTGCAGAGCGGGGCTCTCGGCGGCCTTCATCAGCGAGTCCGCCAGCTTCTGCGGGTCGGCCGCCGCCTTGACGTGGTAGACCTGCACGCCGCCCAGGTCCTCGGTGCCGACCATCTGGTAGGTCGCGCCCCACGTGGACGGGTCGACGCCCATGCTCTTGAGCTGCTCGGTGGGCGCGGCGCCGGTCTGGGCCTGCTTGTCGAGCGACTTGGCGTTCTTGGCGTCGAGGGCGTACCAGGCGCCCTGATACTCGAGCCACGACTTCTTGCCCAGGCTCTTCATGCCGAACTCGAGGTTCTGCCCGGCGATCCCCAGGCTCATCGTCATGTCGACGGCGGTGGGGTCGTTGGCGCTGGCGCCCTCGGCGTGCAAGGTGATGCCCTGCGAGAGCAGCGCCTTGGCCGTCGGGTCGGTCATCTTCGCGGTGTCGCCCTGGACCTGCAGCCCGAAGTCGGCGGTGAACGCGGCGCTGTTCACGGTCGCCATCTTCGTCTCGCTGTCCTTGACGATCTGGGCGGCGTCGACGCCGGAGGCCGTCGTCGCGGCCGCCGAGGCGCCGCTCGACGCCTTGTCGCTGCCCCCGCAGCCGGCCACGGCGACGAGCAGCCAGCGCAAGGATGAGGAGCAGTGCGGCTCCACGTCCGCGATTCAAGGCACGCATGGGATCCCTCCTGTCGTCTTCTTGGCGCGCTGACCGCGCTCGCTCATCTTCTCGGCCGGGCGGGGCGCCTCCTTTACAGGGAGGCACCCGGCAGGCTCAGACTGACGGCTGTCTGGGAGAGACGACGACGGCGCGGAACGGTTCGTTGCCCTCGGAGACCGTCTCCACGCGCGGGTGGTCCTTGAGGTGCAGGTGGATCACCTTGCGCTCCGCGGCCGTCATCGGCTTGAGGGCGACGCTCACCGACTCCCGCGTGACCTTCTGCGCCGTGCGGTCGGCGAGCGCGGTGAGCGCGGCGGCGCGGCGGTCCCGGTACCCCTCCGCGTCGACGATCACCTGGCGCCGCTCCCGGCGGTCGCCGTTGACGACGATCGCGGCGATGTACTGCAGGGCGTCGATGGTGGCGCCGTGGCGCCCGATGAGGAGCCCGAGGTCGTCGCCGCTGATCTCGGCGCGCACCAACTCGGGCGTCTCGCTGGCGCCCACGTGGGCCTCGATGCCCATGAGGTCGACGGTCGTCTGGATGAACTCGCGGAGCGTCTCGGCGCCTTCGGGCAGGTCGGCTTCGACGCGCTCCTCAGACGGGCACAGCCGCGCCTCGACCTGCGCCAGCATCTTGCCGCGGCCGAACAGGCCGCCCTTGCTGCCCTCCTCGACGACGATGTACTCGACGTCGTCGGGGTTGATGTAGGGCACGATCTTGCGCAGCTGTTCCAGCGCCGTGCGCTTGGCCTCCTCGATGGTGGCCCCGCCGGCGATGGTGGCGAACTCGGTCTCTTCTTCGTCTTCGTCGATCGGCTGGAGGTCGTCCGGCTCTTCCATCGATCCTGCTCCCTGGTCGGGGGGGAAAGGCGTGGGCGGCCCAGGCGGCGTCACTCGTCCGCCGGACCGTCCGCGCTCGTGGTCGTTCCTCCGTCGCCGCCCTGGCCGGGCGCGCCGTCCGCCGGCTTGTCGGCCGGCTGCGTCTTCTTGGGCTGCTGGCCGGCCGGCCGCGCCTTGCCTGGCTGGCCGGCGCCGCTCTTGGGCTTGGCGCCGGCAGGCTGGCCGGGCTTGCCTCCGGCGACCTGCTTGCGCTTGACGGCCTTGCCGGGCGGCGGCTTCTTGGCGCCGGCCGCGGGCTTCTTGGCGCCGGCCGCGACCGAGCCCTGCTTGGCCGCGCTCGTGCCGTCGCCCTTCTTGCCCATCTTCTCTTCGCGCTGCTTCATGGCCTCGCCCTGCGACGCCATCATGACCTCCATGAAGCGGCTGCGCTTCTTGGGCTTGGCCTTGGCCTGCGCGCGCGAGCTCCTCTGGCTTGGGCATCGTCCGCTTGATGATCAGCTGCTGGCCGATCGTCCAGACGTTCGTCGTGACCCAGTACACGAACAGGCCGGCGGGGAAGCGGAAGAGGAAGAGCACGAACATGATCGGCATCGCGCGCATGATCCACTTCTGCGTGCTGTCGCTCTGCGTCGCCACCATGAGCTCGGTCGAGATCATCTGCGTGACGACGTAGAGGATGAGCAGGATGTAGTACGGGTCCGGAAGGCCGAGGTGCGGGATCCAGAGGAAGGGGGCGTGGCTAGAGCGCCTGCACGGAGACCTGGTACTCGGGCGCGCTCAGAGGGCCGAGCGCCCTTGATCGCCGCGTAGAGGCTGATGAACACCGGCAGCTGCAGGATCAGCGGGAGGCACGACGCGAACGGATTGACGCGGTGCTCCGAGTAGAGCTTCATCGTCTCTTCCTGGAGCTTGCCGCGGTCGCTCTTGTACTTCTTCTGCAGCTCTTTGATCTGCGGCTGGATCATCTGCATCTGCTGCGCCGACTTGTACTGCTTCCAGGTGAGCGGGAAGAGGATGAGGCGCACGATGATCGTGAGGCCGATGATGGCCAGACCCCACGACCAGCTGTAGCCGAGCCCGATCGACGACAGGAAGTGGTTGATGGTGACGAGGATCCAGTGCAGCAGCAGGATCAGCTGGGAGAAGACCGGGAGGTTGTACACGTCAGCTCACATCCGCGTGGGCGTGCCCACAGTCGTGGTGCCGCGGCGGGACGGGATCGTAGCCGCCGTTACTGAATGGGTTGCAGCGCAGAAGCCGCCAGCTCGCGAGGCCGATGCCCTTGATGGGGCCGTGCTCTCGCAGCGCGCCGATGGCGTAGTTGGAGCAGGACGGGTAGTACTTGCAGCGCTGCCCGAACATGGGCGACAGCGTGTACTGGTAGACCCTGATGAGGCCGATGAAGACGGCGTTCAGGCCGGTGTTGACGGCCGAGACGATGCGGTTCATGCCTGTCCTGAGGTGATGAGGCCGGAGCGGTCCAGCAGTTCCTGCACGGCGCCGGCCACGAGACCCTTCTCGCCCTCGCCCTCGCGGGTGACGAGCTCGCTGAGTTGCGGGCGCGCGATCACGACCAGATCGTACTCCTCGGCAAGCCGCCCCGCGTTGGCCTGGAAGGCCTCGCGCAGCAGCCGTTTGATGCGGTTACGGACGACGGCTCCGCCCAGCTTCTTCGACACCGAGAGGCCGAGACGCGGCCCCTCGTCACCCGGCTCGGCCGGGCGCTTGAACCAATACAGCACCAGGAAGCGAGAGGCCGTCGAGCTCCCCTGCCGATAGATGCGCTGAAAGTCGGAGGAGCGAGAAAGGCGGGAACGTTTGGCGGCCATAGGGGCCCGCGGCTATGCGGAGAGGCGCTTGCGCCCCTTCTGCCTGCGGCTCTTGATCACCGACTGACCAGCGCGCGTGCTCATGCGCTTGCGAAAGCCATGGGTCTTGCTGCGCTTGCGGGTGTTGGGCTGGTAGGTCCTCTTCACTGCTTCCTCGCACGATCGCCGATAGTCAGAACGCAGAGTATAGCGGCGCGGCGGAGGCCCGGTCAATTTGGCCCATGGGGCCGGGCCCGGGCCGCCACCACGCTCACGATTCCCCGGACGTTGCCGATATGGGCTACTGTGACCGACTACCGGCGCGGGGATCGACCATGCTGCTCGAAGGATCCATCCACAGGTTCAACCTCGCCGGCGTTCTGCAGTTCCTCGCGCAGGGCGCCGCCACCGGCGTGCTCGAGGTCCGCGATTTCGAGGAGTACGGCTTCATCTACCTCGTGAAAGGGCAGGTCGAGGCCATCTCCCTGCCGATCACCGACGAGAAGC
Organism: uncultured Thermoleophilia bacterium; assembly: GCA_963739595.1. Lineage (GTDB taxonomy): Bacteria > Actinomycetota > Thermoleophilia > UBA2241 > UBA2241 > CAIXSE01. The sequence goes on from CAVUBA010000037.1 coordinate 22,511, forward strand.
TCGGCACGCGGCTGGTCAAGGCCGGCTGCCTCAGCGAGCAGCAGCTGGCCGAGGCCCTCATGGAAGACTCCGGCCTCTCTCACGACCAGAAGAAGCTCAAGCCACTCGGCCAGCGCCTCATGGAGAAGGGCTACACGACGCGCGAGCAGATCCGGCGCATCATGGAGCGGCAGACGCTGGACCAGGTCTTCGAGCTCGCCCACTGGGACAGCGGCGTCTTCCTCTACGAAGAGCCGGAGCAGATGCCGCGCTTCCAGGTGGCGATCGAGGGCGACGTGCAGGGCCTCCTGCTCGACGCGTACCGGCGCATCGACGAGGGCGAGCGGGCGCGCAAGACGCGCAACGTGGTCGAGAACGAGGTCTGCTTCGCCTGTCCGGTCACGCGACGAGTGCAACGCCGAGATCCGCAGCAAGTACCTCAAGAACGATGTGTGTCTCTGGCGCGAGATGGGCGCGGTCCTCGACGAGGGCTACGACCGCCTGCGCGACTCCCGCTCGCTCTACCGCTCGCGCGACGAGGACGCCAAGAAGAGCCTCGACGCCTCCCTGGACTCTGAATGATCGCCGCAGGCGCCGAAGGCGCCGAAGGCGAATCATCGTCGGGTGCTCCGCAGGTGCACCCGACAGTAGTCGCCGCAGGCGCCGAAGGCGCCGAGGGTGAATCATCGTCGGGAGCTCCGCAAGTGCACCCGACAGTGGTCGCCGCAGGCGCCGAAGGCGCCGCGCCTCTCTCCGAGCTTGAGCGACTCCCCCACCGGGTACTGACAGCGCGTGGCCGGTGACCAGGGCATAGACGGCGCGTTCACCCAGGACGACCTGACCGTGTACGGGAGGCGACTCGAGACGAGCGGCCGCGGGGAGAGCCGGTGACGCCCGGCGGCGGCGAGCTGCGCCGCAACCCGGCCAGCGGCAAGCTCTCGATCGTCGCGCCGGCCCGGGCGTCGCGACCGGCCGACGCGGCAGGGCGAGACGCGGCGGCTCCGCCCTGCCCCTTCTGCGCCGGCAACGAAGCGCTGACGCCGCCCGAGGTCGACGCGCTGCGTCCTCCGGGGAGCCGGCCGGACGGCCCCGGCTGGCGCGTGCGCGTCGTGCCCAACAAGTACCCGGCCCTCGACGGGCGCCACGAAGTGATCGTGCACTCGCCCGTCCACGAGGCCGAGCTCGAGGACCTCGGAGACGCTGCGCTCGCCGAGGTCCTCGGCATGTGGCAACGCCGCGTCGCGGCCCAACTCGACGGGGGCGCCGCCGCCGCGACGCTCATCGGCAACATCGGCGCCGGCTCCGGCGCCTCGCTCGAGCACCCGCACGAGCAGCTGTTCGCCACACCGGTCGTGCCGCCCCTGCTGTTCGACGAGCTCCTCGAGGCGGAGCGCTACCGCAACCGCTACGGCACCTGCGTCGTGTGCGACGCCCTGGAGCGCGCCGGCGAGCGGCTGGTGCTGGACGGCACGGTCGCAGCCTGGGTGCCCGAGGCCAGCCGCTTCAACGGGGAGCTGTGGCTGGCCCCCGCGGCGCACGAGGCCGACTTCCGCGCCGCCGACCCCGCGGCCGTGGCGCCGTCGCTGCGCCGCGCGCTGACGGCGGTCAAGTCGGCGATCCGCGGAGCGCCGCTCAACTTCTGGCTGCACACGGCGCCGGCGGACCTGCGCGGCTCGTTCCACTGGCACCTGGAGTTCGCGCCGCGCACGGCGACCCTGGCGGGGTTCGAGCTCGGCACCGACATCGCGCTCGTGACCAAGGATCCGGAGGCCGCGGCGGCTGAGTACCGCGCGGCCCTTCCGCCCGGCTGACCCGCGCGAGCGGCGGCCGCGGGCAGGTCGCCGTCAGGCGTCCTCGTGGCGCAACGCGAGCTGCCCGCAGGCGGCCTCGATGTCCCCGCCCGGGGAGTTGCGCACCGTGACGCTCACGCCGGTCTTCTCCAGGCGGTCGCGCATCGCCTCGATCTCGCCGGCCGCCGGCCGCGTGAACTCACCGCCGGTCTCGTTGTACGCGATCAGGTTGAGGTGGTAGAGCTGGTGGCGAAGACGCTGCCCCAGCGCGCCGATCTGCGCCGGCGTGTCGTTGACCCCGCGCAGGACCACGTACTCGAAGAGCAGCTTGCGCCGCGTCGCCTTCACGTACCGGTCGCACGCGGCGAACACCTTGTCCAGCGGATAGGTGCGGTTCAGCGGGACCAGCCGGTCGCGCAGGTCGTCGGTGGCCGCGTGCAGGCTCACCGCCAGGTTGAGCTGCAGCGGCTCGGCGGCGAACCGGTCGATGCCCGGGACGACGCCGACGGTGGACACCGAGATATGGCGCGCGGCCAGCCCGAAGCCGTCGGGGTCGTTGAGCAGGCGGCAGGCGCGGAGCGTCTCGTCGTAGGTGTGGAACGGCTCGCCCATGCCCATGAAGACGACGTTGGTGACCTTTCGTCCACCGTCGTCGCGAAGCAGGCGGGCGAAGTGCAGGACCTGGTCGACGATCTCCTCGGCGGTCAGGTCCCGGCGCAGCCCCAGCCTCCCCGACGCGCAGAACGCGCAGCCCACGGCGCAGCCGATCTGGGTGGAGACGCAGACCGTGGCCCGGCCTGAGACCAGCATGAGCACGGCCTCAACAGGGTGGCCGTCGGCGGTCGTGAACAGCGTCTTGCGCGCCGAGCCCCTCGGCGCGACGCGCGTCTCCACCTCGGTGAGAGACACCGGCGAGAGCCGCCCGGCCAGCGCCTGTCGCAGGGCCAGCGGCAAGGTAGTCACCTCCGCGAAGTCGGTGACGAGCCCGCGCGTCAGCGCCTGGTACACCTGGCGGGCGCGATAGGCGGGCTCGCCCAGCTCTGCCAGGGTGGCCGCGATGACGTCGGGAGCAAGCACCCGGCCATTGTACGCCGGGGAGGGAATGATGGAGGCAAACGCGAAGAGGTAGAAGCCAGGCACGAACGACCGGGGACCCCCTCCATGACGACCGTCCAGATCATCGGGATAGCTGTCGCATCCCTTGCGGTGCTTCTGCTCATCGTCGCCCTCATCGTCACGCGCCGTCGCGGCGACGCGCCGGCAGACGACGCACGGCCGGCCGGCGGTTCCTTCCTCGACGACGCCCCTCAGGACACGTTCTCCGTGCTCGGGAAGGCGGAGCAGCCCGTCGAGGACATCACCATCGATCCCGCGGTGGAGCGCGCCATCGCCGCGGAGCGCGCGGCGGCCGCGGCCGCCTCGGCCGAAGACGTGCCGGAGCGCGCGCCCCAGCCCGGAGGCCTCGGCCTCGACTGGGGCCCGGACCTCAGCATACGGACGACGGACCTGAGCGACGAGTGGGGACCTGCGCCGCGCTTCGACGACGAGGCGGAGATCACCGGCGAGTTGCGGCTGGATGAGACGGCGTCCTCCCCTGCATCAGACACTCCCCCGCCCGCCGCAGGTGAGGAACGACGACCAGGCAGCCGCCACCCGGCCGGCGGCGCCCTCCGAGGGCGAGCCCGCCGTCGATGACGTGGCGGCAGAGGGAGCCGGCTCGGGCAGTCGCATGGTGCCGCTCTCGGACATCATCGTCACGACGAGCAGCAAGATGGTCGACCTCGCCGACCCCGACGTGCGGCGCATGCTCACCGAGCTCGTGACGTTCGAGATCGACCAGGCGTCCGAGTTCCGCCGCAAGGGTCAGTCCATCGACGCCGTGCTCCAGCTCACGGAGGCTGAGAAGGTCTCGCGGGCGCTCGGCATGACCGAGTCGGCGCAGCGGATCCGCACGATGATGGAAGAGATCCGCACCGGCGAGACGAGGCAGTCTGGTTCGTAGGACTCTGGAGACGGCGCGGGACTAATCGACGCAGCCCTATTGAGCCGCGCCTCTAGTTCGTAAGGCTCTGGAGAGGCGCGGGAATCCGGCCGCCCCTCCGCACGAACGCGCTGTTGCCGGCGGTGCTGACCTTCATGACCGGGCCCTCGCCGAACAGTCCGCCGAGCGTGGCCCACTCCCCGACCTTCTTGCCGGCCGCCGGGATGAGGCGGGCGCCGGTGGTCTTGGAGTTGATCATGCCGATGGCCATGACGTCGGCGATGGTGCCGGCGAGCGCGTCGCGTGAGATGTCGCCGGGCACGACGATCATGTCGAGCCCCAGCGAGCAGACCGCCGTCATCGCCTCGAGCTTCTCGATCGGCAGGTTGCCGTCGGCGGCGGCCCTGGCCATGGCCTTGTCCTCACTCACCGGGATGAAGGCCCCCGAGAGGCCGCCGGTCGAGGAGGTCGCCATCGTGCCGCCCTTCTTGACGGCGTCGTTGAGCATGGCGAGCGCGGCGGTCGTGCCGGGAGCGCCGACCGCCTCGAGTCCCATGCACTCGAGGATCTCGGCGATGGAGTCGCCCACGGCGGGCGTGGGCGCCAGCGAGAGGTCGATGATGCCGAGCTCGGCGCCGAGCATCTGCGAGGCCTCCTGGGCGATCAGCTCGCCGACGCGGGTGATCTTGAAGGTCGTGCGCTTGATGAGGTCGGCGAGCTCGATGAACGAGGCGTCCGGGTTGGCGGCGACGACGTTGCGCACGACGCCCGGGCCCGGAGATGGCGACGTTGATGCTGCACTCGGCCTCGCCGCTGCCGTGCATCGCGCCGGCCATGAAGGGGTTGTCCTCCGGCGCGTTGCAGAAGATGACGATCTTGGCGCAGCCGATGGAGTCGTGCTTCGCGGTGCGCTTGCTCACGGCGAGAAGCACGTCGGCCATGCGCAGCACCGCGTCCATGTTGATGCCGGCGCGCGTGGAGGCGACGTTGACGGAGGAGCACACGCGCTCGGTGCTGCTGATGGCGTCGGGGATGGACTCGATGAGGGCGGTGTCGGCGCGCGTGAAGCCCTTCTGGACGAGCGCGCTGAAGCCGCCGAGGAAGTCGATCCCGACCTCGGCGGCGGCCGCGTCGAGCGCGTGCGCCACCTCGAGGTAGGCCTCGGGGTCGTCGCTGCCGACGACGCCGGCGATCGGCGTCACCGAGACGCGCCGGTTCACGATCGGCACGCCGTACTTCTCCTGGAGCTCGGCGGCGACCTCGACCAGGCGGCCGGCGCGGCGCACGATCTTGGCGTGGATGCGCTCCGCGGTGCGCCGCGTCTCGCCGGCGGCGCAGTCGGAGAGGGAGATACCCATGGTGACGGCCCGGACGTCGAGGTTCTCGGACCGGATCATGCTCACGGTCTCGAGGATCTCCTGGGCGGTGATGAAGACCACAGCCGCCGCCCTGCTAGACGCGGTGCATGAACTTGAAGATGTTCTCGTGCTGCACGCTGATCTGCAGCCCGATCCGTTCGCCCGTCGCCTCCAGGGCGTCCTTGAGCTCGGCGATCGTCGTCTCGCCCTGGTCGAACGAGACGAACATGATCATCGTGAACATGCCGTTGGCGACCGTCTGGCTCACGTCGTCGACGTTGGCGTTCTGCTCGGCGATGGTAGTGGCCACCTGGGCGAGGAGGCCGTGACTGTCGGGGCCGAGGGCGGTGACGATGACCGTTGTGCGCATGGGAGACGTTCCTGGAGAGAGGGTGGGCGGGAACAGGCGGCTAGTATACTAGACCCCGATTCTGATGCCCTCCGATCACGGCTCCACAGACGCCGCGCCGCCGCCCCCTTCCGGCCGCCTCGACAGCCTCGACCGCGCTCTGTCGCGCCGGGCCGCGATCGGCTGGCCGCACCCGCGCTGGTTCGTCGTGCCGCTGAGCGGCCTCTCGCTGTCGGCCAACTACGGCATCCTCTGGTACGCGCTCTGCCTGCTGCCGTGGCTGTTCGGCGCGCCGGAACCGCTGTGGAAGGCCCTGTACGTCGCCGTGCCGGTCACGCTGGTGGAGATGACCGGCTTCGTCATCAAGCACTTCGTCGGCCGCGCCCGGCCGCCGGTCGCCGACCCCACCCAGCCGGAGCAGATCCCGCTGCCGCTCAGCAAGTCGTTCCCGTCGTCTCACGCGAGCATGGCCGTGGTCGGGACGTTCACGCTCGGCACGCTCTACCCGCAGTGGATCCCCGTGCTCGCCGCCCTGATCCTGGTGCTGTGCTTCAGCCGCGTGTACCTCGGCGTGCACTACCTCGGCGACGTGCTCGGCGGCCTCGCCTACGGCCTGGTGTTCGCCGCCGCGTGGGTGCTCCTCGTCCCGGCGCCGGTGTGACGTGCGCGCCCTGAGCACACGCGGCGGCCAGCTCGCCGTCGTCACCGCCGCCATCCTGGTGCTCATCATCGGCCTCGCCGCCGGCGGCGCCTTCAACGGCTGCTCCGGCAAGACCGCGAAGGTGGGGCGGCCGTCCGCCGCCGTGTCCTCCTCACCGCACGGCGGCGTCGCCTACGCCACGGCCAAGGTCCTGGCGCGCAGCGTCGGCAAGCGCCCGGCCGACAGCTGGGGCGAGATCCACGCGCGCGAGTTCATCACCGGCGCGTTCCAGCAGTACGGCTACTTCCCGCGCACCGACGAGTTCCTCGCGACGGCCGGGGGCAGGCGCATCCACTCGGCGAACGTCGTCGCGGTCAAGGAAGGCGACTCCGCCAAGCAGCTCGTCGTCGGCGCCCACTACGACTCGGTGGCCGTCGGAGAGGGCTACGTCGACAACGCGACCGGCGTCGGCCTGCTGCTCGAGGTCGCGGCGCGCATCAAGAACGTGCCGACGCCGTACACCGTCGTCTTCGTCGCGTTCGGCGCCGAGGAGAACGGCTCTCTCGGCGCCAAGTACTTCCTGAACGGCATGAATGACGTCGAGCGGCGCGCCACCATCGGCATGATCGACCTGGACGCGCCGGCCGGCGGCGACCAGCTCTCCGTCGCCAGCCGCTTCGGCGGCCCCACGTGGCTGCGCGACGACTCGCTCAGCGCCGCCGACTCGCTCGGCATCTCGCTGGTGACGAGCCCGGAGGCGCCGGGCCGGCCGGCCGGCACGGTCGCGGCGCCGGCCGACGATGTCCCCTTCGCCGACGCCGACATCGCCACGGCGATCTTCAGCGCCGTGTCGTGGCAGGCGAGCAAGGGGCGGCACGTGGCCGAGACCGCCTCAGGGCCGCCCATCTGGCATACTCCCCGCGACACCGTCGCGTACGTCGACAAGAAGTATCCGGGAAGGGTCCGGGACCAGCTGCGCGACATGTCCCGCCTCCTCGAGACCCTGCTCACCAGCAAACTGGGAAGACGCCCATGAAGCTCGGCATCGTCGGTCTGCCCAACGTCGGCAAGACCACCCTGTTCAACGCGCTCACCCATGCGCAGGCCGCCGCGACCGCGTACGCGTTCACCTCGGCGGAATCCAACCTCGGCGTCGTGGCCGTGCCGGACCCGCGTCTCGACCGCCTCGACGAGGTGCTCGAGACGCCGAAGAAGGTCAACGCGACCATCGACGTCGTCGACATCGCCGGGCTCGCCGAAGGCGCCAGCCGCGGCGAGGGGCTCGGCAACCGGTTCCTCGCCGACATCCGCGGCGTCGACGCGGTGGCGCACGTGGTCCGCGTCTTCTCCAACCCCGAGGTCGCGCACGTGCGCCCCAGGCTGGACCCGAGCGCCGACGTCGACCTGGTGGAGTCGGAGCTCGTGCTCAGCGACGTCGAACTGGTGGAGCGCCGCCTCGACAAGACCCGCAAGACGGCGCGCAGCGGCGACAAGGCGGCCAAGCACGAGCTCGAGGTCCTCGAGGCGCTGAACGCCGCGCTGCTCGACGGCAAGCTGGCGAAGCGCATCGAGCGTTCCGCCGACGACGCGCCGCTCTTCCGCGAGCTCGCGCTCGTGAGCGACCGGCCCGTGCTGTTCGTGCTGAACACCGACGACGACCAGAGCGCGGCCGGCGCGCTCGAGCAGTACGCGGACTTCGTGGAGTGGGCGCGCGACCGGGGCGACCAGGTGGTCGCCGTCGCCGCGCGCCTCGAGGCCGAGCTCGCCGACCTCGAGCCGGAGGAGGCGGCCGAGTTCCGCGCCGAGCTCGGCGCCGACGAGGCCGGCACGCTCGACGTCGTCCTGCGCGCCGCCTACGAGGTGCTCGGCTACATCACCTTCTTCACCGGCGACTTCCGCAGCAGCGAGTCGCGCGCCTGGCAGCTGCCCCGCGGCTGGACCGCCAAGCAGGCCGCGGGCCGCATCCACAGCGACATCGAGCACGGGTTCGTGCGCGCCCAGGTGGTCAACATCGACGACCTCATCGCGCTCAAGTCGTTCCACGCCGCGCGCGAGAAGGCGCTGCTGCGCACCGAGGGCAAGGAGTACGTCGTCCAGGACGGCGACGTCATCAACTTCATGCACACGGGCTGAGCCCGGCACGGTAGCGGCCTCGCGGCCGGGAGCCTCCCCGGCCTTCAGTCGTACAGCAGGATCATGCACCGCGCCGGCGGTCGCCTGCACCGGGTACGACTCGGCGACCGGCCCGCTGAACCAGACGCCGACCTGCTGGCCTGTGGCGAGGTCCGCGGCGTCCGCGCGAGTCCCCTGGGCCGTCCACACGACGGTGTCCTTCGTCACCCGCACCGACGCGCGGTCGACCGAGCTGGTCGATCCAGGGTCGGCGACCACGAGGAGCACCGGGCAGTGAGTCGCCGCCCGTGCTGACGGAGAGGTCGTTGACGATCCCCGTGATGTCGGCCGGCGTGGACGGCGGAGAAGCGGACGGTCGCACGGAGGACGGCTGAGCGGAGGGCGACGGCGAAGCCGGCTGAGCTGCCGTCGCGCCCCCGCAGCCGGTGACGACGGCTGCCCCCAGCACCGCGAGTACGGCCAGGGCCGCGAGCGCTCTGCTCGTGTGTCTCATGAGCGCACCTCCTCGGCGCCGAGAGGCGGCGCCGTCGTCTGCTCGCGGAGACGCGCGGACGGCGTCCGGCGTTCGCGGCGAACGATACAATCACGGCGTCCCTTCTGCTCATGGATCCCTCGCCCCGACATCCCTCTCCCCCGGCGGGCTACGTGCTCCGCAGGCCGTCCCTCGTCGACGCGGAGGCGGTCGCGGCGCTCAAGCGGTCGATCGACGTCGCCCGCTACGGTGAGTCGGAGACGACCGCCGACCAGGTCCGCGACGAGTGGTCCCTCCCGGGCCTGTCACTCCAGGACGACGTCTGGATCGTCGACGGCGCCGGCGGGTCGGTGGTCGCCTACGGGCTCTGCTGGACCGAGGCGCCGGGCGAGGTGGCGGCCGAGCAGCTCGTCGACCCCGCGCACCGCGGGCGCGGGCTGAACGAGCTGCTGCTCGGCCTGTGCGAGGAACGGGCGGCCGAGCTGGTCCGCGCCGCCGGAGCCGCGGAAGAGCGCCACGCTCGGCGTCTGGGCGCACGAGAGCGACGCGCGCCGGCTCGCCTTGCTCGAACGGCGCGGCTACCGGCGCGAGCGCGCGTTCCTGCGACTCGAGCGCGACCTCGACGACAGCCTGGAGACCCCCGTGTGGCCCGCAGGGATCCGGGTCGCCGCATTCCGTCCCGGAGTCGACGACGCCGCGGTCCACGCCGCCCACGAGGAGGCGTTCGCCGACCACTACGGGCCGGCCGAGACGGACCTCGAGGAGTGGCTGCAGTCTCGCTTCGCCCACGAGGGGCCGGACCTCGGCCTGTGGCTCGTCGCCTGGGACGGCAGCGAGGTGGTGGGCGGCATCGAGGCGATGGAGACGCCGTCCGGCGCCTACATGGGAGAACTCTTCGTGCGCCGGCCGTGGCGCGGACGCGGCATCGGCAGGGCGCTGATGCTCGAGGAGTGCGCGGAGCTGAGACGGCGGGGCATGCGGAACGCCTTCTTCGGCGTCGACGCCGCCAACGACACCGGAGCGCTGCACCTGCACGAGTCCATCGGCTTCCGCTCGTCGCGCGGCGCGACGCTGCTCTACGAGAAGCGGATCGCCGCGGACTGACGCAGGCGCGGAAGGGCGAGGACAGCCGCGATCGGGGCTCTCGCCGCGGTCAGCGGCGGGAGGTGTGCGCTCCCGTCAGCGGCGCGAGGTGCGCTCGGCCGCCGCGAGGCGGCGCAGGCGGAAGGCGACGATGCCCAGCGCCCCGCCGTAGGCGAGGACGAACCAGCCGATCGCCGCCGTGAGCCGCGCCACGTCGGCCTCCGAGAGCGCCACGAGCGCGACGCCGAGAACCAGCGAGAGGCCGCCGGCGACGAGCAGGGACGGCTCGCCGGCGGCCAGCCGCCGCAGGCGCACGCCGGCCTCCACCTCGAGCACGCCGGTCACGACCGCCCACGCGGCGAGGAGCACCAGCAGGCTGAAGGTGTCGTCGGTCCTCCACGCCAGGGCCACGGCCGCCACGGCGAAGCTGGCGCAGCTCTCGACGAGCACGAGCCACCACTGGTCGAGCGTGTGGCGGGCGACCACGGCCAGGGCCGCGAGCATGAGCCCGTCGACGAAGGCGAAGAGCCCGAGCGCCAGGGCGAGCGAGCGGTGGTCGAGACCCGGCAGGAACAACACCGCGAGACCGAAGAGCGCCGCGAAGGCGCCGCGTCCGGCCGTCATCCACCACTTGTCGCAGAACCTGAGCATCGTCACCTATGGTCCGCCCTGCGAGGTCGCGGCGCAAATCGTGAGCCGGGACGCCGGGCGCACGAGCACAGCGACGGCCGCCGTGGCACGGCACGGCCGGCGGGGCCGCGTTACAATCGGCCCGACCCCGCCTCGGCAAGGACGACATGATCGAGCGGATCGCGCAGGCATTCTCGCGTCACGGGTACCTCCTCGCCCTCGGGGCGATCGCCCTGAGCACCGCGCTGTTCCTCCCGGGTCGCGGCGAGTTCGCCAAGGGCCAGTGGGCGCTGCTCTACCTGCTCGTCATCCTGCTGGTGGCGAGCGCCGCCGGCCCCGGGCCGGCCGTCCTCGCCGCCGTGCTCGCGTTCTTCGCCTGGAACTTCTTCTTCCTCCCGCCCTACCACACGCTCGAGATCCGCGACCCCAAGGACTGGCTGTCGCTGGTCGCGTTCCTCGTCGTCGGCGTGCTCGTCGGCGCGCTCGCCGGCCGCATGCGCGACCGCGAGGCGCGAGCACGAAGGCGCGAGCAGGAGACCGCCGCGCTCAACCGGCTGAGCACGGCGGTCGTCTCGCAGACCTCGACCGGGCAGATGGCCGAGAGCTGCCTGAGCGAGATCGTCGAGGTCTTGGGAGCGACGTCGGCGGCGCTCTTTCTGGAAGAGGCAGGGGAGCTGGTCAACTACCGGGTCGCCCCTGCCGGGGCAGAGGTCGAGCCGTCGATGAGCGAGCATGCCACCGGCACCTACCTCGCCTGCTCGACCGAATCGGAGGTCGGCCTCGAGCCGGGCGACGGCGGCCTGTACGTGCCGGTGCGCAGCCCTTCCGGCGTGTCGGGCGTCCTGACCGTGCAGGCGCGGAGGGACGGCCGCCCCTACTCCTCCGGTGACGCGCGGCTGGTGACCTCGCTGAGCAACATGGTCGGCGCCTACCTGGAGCGCGAGCGGCTCCAGGGCGCCGCAACGGCTGCCGCAGCCGCGAGGGAGGCCGACCATCTCAAGTCGAGTCTTCTCTCGTCGGTGTCGCACGAGCTCAAGACTCCGCTCGCCGCTCTTACCGCGACGGTGAGCAACCTGCTCGAGAGCGATGTGGACTGGGACGAAGAGAGCGTGCGGGACGAACTCCGGGCCATCGTCGGCGACATCGCGCGCCTCAACAGCAGCATCGGCGCGCTGCTCGAGCTGTCGCGCCTCGAGGCCCACGCGTGGGAGCCGCAGGCGGGAGCTCTACGGGCTCGGCGAGATCGTCGACCGCCGGCATCGACACCCTGCCGGCGCACCTGCGCGAACGCGTGCGCGTGGAGCTTCCCGACGAGGACCTCGTGGTCGACGTCGACATCGTGCAGTTCGCCCGGGTCATCCAGAACCTGCTGGAGAACGCGCTACTCTACACGGACGGTCCCGGTCACGGTGGGCGCCCGCGGCTGGAACGAGGGCGTGCGCCTGTGGGTGGAGGACCAAGGACAGGGCATCCCGGCCGACGAACACGAAGCGGTCTTCGAGAAGTTCTTCCGAGGCCGCCGGTCCGGCCAGCACGCGCCCTCCGGCACGGGGCTCGGCCTGGCGATCGCCCGGGAGATCGTGCGCAGCCACGGCGGGACGATCGCCGTGGACGACGTGGCGCCGCACGGAGCGCGGTTCGTGATCACGATGACCACGGCCGGCGAGCCGGAGCGGCCTGAGAAGGAGGAGAGCGCATGACGGTCCCTGAACGGCCGACGCACATCCTCGTCGTCGACGACGAGGAGCAGATCCGCCGCGCGCTCAGGTCCATCCTCTCCACGCGCGGCTACACGCTCGACATGGCCTCGACCGGCGGCGAGGCGCTGATCAAGGCCATCGACTCGCCGCCCGACCTCGTGGTGCTCGACCTCATGCTCCCCGACCGCACCGGCATCGAGGTCTGCCGCGAGCTGCGCACGTGGATGACGGCGCCGATCCTCATCCTGTCCGTGCGCTCCAACGAGGCGGACAAGATCACGGCGCTGGACGAGGGCGCCGACGACTACCTCACCAAGCCGTTCTCCGCCGGCGAGCTGCTCGCCCGCATCCGCGCGCTTCTCCGGCGCGCGGCGGCGCTCACGTCGCCGCCGCCGGTCGTGCACATCCGGCGACCTCGAGATCGACATCGCCCGCCGCCGCGTGCGCCGGGCGGGCGATGGAGATCGCGCTGACACCCACGGAGTTCGACATCCTCGCCTTCCTCGCGCGCAACGCCGGTCTCGTGGTGACGCAGCGCATGATCCTCGAGCAGGTGTGGGGCCCGGAGTGGGTCGAGGACGCGCAGACGCTGCGCGTGCACGTCAGCAACCTGCGCAAGAAGATCGAGCCCCGGCCCGGCGGCCCGCGCTTCATCATCACCGAGCCGGGCGTGGGCTTCCGCTTCGCCGCCGCCGAGCCGGACGGCGACTGACCCTCGAGCCTGAGGCCGGAAGGCCACGCGACTCCTTTGCGAACTCTTTAGACCGGACCCGGTGCCTTTCACCCGTCCTTAAGACCCCTCCGGGTAGCCTCCTGAGCAGAAAGTGCAGGCATTCGCCTGCCGACCGGTACTCACTGGAGGCGCGTGATGGTGTTCCTGTTCGAAGAGATCGCGGTCGAAGCCGCCATGATCATCGCGACGCTCGTCGCCACCGCCTGCCTCCTCGTCGTCCTCGCTGGGCTTCGTGCTGCAACGTCGCGCCCAGCGCAACGGCGCGCGCGCCGCAGACCGCGGTCGCCCACGGTACGACTCGTCGCCGACCGCTGGCGCACGTCGACTGTCGACGTTCACGCCCTCTCACAACTGACCTCACCGACATCCAGGCATCCCATGGGCGATATCGCTTACATCGTGCTCGTCCTCATCGGCTTCATCGCGGTGTACTCCTACGCGCGATTCGCCACGAGGCTCTAGAGGCTGCCGATGGACGCACCCTCGATCATCCTCCTCGTAGTCGCGGCGGCGCTGCTCGTCTACCTGCTGTACGCGCTCCTGCGGCCGGAGAGGTTCTGACCCTTCGGGGCTCGCCATGACTTGGGGCATCCTGCAGATCATCGTCTTCCTCGTCGTGCTGGGGCTGATCGCCAAGCCGCTCGGGACGTACATGGCGCACGTCTACCGCGGCGAGCGCACCTTCCTGCACCCGGTGCTGCGACCGGTCGAGCGCTTCATCTACCGCGTGTGCGGCGTCGACGAGACGCGCGAGATGGGCGTCTCCGGCTACGTCGTGTCGCTCATCGTCTTCAACTTCATCGTCCTCCTCTTCATCTACGCGGTCCTGCGCCTGCAGGGCCACCTGCCGCTCAACCCGGCCCACGTGCCGGGGATGGACCCCTGGGTGGCCTTCAACACGGCCGTCAGCTTCGCGACCAACACGAACTGGCAGGTCTACGTTCCCGAGAGCTCGGTGAGCTACCTCACCCAGATGCTCGCGCTGGCGCGCGAGAACTTCGTCTCGGCCGCGGTGGGCATGGCCGCGGCGGCGGCCTTCATCCGCGGCCTCACGCGCCGGTCCTCGAGAGAGCTGGGCAACTTCTGGGTCGACTTCACGCGCAGCTTCCTCTACATCCTGCTGCCGATCGCGATCGTCGGCGCGCTCTTCCTCGTCTCGCAGGGCGTCGTCCAGAACCTGAACGGTCCCACGCACGCGGTGACCGTCGAGGGCGTCGCGCAGACGATCGCCCAGGGGCCGTTCGCCTCGCAGGAGATCATCAAGGAGCTGGGCACCAACGGCGGCGGGTCGTACAACGCCAACTCGGCGCACCCGTTCGAGAACCCGACGCCGCTGACTGACTTCATCGAGATGCTCGCGCTCCTGGCCATCCCCGTGTCGTTCACCTACATGTTCGGGAAGTTCGCGAAGAACCAGCGCCAGGGCTGGGCGCTCTTCGCCGCGGCGATGGCGCTGGTGGTGATGAGCGTCAGCGTCATGTTCGTCAGCGAGCAGCTGGGCAACCCCAATCTCACCAAGGCCGGCGCGACGCAAGCCGCCACCTCGACGCAGGCCGGTGGCAACCAGGAGGGCAAGGAAGTGCGGAACGGCATCGGCGCCTCCGTCCTCTGGGCGACCACCACGACGGTCACGTCGACGGGCGCGGTGAACAACGCGCACGACAGCCTGACGCCGCTGGCCGGCGGCATGGCGATGCTCAACATCGCCCTCGGCGAGGTGGTCTTCGGCGGGGTCGGCGTGGGCATCATGGGCCTGCTCATCTTCGCCATGCTCGCGGTGTTCATCGCCGGCCTGATGGTGGGCCGCACGCCGGAGTACCTGGGCAAGAAGATCGAAGGTCGCGAGATGAAGCTCGCGGTGCTCGCGACCCTGTACTTCTGCGTCACCGCGCTGGGACTGGCGGCGATCGCCGCGGTGGTCCCGGCGGGCAAGGACGCCGTGCTCAACCACGGGCCGCACGGCCTCTCCGAGATCCTGTACGCCACCATCTCCCAGACCGGCAACAACGGCAGCGCCTTCGCCGGCATCACCGTGAGCGGCAAGTTCTGGTCGACCGCCGGCGGCCTGATCATGCTGTGGGGCCGCTTCTTCTTCATCATCCCGTGTCTGGCGCTGGCCGCCTCACTCGGCGCCAAGAAGGTCGTGCCCGAGTCCAGCGGCACCTTCCCGACCACCGGCCCCATCTTCGTCGTGCTCGTCGTGGGCACCATCCTGATCGTCGGCGCGCTCACGTACTTCCCGGCGTTCGCGCTCGGGCCGATCGTCGAGCAGTTCCTGATGAACGCCGGCCACCTCTTCTCATGAGCAGCGTGACGCCATGACCGACGACACCACACCGATGGGCACCACCCGCCCCAAGGCCTCCATGCGGCAGCTGATCTGGCCCGCGATCGGCAGTTCGTTCGCCAAGCTCGATCCTCGCGACGTCGCGCACAACCCCGTGATGTTCGTGGTCGAGGTCGGCAGCGTGATCACGACCATCGCCTTCATCGCCGCCGTCGCGTCCGGACACGGCGAGACGGCCTTCGTCGGCTGGGTGAGCTTCTGGCTCTGGTTCACCGTGCTGTTCGCCAACTTCGCCACGGCGATGGCCGAGGGCCGCGGCAAGGCCCAGGCCGACACGCTGCGCAGGACCAAGACCGAGACGCTCGCCAACGTCGAGGTCGACGGCGCGATCAAGCAGGTCGCCGGCGAACGAGCTGCGCAAGGGCGACATCGTGGTGGTCGTCGCCGGCGAGATCATCCCCGGCGACGGCGACGTCATCGAGGGCATCGCCTCGGTCGACGAGTCGGCGATCACCGGCGAGTCGGCGCCGGTCATCCGCGAGAGCGGCGGCGACCGCAGCGCCGTCACCGGCGGCACGCGCGTGCTCTCCGACCGGATCAAGGTGCGGATCACGTCCGACCCGGGCCAGACCTTCCTCGACCGCATGATCGCGCTCGTCGAGGGCGCCGAGCGGCAGAAGACGCCCAACGAGATCGCGCTCAACATCCTCCTCGCCGGGCTCACGCTCATCTTCCTCATCGTGATCGTCACCCTGCAGCCCTTCGCCATCTACAGCGACGCGAAGGTCTCGGTGACGATCCTGATCGCCTTGCTCGTCTGCCTGATCCCCACGACCATCGGCGGTCTGCTCTCGGCGATCGGCATCGCCGGCATGGACCGCCTCGTGCGCCACAACGTCCTCGCCATGTCGGGGCGCGCTGTGGAGGCCGCCGGCGACGTCGACGTGCTGCTCCTCGACAAGACCGGCACGATCACGCTCGGCAACCGCCAGGCGTCGGAGTTCATCCCCATGCCGGGGGTCACCGTCGAGGAGCTCGCCGACGCCGCCCAGCTGGCGCTCGCTCGCCGACGAGACGCCGGAGGGCCGCTCCGTCGTGGTGCTGGCCAAGCAGTTCGGCATCCGCGGCCGTCACATCGACCCGGAGCACGCCGAGTTCGTCGAGTTCACGGCGCAGACGCGCATGAGCGGCATCGACCTCGACGGCCACTCGATCCGCAAGGGCGCCGGCGACGCGGTCCTCGCCTGGGTCCGGCAGCACGGCGGCGAGGTGCCGTCCGAACTCGAGTCTACGCTGGCGCAGGTCTCCGGCCAGGGCGGCACCCCGCTCGCCGTGGCGATGGACGACCGCGCCCTCGGCGTCATCCACCTCAAGGACATCGTCAAGGGCGGCATCCGCGAGCGCTTCGACCAGATGCGCGCCATGGGCATCCGCACCGTGATGATCACCGGCGACAACCCGCTCACCGCGGCGGTGATCGCCGAGGAGGCCGGCGTGGACGACTTCCTCGCCGAGGCCACGCCGGAGACCAAGATGGAGCTCATCAAGCGCGAGCAGCAGCAGGGCAAGCTCGTCGCGATGACCGGCGACGGCACCAACGACGCGCCGGCGCTCGCGCAGGCCGACGTCGGCGTCGCCATGAACACCGGGACCATGGCCGCCAAAGAGGCCGGCAACATGGTCGATCTCGACTCCAACCCCACCAAGCTCATCGAGATCGTGGAGATCGGCAAGCAGCTGCTCATCACGCGCGGCGCGCTCACGACCTTCAGCATCGCCAACGACGTGGCCAAGTACTTCGCCATCATCCCGGCGATGTTCATGGTCGCGTTCCCGGAGCTCGCGGGACTCAACGTCATGCGCCTGCACTCCGCCAACAGCGCGATCCTCGCGGCGGTCATCTTCAACGCCATCATCATCGTGCTGCTGATCCCGCTGGCGCTGCGCGGCGTGAAGTTCCGCGCGATCCCGGCGGCGGCGCTCCTGCGCTACAACCTGCTCGTCTACGGGCTCGGTGGAGTCATCGCGCCGTTCATCGGGATAAAACTCATCGACATGCTCCTTGTGGCGTTCCACCTGACGAGCTGAGGGCAGACGACGATGAGGAACCATCTGAACATCGCGATCCGCATGACCATCCTGACCGCGATCCTGCTCGGCCTCCTGTATCCACTGGTCATCACCGGCATCGCCCAGGTCGTCTTTCCGGGCGCGGCAAACGGCAGCCTCGTGAAGGTGAACGGCCAGGTCGTCGGCTCGAGCCTGATCGCCCAGGGATTCACCCAGGCCAAGTACTTCCAGCCGCGACCCTCGGCGGCCGGCAAGGGCTACGACGCCATGGCGTCGTCCGCCTCCAACCTCGGACCGACGAACCGCGCGCTCATCGACCGCGTCAGCGCCGCGGTCGACCAGGCGGTGCGGCAGGACCCGGGGCTGCGGAGACGGGAACGTTCCTGTCGACATGGTCACGACGTCCGGCAGCGGGCTCGACCCGGACATCACCGTCGCCAACGCGCGCGCGCAGGCTCCGCGCGTGGCCGCGGCGCGCGGCATGAGCCTCGCCGCGGTCCTGCGGCTGGTGGCCGCGCACACCACCGGCCGCACGTTCGGCTTCCTCGGCGAGCCGCGCGTCAACGTGCTCGAGCTGAACCTCGCACTCGACGCGGCTCACGGAGGCTGACGATGTCCGCCGAGGAGTCGGCCGACGAGGTCTACTCGCTGCGGACACTGCGCAAGCGCGGCCGCCTCAAGGTCTTCCTCGGGTACGCACCCGGAGTCGGCAAGACCTTCACGATGCTCGGCGAGGCGCACCGGCGCTGCTCGCGCGGCGAGGACGTCGTCATCGGCTTCGTCGAGACGCACGGCCGCGAGGAGACGGCCGAGATGGTCGAGGGTCTCGAGCAGGTGCCGCTCAAGCGCCTCACCTACCGCGGCAAGGAGTTCGAGGAACTCGACACCGACGCCGTGATCGCGCGCCGGCCGGAGTGGGTGCTGGTCGACGAGCTGGCGCACACCAACATCCCCGGCGCGCGGCACGAGAAGCGGTGGCAGAGCGTGGCCGAGATCCAGGCCGCCGGGATCAACGTCATCACCACGGTCAACATCCAGCACGTCGAGAGCCTGAACGACACCGTGTACGACATCACCAGCGTCCGCGTGCAGGAGACCGTCCCGGACGCCGTGATCGACACGGCCGACGAGGTCGTGCTCGTGGACCTCACGACCGCCGCGCTGCTCAACCGCCTGCGGCGCGGCGTCGTCTACGACCTCGACAAGATCCCCGGCGCGCTGGCCAACTTCTTCAAGCGCGAGAACCTGGTCGCTCTGCGCGAGCTGGCCCTGCGCAAGACCGCCGAGGAGGTCGACGAGTTCCTCGAGCGCATCACGCAGGGAGAGGAGGCGCTGCACCCCTGGGCCGCCGAGGAGCGCATCCTGATCTGCATCCGGCCCAACGGCGTCGCCGCCAAGCTCATCCGCAGAGGCCACCGGCTCGCGAAGCGCTTCCAGGGGCGCTTCTGGGTGCTGCACGTGCGCACGCACGCCCAGGTCGGCGGCAGGCGGGAGATCGAGCAGCTGTTCGAGCTCGCCGAGGAGCTGGGCGGGAAGAGCGTCGAGGTGGAGGGCGACGCGGTGGCGGAGGAGATCCTGCGGTTCGCCCAGGAGCATCGCATCACCTACATCGTCCTCGGCCAGTCCCGCCGCTCCCGGATGAGCGAGATCGTCCGCGGGTCGCGCATCGCGCACATCATCCGCGAGGTCGACCACATCGACGTCCTGGTCGTGGCCGATCCGAGCAAGTCGCCGCCCGTCCCGTCGGAGGCCTGAGACCGGCTCCCGGGGGCGCGCGACGCGAGTGATGAGCCCGCTGCGCCATGCCCTCTTTATGCATTCTTAATACCCGCATGTCCCGCCTTAACGGTCTCTTGATGCCGGTCCTCGACTAGGCTGCACTGACCGGACTACACTGTCGTGAGCGCGCCCGCGAGGGCGCGTTCGACTGCCATGACGACACCGACACCCGACATCTGGACGCTGCCCGACGACGACGTCTACGAGGCGCTGGGCACCTCGCCGCAGGGCCTCACCGAGGACGAGGCGTTCGCGCGGCTGGCCAAGCACGGCAAGAACGTCCTGCCGGCCAAGGTCAGCCGGCCGATCATCTTCAAGTTCTTCGACCAGTTCACCAGCCTCTTCGCGATCATGCTCGAGGTGGCGGCGGTGCTCGTCTTCGTCGCCGCCATGCTGTCGACCGGCGCCAGCCGCCAGGACAACATCAACGTCACGATCGCGATCATCGCCGTCGTGCTGCTCAACGCGACCATCGGCTTCTTCCAGGAGTACCGGGCCGAGAAGGCCACCGAGGCGCTGCAGAAGCTCGTGCCGTCGAACGCCAAGGTCATCCGCGACGGCGAGGTGACGATCGTCGCCGCCGCCGAGCTCGTCCCCGGCGACATCATCGTCCTCGAGGAGGGCGACAGCATCAGCGCCGACGCCCGCCTGGTGCGCCAGTACGAGCTCTCGACCAACAACATCGCCCTCACCGGCGAGTCGGACGCGGTGCGCAAGACGGCCGACGCGATCGTCGAGGAGGAGCTGGCGACCATCAACATGCCGAACCTCGTGTTCATGGGCACGAGCGTGGCCTCGGGCACCGGCCGGGCGGTCGTGTTCGCCACCGGCCTCAAGACCGAGTTCGGCAAGATCTACTCGCTCACGGCCGGCGTCTCCGACGACAAGTCGCCGCTGATGAACGAGATCGACATCATGGCGCGCACCGTGTCGATCATCGCCGTGGTCTGCGGCGTCGCGCTGTTCTTCATGGGCAAGGTGCTTCGGCCTCGACTGGGTCGGAGCGCTGCTGTTCGCCCTCGGCGTCATGGTCGCCCTGGTGCCCGAGGGCCTGCCGGCGACCCTGTCGGTCGCGCTCTCGGTCGGCGTCCAGCGCATGGCCAAGGCCAAGGCGCTGATCAAGAACCTCGGCGCCGTCGAGACGCTGGGCTCCACCAACGTCATCGCCACCGACAAGACCGGGACGCTGACCAAGGCGGAGATGACGGTCAAGGCCGTCTGGGCCGACGGCGACGACTTCGAGGTGACCGGCGCCGGCTACGCGCCCGACGGCGACTTCGTGGTCGGCGACACCACGCTGGGCAAGGACGAGGCGCGCCGGCGGCTGGAGCCGTTCCTGCGCGCCATGACCTTCTGCAACGACGCCAAGGTGCTGCCGCCCAAGGACGACGACGGCTGGCGCGTGATCGGCGACCCCACCGAGGGCTGCCTGCTGGTCGCCGCGCAGAAGGCCGGCTTCGACCTGCAGGCGGAGCTGATCGAACGGCCCAAGATCTACGAGCTGCCGTTCGAGAGCGTGCGCAAGCGCATGAGCGTCGTGCACGTCGAGGGCGACGGCCAGCACGCCTTCGTCAAGGGTGCGCCCTCGGAGACCCTCGGGCGCTGCACGCACCTGCGCGTGGACGGCGACGTCCTCCCCATGACCGACGAGCGCCGCGAGCAGATCACGGCGCAGAACGACGCCATGTCGCGGCAGGCGCTGCGCGTGCTCGCCGTCTGCGAGCGCGAGCCTGCCGAACGAGCTCACCGACTACACGCCGGACACGGTCGAGACCGACCTGACGTTCCTCGGCCTCGTCGGGATGATCGACCCGCCGCGCCCGGAAGTGAGCGCGGCGGTCGACGAGGCCCTCGGCGCCGGCATCCGCATCATCATGGTCACCGGCGACTACGGGCTCACGGCCGAGGCCATCGCCCGCCGCATCGGCATCGTGCGCGGCGACAAGCACGTGCGCGTCATCACCGGCGTCGACCTCGAGGAGATGGACGGAGGGCGACCTCCAGGCGGAGCTGCAGAAGGACCAGGACGTGATCTTCGCGAGGGTCGCGCCCGAGCACAAGATGGAGGTCGTGAGCGCGCTCAAGGACCTCGGCCTGATCGTCGCCGTCACCGGCGACGGCGTCAACGACGCGCCGGCGCTCAAGAAGGCCGACATCGGCGTCGCCATGGGCCTCACGCGGCACCGACGTCGCCCGCGAGGCCGCGACCATGATCCTGCTCGACGACAGCTTCGCCAGCATCATCAAGGCGGTCGAGCAGGGCCGCGGCGTCTACGCCAACGTCAAGAAGATGATCACGTACATCTTCTCGCACAACATGGCCGAGCTGTTCCCGTTCGTCTTCGCCACCGTCACCGGGCTCGGCCTCGTCCCCCTCGGCGCCCTGCAGGTGCTCGCCATCGACCTCGGCTCCGACGTGCTGCCGGGCCTCGCCCTGGGCGTCGAGAAGCCCGGAGGCCGACGTCATGGACCGGCCGCCGCGGCCGCGCAGCGAGCGCCTCCTGAGCCGGGCGACGCTCAGGCGCGTCGCCTACATCGGCGCCATCCAGTCGGTCTTCGCCGTGACCGGGTTCCTCTACGTCCTGCTCTCCAACGGCTGGCACTGGGGCGACGCCAGCTGGATGGACCCGTCGAACCCGCACTACGCTGATCTACCGCGAGGCGCTCACCATGACGCAGGCGGCGATCGTCGCCGGCCAGGTCGCCAACGGCTTCGGCTGCCGCACCGAGCGCGAGTCGCTCTTCAAGATCGGGCGTCTTCACCAACCACTTCCTCGTCGTCGGCCAGGTCATCGGCATCGGCATCATGTGCGCCATCTCCTACGTCCCGTTCCTGCAGAACATCTTCAAGACGGCGCCGCTGACGCTGGCCGACTGGGGCTTCCTCGTCATCGCCGCCGTCACGTTGTTCTTCGCCGAAGAAGCGAGAAAATGGTTCCTGCGCCGCAAGGACGCCCGCAGCGTCACGGCGCCCACCACTTCAACCGGGAGGGAGACAGCCTGATGAAGGTGATCATCGTCGGCTGCGGCCGCGTCGGAGCGTACACCGCGGCCGCCCTGGCCCGGCAGGGTCACGAGGTGGTCGTGATCGACAAGGACCCGCAGGCGTTCCGGCTGCTGCCCCACGGCTTCAGCGGCAGCACCATCAAGGGGTATGCGTTCGACCGTGACGTCCTCGAAGAGGCCGGCATCGCCGAGGCCGACGCGCTCGTCGCCGCGACGTCCGGCGACAACACCAACGCCGTGAGCGCGCGCATCGCCAAGGAGGTCTACCGCGTCCCGGACGTGGTGAGCCGCATCTACGACCCGCAGCGCGCCGAGATCTACCGGCACTACGGCATCCAGACGTTCGCGCCCACGGCGTGGAGCGCCGGCCGCATCATCGAGTTCCTCGTGAGCGGCAACGTCGAACGTGAGGAGAGCTACGGCAACGGCGAGGTGGAGATGATCGCCGCCTTCGTCCCGAGGCACCTCATCGGCAAGCCGGTCAACGACCTGCGCATCCTCGGCGAGATCAGGGTCGGGCTCATCGTGAGGATGGGCAAGGCCATGCTGCCGGTCTCCGGGACGGAGTTCCAGGAGGACGATCAGGTCTACGCGCTCGTGCACCAGGGCGCCGTCGAGAAGTTCCAGAAGATGATGGGGTGGAAGGCATGAAGGTCTTCGTCGGAGGAGGCGGGACGCTGGGCAGGCGCGTCACCAAGTACGTCAGCGAGAGGCACGACGTCACGATGATCGAGAAGGATCCCGCGCGCTTCCAGGCTATGACCGAGGCGTTCGCCGGCTGGAAGGAAGTCACCGTGCTGCTGGGCGACATCGACGAACCGGGCGTGCTGCTCGAGGCCGGCGTCGACCGCGCCGACGTCTTCGTCGCGGCGACCGGGGACGACGAGGACAACCTCGTCGGCTGCCTCCTCGCCAAGAACGAGTTCAAGGTGAAGCGGGTCATCGGCACGGTGCGCAACCCGCGCAACCGCTGGCTGTACAACCGCAGCTGGGGTGTGGACGTGGCCATCGACGCGGCGCAGATCGTGACGCGCATCATCGAGGAGGAGGCGACCCTCACCGACCTCGTCCGCCTGCTCGACCTGCGCGAGGGCGAAGTGACGCTGAGCGCGATGACGGCGACGGAGGACGGCAAGCTCGCCGGCAAGACCTTCGACGACCTCGGCGTGCCGGAGGGCTGCTTCCCGGTCGCGCTCCTGCGCGGCACCGACCTGGTGATGCCGGGCAAGGACGTGCGCATCCAGGTGGGCGACGCCCTGCTGATCCTGGCGGGACCGGGCGGCACCTGCAAGATCGACACGTTCGGCTGAGCGGAAGGACCGTGCCGCAATGGACATCACCCTGAGGGAGTTCACCCGGGACGACATCGCTCGTCTCATCGGCTGGGTCAACTCGGGCGGACCCGACTTCTTCGTGCGCTGGGCGGGCACGGCGTTCGACTATCCGCTGACCGAGGCGCAGCTGGAGGCGCATCTGGCCGAAGCCGAGGGCACGGACGCGACGCGACGCCTCTTCGCCGCCGTCGACGACGCCTCCGGTGAGGTCGTGGGGCACGCCGAGCTCAGCCGCGTCGATCGCAAGAACCGGTCGGCTTCGATCTCGAGACTCCTCGTCGGCGACCCGGCCGCGCGCGGCAAGGGCATCGGCGCGCAGATCGTCAGCCGCGTGCTGGACGTCGCCTTCGGCGAGATGTCCCTGCATCGCGTGGACCTCTACGTGCTCGAGTTCCACGTCGCCGCCCTCAGCATGTACAAGGGCCTCGGCTTCAAGACCGAGGGTCACCTCGTCGAGGCGCGCCGCGCCGGCGGCAAGTACTGGAACGCCTACTACATGGCGATGCTCGAGGAGGAGTGGCTCGGCCGCGACTCCGCGTGACCCCGGGCCCGGCACTGTCCACTTCGGCAGGGCCCGCCTTGACTCGCTCCCGGCAGGTGTCGTCTACTGGCGGCTGCGCACCGCCGTGCGCGTTCCCGAAGGAGCCGCCCGTGGGGCACAGGTTCAGCATCGAGACCGGAGGCCGTCACGCCGCGCGCCCCTTGCGCAGCGAGCAGCTCACGGCCGCCCACAGCCTGTTCCGCCACGCACGCCCCGGCCGCTACTTCGGCGGTCTCTGGTTCAAGGTCTTCAGCGAACGCGGACCCTGCTGACGCCACAGCAGGACCGGCCGCCGAAGGGCCGCGCGAAGCGCGCGAGCCCGGCGGCCACTCACCGCTCGACCACCGCCGAAGGACCACCTACGAAGGGGATCACCGTGAACCGAGCCACACTCAGGGTCTGGGACGACGACGCCTGCAGCCGCGTACACCAGGCGTCGCTGGCGGTGCTGGAGCAGACCGGCGTCGACGTGAAGGACGAGCACGCACGCGGCCTGTTCGCCGCCGCCGGCGCCGCAGTCGACGGGCGGCGGGTCCGGCTGCCCGCCGCGCTCGTCGAAGACGCCGTCGCAAGCGCCCCGCGCGCCTGGACGCTGCGGCCGCGCGGCGGCGACACCACGCCGCTCGAGCTGCGTGACGGCGCCGGGTACTTCGGCAGCGGACCCGACTGCCTCTACGTCTCCGATCCGGAGACGGGCAAGCGCCGGCGCGCGCTGCTCGCCGACGTCGAGGCCGCCGCGCGCGTCGCCGAGGCGCTGCCCAACGTCGACTTCGTGATGAGCATGGCGCTGCCGGACGACGTCGCCAACGAGGTGGTGGACGTCGTCCAGTTCGGCGCCATGCTGCGCGGCACACGCAAGCCGATCGTCGTCTCGAGCCCCTTCGGCGGCGAGACGCTGTACACCATGCACGAGATGGCGGCGGCGGCCGGCGAGGCCGGCAGCTTCGCCTGCCTCGCCATGAGCTCGCCGCCGCTGCAGCTCGACGACGTCTGCTGCACCAAGGCGCTCGCCTGCGCCGACCTCGACGTCCCGCTGGTGCTCGCGCCGTCCGTGTCGGCCGGCGCGCAGGGGCCGGCGTCGCTCTCGGCGTGCGTGGCCGTGGCCAACGCCGAGGTGCTCGCCGGCCTCGTCGTGCACCAGCTGGGCAAGGCCGGCGCCCCCTTCGTCATGGGCGTCGGCACGGGCGTGATGAACATGCAGTACGCCGTGGAGGTCTACAACTCGCCCGGCGTGTTCCTCGGCAACCAGGCGCAGCTGGACCTGATCCGCTGGTACGGCCTCCCGAGCTGGCACTACGCCGGCCACTCCGACAGCAAGGCGCTGGACGAGCAGTGGGCGCTCGAGGTGGGCATCGCCACGATCATGGGCGCGCTCTCGCGAGCGACGCTGCTCCACGACGTCGGCTACCTCGAGAGCGGCCTGCAGAGCGCGCTCGAGGGGCTCGTGCTCGGCGACGAGGTCGCCGGCTACGCCCGCGCCCTGCTCACCGAGCTGCCGGTGACCGACGAGGCACTCGCGCTCGCCGAGGTCGCGGCCGTCGGCCCCGGCGGCAACCACCTCGGCACGAAGATGACGCGGCGGCACTTCCGCGAGTTCTGGCGCGCGTCGCTGATCGACCAGAGCACCTTCGACCGCTGGTCCGCCGCCGGCAGCCCGACGCTGCTGGAGCGGGTACGCGCCCGCCTCGCCGAGATCCGGGCGGCGGGCCCGGCGTTCACCCTGGACGAGGAGACGCTGCGGACGCTCGACCGCCTGGCGTCCGGCGCCGGCGTGGCCTGACCCGGCGAGGCCGGCCGCTCGACCCCGGCGGTCGGCGCGCGGCGCGCGTTCATCCACCGGCGCCTCCCTGCCGATACCCATCATCGCCAGGGCCGGCGCTGAACGGCGCCGCACGTTTTGGACGGTCTGCACGGGGAAGACAAGCGGCGCGTGCCACGCCTGGAGCGGCGCGCAGGGGCAGTCGGGGGCGGCTGCAGAGCCGCCGGGAGGTGTGAGCCGTGAGACTGAGACTCGTGGTCGTGGCCGCGTTCCTCGCCCTCGCGGCCGTGCCCGCCGTACTTCGCCTACACCACCGGCGTGCTCCCCGGCCCCACCCAGGCCTCGGCCGAGTCCTCCACAGCCGCCCGGGGCGTCGCGCACCCCATCGGACGTCTGGCCTGGCCGGTCGAGCCCATGGGGCTCACCGCGACTGACACCAGCCGTGCTGTGGGAGCAGCGCGATCCGAGCCCCTCGGTCGCCGGACTGTGGTCCTACGACGTGCGCACGCAGCGCACCGGCCGGGTCCTCGGGCGGTCGGCGACCGGCAAGTCGGCCGGCTTCCCCAGCGCCTCCGGCGACGTGATCGCCTGGGCGGCCTGGGCCGGCCGCCGCGGCGCCGGGCAGCCGCAGATCCAGGCCTACGACGCCGCCAGCACGCGCCGCTGGACCGTCGCCCAGGCAGGGAGCGACCCCACCGTCGCCGGCGAGAGCGTGCTCTGGGTCGAGCCCGGCGGCGCCGGCGACAGCGACCTCATCCGCGGCAGCAACTCGCTGACCGACGAGGAGTACTCCATCACGGCCGACGGCCACGTCCGCGCCATCGCCGCCTGGGGCAACTGGGCCGTCTGGATCGCCGGCCACGGCAAGTCCGGAGCCGTGTGGGCGGGGTCGTACACCGGCGCCGCCCGCCACAAGCTGGCCGCGACGGGCACGGCGGTCGCGATCGACCGTGACCGCATCCTCTGGGCGGCCCACGTGGGCCGCCACTCCACCGCCGTGGTCTCGTGGGACCGCCACTCGAGGCGCTCGAAGGTGCTGTGCCGAGTCGCGGGGACCGTCTCGTCGCTCGTCGTGAGCCGCCGGTACGCCGCGTGGGTCACCACGCGCGAGGCGACCGGCTCCCAGGTGTGGGTCTACGACTTCGGCGCCGGCAAGGCGAGCACCATCAGCGCCGGGGACGGCCGCCAGGCCAGCCCCGTCATCGTGGCCGGCAGCGTGTACTGGGCCGACGACCGCAGCGGACACTGGGAGCTCTACGCCCGGTCGCTGCAGCCGTGAGCTTGGTCCCGGCGCGGCCGCCCGCAGGGAGAGCCGCGCTCCTCGTATAGACTCCGCGAGGGCGATCCACGCCCGCCACCGATCTGGAGGCCTCATGCCCGTCATCAAGGCCGAGCACCTGTCCAAGCGCTTCGGCAAGAAGGTCCTCGCCGTCGACGACGTGAGCTTCGCGATCGAGGCGGGCACCATCACCGGCGTGCTCGGCCCCAACGGCGCCGGCAAGACGACCACCCTGCGCATGATCCTCGACCTCGTACGCCCGACGGCGGGGACGGTGACGATCCTCGGCAGCCGCTACCGCGAGCTGCGCGCGCCCGCCGCACGGGTCGGCGCGCTCCTCGACTCCTCCGGCTTCCATCCCGGCCGCTCCGGGCGCAACGCGCTGCGCGTGATCGCCACCGGCGCCGGCGTCTCCGACGCGCGCGTGGACGAGACGCTCGCGCTGGTCGAGCTGGAAGGCGCGGCGAAGCGCGCGGTCAAGGGCTACTCGACCGGCATGAAGCAGCGCCTCGCGCTGGCGGCGGCGCTCCTCGGCGACCCCGAGGTCCTCATCCTCGACGAGCCGGCCAACGGCCTCGACCCGGAGGGGATGCTGTGGCTGCGCACGTTCCTGCGCAAGCTCGCCACCGAGGGTCGGACGGTGGTGGTCTCGAGCCACGTCCTGGCGGAAGTCGAGCAGACCGTCGACGACATCCTCATCATGAGCAAGGGAAAGCTCCTCGCCCAGGGCCCGATCCACGAGCTGACCGCGTCGACGCAGCCAGTGGTCCGTGCGCGCTCGCCGCAGGCGGAAAGGCTTGAGGCCGCGCTCATCTCCGCCGGCGCGGCCGTCAACCGCCTGAACGACGCGCTCGCGGTGCGCGGGCCTTCGGCCGCCGAGGTCGGCGACATCGCGCACGGCCACGGCATCGCGCTCCACGAGCTGCTCACCGAGCAGCCGAGCCTGGAAGAGCTCTTCCTGCAGATCGCCGGCACGCGGAGGGAGCAGTGATCGCCCTCGCCCGCGCCGAGCTGCTCAAGCTGCGCAGCACGCGCACGGCCCTCGGCCTCTTCATCGTCATCCTGCGTGGTCACGCTCGTCCCGCTGACGGTGCTGATCTTCGCGGTGCCCAAGGACTGGCTGGAGACGGACGGGGTCGCCGGGTTTCTCAACACCGCGAGCGCCCTGGTGCCGCTCGTGCTGCTCGTGTTCGGCATCCTCGGCATGACCAACGAGTACCGGCACGGCACCATCACCTACTCGTACCTGGTCACGCCGCGCCGCTGGCAGGTGATGGCCATGAAGCTGGTCGTCTACGCCGTCGTCGGCATCGTGACGATGGTGGTGGCGGTCGTTCTCGTCTACGTGGTGATCCGCCTCGGCGGAGCCATTCGCGGCGTCTCGATCGACGCGACGGGCGGAAGCACCCTCGGGGACTACGCCCGGCAGATCGTCGTGGCCGGGCTGATCACCACCTTCGGCGTCGCCCTGGGCGCACTGTTCCGCGCCCAGATCATCACCGTGGCCGGCGTCCTGATCTGGGCGCTCGCCGTGGAGAACATCATCGTCGTCCTCAAGCCGGCGATCGGCCGCTGGCTGCCCTTCACCGTGTTCGACACGGTGAGCGCCGGACAGGTCAGCGGCGGCGCCGTCACCACGGACATGCTCACCCGCCCGCAGGCGTTCATGGTGAGCATTCTCTACATCGCCATCGTGAGCGTCGCGGCGGTCTTCATCTCCCTGCGCCGCGACGTGACCTGAGGCCGCCGTGGACGGCGGCGCGACGGCAGGCGAGGCGCGGGGAGAGTCCCCGCTCCGCATCCGCGGTCCGCTGCTCGGCCAGGGCGCGGCGGCGGAGCGCATCCTCCGCGCCCTCCCCGGCTGGTTCGGGATCGAGTCGGCGCTGGTGGAGTACGCCCAGGCGGCCGACGAGCTGCCGACCCTCGTCGCCGTCCTCCCCGGTCCGAGCTGCGACCGGGAGGAGCGTCCGGGCAGTCAGCAGGTCCGGCCGGACCGGGTGGTCGGCTTCGTCACGCTGAAGGAGACCAGCGAGGACGCCCTGGAGCTCCACGTCATGGGCGTCCTGCCCGCCTGGCACCGGCGCGGGACCGGCCGCGCGCTCGTCGAGCGCGCGGCATCGTACGCCCGCGCCGAGGGCTCTCGCTGCTGCACGTGAAGACGCTCGCCCCGAGCCACCCCGACCCCGGCTACGCGGCGACGCGCGCGTTCTACGCCGCTGCGGGCTTCCGCCCGCTCGAGGTGATCACCGAGGTCTGGGGGCCGGACGACCCCTGCCTGCTGATGGTCCGGCCCCTGTAGCCGCGCCCTGGCGCGCCGCTCAGGCGGTCGCGGCGTCCAGCGCGACGAGCGGCGACGGAGCGTTGTACACGCGCGTCGCCAGTTCCTTGTCGAGCTGGTAGAGGCCGGCGGGGTGCTCGCCCGCCATCTTGAACTTCTGCACCATGTCCATCGCGGTCTCTTCTTCCTCGACCTGCTCGGCGATGAACCACTGGAGGAAGTTGTACGTGGCGTGGTCCTTGAGCTCGAGCGCCAGCGACGCCAGGTCGTGGATGCGCGCCGTGACCTTCTCCTCGTGGGCGAGCGCCTCCTGGAACATCGCCAGCCCGTTCGGCCACTCCGTCTGCGGCTGCTCGATGGCCTCGAGGATCGCGCGTCCGCCGCGCGTGAGCACGTAGGTGAACATGATGCGCGCGTGCGCCAGCTCCTCCTGGTACTGCACCGTCATCCAGTTCTGGCCACCCGACATGCCGGTCTCGGAGAACTGGCTCGCCATGGAGAGGTAGAGGTAGCCGGAGTAGAACTCCCAGTTGATCTGGCTGTTGATGGCGTCCTGCATCCGCTTGTCCAACATCGTCACCCTCCATCGCCGTTGCGGGGCCGGGCCCCGGACCCGTCTCGTCCCCTATCTACCCAATCGCGAGGGAGTGCGGACGAGGGCGTCGAAGGGAACACTGGATGTAACCCCGATCGGAGCCCCGCAATGAACAGAGCGTTCGTCAAGGAACCGGACGAGGGCGCGCCCGCCGAGAGTCTTCCGGAGCGACAGGTCAGCGAGCACGACAACTACGTGACGCCTGCCGGCCTGCGACAGCTCGAGGCCAAGGTGGGCGAGCTCGAGACGCGCCGGCTGGAACTGCTCGAAGGGGATGACCCTGGAGACGAACTCACGTACGTGGACCGCGACCTGCGCTACTTCACGGCACGGCTGGAGAGCGCGATCCCCGTGGACATGGCCCGGCAGCCGCGCCGCAAGGTGGCGTTCGGCGCCGCCGTCACCGTGAGCCAGCCCGGCGGCGACCGGCGGACGTTCACCATCGTGGGTGAGGACGAGGCCGACCTCAGAGAGGGCAAGATCAGCTACGTCTCGCCGCTCGCCGAGGCGCTGGTCGATGCGCGCGTGGGCAAGACGGTGCTCTGGCGGCGGCCGGCCGGCGACCTCCGGCTGACCGTCGAGGCGATCGACTACCCGGAGAGCTGACGCGTACTTGACGGATCATTGACGGGTGCCCCTTCGGCGCACCCGTCGATGACCCAGCCTGCGGCGGTCATTCCAGCACGACCGCCAGATACGCCGGCGTGGGCTCCTGCCCGAGCAGCAGCCCCGTGACGCCCTTCTGCGTGTCCCAGCCGTAGGAGCGCGTGGCGTTCTCGTCACTCATCACCGCGAGCGCCCAGCGCTTCTTGCCCTTCTCCAGCCAGGCGGCCTGGACCATGAGCTTGTTGTCCATGCCCAGCCAGCCGCCCTTGAAGTAGCTGGTCCAGCCCTCGGGCCCGGCCGCCGCGGGGATGCCCCAGCGCTGGATGGGGATGACGCTCGAGAGCAGCCGCCGCGCGAGGCTGCGTCCCGCGGCGGGCACCAGCTTCTCGAACTGTGAGAAGAGGCGCGCCTCGTCCCAGGCGGAAGCGCGCGTGTCGACCCAGCCCGAGCCCTGCTCGTAGTCCTGCATGCCGGCATCCCTGGCCACGGCGCGCATGCCCTTGGCGCCGACCTGCGCGAAGATGGTGTAGGCGGCGCCGTTGTCGGACTCGGTGATCATCCTGGTCAGCGTGGCCTCGGTGGTCGAGTCGGGCGTGGGGTCTTCACGCAGGGAGGCGACCAGCATGATCGCCTTGGACAGGCTCGCCAGCTGGAAGGGCTCGTGCTGGCGATAGCCGCCGGCGTCCTCGCCGTTGGTGTCGACGACGGCGAACGCCACGTCGCCGTCGCGGCCGGAGATCCACTCCTCGGCGGCCGCGACCGCCTTCTTCCCGGGGAACCCGGGCGGGAGCGGCGGGAGCACCTTCAG
Source organism: uncultured Thermoleophilia bacterium (assembly GCA_963739595.1). GTDB lineage: Bacteria > Actinomycetota > Thermoleophilia > UBA2241 > UBA2241 > CAIXSE01. The sequence continues at coordinate 53,701 of CAVUBA010000037.1, forward strand.
CGTCGCCGACGCAGTGACGGCCGCCGAGCCGGGGGACGCCGTGCCGGGGGACGGGCCGGCGCCGACCGGCACGTCGGCGGCGCCGAGCCGCAGCTCGTAGGTGTAGCGGCCCGGCTCGAGGTCGATGGGGACCGCCGCCTCGAGCCACTCGCCGGCCGCGGCGGCGTCCGTCAGCCGCCGGGCCTTGACCCTGCTGACCGGCGGCGCCCGTCACGACCAGGGTCACCGACGCCGCCGCGCCCGACGGCCCGGTGAGGCGGTAGCGGATCGTCGCCTTCTCGCCGCGGTGCACTGCGACGGCGCCGAGCCGGGACAGCCGGAGAACCGGCGCCGGCGCTGCTGCTGAAGCCTCCGGTGACGCCGCGTGGCTCGCCGTGCCGGCCGCGGCGCCGCCGCCGTCGCGCAGCCAGACCACGGCCCCGGCGGCCAGAGCCGCGACCAGGACGACGGCGACCAGCGCGCCGATCGCCACGCCGCGCAGTCGGCGCTTTCGCCGGCGCGCCGCCGACTCGTAGATGGTCGGTCGTTCATTCATCCGGACCATCCTAACGTGCCTGACTTGGACATGCCTTTGCCCGTCTTGGAGATGCCTTTACCTTTGCTACATAGCTCTTAATGGCCTGAAGGCCTGATTCGGTTGACGCCCCAAGACGACCTCTTCTACCGTATTTCGTGCATTAGGCCACTCCATTGCGAACCGAGTCAGGCCGTCCCGAACCCGAAGTCAGGAGAGCCCGTGACCAGACGCACTTCGTTCCATTTCGTCGCCGCCTTCGGCGTCGCAGCCGCCGCCATCGCCCTCACAGTGGCCGTGGTCGGTGCGAAGCCCGCCCAGGCGCTGCCGAGCTACCAGAAGACCTGCTCCGCCTGTCACTCAGCCACGCCGTCCGGCACGGTGACCGCGACCCCGAGCAAGCCGACCCTCAACCCGGGCGAGGCGTACAGCGTCCAGGTCACCGTCGGGCTCAGCTCCTCCGGCAAGGCCGGCTACTGGATCAGCGCCAACGATGCGTCGACTCCTGCCGTGAGCATCGCCGGCGGCCCCGGCACCTCGCCGCTCACCGCCAGCATGAAGGCGCCGGGCGCGGCCGGCACGTACACGTACAAGGTGTGGGGCGCCAAGGGCACGCCCGGCTCCGGCCAGGCGACCTCCACGACCTACCAGATCACCGTCAGCAGCAGCGGTGGGACCGTCGACACCGTGGCGCCGACCACTCTCGCGCCGAAGCGCAGCCAAGGTCGTCAAGGGCAAGAAGGCGACCCTGAAGTACCAGGTCAACGACGCCGCCCCCAACCTCGGCACCGCGACCGCCGTCATCAAGATCAAGAACAAGGCCGGCAAGGTCGTCAAGACCCTCAGGCCGGGCTCCAAGGCCGTCAACGCGCTCCAGAAGCGCGAGCTTCACCTGCAAGCTGGCGAAGGGCACGTACAAGTTCTACGTGACCGCGACCGACGCCGCGGGCAACAAGGCCAGCAACACCGCGGTCAACAAGCTGACCGTCAGGTAAGACCCGGGTGATCGGCGGCCCGACCAGGCCGCCACACTCGCCCGGAGTGACGACGACGGGGCCGGCGAACGCCGGCCCCGTCGTCGTTTCCGCGTGTGCGCCGGCGCGTTCGCGCCGGCGTCTGTGGCGTGATGGCGGAGCGACATGGGAGTCGAACCCACTTTCGGTCTTCAGCCGCAGGAGCCGCCCCAATCCATACCCGTCCGCAGGGAGCCGGGCACCAAACGGGCACAAGAAACGGCGCGCCACGGGACAGCCTTCCCTACCCCAAGGCCCACCCCCCGCAGGCGAGACGGCCGGTGCCGGCGTCGAAGCTTCCGCGAACCCGCGCGAGAACCACCGGGGGTCTTTACAATCGGCACCCCACCCTTATGCGGTGGTGTTCTCTTGCCTTTGCCCTGGCCCTGATTCTTGTGATGCTCGGGTTCGGATGGTCTCTACGCGCTTCTTGTCGTTGATCTGTTTGTCGCATTGCTCTATGGAGCCTTCCTGAGCTTCAAGTGCGGCGCCTTCGACAGGTCGAGAGAACGCAAAGCGGACGCGGCCGCTGAGAGAAGGATGAGGCTCGCGGCGAGTAGGACTCGTCGCCCGCTACGCGACGGGTCCTCCGCCGCATGCGCTGCCCAACTGCGGGACGGCGCGAAGTTCTGCCGTGAGTGCGGTGCGCCGATTGCGTCTGCGCCGGCAGTGCTGCAGGTCTCCCAAGCGCAGTAGCGTCCCGGCCCAGCTTGCGCCCCGTGGCGATTGTCTACCCGGAGACCGCTTCGGAGCCTTGCTGGGGCCTCCCGCTGGCCTCTACGGCGCCGTTGCGGCCCGTCGTAGCCGACCTCAAAGTGCGGAGGACTGCCGGCGGGTCGCCATGCAACGGCGCACCGTCGCGGCTCCGGTGCTATGGTCGATTTTAGGAACCGTCAGAATCAGACCACCGCGCCGGCAGCTCAATCGCCTGGCGCCCCCCGGCCGCCTTCCAGGGCGGCCGCCGCGGTTCTCGTCCCACCTCTAGTCTCGCTTCTGTTCGTGTGGGCGAAGTCCCCGAACGGTGGCGTCACAGAAGAGGCCCGCTGCCTTCACGGGTGGCGGGCCTCTCCTGCCCGAGCGTGGAGATGCCCGCCACATCTCGGGAGAATGCTGACAAGTCAGCCGTCCAAGACGTGCCTACCTTGTCGCTTCCCCGGCGCGGCACGCCGGAAGCTCATCCCTGACGTGCCGTGCCGCGCCATGCCGAGCATCTGCGACGGGCACCTCTATAGTGTGCGCCTTCGGCGGCCACCACAACCGTTGGCCTTTGCGGTTCAGGCAAGGAGGCCCGCTACCCTCACGGGTGGCGGGCCTCTGTGCGCGGCAAGCGGCCCGGACCGGGCCACCGGGCGTCCGGGCCGAATGGCGTGCAGGCTGCTGCACCACACCCCAGAAGTCCCGAGCGAGTCGGCCGGGAACAGGATAACGCTGCCTTCGTCCGGGCCACCGAACAGGATGACCCAGCACGCTGCCTACGCCGCCGTGTTGGACTCGTCGGTGTCCTGGACGCCCGCTTGCCCACCGGGCTGCGCGGCCCGCCAGACGACACGTGCGCCCGTGGCCCGTGCTGGACCGGGCTTGCGCTCGTACATGGACTCATCGGCCTGGCGCAGCAACTCGTCCAGCGAGATCGCCTGCGGAGCTCGGGAGTAGCTCACGCCGAGAGTCAAGGCGAGGTCGAAGCCGAGACCCGAGTCCGCCAGCAGCCCCACGATCTGCCGCTCCAGTCGCGCTGACAGTGCATCGATGTCATGGTCCTCATTGCTTCCCAGGTCGGCGACGATGGCGAACTCGTCACCGCCGATGCGGGCCACGATGTCAGCCTCGCGAAAGGTAGCCGTGAGCGCCCGAGCGGCAAGCACGAGGGCGCGATCGCCGGCGTCGTGCCCGTAGGTATCGTTGACCGCTTTGAAGTCGTCGACGTCGGCGAAGACCAGCGCCTGCGCCGCCCCCGAGCGGCGACTCTCCACGAGGCGCCGTTCGGCCAGGAGCGCGAAGCCGCGCCGGTTGTGCAGCCCCGTGAGGTCGTCATGCAGCGCAGCGGCGCGCAGTTCGCCCTCGGTCGCGCGCTGCCGGGTCACGTCGCTGGCGGCGACGATGACGGACTGGAGTGCACCCGCGGAGTCGCGCGCGGCGTTCAGCGACCCGCTGACCAGGAGGCGCTCGCCGCCGCTCCTTCGCCAGTGGTTCTCGAAAGCGAACGTCGCGCCGCCCGCTCGCAGGCTCCGGAGGCCGTCGGTGAACGTTCTCGCGCCTCGGGGATCGGCAGGGCGTCGAGGAAGTCCCTGCCTCGCAGGTCTCCACCACGGTAGCCTGTGGCCACTTCGAAGGCGTGGTTCACGCGCAAGATGCGGCCCTGATCGTCGAGGATTACGATGAGCATGTCCGCAGCCTCGAGCACCGCCGCAAGGAGGTCGCGCTCTCCCTCGATCGTCTTCCTCGTCTGGGCGGGACTTGTCATGGTCTCCTCAGGCCTCGAACGGTCGCGGCAGGCGGGTGCTGCTGTGCTGCGTCTTCGCCTCTGTGGTCCAGGGCGGCGCTGACTCGCGCTCCAGCCGGGTTTCGGTGCGGCGGTCGCTCTCGTCAGGCGGCCTCTGGGTGCGTCTCCGGCCCAGCGGCCGCCGCACCGTGCAGCCCGGACAGGACGCAGAGGCGACACAAGCATTGGGGTTCATGCTCCCACCCGTAGGACGGAGACTGCCAGGACGCCACGATCTGCCTCCGGCCCCTCCTCTTGGGTTGCCAGAAGCGCAGGCTGTCGAAGTAGAACACCGCTCCCCGGTCGTCTTGCGCCCACGCTGGTCGACCTTCCGTCAAGACCTGGAACCGGCTGTAGCGCGGTCGCTCGTGGTTCCCCATGGCCCACCTCCCCCTCGCTCGAAGTCTTTCCCCGGGACTGCGCACCACACCGCCGTTGCCTGCTCTGAATACACTGAAATGGAACGCGCCGGCGCGGCGTGTAGGAGAGCGATGCGCCCCGTATGCACACGTGCTCACGACCGCGTGACCAGAACACGCGGTCGGTCATGCCCGTCTCGTTGACGCAGGGCGACACGGGGCTGGTTTGATGGAAGCCTGCACACCTGCGTCTTGATGTTGAACGTGAGCCGCCAGCAGCCGGCTGCTGAAGAGGCCCGCTGCCCTCACGGGCAGCGGGCCTCTTCCCTTTGGCCGTATCGACGCCGTTCAGCTCACGGCGCGATAGTGAAGCTACCGGTCGGGAGGGAGTCGACGTAGGGCTTGTACATGATGGGATGCCGCGCGGTCCCCTCGATGGGCGCGATCATGTCGGTCGTGGTGTGCGAGAGCCGCTCGGTGACGTCCAGCGCATGCGTGCCCGGTGCTGGCGTCTTCAGGGGGATGAACAGGTAGTTGACCCAGAGTCCGGCCCGGATCTTGGCATTGAAGGGCTGGGTCGTCGGGTCGAGTTCGCCCCGGAAGGCGCCCGTCCAGAAGCCCTTTGACTGATTGAAGGTCGTCTTCACTACGCCGTCAACCTTCACCCGGTACTGGAGGTAGTTCCCCACGCTGTTGGCGCGGCCGAGCGTCATCGTGACCCACCCAGAGCCGACGACAACGTCGTAGTCGTTGGGGATGAAATCGCCGACGGCATGGTCGATCTCGGTCGCGAACGTCCCGTCGGGGAACTCGAACCAGAAGCCGTAGCGTCAGGACGAGCCCGGCGACGACTCACCGATGTGCTTCGCTGCGCGGGACCCCTGGTGCGCTTCGAGCGTCACAGCACGCCAACGCACGATCCCGCCCTCACGCCTGGTGAGGTCGGCATCGAGCGATTCACGTGGCCTCGGCTCCTCCAGTCGCGCGCGCAGCTCATCGACGGGGAGACCGCAGGCCGGACATCCCAGAAGGGCGGGGAAATCGCCGAGGACCGCAGACGCATCGATGAGGGAGCGGCATTGCGGACAGGCGGTTTCGGGCGGCACCATCGGTTCATCCCCCTGCGCTTGCGGTCGCACTCGCCAGACATCAGAAGACCGCACCCTATCACGAGGTTCAGGCGGCGAAAGACCAGCGCCGTTCACGGGGCCGCATCGTCCCCCTTGCCGACGCTCCGGATGTCGCCTACGGTCGCCCTCACCGAACGTTCTGTGCGTGTGGGCGTAGTCCCTGAAAGAGTAGCCGGGCACCGAAGAGGCCCGCTGCCCTCGCGGGCAGCGGGCCTCTGTGCGGGTCGAGCGGCACGGACCCCGCCACCAGGCGTCCGGGCGGCTGCCAGTAGAGCGCCTCGCGGAGCAGGGGCCCCCTCGCCATGACGAAGATTCGGAGGTTCTTGAAGTCCGTGCGGAAAGCGACTTGGAAGGGTCGGCCCGGCGTGAGGCTCAGGTTGCCCAGTCGAGTACCGCATTAGTGGGGTCGCGCCCCCTGTCGGGTTGCTCCCGTGTGCTTCCGCACGAGGCCCCGACGCACACCGGGCGCACGCGGCAACGCCGATGATGAGAAGCCGAAGAAGTCGACGCGCTTGAGCGTCTGCGGCCACCTTCTGCCGGGAGTGCAAGAGGAAGCCGTGGCCAATCTCGAAGCGATGCTGAAGCGCGTCGAGAATGGGCCCGACAAGGCCCGACAAGCAGGTCGGCTGACAATACGGGCACCAAACGGGCACAAACCCGGGCGCCCGGGGTGACTGCGATCAAGAACCTCTGCCTCACTGTCCTCGAGCAAAAGCCCTGCAAAATGCAGTGGCGGAGCGACATGGGAGTCGAACCCACCCAGGACGAGAGCATCGCCCCGCAGACGGTTTTGAAGACCGCGGCAGTCACCGGACCACGAGCCGCTCCACTGCGCATCTTGCCACGCCGGAGGGCGCCGGGTCACGCCGCGGAGCGCGGCAGACGGCGCCGGCGCCGCCTGACGCGTCACTCCTCCTCGGCGGCTCCTCGGCGACGGCGCAGCGCGAGCCAGACCACGACGACGACCACGAGCGCGACGACCGCCCCGATGACGGCGATCGTCGTCGCGCTCGTGCCGCCGCCCGAGCCTCCGGCCACGGCGGCCTTCGGCTTCAGGTTCAGGTAGCTGTCGCGCACGTAGCTCGTGTAGAACGCGGCGCCCGTGCCGCCGTACATCCGCGTCCAGCCGTCCCACCTGGCCGTGTTGACCGCCTCGAGCTTGTCCGGGTAGTCGGTGGCGATCTCCGGCGACTGCTCGTAGAAGATCTGCTGCGCCCGCCAGACCAGCTCCTTGCGCTTCTGCGGGTCGAGCGTCGTGTTCGCCTGCGTTCACGACCGCGTCGTACTCGGCGTTGGACCAGCACGGCTCGTTCCAGTTCTCGATCTGCGCCGTGGTGAAGCTCGCCAGCGTGTCGCCGGGGTCGGCGTACCCGTCGTAGTTCCACAGGTACATGTCGAAGTCGGGGCTGTACGTGTTGCCCTGGTACGCCCAGATGCTGTCGTAGTAGATGCCGTCGTCCATGACCTGGTACTCGATCTTGAGGCCCAGGTCGCGGAACCAGCCGGTGAGCAGGCTGCCGGTCTTCTGGCTCTCCGGCGACTCGGCGCGGGCCCACAGGCGCAGCTTGATGGGCTTGCCGTCTCTTGTCCTCGCGGATGCCGTCGCCGTCGCGTGTCCTTGTAGCCGGCGGCGTCGAGCATCGCCTTGGCCTTCGCCGGGTCGTAGGTGTACGCTGGCGTCGGCCGGCGGCTGCCAGTGGTAGTCCGGGTCCACCCACGAGTCCGGCGTCATGATGGTCGTGCCCGGGCTGGCGCGGCCGGCCCAGGCGAGGTCGACGATCTTCTGCCGGTCGATGCCCCAGTTGAGCGCCTGGCGGAAGGCCACGTCCTTGAGCACCGGGTTGCCGCGGCTGGTGCCCTCGTAGCAGTTCAGCGAGAGGTAGTCCCAGGTGAGCAGGTTGTACGAGATGGGCGTGAAGCCCGGCGTGCTCTCGATCTTGGGGAACTGCGCGGACGGGATGCCCCAGGCGGCGTCGAGGGTCCCCGAGAGCAGGTCCTGGGTCATCGTGTCCGGGTTCTGGTAGGTGACGAAGAGGATCTCGTCGATGGTCGGCTTCTGGCCCCAGAACGTGGGGTTCGCGACCATGCGCACGTAGTCGCCCTTCTTGACCTCGACCGTCTGGAAGGGCCCGGTGCCGATGATGGGCGGCTTGTTCTGGTACGAGGCGCCCGCCGCCTTGGGGCTCACCTTGCTCCAGACGTGCTCGGGCAGGATCGGGATCCAGGTGGTGATCATGTTCGCCTTGGGCTTGCTGCAGCGGATCTCGACGGTGAGGTCGTCGACCGCCACGGCCTTCTCGATGTACGTCGTGAGGCTCGACAGGGCGCCCATCTGGTTGTCGACGATGTAGTTGTAGGTGAAGGCCACGTCCTTGGCCGTGAACGGCACGCCGTCCTGCCACTTCACGCCGTCGCGCAGGTGGAAGGTCCACGTCTTGCCGTCGGGCGAGGTCTCCCAGGAGGTGGCGAGGTCGGGCGTCGGCTTGAGGTCGAGCGAGTAGCCGGTGAGGAAGTCGTAGTTGAGCAGCCAGATCTCGTAGGCCGACGTCTCGGCCCCGATGAACGGGTTGAGGTTGTCCGGGTCGTTGGTCCAGCCCACGTGCAGGACGACCTTGTCGCCGCCGGGCGAGGCGCTCGGGTCGGCCGCCAGCGCGGACCCGAGTCCCGACGCCAGCCCGGCGGCCAGCAGGCCGGCGACCAGGGCGAGCAGGAGCAGACGCGGACGCCGGTGGCGCACGCCGGACTGCGACATGGGGTGGGTCATTCGAGGTCCCCCCTCGTTCGTCCCCCGCGGCGGCCGCTGAGCCGCCGTCCCGATGGCCGGCCGCCACGAGCCGCAGAGCACTCTGCGGGCTCGCCCCCTGCGGCCGGCGCCGATGTCCTGCGAGTATGGGCCGCACCGGGAGGGCAGGCAAGGGCACGCCGGGACTGGCCTCGGTGAGCTGCGAGGTTTGTCCAAGAATCGGCCCCGAACACGAGCGGCCGGCCGCCTCTCGCGAGGCGGCCGGCCGCCGACCAGGGGCTCTGTGAAGAGTCTTACTTCGCCAGGTCGATGAGCGTCTTGCGGTCCTGGGCGAGCTTGTACTCGGACTCCATCTCGAGGAAGCCGCCGGGGAACTCGTAGGCCGGCATGAGGGCCACGTAGTCGTCGGCGTTGAAGGCCTCGGGGTTGTGGACGCCGCTCTTGGGGTCGCCCGGCTTGCTGCCGAGGCTGCCCTTGGCGAGAAGCTCGATGGTGATGACCGGCGTGAACGCGGTCTGCGCGACGACGACCTGGGTGCCGTACTTCTCGACGCACTCCTTGTTGTCGGCGACCTGGTACAGGTACACCTTGCGCTCCTTGCCGTCCTTCTTGCCGCTGACGTAGGTGCCGGCCGCGGTCTGGCCGACGTACTTCTTGCCGACCTCGTTCGGGTCCGGAGCGGCGGCGGCGATGACGTCGCGCGGCGCGACCATGACGTCGCCGACCTTGATCTTCTCGGCCTTGTCGATGTTGATCGAGCGGAAGACGTCCATGGCCTGCATGAACTCGTCGCCGAGGGCGTACTTGAAGGTGGCCTTCTTGACGCCCTTGAGGCGGTCGGCGTTGTGGGCGATCTGGATGACCTCTTCGTGCTCGACGTGGCCGACCTCGACCTCGCCGATGCCCTCGGGGAGCCAGAACATCTCGAGCTCGGCGAAGGGCTCGATGGTGTGGACTTCGCCGTTCTCGAACACGATGGCGGGGTTGTTGCACTCCTCGATCGTCGTCCAGACGCTGAAGCCGAAGCTGATGCCCTTGGCGCCGGGGATCTCGAGGTTGCTGCCGTCGCGGATGCCGATCTCGTCGATCTCGTCGAAGAGGTGGTCGGCGGCGTAGCGGGCGAAGAAGTCGGCCATGCCGGGCTCGACGCCGAAGCCGGCGAGCGCGTACTTGCCGATCTTCTCGAACTCGGGGCTGAGCGCGTACTCGTCGTCGCCGAGCTTCTTGCCGCACTTGTGCATCGGGTCGGTCGGGTGCGGCTCGCTGAGCGTCATGGCGGTGTCGAGGTAGTGCACCTTCGCCTTGAGGGCGGCCTGCAGCAGCGGCGGGTTGAAGTTCGGCGCGCACAGGTTCATGAGGATGTCGACGCCGTGCTTCTCGGCCAGGGCCGCGACGGCGTCGACGTCGCCCGCGTCGATCTGCTCGGCGACGAAGCGCGGGTCGTCCAGCGTGGCGACGAAGTCGGCGGCGCGCTTGCCGTCGTAGTCCGCCATGACCATCTTCTCGAGCCACTCACCCTTGGGGTCGCGACGCTTGGCGATCGCGGCGATCGACTGACCGACACCACCGGTGCCGACAACGAGAGCCTTCATGACGTTCCTTCTCCTTGACGAGGATTGTGCGCGCCGCGAGAGGCGCGCCGCCCGGGAGAAGCGCGAGTCAGACCTCGGAGACCCCTCCAGGACATTCCGTGAGGCAGATTGTATAAGCTTTTTCGGCGATTGCCAACGTCAAGTTAGCAATCGCGGAGGTTTTGGCGAACGGGCGCGGCAGGATGCGACGCCGGCCGCGGCGGAAGATGCGGGAGCGCGGAGCGTCAGGCGGTCTGGAGGGCGTCAGTGCGTCGGGGAGGACGTCAGGGGGGCGGAAGGCGCCAGCCGAGCGCCTTCTCCACCGCGTCGCCGCGCGCACCGAGTAGGAGACGCACTCGGCCCCGGCCGCCTCGGCGACGGCGCGCGCCAGCGCCTCGAGCCCGGCCTGGTCGCCCGGCTCGAGCGTCTCGAGGGCGCGCGCGATCGGCGCGAGCCGCGGGTCGAGCGGCGCGGCAGCGGCCGGCGTCGCGCCGGGCGCGGGCGCCTGCGGCGCCTCCCGCCCGGCTCTGTCGGGCCGCCCCACGATGTCGAGGCCGACGACGCCGTCGCCGATGACGGCGTCGAGCTGCCAGCTCACCGTCGCTGCCGGGCGTCGCCGCGAGACGCGCCTGCATCTCGGCGGCGAACGGCGGCCGCAGGGCCTCGCCGATGGCCGCCGCCACTCCGGCCTGGTCGGCCGCGAGCACGCGGCCGGCGAACGGCTTGCCGATGAGCTCCTCTTCCGACGCGCCCAGGGCGCGGCAGAACGAGGGGCTCACGAAGGTCATCATCGCCTCGCGGTCGACCTCGACCACGTAGTCGGTCTGCGTGTCGGCCAGCAGCTGCAGGCTCTTGCGCAGCCGGCGGACCTCGTCGTGGTCCACGGTCTCGACGTCGGGCCGCGAGATGAACAGCACGTAGGCCATCGCCCGCTGCTCGCCGCGCTCGGCCAGGGGGCCGAGGGAGACGCGCACCCACACCGAGTCGCCGTCGGAACCGGCGAGGTGCTCTTCGAAGACCTGCTCGCCCGTCGCGGCGGAAGCTCCGCGCCCGCTCGGGCCACGCCGGCATGACGCGCGACCACATCTGGCCGACGATCGCCGGGGCCGCGTGGCCGAGCAGCCGCAGGAGCGGCGCGTTCGCGGCGACGGTCTTGCCGGCGTCGGCGACGACGGCCAGCGGCTGCTCGAGCGGCAGGTGCCCGAGCACCTCGAACACCGTCTCGATGCGCCCGCGCAAGCGCGAAGGGGAGATTGGGGGCGAGCCAGAACTCGCTGCCGAGGCCGTCGGGCTCCTCGGCGTCACTCTCCATGAGCATGCTCGCGTAGTCCATCATCCCTCCTTCACGTCCGCTGCGCCGTCGTGGACGGCCTACCAACAGAGTCGGTCCTGCGGCCGGCGATGTGGATGGGACGAGCGTCTAGAGCGGGGTGGGTCGTCTGTCTAGAGGGCGTGACGCGCCGCTGCTCAGGCGCCGACCTTGTACATCGTGCGCTCGCCGAGGGCGGAGACGACCTTGGCGTAGCCGGAGAGCTGCCTCGTCCAGGGCCGGGTCCCCCGTGTCCACGAGCAGCGGCCGGCCCTCGAGGCTCAGCAGCTTGGTCTGCGTGGCGATGACGATCACGTGGTCGGGCCCGACGCGGCGCAGGACCGCAGGGCTGATCTGCTGGTTGCCGCGGCCGAAGATGTGGCCCTGCCCGCCGATCACCGTGACCACGATGAACGCCTCGGGCGCGCCGCCGGCGAGCTCGAGCAGGTCGCCCTCGCGTGAGGTCCGACCCGGCGAGCGCGCCGTCGCGGACGGCGTCGACGCCGAGCAGGGTCTTGGGCAGGCCGAGCCGCTCCATGATGGTCCGCGTCGTGGTGCCCGGGCCGAGGATGTACAGGGCGCCCGGGCGCATGCCGGCGATCACCTCGGTGGCGATGTCGTTGAGCGCGCGCTCCTCGCCGGCCACGCCGCCGGCCTTGGCGCTCTGGGTGAGGCCGCGCGCGTAGGGGACGCTCATGTAGCCGTAGAGCTGGGCGGACACGCGGTTCTCGCGGAACGCCTCCTCGTCGATGTCCATGACCTCGCCCTCGCGCAGGCGCACGCCGGCGGGACGCTCGTGCAGGAACAGCGCGGCCACGTCGCCGGCGGCGGCCGGCGTGGTCGCGTACACGGCGGAGTGGATCTTGACGCCGGCGGGCACGCCGATGACCGGCACGCGGTCGCCGACGGCGTCTGCAGATGTTGCGCGCGGTGCCGTCGCCGCCGGCGAAGAGGATGAGGTCCACGCCGGCGGCGACCAGGTCGCGCGCCGCCTGCTCGGTGTCGTCCGGCGTGGTCAGCACGAAGTCGTCGCAGGCGATGGAGACAGGCTCGCCGCCGGTCCGCTCGAGCTCGCAGAGCACGTAGGAGCGGCGCTCCTCGAACGATCCCAGCACGCGCGGCTCGAACCCCGCCGCCCGGGCCTCGTCCTCGCCCATCTCGCCGGGCCAGGTGAGGACCTCGCACGTGGTCGCGCACGCGGGCGAGGCGCTCGAGCGCCAGGCGTGCGCGCCGTGGCGCGTCGCGCACGGCGCCCCGCTCGAGCGCCGCGCGCAGGACCTCGGCGCCGTCGCTGCCCTTGAGGCCCACGCGGCCGCCGACGCCGGCGACGGGATTGACGATGAGGCCGAGCTTCTTCACGCCGGGGTCACCGCGAGGTCAGACGCCTCAGCGGTGCTTCTTGCCGCCCTTGCGCTGCCGCGACTTGCTGCTCGAGCTCCCGCGTGCGGCTGCTGCGCGAGGCGGCGCCGGCGGAGCGGGCACCGCCACGGGCCGTCGCCGCGGCGTAGGACCCGCCGGGGCGCCGCGCGATGAACAGGTAGACCAGCATCGACGGGGCCAGGATGACGACCATGAGCGAGTTGCCGCCGACCAGACTGGTCAGCAGCGCGACGAGCACGGCGACGAAGATCAGCGAGCGGACCATCTTGACGCTGCGACGGCGTCATCTTGCGGCCGCGGACCCAGAGGTCGACCCCGTCGATGAGCATGGCGAACGCGGCCACCGCGGCGGACAGCGTGGACAGTGAGGCGGCCGTCAGCTGCAGGCTGTCGAACGCGGAACCCAGACGGGTGATGAAGAGCGCGGTCAGGAGGATCGCCGAGACGAGGAAGACCGCGAGCCCGAGGGCCTGTCCCGCGCGGATCCCCCGCTTCGCGGGTTGCTGAGGCACGCTGCCGCCTTTCGTGTCGCCGAGGCCGGCCACAGGGCGCGGCCGGCCTCGGCCCATGATACCGGAGCGGGCGCGGAGCCGCCTGCGGCGCCGCGCCCGAGAACGGCGAGCGGGGCGGAGTCGCCACGACCCCCGCCCCGCTCTCCCGGTTCACGCCCAGGTCAGGCGCTCAGACCTTGTCCTTGAACTTCCTCTTGTACTTCCGCCACGTGAAGGCCCACTGGTCCGGGTCCTCCATGGCCTCCGTGCGCCGCATCTGGTCGATCGGCTGGGCGTGCGGCGAGTCGAGCACGAACTGCGCGTCCTCGTAGGCCTCGTCGACGCCCTTCTTGATGACCGCGGCCCACTCGTCGAGGTCGGCCTTGCTGTAGGTCTCGCAGGGCTCGGGAGTGAACGGCTCCGGCACCACCCACGGGTGGTGGCTCATCCAGTAGCTCTGGATGCCGAAGTCGACCATGCGGTCGCGCAGCGCCTCGGTGCCGACGCCGGTGTCCTCCTTGAGCCCCTCGAGGCTGTAGCGCACCTGGTCGAGCCGGCGGTGGCCTTCGGCGTACGGCCGGCTCACGCCCTTGACGCCCATCAGCAGGTTGTCGAGGTAGTTGTTGTTGAGCACGGAGATCTCGGCGACCTCCTTGAGGCCCTCCGGACCCAGGTTGCGGATCCAGGCGTAGGCGCGGATGACGCCCATCCAGTTGCCGAGGAACCCGCGCACGCGGCCGATGCTCTCCGGCCGGTCGTAGTCGAGGTGGAAGCGGTCGCCGACCTTGGTCACCATCGGGACCGGCAGGTACGGGGCCAGCTTCGTCGGTGCACAGGTAGGCGCCGGTGGCCGGACCCTCGCAGCCGTGCGGGCTCGAGAAGGTCTTGTGCAGGTTGAAGTGGCAGGCGTCGAACCCGGCGTCGCGCGCCCGCGCGAAGCCGAGGATGCCGTTGGCGTTGGCCTGGTCGGTGAACGCCAGCGCGCCGGCCTCGTGCAGGATCTCGACGTACTTGTCGATCTGCGGGTTGTAGATGCCGGTGTCCTCGGGGTTGGTGATCATGCAGCCGACGGTCTTCTCGCTGACCGCCGCGCGGAACGCCTCGAGGTCCGGGTAGCCGTTCTCGTCCGGCATGACGGTGATGACCTTGAAGCCGGCCACCATCGGCGTCGCGGCGTCGCAGGGGTGCGAGAAGATCGTCGTGATCATCTCGTTGCGCTGGCCGAGCTCGCCCCTGGCCTCGAAGTAGCGGCGCATGACGCACGCGTTGGTGAAGACGGCGTGCGAGCCGCCGCCGGGCTGCAGCGTGAAGGCGTCCATGCCGCTGATCGACTTCAGGTACTGGCCGGTCTCGTAGACGATCTCGAGCAGGCCCTGCATGGTGTCCTCGTCCTGCCACGGGTGCACGTCGGCGGCCCGGTGGCCACGGATGAGCTCCTCGTGCAGCTTGGGCGAGTACTTCATCGTGCAGGTGCCCTCGCTGATGTCGCTGCCGAGGTCCATGCCCAGCGTCATCTGCGCGTACCGCAGGTAGTGGCGCATGACCTGGTACTGGGCCATCTCCGGCAGCTCGGGCGCGGCGGCGCGGGCCATCCCCTCGGGGATGTAGTCCGCCGCCGCGCCGACCTCGGCGGTGACGCCGTCCTCGGCGAGCGGCACGAGGATGCCGCGCTCGCCGGGCATCCCCTGCTCCATGATGAACGGCTCGTCCCAGCGCGGGGCGCGGTAGTCGCGCAGCACGCCGCCGTCGCGGCGCAGGCGGGCGAGGTCGTCGAGCTTGGCTTTGACGTCCTGACTCGTCATGCCGTCACCTCCTTGACGGCCGAGACCAACGCGTCGATGTCGGCCTGGTCGTAGTACTCGGTGACGCAGTAGAGGGCGCTCTGCCCGAGCTCGGGGAACTCGGCCGAGACGTCCTTGCCGCCGAAGATCTGGTGGCCGAGCAGCGCCTTGTTGACCTCGGCCACGCTCTTGCCGGTGCCGTCGAAGTTGACGACGAACTCCTTGAAGAAGCTCGGCGAGAGCTTGACCTCCACGCCCGGCAGCTCGCCGAGCTTCTTGGCCGCGTAGTGCGAGCGGGTGATGCAGGTCTCGCCGACCTCTCTGAAGCCCTGCGGGCCCATGAGCGCCATGTAGACGGCGGCGGCGATGGTCCACAGGCCGGACGCCGTGCCGACCCAGTCCTTGCCCTGGTCGCGCATGCCGTAGCTCGTGCGATCGGCCATCGCCTCGCCCACCGAGTACTGGCCGGGGGTGGCCGTCTCCATGACGGTGTAGAGCTCGAGCGGGCACTCCTGGGCGAAGACCGGGTCGTCGTCCTTGAAGGCGATGAAGCCGGAGCAGCCGCCGCCGGCGTGCATGTGCATGCCGAGCGGCTGGATGTCGCCGCAGGCGATGTCGGCGCCGATGGTGCCGGGCGGCGCGAGCACGCCGAGCGTGATCGGGTCGACGCCGTTGATGGCGAGCGCGCCCACCGAGTGGGCGAGCTTCACGATCTCGGCGCCGTTGGCCTCGATGGTGCCGAGGTAGCCGGGGCTCTCCCAGTACACGGCGGCGTAGGAGTCGTCCAGCTTCGCCTTGAGGTCCTCGAGGTCCACCATGCCGGTCTCGCGGTCCCACTCGTAGAAGCGGATCTTGGTGCTGTTGGCCATCGACTCCGGCTGGCAGAGCGTGCGCGCCTCCATCAGGCGCATCGGGCTCATGTGCGCCGGGACGAGGACCGTGTCACGGCCGGTGATGCGCCGGGCCATGCGGAACGAGCGCCCGGCCACGTCGCCCCAGTCGTAGATGGGGTTGGCGACGGCGTCGTAGTCGAGCAGCTCGCCGAGCATGCTGTTGAACTCGTAGCGCGTGAGGTACTTGCCGAGGTCGCTGTAGTCGCCGCCGCAGTAGGCGCTCAGGAACTCGGCGCGGTTGATGATCTCGTCGACGACGGACGGCACGTGGTGCTGCCAGCAGCCGGCGCCGCAGAAGTTCATGAAGTCGACGGACGAGGAGTTCTTGTCGAGCAGGCCCTGCACGTGCTTGCGCAGCTGCCGCTCGGAGAGGATCGCCGGCGGGATGTCCAGCGCGCCCTTGAAGCGCAGGCGGTCGGGGATCTCGGCGTAGATCTCCTCCACGCTGCTCGAGCCCGAGCTCGTCGAGCATCGCCTGCTTGGTCTCAGGCACCGAGTTCGGGATGTAGGGGTGGACGAACGGTTTCTCAGCCATGGTCTGCGAAGCGCTCCTTCCCTTGATGGACGGGATCAGTCGTAGCCGTAGCCCGCCGAAGTGCCGAAGTCGATGGAGATGTTCGCGCCGGTGATCGGCGCCGCCGGCGCGGAGGCGAGGAAGAAGATGAGCTCCGCCACCTCCTCCGGCGTGATGAAGCGCGCCTTCTCGCCCTGCGGGTAGCTCGTGAGCAGGCGCTTGAAGTAGCCCTCCTGGTCGTCGCCGCCGTAGGTGTCCGCCTGGTACTGGAGCATCGGCGTCATGATGTCCGCCGGGCACACGGCATTGACGCGCACGAGGTGAGGCGCGAGCTCGATGGCGAGCGCCTTGGTCAGCAGGCTCACGCCGCCCTTGGACGCCGTGTAGACCGCCGTCTCCGGCGTCCCGACCAGGCCGCAGTCCGAGCTGAGGACGATGATGCAGCCCTCGGTCTTCTTGAGCTCCGGGATGGCGCGGCTGCAGGCGAAGAACGTGCCCTTGAGGTTCACGTCCATCACGCGGTCCCAGTCCGCCTCGGTCATGGTCTCCGTGGGTCCCTCGACCCACAGGCCGGCGGTGGTGACGAGCACGTCGATGCGCCCCGTCGCCTGCACGGCCTCGGCCATGAGGTTCTCGATGTCGGCGACGCTGGTGACGTCGCAGGCGACCCCGTGGACCTCGCTGATCGCCGCCACCTGGCCGCACAGGTCTTCGAGGGCGACGGCGTTCAGGTCGCCCAGCACCAGGGTCGCGCCGGCCTCGGCGAAGCGTCGCGCGACCGCCGCGCCCACGCCGCCGGCAGCTCCCGTCACGACCACCGTCTTGCCGCTCATGTCGGACGTCATACGCCTCCCCCTGTGGCGAATGCTGAATGACCGTTCACTGTCCGGCAAGCATACCGTGAGAGGCCGGGGGCTGACTACGTTCTGAGCCGGCGGCGCGTCAGCCGCAGAAGAGGCGCGCCGCACCCTCGAGCACGGCCGCGGTCTGCGCGACCGAGGCGAGGTCGACCCACTCCCCGGCCGTGTGCTCGCCGTGGCCGGAGGGGCCGAAGGTCACGCAGGGGATGCCGGCCTCCACGAGCAGGCCGGAGTCGCCCCAGCCGATGTCGCCGCACAGCTCGGCCGGCCGGCCGAGGACGGCGCCGGCCGCCGCCGCCACGGCCTTGATCACCGGCTCGTCGTGCGCCATCTCCATCGCCTCGCGGGCGACGACGGTGCGCAGCTCGGCGCGGAAGCGCGGGTCGGCGATGCGGGCCGCCTCGAGCAGCGCCTCCATCTCGGCGAGCGACTGCGCCACGGTCTCGCCGGCGATGGTGCAGCGCTCCACGCCCAGCGTGCAGCGCGCCGGGTACGCCGGCAGCTGCGTGCCGCCTTCGATCGTGCTCGCGTGGATGCTGCCGCGCCCGTAGGCGGCGTGCGGCCGGCGCGCGAGCTCGGCGTCCAGCGCCGAGATGCCGGCGAGCACCGGCGCCAGCAGGGCGATGGCGTCGACGCCGTGCTCGGGGTCGGCGCCGGCCGCCTCGACGCCGTGGCTCTCGACCTCGTACCAGGCGAAGCCGCCGTGCTCGGTCACCACGTCGAGGCCGGTGCACTCGACGAGGATGCAGGCGTCCGGGCGGTGCCGCGCCGGGAGCGCCTCGGCGCCGGCGCTCTCCCACTCCTCATCGATCACGCCGGCCAGCAGAAGATCGCCGCGCAGACGGACGCCGCCGGCGAGCAGCGCCTCGGCGGCGAGGAGCATCGCCGCGAAGCCCGACTTCATGTCCGCGGCGCCCCGGCCGTACATGCGTCCGTCGCGCACGACCGGCTCGAACGCATCCGGGCCCCACGGCCCGACCACATCCAGGTGGCCGAGGAGCATCAGGGTGGGGCCGTCCCCGGAGCCGGGGAGCCGGCCGACGACGTTGGGCCGGCCGGGGAGCACGTCCCACAGGTCGACCTCCATGCCGAGGTCCTCCAGGCGCCGGGCGAGCCAGGCGGCGAACGCCCCCTCGCCCGGCCCGCCCGCCAGGCCCGGGTTCGTGCTGTCGATGCGCACCATCTCGGCCAGCAGGGCTTCGAGCTCCGACATGTGTTCCTCCGCGGGTCTGCTCATGGCTCGGACGCCGTCACGATTTTGGCCATGATAGCAGGCACTTCGTGTGGTATGTTGCGGGCCTGAAGCAGCCCTCGCCCGGCGACCCCGCCGGCGGAAAGGAGCGTCCATGCACCGGAGGACTCCGCACCTCGTCCTCGCCCTCTCGGCCGCGGCGGTCGCGGTCGCGCTCCTCGTCGCCGGCTGTGGCGGCTCCACCTCGGGCTCCACGTCGCCCTCGCAGGCCGCCGCCGCCCCCGTGAAGGGCGGCACCCTCGTCGCGACCTACCAGGGCGAGCCCCAGGGTCTCGACCCCGCCATCGACTGGGAGGGCCAGGGCTGGGCCATCGAGCACACCATGTTCAACACCTTCGTCAAGTACGCCTCCAAGCCCGGCGCGGCCGGCACGGAGATGCTCCCCGACCTCGCCACCGAGGTCCCGACCCAGGCCAACGGCGGCATCGCCGACGGCGGCAAGACGTACACCTTCCACCTCAAGAAGGGCATCAAGTTCGCGCCGCCGGTGGACCGGGAGGTCACGTCCGCCGACTTCAAGTACAGCTTCGAGCGCATGATGGCCGACCCCAAGGCGCCGGCCACCGGCTTCTACACGGGCGTCGTCGGCGCCGAGGCCTTCATGGCGGGCAAGGCCAAGGAGATCGCCGGCTACACGACGCCCGACAAGTACACCGTCGTCATCCACCTCTCCAAGCCGGACATGGCCTTCATGGGCGCCATGGCCATGTCGTTCACCGATGTGGTCGCCAAGGAGTGGGTCGACAAGTGGGGCCGGCAGATCAACCGCCACCCGCTCGGCACCGGCCCGTTCATGTTCGACCACTGGTCGGGGGGCCGCGAGATCCTCGTGACCCGCAACCCGAACTACTACGACCCGGCGTCGGTGTACCTGGACGCCGTGCGCTTCGAGTTCTCGCTCAACCCGTCCACCGCGGTCCTCAAGCTGCAGCGCGGAGATGTCAACGTGCTCGGCGACTACATCCCGCCGGCGGAGTACGTGCGCGTCAAGGCCGACCCGAACACCAGCAAGCTCGTCGTCGAAGAGCCGGTGATCGCCATCGACTACCTGTTCCTCAACCGCACCGTGAAGCCGTTCGACAACCTCAAGGTGCGCCAGGCGATCAGCATGGCCATCGACAGGACGCGCATCGTCAAGCTGCTCAGCGGCGCCGCCGACCCGCTCACGCAGCTGTACCCGGCCGGCCTCCCGGGCCATCAGGACGGAGCCGCCGGCGAGTTCTACGCCTACGACCCGGCGAAGGCCAAGCAGCTGCTCGCCGAGGCCGGCTTCCCCAACGGGTTCTCGACCACGCTGTACTCGCACAACGTCGACCCGTGGCCCAAGGTGCTGCAGTCGGTGCAGCAGGACCTCAAGGAGATCGGCATCACGGCCGACCTCAAGATCCTCGACAGGGCCACCTACTGGACGCTGATCGGCAAGCCGGGCAAGTGCGGCGTGGGCCTCAACGACTGGTGGATGGACTTCCCCGACCCGAGCGACTTCATCATCCCGCTGTACAGCAAGAGCACGGCGATCGACGAGGGCACCAACCCGAGCTTCTGGTGGAGCCCGCAGACCGAGGCGATGATCGCCGAGGCGCAGGCCAACACGGACGCGGCGGCGCGCACGCAGCAGTGGGTGGAGATCCAGAAGACGATCATGGCCGACGCCCCGAGCGTGCCGCTGTACCAGCCCAAGGTGAACTCCATGCACACCGAGGACGTGGGCAACTTCTTCCTGCACCCGGTGTGGATCTTCGACTACCCGGCGTACTACTTCACGACGCCGCAGCAGTAGGCCACGAAGCCGATCCGGCGAGCCGGAGCGGCGACGCCCGGCGCGCGCGGCGGCGAGATAGTCGGCCACGTCGGGTGTCTCGCCGCTCTGGCTGATGCCGATCACGAGGCAGTCGCGGAAGTCGGGCCGCGCGCCGTAGAGCGTCGCGGCGCTCGGCGTGGCGAGGCCCGCCGGCACGCCGGCCAGGATGGTGGCCAGGTACTTGCCGTAGACGGCGGCGTTGTCGCTGGTCCCGCGTGCCGCATACAACGCGAAGCGCACACCTGCGGCACGCGCCTCGCGCGCCGCCTCCTCGAACGGCCGCAGATCGGCGGTCAGCCTGGCGACCACCGCCGGCTGCTCGATGATCTCGTCTCGCATCGCCGTCATGCTGCCCGCCTTGCGCGCCCACACTCGGACGGCTTAGGGTTGCGTCATACAAAGCATACCAAGTAGTAGAAGCATACGAACCACCGCCGTCATGAGGTGTCCATGGACTTCGAGACCGCGTACCCGCGCTACGCCGCCCGCTCCGGCCGAGCTGTTCCGCGAAGCCAGCGAGATCATCCCCGGCGGCGCCGGCAGCAGCGCGCGCACCGTCAAGTTCGGCTGGAAGCCCTATCCCCCGTTCATCGCCGACGGCACCGGCGTCCCACATCACCGACGTCGACGGCCACGAGTACATCGACTACCTGCTCGGCCTCGGGCCGGACATCCTCGGCCACCGCCACCCGGTGGTCACCCGGGCGGTGGCCGACGCCATCGAGAGCTACGGCACGTCGTTCGGCCTCCCCTACGAGCTCGAGATCGAGGCGGCGCGCAAGGTCGTCGAGGCCGTCCCCAGCATCGAGATGGTGCGCTTCACCAACTCGGGCAGCGAGGCGGTCGGCACCGCCGTGCGCCTCGCCCGCGCCTACACCGGCCGGCGCATCCTCGTGCGCTTCGAGGGCCACTACCACGGCTGGCAGGACGTCGTGTACTGGAGCAACCACGTCGACCCGGCCGCGGCCGGGCCGGCGGAGCGGCCGCGCCCGGTCGCCGCCGGCCCCGGCGTCCCGCTCGAACTGGCGGACACGCTCGAGGTGCTCACCTGGAACGACCCCGAGAGCTTCCAGCGCCTCATGGACGAGCGCGGCGACGAGATCGCCGCCGTCATCACCGAGCCGGCCGTGTTCAACACCGGCGCCATCCTGCCGGAGCCGGGCTACCTCGAGCTGCTGCGCGCCGAGACCAGGAAGCACGGCGCGCTGCTCATCTTCGACGAGGTCATCACCGGCTTCCGCTTCTGCCGCGGCGGCGGCCAGGAGTGGTTCGGCGTCATGCCCGACCTCACGACGCTCGCCAAGGGCCTCGGCGGCGGCTTCCCCGTGGCCGCCATCGGCGGCACGCGCGAGGTCATGAGCATGATCGCCGAGGGCCGCTACTCCCACTCCGGCACCTACAACGCCAACGTCGTCCAGTGCGCCGCCGTCTCGGCCACGATGGACCTGCTCGACGACCCGGACTGGTACGCGCGCCAGCGGGCGCTCGGCGACCGGCTGGCCGCCGGCCTGCGCGATCTCTGCGCGCGAGCAGGGCATCCCGGCGCGCGTCGAGGGGCTCGGCACCGTCTTCCAGCTCTGGTTCACGGACCACGCGATCCGCGACTGGCGTGACGCCGAACGCTATGCCGACGAAGCGCTGTTCACGCGCTGGTACCAGGAGATGCTTCTGCGCGGCGTCCTCTTCCACCCGAGCCAGTACGAGAACCTCTTCGTCTCGATGGTCCACACGGACGAGGACATCGACCGCACGCTCGAGGCGGCGAGCGGGGCGATCGCCACCATCGTTGCCGAGCGGCGCGGCGGATGAGGCCGGTGCGATGAGCCTGCTCGACGCCGATCCGCGCCCGCGACCCTCGCCGGGACGCCGACCGTTGCGCTACCACCGCGTGATCGACCTCGTGGAGGAGATCATCCGGACCGAGGACCTGCGGCCCGGCAGCCTGCTGCCGACGCAGAGGGAGCTGGCGGACCGTGCCGGCGTCAGCCTGATCACGGTCCGCAGAGCGCTGGACGAACTCGAGCGTGAGGGCCGTGTCGCCGGCCATCAGGGCGTCGGCACCTTCGTCGCCCGGCCGCGGATCGTCACCGACCCGGTCCACAGCGGCGGCCTGCTCGGCACGTTCGACGAGCAGGCGGCGCCGCGCAGCGTCGAAACACGGCTGCTCAAGCTCGGCGCGGCGACGCCGCGGGCGACCGTGGCGCAGACACTGCACCTGCCCGACGAGGCGCTCGTCTGGCAGGTCGAGCGACTGCGGCACATCGACGGGCGACCCTGCGTGATCGAGGAGGCGCTGATCCCGCAGGCGCTCGCCCCAGGGCTCGACGCCCGTCGACGCGAGCTCACGGGGTCGCTCTACTCGCTCCTGAACAGGGCCTACGGTCTCGTCGACCACCACGAAGAGCAGTACCTGGAGATCGCGACGCCGGGACGCCGGGAGCGTCGTCTCCTGGACCTGGCGCCGCGCACCAAGGTCGTCCGCCTGCGCGGCGTCAGCTTCACCCCCGACGACGTCGCCTTCGACTGCTTCGAGCAGATCTATCCGGCGGACGACTTCGTCTTCTACATCTCCGGTCAGACGGCCCGCCGGCTCTTCCGGCCGGCGGCCCTGAGCGACTGGGGAGCCACGCCCGCCGCGGACACGCGGGACGCGTGACGGCGGGAGCGTCGAGAAGGAGGAGGCATCGTGTCCACAGTAGTCACCCCCAAACCCGAAGGCACGGATACTCCCAAGGGTCTCAAGAAGGGCGCCCTGAACATCGGCGACGTCGTGATCATGGCGCTCGCCAGTTCGGGTCCCGACGCAGAGCATCGCCGTCGGCATCGTCGGGCTCATGGTCGCGGTGATGTACCACACCTTCCTGCCGATCCTGATCTGCTTCATCCCCATGATCGGCATCGCCTGGGGCTACCAGCGCCTCAACGCCTGGCAGCCGAGTGCCGGTGCGACCTACTCGTGGGTCGGGCGGGCGCTGAACCCACACGCCGGCTTCTTCGTCGGCTGGATCATGCTGATGTACTACACGATCGGCACGACCAGCCTCACCGTGCCGCTCGGCACCTACTTCCTCAGCTTCTTCAGCAACTCCGCGGCCAACAACAAGTACGACGTCGCCATCGTCGGCTCCATCCTCAACATCCTCGTCCTGGTCGTCGCCGCCCTCGGCATCAAGCTCTCGGCGCGCTTCAACTGGGTCTGGGCGATGTTCGAGTACGCACTGATGATCGGCTTCGCCGTCGCCGCCCTGTGGATGATCTACGTCACGGGCCTCTCCGGCGCCGTGCACACGTTCAGCTCGCTGTTCACGCTGCCCAAGGGCGGCCTGATCACCGGCATCCTGATCGCGATCTTCCTCTACTCGGGCTGGGACACCGCCGCATACGTCGGCGAGGAGGCGAAGGGCAAGCAGGCCGGCAGCGCCGCCATCCTGAGCGTCGTCATCTTGTTCTTCATCTACTCGTTCGTGATCTTCGCCTTCCAGGGGATCGCCCCGTTCCACACGATGCAGGCCAACGAAGCCAACATCCTCGCGTTCGTGGGCGACAAGATCGGCGGCAGCTTCTGGAAGAACGTGATGATCGTCGCCGTGCTCGGCGGAACGCTCGCCTCACTGCAGGCAGCCATCGTGAGCTCCGGCCGCATCTCCTTCGCGATGGGCCGTGACCGCGTGTTCCCGAAGTTCTTCGACAGCGTCCACCCGCGGTGGCGGACGCCCTGGAACGCGACCATCCTGCTCGGCCTGCTCAACGTCGTCTTCCTGTGGGGGACCACGCTGTTCTCGAGCATCGGGACCGCCCTGGACAACATCGTGAGCACGCTGGGCATCATGGCGGCGATCTTCTACATGCTCACCGCCTTCACTGCCGTCTGGTACTACCGGCGCGTGATCACCAAGAACGCCGGCAACCTCATCCTGGGAGGGATCCTGCCGGGGTTCGGCGCCGCCTTCATGGCCTTCGTCATCGTCTACTCGCTGGCGACCGGCCAGCTCACGGCCACGAACATGATCTTCGGCTTCGGCCTGGCGCTCGTCGGGCTGATCCTGTCGTTCATCTCCAGCGGGGTCGGCCACGCGAAGTTCTACACCGATCCCAGCACGAGCTTCGGCGACAAGGTGGACGAGACGCTGGACCGGCCCGGACCGCCGCGTTAGGGGTCCGGGCTCTGACCTGACACACGACGAGAAGGCGATGCGATGACGAGCGACGACGTGTACATCGGCCTCGACCTCGGCACGTCGAGCCTCAAGATCGTGGCGCTCGACGCCGAAGGACGGGCGTTCGCCTCCGACCGCGAGCCCTACGAGACGGCCCGGCCGGGCCCCGGCCGCGCCGAGCAGGACCCGTGGAGCTGGACGGAGGCGGCGAGGGCGGTGCTCTCGCGGTTCGCCGCCGAGGTCGCCCCGGAGCGCTGGCGGGCCATCGGCCTGTCCGGGATGATCCCCACCGTCGTCACCCTGGGTGAGGACGGACTGCCCACCGGTCCCGCCTTCACCTGGGAGGACTGCCGCGCCCACGACGAAGCTGCGGAGATCGTCTGGCAGGCCGGCGCCCGAGAGACCTACCAGCAGACCGGACAGCCGCTCGACGGCCGCTACCTGCTGCCGATGTTCGCCTGGATGCAGCGGCACGATGCGGCGAGGGCAGAACGCACGGCGACCCTCATGAGCGCCAAGGACTACCTGTTCCTGTGGCTCACCGGCCACGTGCTCACCGATCCGAGCACGGCGACCGGCTACGGCTGCTACGGGCTGGAGACGGGCGCGTGGCTGCCGCACCTCGCGGCGGTGGCCGGCGTCACGCCGGCCGGCGGCCGTGCGGGCAGGCCCGGCCTGCCGCCGATCGTGCCCTCCGCCGAGACGAGGCCGCTCCTGCCGGAGCTCGCGGCGGCGCTGGGCCTCCCGGCCGGCTTGCCGGTCTGCGCCGGCGCCGCCGACTCGGTGCTCGCCGCCGAGGCGGTCGGCGCCGTCACCCCCGGCACGGTGGCCTACGTCTGGGGCACCAGCACGGTCATCCTCGGCGCCAGCGCGGAGCCGACGCTGGACCCCGACCGGCGCTGCCTCGTCACGCCGCTGGCGATGGACGGCTGGGGCATCGAGATGGACCTCGTCAGCACCGGCGCCGCCGTCGCCTGGCTGGCCCGCCTGCTGGGCTTCGGCCCCGGCGGCCAGGCCGACGTGGTGGCCGCCGCGGCGACGGCCAGGGACGGCGGCGTGCCCATCGCGCTGCCGTTCGTCGGCGTCGGCGAGCAGGGCGCGCTCTGGGACAACGACGTGCGCGGCACCCTCATCGGTCTCGACCTCTCGCACGGCCCGGCGGACGTCGCCCGCGCGGTGCTCGACGGCATCATCCTCGAGAGTCACCGCTGCCTGGCGCGCCTGCAGGGCCTCGGCCTGCCGGCCGGCGAAGTGCGCGTGGCGTGGCGCGGGGCCGACCCGTGGTTGTGCCGGCGCCTCGCCGACGCGACCGGCCGGCCGGTGCTCGTCGGCGACCCGGTCGAGACCTCGTCGGCGGCCGGCGCGGCGCGCCTGGCGGCGGTCGCCGCCGGCGCCGATCTGCCGCCTGCGGGTTCGACCGACGCCCGCTACGAGCCCGACCCGGCGCAGACGGCCGTGTGGGACCGGCGCCGGCAGGAGTACGAGGACGCGCTCCGGCCGCTCAGGCGCCTCTACAGCGTGTGGCCGCCCAAGAGCAAGGAGTGGTGAGGGGCCTCAGTAGTAGAGGTCGCTCGGCCCCTTGTACTCCTGGATCGTGTTGCCGCCGTCGACCACGACGAGCTGGCCGGTGATGTAGCTGGCGTCGTCGCTGCCGAGGAAGCACACCAGCTTGGCGACCTCCTCGGGGAACGCGGAGCGGCCCATCGGCGTGTTGAGGCCGCCGACGTCCTCGCCGTCCGCCTGCGAGCCGGTGGCGATCCAGCCCGGGCCGACGGCGTTGACGGTGATGCCGTGCTTGGCGACGTCGAGCGCGAGGCCGCGCGTCATGCCGAGCACGCCGGCCTTGGCGGCGCAGTAGGCGGCCTCATCCGGGTTCGCGACGACCGGTCCGGTCACGGAGCTCATGTTGACGATGCGGCCGTAGCCCCGCTCGATCATGCCCGGCACGACGCTGCGGGTGACGTTGAACTGGGTCTTGAGGTTGATGGCGATGCCGAAGTCCCACGCGTCCTCGCTCAGGTCCTGGAAGGCGGTGAAGTCCTCCTCCTGCCCGAAGACGACCATGCCGGCGTTGTTGACCAGCACGTCGATGCGGCCGTGGCACTCGATCGCCTCGGCGACCATGGCCTTGACCTGGTCCATCCTGGTGAGGTCGGCGGTGTGCGAGCTCACGGTGGCGCCGAGCTCCCGCAGCTTCTCGGCGCAACCGTGCACGGCGTCCGCGATGTCGCAGATGGCGAGCAGCGCGCCCTCCTCCGCGAGGACTCTTGCCGTCGCGAACCCGATGCTGTCCTGCTTCGCGACGCCCGTGACGAGAGCGACCTTGCCCTCCACCCTGCCTTTGCGTGCCATGCTGTCTCGCTCCCTTGGCGTGGTCTGCACGCGGCGGCCGCCCGCCGGTGATGGTCGAGGAGCATGCTATGCCCGGCGCCTGAGAGAGCCAAGGCCGGCGTGCCCGGCCGCGTTTGGAGCACGCGCGGCCCACACAGGTGATATCCTCCCGAAACTCCCGGAAACTGCCAACGACGTGGGAGTTTTGGTCAAGCTTCTTGAGGATACTGCCGATGCACGGAGGATCAGCGGGCGCTGTGGAAGGGGATCGGTAGTGGCCACCGTGAGAGAGGGGTCAGAGGCCGTGTGGCTGCGCGTCGGAGACGTGGCGCACCTGCTCGGGGTGAGCCCGAACACGGTGCGCCGCTGGACCGACGTAGGCCGGATCGCCGCCCACCGGAGCCCCGGCGGCCACCGCCGCTACCTCGCCGACGACGTCCTCGCCCTCCTGCCGCGCGACGAGGGCGAAGGCACCGCGCAGCCCGGCGACTTCGCCAACCTGCGCCGGCAGACGCAGGACCTGCGCTTCACGCTGCAGGCCGGGCTGGACCTCATGTCGCTGCTGGCCGATGACCCTCACGCGGTGCCGGCCGAAGCCGCACGCATCCTTTGCGGTCTCACGGGGGCGCCACGCTGCGACGTCTACTTCACCGACGACGACAAGCTGCGGCTGGCCGTCTCCCTCGACGGCGGCGAGCTCGACCCCGGCCGCCTCGGCGCGGCCTGGACCACCGCCGACTGGGCGCCGGCGGAGGGCGACCCGGCGTCCGCGCCCGTGACCTGCCTGCAGGCCACCGACAAGGGCCTGAGCCGGCGCGCCCGGCTGGCGATGCAGCGGCGCGGCTGCCGCTCTCTCGCCTGGGCCCCCCTGGTGCTGCGCGGCAAGCTCGTCGGAGCGATCGAACTCAGCGACGCCGGCGACCGCGACTTCTCCCGGCACGCCGACGTGCTCGAGGGCATCGCGCGGGTGTGCGCCGAGGCGGTCGCGATCAGACGCACGGTCGACGAGCTCGCGCACCGCGACAAGAGCGTGCGCGAGCTGGTCGAGCTCTCGCGGGAGGTCGCGCAGACCCACGACTTCGAGCGGTTCGTCCTGCGCTTCGCGCAGCGGCTGCTCACCGCCACCAACGCCGACTGCGTGGACGTGTGGCGGGCGAACGGCGGCGTGATCCGCTCGGTCGTCAGCTGCACCCGCGACGGCGCCGACCCCAGTCTCCGCGACACCGTCCTCGACACCGGCCGCTATCCCTCCCTGGAGCGGACCCTCCTCGACCACACGCCGCTGGCGATCGCCGATCTGCGCGACGAGCGCCTGGGCGGCGACCGAGGTGGACCTCATGCGCGGCTGGGGCTACGAGAGCTCGGTCACCATGCCGCTCGTGGCCGGTGGCGAGCTCGTCGGACTGGTGGACCTCTACGACGACGCGGAGCGCGACTGGGACGCCGACCTCGAGTTCCTCACCAGTGTGTGCCAGCTGGTCGCCGGCGTCTTCGACAGTACGGCGCTCCTCGACGAGGCCAGAGAGATCGCCCGGCTGCGCGAGGAGCTGATCGAGCTCGGCGCCGACCTCGCCGGCGCAGAGGCGCCCGCGGACATCGCCGAGCGCGCCGCGACACGCCTCCGCAGCGCGGCGCAGTGCACGGACTGCGACATCTGGTGGCTCGAGGAGGGGTATCTGCGCTGCCTCGCCAGCGTCGACGACGACGGCGTCGACGAGAGCGTACGCGGCAACATCCTGCACCTCGACTACTACCCGTCCACCCAGCAGGCGATCCAGGACCGCGAGATCCTGGTCGTCAGTTCGCTCGATCGACGATCGGTTGACCGACTACGAGCGTGAGGACTACCGCGAGTACGACTTCCACAGCACGGTCGCCGTGCCGCTGGTGAGCAACGACCAGGTCGTCGGCCTCATCGATCTGTTCGACGTGCGCGAGCGCGACTACAACGACGTGCGCTGGTTCCTCCCGGAGGCGGGGCGCACCGTCGGCGACGCGCTGCGCAACGCCGACCTGCTCGCCGGGCTGCGCCGCGGCAACACGGCGCTCCGCGAGCTCGTGGAGCTGGGGGACCGCCTCAACGAGGCCGGCACGCTCGAGGACCTCGCCAGGGCCGTGGCCGAGCGGCTGCGCTCCGTCCTCGCGGCCGAGGATTGCGACATCTGGCAGGTGGACGGCGGCGTGCTCCGCTGCCTCGCCAGCGTGGACAGCCGCGGCTGGGACTCCGACGAGGTCGGGTCGGAGCGAGAGCTGGCGGCGTACGAGGCCACCGTGGCGGCCCTGGCCGCCGACGAGCCCATGGTCGTCGGCGACCTCGCGAGCACCGACCTCAGCGAGACCGAGATGGAAGCGTACCGCCGCTGGGGCTTCCGCAGCATGGTCTCGCTGCCGCTCGTGGTGGACGGCCGCCCCATCGGGCTCATCGACATCTTCGACACCAGGGTGCGGGACTACACCGTGCACCTCGACCTCATCCGCAACGTCGGAAGGCTGCTGTCGGGCTCGTTCGAGAAGGCGATGCTCGTCGAGCGTCTCGAGAGCGGCAACCGCCGCATGGCGCTGATCAGCGAGTCGGTGCTGGAGTTGACCAGCAGCCTCGACCTGCAGGCGACGCTGCTCGCCACCGCACGTCGCCTCTGCGTCGGCGTCGGCGTCAACGAGTGCGAGATCACCGTCATCGAAGGCGATCAGCTGCACACCCTGATGCGCGTCAGCGAGGGTGAGGTGGACGAGGAGTGGATGGGGCAGCACCTGCCGCTGGCCGACGCCGCCGTGACGCGAGAGGTGATCGAGACGAAGCGGCCGACGGTGGTCGGGTCGCTGCGCGACCCGCGGCTCACGCCGGCCGTCCTCGACATCAACCGGGACTCCGAACTCAAGAGCTGGGTCACTCTGCCGCTGATCGTCAAGGACCGCGTCATCGGCACGGTGGAGCTGGTCGAGAGCGGCGCCGAACGGACGTTCACGAAAGCCGAGCTGGACACGGCCGCGGCGATCTGCCACGCCGCGGCGCTCGCCATCGACAACGCGGCGCTGTTCGCCCGCGAGCAGCAGACGACGCGCGAGACGCAGCTGCTCAACGACATCGCCGCGCGGACGGCCGCCAGCCTCGACCTCGAAGAGGTCGTCAAGGCGGCCGTCGACGAGCTCGGCCAGCTGATGGCGTTCGAGGAGTACGGCCTGCTCCTGCTCGAGGGCGCGAGGGTGGGACAGGTCATCGGCTCGCGCCCGGCGGCCGAGGCGCTCGTCGGCCTGGAGCTCGACGACTTCGAGCCCGGGCTCATCGAGCGCATCGCGACCGAGGGCGTGATCGTCGTGCGCCTGCCCGAGGACCTGCCGCCGCTCGCGGGATCGCCGGCGATCGAGGGTCTCTCCTCCGGCGTCATCATCGCGCTGCCGTCCGACACCGGCCTCCTCGGCGTCCTCGACCTGAGCAGCAGCGATCCCGATGCCTTCGCGACCATCGACCGCCACCTGCTCCAGCGCGTCGGCACGCAGCTCTCCCTGGCCATCAAGAACGCCCAGCTCTACGACGAGATCAAGCGGATGCACCTCGGCAACCTCAAGGCGCTGAGCTCGGCGCTCAACGCCAAGGACTACTACACGCTGGGCCACGCCGCGCGCGTCGCGGCCTACACGGTGATGCTGGGGAGGCAGCTGGGCTGGCAGGAGGACGTCCTCGCGCCGCTCGAGGAGGCCGCGTACCTTCACGACATCGGCAAGATCAGCATCTCCGACCGGGTGCTCCTCAAGCCGGGCCGCCTCAACCAGCAGGAGTGGGACCAGATGCGCGAGCACCCCGTGGTGAGCGCCGACATCATCCGCCCGCTCTTCCCCCGGGATCTCGTGCTCGCCGTGCGCCACCACCACGAACGCTACGACGGCGACGGCTACCCCGACGGCCTCGCCGGTGAGGCGATCCCGACGCTGGCCCGCGCCATGGCCGTCGTGGACGCCTACGACGCCATGTCGTGCCGGCGCCCCTACAAGGCCGCGCTCACCTACACGGAGTGCCTGGCGGAGCTCCAGCGGCTGCCGCGGCAGCCAGTTCGACCCCGAGATGGTGGACGCGTTCCTGCACGTCCTGGAGGACGTGGCGCGGCGGCGCGCGGCGGCGGACGAGATCGCCGCGAAGGCGGCGGCGCGCATCCGCGGCGAGACCCACGCGGCGCTGCTCGCCCTCGACGACGAGAACTCCAACGCGTACCGCGAGATCGAGCAGATCCTCCGCGAGGTCCGCGACGCCAACCCGCCGACGCGGTTCCTGACGACGCACGCGCAGGTGGACAAGCGCTTCGTCATCGGCGTCGACCCCGAGGAGGAGGAGACGGAGAAGTCGCACCTCGGGGACGAGATCTTCGTCGACGACGAGCTCACGCAGGTGCTCGCCGGCAAACGGCCGCAGGTCAACGCCGTGTTCGCCGACGAGTTCGGCGTGTGGATCACCGGACTGGCGCCGATCAGAGACGCGATGGGCGATATCGTCGCCGTCGCCGTCGCCGACCTCCCCGCCCTCTCCGCCTCGGAGAGCGAGTCGCTGCGCGGCGACGGCCGACAGACCTTCGCCGCGATGCTGCAGACGGCGGCGGTCCGCCTCAGCCGGGCCGAGATCGACGCGATCACCGACGCGCTCACCGGCCTGTACAACCACCGCTACCTGCACGAGCGCCTGAGCGAAGAGCTCAACCGTGCGCGCGACCTGGAGCGGCCGCTCAGCGTCCTCTTCTGCGACCTCGATCACTTCAAGAGCTACAACGACTCCAGCGGCCACAGCGCCGGCGACGCGGTGCTCCGCGAGGTGGCGCACGTGATCGAGCAGTCGGTGCGCAACATCGACGTGGCGGCGCGCTACGGCGGCGAGGAGTTCGTCGTCCTGCTCGTCGAGACCGACCGCGAGACGGCGCTCGCGGTGGCGGAGCGCATCCGCGAGCGCATCTACGAGGCCGGGTTCATGGCGAACGGGGTGCCGCTCACCGTGAGCATCGGCGTCGCGGGCTACCCGGACGACGCCGACCGCCGCGAGGACCTCCTGAACAAGGCGGACTGGGCGATGTACCTCGCCAAGCGCCGCGGCCGCAACCAGGTGGCGAGCTTCGGCGACGGGTGACCGGACGCGCGGCGGACCGCGCGGGCGCGGAGGGACGCGGCAGCCGAGGCGCTCCTGCGGCGCCGGAGCGCCGGCCGGACGGGTCAGGACCGGCGGCGGCGGGCGACGCGGACGTCGCCGCGCCGCAGGGTCAGGCCCTCCCGGTCGAAGTACTCGAGGAGGGCCTGCGCGTTGCGGCGTCCGCACCCGGCGGCGTCGCGGAAGCCGGCCAGCGTGACTTCGCCGGCTCCCTCCAGCTGGGCCAGCAGGACCGTGCGGGCGCCGTCCACCGCCGCGCTCGCGAACCAGAGGTCCTTGTCGACGCGCACGACGTCGCCGCGGCGCGCGAGCACGTCGAGGATCTGGCCGAGCTCGCGCGGCGGACGGCCCAGCTCGTCGGCGAGGGTCGCCAGGGTCGGCGGCGCCAGCGGGTCGGCGCCGAGACGCTCGAGGATGACGCCGGCCAGGGCCGCCTGGGCGTCGCCGAGCACGCCGGCGCCGGCGGGCGCGTAGCCGCCCTCGCCGGCGACCAGCTCGCCGGACTCCACCATCCCCTGCAGCAGCAGGCCGACGTCGGCGGCCGACAGCGCCGGTACCAGGGCCGCCAGCTCGGCGGCGCCGCTGAACGGCCGCTCCGGCCGCGCGGCGGCGCGCTCCCCGGCGCCGGCCAGGAGGGCCGCGCGCAGCGCGGCCAGGGAACCGGCGCCGAACCAGCGCGCCGCCGCCCCTCCGGCGCCCGGCAGCTCGTCGAGCTCTCCGGCGGCCACGGCCGCCGCCAGCGCGGCGCCGGCGTCGCCGGCGCCGAACCCGGCGGCCGTCAGGTCGTCCCGCCTCAGCCCGGAATAGCCGCGATCGGCCGCCAGCGCCGCGATCGCGGCGCGCGCGTCTCCCGCACGGACGGCGGCGAGGAACGCGCCGTGACGCTCGCGCGCGTGCCAGCGCTGCGCGCCGGCCAGCAGCGCCTCGCCGCCGGCCAGGGTGGCGACCGGCGAGAGCGTGCGGACGATGAACCGGTCGTGCGGCAGCACGAGGGCGTCGGCGTCCAGCCTCACCACCGCGGCGGCGCTCGTGCCCGGGGAGATCTCACGGCCTTCGAGCGGCGCCACCCTGGCGAGGTACTGCGCCGTGCCGTGGTGCAGCCGCACCTGGTCGCCGGAGCGCAGCGGCCGGGCGCCGGGCAGGACCGAGACCCACGCGTCGAAGCGGCGTCCGGACAGGCCGGCAAGCTCGGGCGCCACCAGCCAGTCGCCGCGGCCGATGTCGTCGCGGTCGAGACCGCGGAGGTTCACGCCCACGCGGCTGCCCGCGTGCACCACCTCGGTCTCGTGGTCGTGTACCTGGACGCTGCGCACGCCGGCGCGCGCGCCGCCGGGCTCGACGGCCATCACGTCCCCGGCACGGATCTCTCCAGACCACAGCGTCCCCGTGACCACCGTGCCGATGCCCTTGAGCGGGAAGACCCGGTCCACGGGCAGGCGGGCCGGGCCGGCGTGGCGGCCCGCCTGGGCGGACCCTGCGGCGCGTTCGAGCGCGGCCAGCAGGTCGTCGAGGCCGCGCCCGTCGCGCGCGCTCACCGTGACCACCTCGCTGGCGGCGAACGGCGTGCCCTCGAGGAACTCCCGCACGTCCTCCTCCGCCAACTCCAGCAGCTCGTCGTCCACGAGGTCGGCCTTGGTCAGCGCGACGACGCCCCCGCGCACGCCGAGCAGCTCGATGATCGCCAGGTGCTCGACCGTCTGCGGCATGACGCCGTCGTCGGCGGCGATGACGAGGAGGAACAGGTCGACGCCGGTCGCGCCGGCGACCATGGTGCGCACGAAGCGCTCGTGACCCGGCACGTCCACGACGCTGAGCCGCGCGCCCGAGGGCAGCTCGAGCTCCGCGTACCCGAGCTCGATGGAGATCCCGCGCTCGCGCTCCTCGCGGAGCCGGTCGGTGTTCTTGCCGGTGAGCCGGGTGACGAGCGCAGTCTTGCCGTGGTCGATGTGGCCGGCGGTGCCGAGAGTCAGCGGCGGGCGGTCGCGCACGGCGTCCTCAGATGATGCCGAGCATGGCGGCGCCGGCGAGGTCCTCGAGCTCGTCCTCGCCGACGGCGCGCAGGTCGAAGAGGAGGCGGCCGTCGTGCACGCGGCAGACGACGGCCGGGTCGCCGCGGCGCAGCTGCTCGGCGCGCGCGTCGGCCTCGGCCGCGGGCACCGCGGCCGCGACCGCGACGCTCGGCACCTCGGTGACCGGCAGGGCTCCGGCGCCGGCGCGGGCGACCGTCTCGACGAGCTCGAGACGGTCCTCGGGCACGCCGGCGCCGACGAACAGGTCGCGCAGCCGTCCGGCGCGGTCGCGGACGTCGTCGGCCGACTGCGCCAGCGCCGCCAGCGTCGGGATCTCGGCGACGGCGCGGGCGGGATCGAGGTAGAGCCGCAGGACGACGTCGAGCGCGGCGAGGTCGAGCTTGTCGATGCGCACCGCCCGCGCCAGCGGGTGGCGGCGCATCGCCTCGATGGCGGCGGCCCGGCCGACGGCGATGCCGGCCTGCGGGCCGCCCAGCAGCTTGTCGCCGCTGAAGGTGACGATGTCGCAGCCGGCGGCGATGCTGTCCGCCAGCGCCGGCTCCTCCTTGAACAGCTCGAGGTCCGCCAGCGCCCCGCTGCCGAGGTCGTCGATCAGCACGGCGCCGCGTTCGTGCGCCAGCGTCGCCAGCTCGTCGAGCGCCGGCTCCGCGGTGAAGCCGACGATGCGGTAGTTGCTCGTGTGCACGCGCAGGACGGCGCGCGTGCGCTCGGTCCAGGCGGCCTCGAAGTCCTTGAGATAGGTGCGGTTGGTGGTGCCGACCTCGACCAGCTCGGCGCCGCTCTCGCGCAGGATGTCGGGGATGCGGAACCCGTCGCCGATCTCGACCAGCTGGCCGCGGGCGACGAGCACCTCGCCGCCGCGCGCCGTGGCCGCGAGCGCGAGGAGGATCGCGGCGGCGTTGTTGTTGACGGCGAGCGCGTCCTCGGAGCCGGTGACGGTGCAGAGCACGTCGTGGACGTGGTCCTGGCGCGAGGCGCGTTCGCCGCGCGCCAGGCTGTACTCGAGGTCGGAGTAGCTCATGGCGGCGGTGACGACGGCCTCGACCGCCGCCCGCGGCAGCAGCGCCCGCCCCAGATTGGTGTGCACGACGACGCCGGTCGCGTTGATCACGCGCCGCAGCGACGGCGTGACCGCCGACTCGAGCAGGCGCGCGACCCAGGGCGCGAGGGCGGCCGGCGTGAGGTCCGCCGCCTGCGCGGCGGCGGACTCGCCGCCGGCGAGGATCTCCGCCCGCAGCCGCTCGTTGACCGCGCGGACCGCGTCCACCACGAGCGCGCGCGGGTAGCGCGCGAGCAGCTGCTCGACGGCCGGCTCGCGCAGCACCTCGTCGACGGCCGCCAGCGAGCGCAGCCGCTCCTGGCGGCCGTCCGCCCGCGGCGTCCTTCTTCGTCCGCTTCGCGTCGCTCACGCGCCCGTCACCTCCGCAGGACCGACCCCGGCGCCCGCCGCAGGCGCACGCCGGCGATGATCATCGCGAACGCTACCACGCCGAACATGAACCACCAGTCGAGCGCCGAGAGACCGAGCGCCGTGATCCACGCGTGCCTGACCCGGTCGATGACCACGAGCCCGACGGCGGCGAGCCCCCACAGGGCCTGAGCCACCGCCCAGAACGTCCGCCCCGAGTCCTCACTGAAGCCGTGTGTGGTCGCCCACGAACCCGCGAGCACGAAGAAGACCGGCACGCAGCCGATGAGGACGGCGAGCAGGAGCTGCCAGAGGATCTGGAGGGCCGAGAGCCCCTGGATCGACTTCCAGATGGGCTCGGCGCCGCCGACCCCGAGCAGCAGGATGAGCAGCCAGCCCACGACACCGATGAGGCCGACGGCGGCGACCAGCAGGAACGGGACGATGGAAAGGCCGCGCGTGATGAGGCCGCGAGACGGCGCGTCCGGCCCCGCGGCCTCGCTCCTCGTCCTCGCGCCCGATCTCGTCCGGGTCGATGCGGCCGTCCTCGCCCCACGGATGGCGCTTCTGCCAGTCGTCGTGAGCCAAGAGGTCAGCCCTCGAGCACGAGCGCTCCGGCCGGCCCGGCGATGACTTCGCCCACCGTCCAGGCGCCGGCGCCGGCGTGGTCGAGGGCGTCGAGCAGCAGCGAGTGCTTCTCGGGCGCGACGGCCAGCAGCAGGCCGCCGGACGTCTGCGGGTCGAAGATGGCGAGCACGCGCGGGTCCTGCTCGGCGACGGGGCCGGCGAACCGGCCGGCGGCTTCGCCGCCGGCTCCTTCGCCGGCCGCGATGAGCTCCGCGGCGCCGGCCGGACCGACCTCGTGCAGGCGCGGCAGCAGGAAGTCGCGGTTGTTGCGCAGCCCGCCGGCGTAGACCTGCCGCGCGATGAGGTCGAGGACGCCGTCGTGCAGCGGCAGCGACGCGAGGTGCACGGCGGCGGCCACCCCGCTCGCGTCGAGCATCTCGCCGAGGTGGCCGGCGAGGCCGAACCCGCTCACGTCGGTGCAGGCGTGCACGCCGACGCGGGCCATGGCCGCGGCGGCCGGCGCGTTGAGCGCCGCGGCCTCCACGATCGCCGGCATCATCTCCTCCTCGGAGATGATCCCGTTCTTGAGCGCGCTGGCGAGCACGCCGATGCCGAGGCGCTTGGTGAGCACGAGCTTGTCGCCCACCTCGCGCGCCGCCGTTGTAGACGATCTCGTCGGGCCTGGCGACGCCGGTGACGGCCAGGCCGTACTTGGGTTCCTTGTCGTCGATCGAGTGCCCGCCGGCGAGCTCCGCGCCGGCCTCGAGGACCTTCTCCATGCCGCCGCGCAGGATCTCGCCGAGATGGGCCATGTCGAGGTCCGACGGCCAGGCGACGAGGTTCATCGCCGTGAGCGGCCGCGCGCCCATGGCGTACACGTCGCTCAGCGCGTTGGCCGCCGCCAGCTGGCCGAACCAGTACGGCGAGTCGACGATGGGCGTGAAGAAGTCGACCGTCTGCACCAGGCAGAGGTCGTCGGCGATCGGCACCACGGCGGCATCGTCGTGCGTCTCCAGGAGACGCGCGAACTCACCGGTGGCGGCGGGCATGCTCTCGAGGACGGCCTGCAGGTCGCACGGACCCAGCTTGGCCGCTCAACCGCTCTTGGCCGCGAACTGTGTGAGTCGGATCTTCTCGGTCATACGACAAGCTTACCGCAGGGGCGGCGGACGGTGTCCGGCACCCCGCTGATGCCCGAGATGGACGGGACGCCTGGCGATTCAGACGGCGGCGTCGCGCGCCGCGTGGAGCGCGACGATCTCCCGCACGTCGTTGTAGGCGCGCAGGCTGTCGATGCGGCCGCCGTGGACGGTCCAGACGTGGGCGAAGGGCACCTGCACGGCGCGGCCGGCGCCCCGGGGCGTCACGTTGAACACGCCGGTCACGATGACGGTGTCACCGTCGCAGTAGAACTCGCGCGGGTCGAGGGCGAAGGCGTCGTTCAGCTCCGGGATGGGCGCGAAGATCCTGCGGAGCACCTCGTCGCGCCCGCAGAACGAGCCCGAGGCAGGTCCGTAGGTCCACTCGGGCTCGTGCCACTCGATGTCCTCGGCGAACATCGCGAGTGTGGTCTGGATGTCGCCGCGGCTGAAGCTCTCGTAGCCGGTGCGGACGATGTCGATGTTGCTGGCCATGCCGGTCCCTTGGCTCGATGGATGAAGCAGGGGGAGGCCGCACGCGGCCGCCATCGGGAGAGTTCCCGTGCGGAGGAGGGTCGTACCGTTGCCGCGGCGGCGAAGGCGCCGCGGCCGTCAGCGAACGGTCAGACGGGCGGAGCCGGCCGCGGCCTGGCGGTTGCCGGCCTGGTCGGTCGCGAAGACCGCGACCCGGTAGGACCCGCGGGCCAGGGTGCAGCGCCACGAGAGCGAGCGCTCGGCGCCGGTGCCGCGCCAGCCGGGCCGCAGGGTGGCGCGCCGCTGCCCGGCGAGCGTCCTCACGACGAGGCGCACGCTCGCCTTGGGCGTGAGGTCGTCGACCCGGTACCGCAGCGTGACGCGCGCGCCCCGGCGGACGCTCGCCGCGCGCACCGACGTGACCGGCGGTCCGGCGTCGATCTTCACGGTGCAGGTGCGGGTGACCTCGACGTTG
The DNA here is from genome assembly GCA_963739595.1 of uncultured Thermoleophilia bacterium. Lineage (GTDB taxonomy): Bacteria > Actinomycetota > Thermoleophilia > UBA2241 > UBA2241 > CAIXSE01. Next base: position 91,497 of record CAVUBA010000037.1, read on the forward strand.
CCGTCGTTGTCGGTGGAGCGGTAGCGCACCGTGTGCACGCCCTGGCCGCCGACGTCCAGCGTGCCCGGCAGGTCGGGGAGCCTGGCCAGGTCCGGACTGTCGAGCGGCGGCCTCGGTGAACGCCACGCCGGACCCCTCGTCGGCGGCCGGGAAGGTCAAGGTCGTCGCCGTCTGCCGCCAGCCGGTCCCGGCTCCACTGACGGTCGGTGACCGGCGGCGCCACGTCGACGACCGGCGGCGGGCTGCCGGAGTAGGCCAGCGACAGCGCCGTCGCGCCGGAGACGCCCCAGCCGTAGCTGGAGGAGACGCCGCGGAAGCGCGCCCAGCGCATCGCCGTGGTCCAGGTGTCCCAGCACGCGTACTCGGGGTAGCCGCTGGTCTCGCGATAGCCGATGCCGGCGACGGCGTGGTCGCTGACTCCGTCGCCGCTGCTGTCCACGTAGAGGACCATCGGCCGCCCGGCGTCGATCTCCTGCTTGAGCACGGTCGAACGTGAACGACCAGGAGCCGTAGCTGCCGACGTAGTAGTCGGTGTACGAGGCGCTGACGCCGGACAGGCGACGCAGCCCGACGAAGGCGGCGAACGCCGGACCGACCATGTTGGTGAAGCTCCAGCCGTACCGCAGGCCCTCGTCGCTCCAGGACGTGTGCATGAAGTCGGCGACGGAGTCGCTCGCGTGCTCGTCGCCCTCCGGCTCCTCGCTCTTGTCCGGCCACGTCGACTGCCCAGTGGGCGGCGCGGTGGCCGACTCGCTGGGCAGGGCATAGTCCTCGTAGTGTCCCGGGGCGCCGGCGCGTGCCGTGCGAGGCGATGGCCTGGTTGACCGCGGGGGTCGCCGTGCTCGCGTCCCCGGGGATCAGGTCCGGGAAGCCGTGGCCGTCCCAGTAGCCGAGGACCATGCCGGTCGAGGTGGGAGCGCACCCGTCGTGCCAGATGTAGGCGGGCACGCCGGAGACGACGACTTCGCCGGCGGCGGTGGCGACGGCGCGGTGAGGGCCGGTCGCCGGCTTGACGGTGGCCGGCGGGATCGGGCCGGTGGTGGTGAGGATCCGGATCTCCGGCTCCCCGCGCGGGTGGACGCCGGCGCTGACCGCGCCGGCCAGGGCGGCGGCCGCCAGCAGGACCGCCGCCGCCGTCAGGGCGGCGCGTCCCGCGAGGGCGCGCCGTGCTCTTGCCGCCGAAGGCCTCACAGAGTCTCCATCGGTCGTTCCCGCCAAAGCCTTAGTCCGCTGCGCACGAGCAGGATGGTACGCCATGGCGGTGGTGGGACACATCGTTCGCGCGCCGGGGGGCGCTACCATGGGTAGCAGAGCGAACGCGGCCGGGAGGCGCGCCGGCGGCGCCAGCGTCGGCTTCGTCGCCTCCTCGTCTTCGCGACAAGCAGGGACGCAGCGGTTCAGGTTGGGCGCAACGAGGGGATGGATTGGGCGATGGCGAACGTCGCGCCCCCACGCGGCGTTCGCCACCAGCCACCATATCCCAAGGAGGTTCCGTCATGGCCGATGCACCACGCCGCGCCGACGCCGTCTGGCAGGGCACGCTCGGACAAGGGTCCGGCGAAGTCTCCCTCGCGACCAGCGGAGCAGCGGGTCCGCTCCCGGTCACGTGGGCGTCCCGCACCGAGCGCTCGAACGGCAAGACCAGCCCCGAGGAGCTCCTCGCGGCCGCGCACGCCAGCTGCTACTGCATGGCGCTCTCGTCCGACCTCAGCGACGCCGGCACGCCGCCCGAGAAGCTCGAGGTCAGTGCCACGGTGACCTTCAAGGAGATCGAGGGCGGCTGGAAGACCGGCTCCTCGCACATCACGGTGAAGGGCACGGTGCCCGGGATCGACGAGGCCGCGTTCAAGAAGGCGGCCGAGGGCGCCAGGGACGGCTGTCCGATCAGCGGCGCGCTCAAGGGCAACGTCGAGATCAGCGTGGAGGCGACGCTGGCCTGAGCGCCCGGCCCGGGCGCCTTTCGCCGGTCCGCGCCCGCGGTCACGACGGCGTGGCGTTGATGATCACGGGAAGCTTGCCGCGCCACGCCGCCCACGCCTCAGCGTCCGTCGCCAGCTCGCACATGAAGTGGGCGACGTTGGCCATGTTCGTCTCGCCGGGGCGGAACAGGCTGTCGACCAGGCCCTCGTGCAGCGCGTACTCCGTGACGTCGCCTTCCTTCAGCGAGTCGGGGCGGACGGCGACCCACTGCACGCAGGGGTCGGCGGCCTCGATGACCTCGTGGAGGAAGTCCGCGGCGCGCTGGTGGTCCTTGGCCGGAGAGACGACGCCGCGCAGCGTCCAGACGACCGCCCTCTCGAACCGCCCGCGACGCGTGTCCAGGCCTCCGGGGCGGTTCACCGAGACGCTGCTCATGAGGATGAGCTTCACGGGCTGCGCGGGCCGCAGGTCCCGGATCGCCCGGCACACCCTCTCGACCGACCGGGTGACCAGGTCGCGCGGCGGCCCGAACACGCCTTGCGCGCTGGCGGCGTGCCCCAGACAGGAGATGACGACGTCGCAGCCGTCGACCTGCTCCCTCACCTCGTCGTCGCTCATCGACGGCAGGTCGGCTACGACCACCGTCAGGCGCGGGTCGTCCGCGACGCCGGCCGGGAGCCGCTCGGCCGACCGGACCACGGCGCGCACGCTGACGCCGCGGGCAAGGAGTTGCTGCAGGACGCGGCCACCGGTCCGCCCGGTGCCGCCGAGGAGAAGGGCGTCCATCACGCCTCCTTCGGATACTGGAACACGTCATCGAGCGGGACATCGAACACCCGCGCGATCTGAAAGGCCATCTCGAGCGACGGCGAGTAGCGGCCCTGCTCGATGGCGATCACCGTCTGCCGGGTGACGCCCACCCGGTCGGCGAGATCGGCCTGCGTCATCTCGCCGGCGGCGAACCGGAGCGCCCGGATGCGGTTGGTGACCCTGGTCGGCTTGCCCATGGTCAGAAGCCCCTGTGGTAGGAGACGATCTTGACCACCGACGCGACCAGCGTACCGACCACGAACGAGAGGTAGAGCGCGCTGGCGATCCAGAAGTACTCGTACTCGAGCATCGTGAGCGCGAGCACGCCGACCATGCCGACGGCGGAGACGTAGAAGCCGATCAGCTCGCCGTGACGGCTGATCTGCTTGTCCCGCTCGTCCTTGCGGTCGATCTCGTCGGAGGCGGATCGGCCGCGCAGTTCGGCCGAGATGCCGGTGCCGATGCCCGCCAGGATCGACCCGACGATCGTCAGGACGATCGACACCCCGATGGCGATGAGGAGCGGCCACTGGTAGGAGATGTCGGCCGCGGACACGTCACCAAGCCGGCCCAGCATGATCACGAAGTACGCCACGGGGACGATCACCATGACCACCGCGTTGACCCACGATAGCTTCTCTTCGAACGGCACTGCTGCCTCCTCGTTGCGCGTGGCCCGGGATGCACGGGCCACTGCTGATGTCCGAAATGTTTGACATCGCGTACTGTAAAGCGAGGCAGACATGATGTCAAGTATCTTTTACTACTCCCGCTTCTGGCGGCGGGGAGGCCCAGCGAGCCCGGCGCCTCGGACTGATCGCTCGGGCGCAGGAGCGTGCGGGCGACGCCGACCTGCGGCGGCGTGTATCCTGAGCCGGTGAAGAACCTCACCGGCATCGCGACACGCCGTGTCGTGCCTGGATTCCTGACGCTGGTCGCGGCGGCTGTGGCTTTGGCTGGTCTGGCCACCGCCCCGCCGGCGCGTGCCGACTCCGCGGTCTCACCGTTCGTGCTGCAGGCCGGCATCGGCCTCTCGGACCAGTTCGGCTACGCTCCCGGATACACCCGCAACGTGCCGGCGTTCGACAGCGAGGGGCGAGCGTTCATCCGCAGCCGCACCTCGTCAACGCAAGGCACGTCCTACGTCGACACACTGATCGACGGTTCGCGGACGCGGCTGGACTTCGTCTCCGCGATCCGCCTGGCGTACCCGGGGTTCCAGGGGACCGTGGGCGCCGGGGGCCTGCGCAACGACAGCATCGTGTTCGACCGTGAGGACCGCGCCTACAACCCGCTGGTCATCCAGTTGCGCGACGGCACCACGCGCAACATCCTGCTCGTCTCCCTGGACCGCTGCCGCACCTGGAAGGTCTATCCCCTGCCCGAGGGGACCTTCGCGGTCGAGCACTGGGTGGGACACAACGAGATCGACGGCCCGCCATTCCTCGCCGTCTGGCGCCGGTCCGGCACGCCCGATGTGCCGGGCAGTCAGGTCAACACGCTCTGGGTGACGCAGCCGCGACTGGAAGGCGACCAGCTCGTCGTCCCGCCGCTGGTCCACGTCACCGACCGGTGCCTCGGACTGAGCCGTGACTCCGGCGGCGCGTCGTTCGCCGTCACGAGGGGCGACAAGACGTGGTTCGTCTGGTCCGAGGCGACTCCCCGGGGCCAGGCGGGCACGACCCACTACATCGCCACGTATGACCACACGACCGGCACGATGAGCACACCGCTGCTTCTCGCCAAGTCGCCCTCCAAGAGCGACCCGCACAACAAGCCGGGCATCTGTCTGGACAGCCAGGGCTACCTGCACGTCGTCTGCTGCGGGCACGGCACACCGGCGCTGTACACGCGGTCCCTCGCGCCCCTCAGCGCCGACCAGGGCTGGACCCAGCCGGTGCCCGTGCTCAGCACCGGGTGGGTCACGGGGTCCGACCCGAGCGGGCAGGCGGGCAGACAGACCTATCCCGCCTTCGTCTGTGACAGCCGTGACGTCCTGCACCTCATCACGCGGCAGTGGCGCCGCGGCGTCGACCCCTACTTCGGCGGGCAAGGATACGCGGCGCTCGTGCACCAGTCCTGCCCGGCCTCGGACGGGACGTGGAGCCAGCCCACGATCATCGTCGCCGGTGCGTACACGGGCTACGGCGTCTTCTTCCACAAGCTGGCCCTGGACCAGCAGGACCGGCTGTTCCTCTCGTGCAGCTACCAGGGCGGGCCCGAGCTGCAGCAGGCCAGGGCGGAGGGGAGCGCGTACGCCGTGCTCGGTCGCAGCCGGCCGCTCGGTCCGGGCAAGTATCGCGGCCGCATGCTTCTCGTCTCCGGTGACGGGGGCGCGACGTGGCGGTTCGCCACCGACGCGGACCTCGCGGCGCCGGGCCAGCAATCTCCGCCGGCCGGCGCCGTCGTCAGGTCCGCTCGCGTCGCCCGGGAGACGCGGTCGCCGGCCGTCACCTGGCGCTGGCGCAACCCGCGTCCCCAGGGAAACCAGTTCACCGGCCTCTCCTTCTCGGGCGCCCGTTCCGGCTGGGCGGTCGGCACACACGGCACGATCCGCCACACCAGGGACGCCGGCCTGACCTGGACCGCGCAACGGACGGCGACGACGGCAGACCTCTTCGGCGTCGCGGCGACCGGTCCGCGCAGCGCCTGGGTCGTCGGCGCGGGAGGGACGGTCCTCAGGACGACCGACGGTGGCGCCACCTGGCGGTCGCGGCCGAGCGGCACCAGCGCCGACCTGTTCGCCATCAGCGCCCTCTCCGCGACTCGCGCGTGGGTGGTGGGCGAGCGCGGCGTCATACTGCGCACCCGAGACGGCGGCTTGACGTGGTCCCGCCAGCCCGCACTCGGCCAGACGCTCCTCGGGGTCGCCTTCGCCGACCGGCTGCACGGCATCGCCTGCGGGATCAAGGGCGAGCTGCTGTGTACCCGCGACGGCGGCCGCACCTGGCAGCGGCGCCGCTCGGGGGCGTCCGGCAGCCTGTTCTCGGCGAGTATGCTGCGCGACCGGCGCGCGCTCGTGTGCGGCGGCAACGGCCTTATCCTCACCAGCCGCAACGCCGGCTGGAGCTGGACGCAGTCGCACACCGGAACGACGGTCTCCTACCGGGCCGTGCGCCTGCTCAAGTCGGGGCGCGCCTGGGCGCTCGGCCCGGACACGGTGCTGTCGAGCAAGAACGCCGGCCGGCGCTGGACGACCGTCAAGCTGCCCGTCCCCGGCCCGTGTGGGGCGCTGGCCACGGTCGGCAAGTCGGGCCTGATGGCCGGCGGCGCCGGCGGCGCCCTGTGCCGAAGCGCCGACCTCGGGAGGACCTGGAGCGGTCTCGGGGTCGGCATTCGCCGGACGATGAACGCGGTCACTGTCTTCAAGCGCCGGGTGTGGACTGTCGGCGACGGCGGCACACTGGCGCGCGCCAAGAGCCCCGGCGGCCGCTGGACGGCCGTCAAGCTGGCGAAGGGCGCGGACTTCTACGGTCTGGCCCGGTTCGGCGCGCGCGGCTGGGCGGTGGGCGAGGATGGCGCGGTCGTGACGACCTACAACGGCGGCAGCACCTGGCACCGCGTGACCGCGCCGACAGGACAGGACCTGACGGCGGCGGCGGCGCCGAGCCCCGGCACCGTCGCGATCGCCGGCAAACAGGGCACCCTGCTCACCAGCACGGACGCCGGCGGCACCTGGCACGGCAGCGATGTGATCCCCGACGATGTGCTCTGCCTCGATTTCGTCGATGGCCTCGACGGGTGGGCCGGAGGAGGGGCGACCTACGGAGAAACCCGCGCCGAGGTCGCGCGCACCGTGGACGGCGGGCTGACCTGGACCGAGATGGATCTGCCGGTCTGGGGCCGCGTGCATGGCCTGAGCTTCCTCGACGGCGGCCGCGGATGGGCGGCGGTCGAGGACTGGGGCATCGACGGCGACCGCGCGCAGGGCGCGGTCCTCGCGACCAGCGACGGCGGCGCGACCTGGACCCGGCAGGCCGGCACCTCGGCGGTGTTGCTCGGCGTGAGCATGTCCGCCGGAGGCTCAGGGTGGGCCTGGGGCGAACGCGGCACGGCGCTGCGCACGGTCGACGGCGGCGCCACGTGGACGCCGGTCGACGCCGGCACGGACAGCTCGCTCCACGCCGCCGCAGTGAGCGCCTCCGAGGCGCTGTTCGTCGGCGAGAACGGCGCTGTGATCGGCGGCGCCGCGCGTTAGAGGCCGAGCGCCGCAGGCAACTCGGCCAGACTCTCGATGCGCGGGACGTCGAGGTCCCGGCGCCGTCCGGAGCGGTCCAGCAGGATCGCCGGGCAGCCGCAGGCCACGGCGCCCTTCACGTCGTCCTCGACGCTGTCACCGACCATCACCGCGTCCGCCGGCGAGACGCCGAGCAGCCCGAACAGCGTCGAGAACATGCGCGGCGCCGGCTTGACGGCGCCGGTCTCGACGCTCGAGACCGCGGCGGCCATGTAGTCGTCGAGCGCGAAGTGGGCGACGATCTCCTCCACGCCGTGGCCCAGCGCGTTGGAGAGCAGCGCCATGCGCACGCCGGCGGCACGCAGCGCGTCGAGGCACGGCAGCACGTCGTCGTAGAGGCCGAAGTTCTGGACGTCGGACCAGGCGGCGATGATGGCTCGCGCCGTCAGCGCGACGGCGCCGGCCTGCCCGCCTCCCAGGCCGGCGATGATGGCGTCGGCGATCACGGAGAGCAGCCCGTCGTCGTGGATGAGGCCGGTCTCCTCCCGGCGCGCCGCCGCAGCCACGTAGGCGGCGCGCTCGGCCTGCGACCAGCGCGCCGGGTCGAGCTCGAGCCCGAAGCGGGCGGCGGTGCGCACGTAGCCCGGCGCCTCGAACTGGTCGCTCGGGCGCAGGAGCGTGTAGTCGAGATCGAAGACGACGACCTGCGGCGTGGACAGCGGCAAGGCGCTCACGCGCTCCGCTCCAGCAGCTCGCCGGCGCGGTAGGACGAGCGCACGAAGGGCGCCGCGACGACGGTGAGCCCCAGCGCGGCGCCCCGGCGCTCGTAGCCCTCGAACTCCTCCGGTGTGACGTACCGGGCCACCCGCAGGCAGCCGGCGTGCGGCTGCAGGTACTGGCCGATGGTCACGGCATCCACGCCGGCGGCCGCGGCGGCGGCAAGCACGTCGCCGACCTCTGCCGCCGTCTCGCCGAGTCCGACCATGAGGCCGGTCTTGACGAGCAGGCGGGCGCCATCCGGCCCCGGCGAGCGCGCCCACGCGGCCGCGCGCGCGAGCAGCTCCAGCGAGCGCTCGTAGCGCGCCTGCGGCCGCACCTGCGGGTACAGGCGCGGGACGGTCTCGAGGTTGTGGTTCAGCACGTCGGGACGGGCGGCGAGCACGGCGCGCAGCGCCGCTTCGTCGCCGCCCAGGTCCGGGATGAGTACCTCGACGGTCGCCTCCGGGGTCGCCGCGCGGACGGCGGCGATGGCCGCCGCGAACTGCGCCGCGCCGCCATCCGGCAGGTCATCGCGCGTGACGCTGGTGATCACGACGTGCCGCAGGCCGAGGCGCCGGGCGGCCTCGGCGACCCGGCGCGGCTCGTCCTCGTCGAGCGCGCAGACGCCGGCCTTGCTCTCCCCCTCTACCGCGCAGAAGCGGCACGCCCGCGTGCACACGTCGCCGAGGATCAGGAACGTCGCCGTCCCGGAGGCGTAGCACTCGCCCTTGTTGGGGCAGCGCGCTTCATCGGCAGACCGTGCGCAGGTCGAGCTCGTCGAGCAGGGCGCCGGTGGCGCGGTACTGCCGCGGCGCCGGCGATTTGAGCTTCAGCCACGCCGGCTTGCGGCCGGGCTTCTCCGCGGGCTCGGTCACGGAGCTCAGAGGCTGTGCACGCCGCGCCCGACGCCGGAGAGCGCGGCCTCCCCGACCGCCTCGGAGAGCGTAGGGTGAGCGTGGATCGTGTCGGCGACGTCGGCCAGCGTCAGGCCCTGATGAGCCGCCAGCGCGAGCTCGTGGACGAGTTCGGTGACGTGCGGCCCGATCAGGCTGGCGCCGAGCACGCGGCCGCCGCCCGGCTCGCAGACCACGCGTACGAAGCCGTCGGCGTCGCCGTCGCAGACCGCCTTGGAGTTGCCGTTGAAGCGCACGTGTGCGACCTCGTGCGCGATGCCCTCCGCCTTGGCCCTGTCCTCGATGACGCCGCAGCTCGCCACCTCCGGCGAGCTGAAGGTGCAGCTGGGGACGAGCGTGCGGTCGCAGTGCCGGTTCGAGCCGGTCACGGCGTTCTCGGCGGCGATGGCGCCCTGGTGGTAGGCCCAGTGCGCGAGGAGCGGCGGGCCCGCCACGTCACCCGCCGCGAAGACGCCGTCAAGGGTCGTGCGGCAACTCTCGTCGGTGACGACGAAGCCGCCGGGGCCGATGTCCACGCCGGCCTCCGCGTAGCCGAGGCCGGCGCTCAGCGGCCGCCGCCCGACCGCGACGAGCACGCGCTCGGCCGTGACCGCGGCGCCGCCGGCGAGACGCAGCGTCACGCCGGCTGCTTCGCTGCCCGCGTCCGCCGTCTCGACCGAGGCTCCCACGTGCACCGTGATCCCGGCCTTCTTGAACGCCTGCTGCAGGCTGCGGCCCACGCGCTGGTCCTCGCCGGGCAGCAGCTGGTCGAGCATCTCGACGACCGTGACCGCGGACCCGAGGCGGCTGAACACGCTGGCGAACTCGCAGCCGATCACGCCGCCGCCGACGATCGCCAGGGTGGCCGGGACGGCGTCGATGCGCAGCAGCTCGTCGCTGGTCATCATCCGGGGGTCGCTCCAGTCAAAGAGACCCATGCGCACGGGCTCGGAGCCGCTGGCGAGGATGACGGCGTCGCCTTCGAGCTCACCGCCCTCCTCGAGCACGGTGCCGTCCGCAAGGATCGCGCCGGGCGCGAGGGCCAGGCGGCCGGGGCCGGCGAGCGTCGCCCGCCCGGCCACCACCTGCACCCTACGCGCCTTGAGCAGATGGGCGACGCCGTCACGCAACTGCGTGGTGACGGCGTCCTTGCGCGCCATGAAGGCGGCGAAGTCGAGGCCGACGTCGCCGACCCGAACGCCGTACTCGGCCGCGCGGCGGGCGTCGTGCAGCCGCGCGGCGCCGGCGACCATCGCCTTGGTCGGGATGCAGCCGCGGTTGAGGCAGGTACCGCCGATCTCGCGCGCCTCCACGACCGTCACCTCGGCGCCGAGCTGGGCGGCGCGTCCGGCGGCGACGTAGCCGGCGGGCCCGCCGCCGAGCACCAGGATCTTCGTCATGCGCTCCTCCTCATGTCGCCGCGCTCCTCATCCGGCCGCCACCCTGCGCAGGGCGGCCTCGAGACGCGGCAGCGTCGAGTTCCAGATCGTCTCCGGCGCGAGCACCACGCCGGCCCCCGCCAGGCCCTCGGCCTCCCACGGGTCGCCCACCAGGGCCTCGACCGCGAGCACGTACTCCTCCGGAGGCCGCTGCATGAGGACGGACCCGTGCACCAGCGTCCGTCCCTCCTTCTTGGCCTGCGCGATGGCCACGAGCTTCTCACCGCGCGAGCAGATGTCGTAGCGCAGCGCGCCGGCGAAGCAGAGCCCGCTGCGCTGGTACGGCGTCTCGCCGCGCCCGTCCAGCGTCACGCCGAGCTCCCTGAACGCGGCGGCGAACGCGGCGGCCACGATGCCGTAGGGACCGCCGACGTCGACGGCCGCCCGCGGGCCTTCGGTCGGCACGCCGGGCGGGAACGCGACGGCGAACGACCACTCGAACCCCTCGCCGTGCAGCACCGCCCGCCCGCCGGTCGGCCGGCGCACGATCTCGAACGGCAGTCCGGGGACTGTCTCGAGCTCCTGGAACTTGCCGATGGACAACGCCGGCGGCGCCCACGTGTACTTGCGCGCGATGACCTCGTCCGCCGTCTCGAGCAGGCCGATGTCCAGCGCCATCTGGGCGCCGCCGCCGGAGCGGAAGTCCGGCAGGATCTTGACGATGCTCACGGCGGCGCCTCGGGGCTTCAACGACTCGGAGGTGGCGGCGGGCGGCGCTGGGCGCAGCCTCAGGCGCCGCCCTCCGCGTTCTCCGGGAACTGCTGCTTCACGACAGGACGGCGGGCGGCCTGTGCTTCGTCGAGCCGCCGGACCGGCAGCGTCACCGGCGCCTCGTGCAACAGTTGCGGATCCGTCTTCGCCTCGCGCGCCACGCTGCGGAACGCCTCGACGAGGCGATCGAGCGCATCCTTCGACTCCGTCTCCGTCGGCTCCACCATGAGCGCCTCGTCGACGATGAGCGGGAAGTACGTGGTCGGCGGGTGCACGCCGTAGTCGAGCAGCCGCTTGGCGACGTCCAGGGCGCGCACGCCCTCCTGCTTGAGCGGCGTCGCCGAGCCGACGAACTCGTGCATGCAGCGGCGCTCACCGTAGGGAAGGTCGAGCAGGTCGCGCACGCCCTCCATCACGTAGTTGGCGTTGAGCACCGCCATCTCGCTGACCTCGCGCAGTCCTTCCGCGCCGAGGCTGCGGATGTACGTCCAGGCCCGGACCAGCACGCCGAAGTTGCCGTAGAAGGTGCGGACCTTGCCGATGGACTGGGGACGGTCGTACTGGAAGAAGAAGCGACCGTCCTCGGCCTTCTCCACCAGCGGCACCGGCAGGAACGGCGCCAAAGAGTCGCGGACCACGATGGGTCCCGCGCCGGGGCCGCCACCGCCGTGCGGCGTGCTGAACGTCTTGTGCGTGTTGAAGTGGACGACGTCGAAGCCCATGTCGCCGGGCCGGCTGATGCCGAGCACGGCGTTGGCGTTGGCGCCGTCGTAGTACAGCAGGCCGCCGGCCTCGTGGACGAGGGTGGCGATCTCAGCGATGTGCTCGTCGAACAGGCCGAGGGTGTTGGGATTGGTGAGCATGAGGCCGGCGATGTCGCCGCCGGCGATGACTTCGCGCAGGTGGTCCAGGTCGACGCCGCCGCGGGCGTCGCTGCGGACTGGAGCCGGCACGAAGCCGCCCATGACGACACTGGCCGGGTTCGTGCCGTGCGCCGTGTCCGGGATGATGATGCGCTTGGGATCGCGGCCCTCGGCCAGGTGGGCCGCGCGGATCACGAGCAGGCCGGTGAGCTCGCCGTGGGCGCCGGCCGCCGGCTGCAGCGTGGTGACGTGCAGGCCGGAGATCTCGGCGAGCCAGCGCTCGAGCTCGTACATCAGCTCGAGCGCCCCCTGCGCCAGCGACTCCGGCTGGTAGGGGTGAAGCCCCGCGAAACCGTCGAGCCGCGCGGCGACCTCGTTCACCCGCGGGTTGTACTTCATCGTGCACGAGCCGAGCGGGTAGCTGCCGCTGTCCACGCCGTAGTTGAGCGTCGAGAGCCCGGTGAAGTGGCGCAGCAGGTCGATCTCGCTGATCTCGGGCAGGCGCGCGGGCGCGGCGCGCCGGAGCGCGTCGGGGACCAGTTCGGCGGCCGGGACCTCGGGCACGCCGAGCTCCGGCAACGTGTAGGCGCGCCGGCCGGGGCGGGACTTCTCGTAGATCGTGGTGCGGTCCACATCGGCTGGGCGGCAGACGGGCGCGTCGCTGCGGCTCACAGGGGTGTCGCTGTCAGCCACGGTCCACCTCCCCGCTCGCGACGACGCGGCCCAGCGCGTCGACGAAGGCGTCGATCTCGGCGCGCGTGCGCTTCTCCGTCACGGCGACGAGCAGGACGTCGTCAAGCGGGTCGCCGTCGAACTGTCCGGCGAAGCGGCCCGCGGGTACGCCGGCCAGGAACCCCTCGGGCACCAGCGCGTCGACCACCGCGGCCGCCGGCCGCGGGAGCCGCACGGCGAACTCGCGGAAGACGGGACCTTCGGTGAAGGCCGCCACGCCCGGGAGCGCCAGCAGGCGCTCCCGCAGGTAGGCGGCCTTGCGCGCGCAGTGCAGGCCCAGCTCGGGCAGTCCCTCCTTGCCGAGCCAGCTCAAGTAGACGAGCGTCGCCAGCGCGTTGAGCGCGTGGTTGGAGCAGATGTTGCTCGTCGCCTTCTCGCGGCGGATGTGCTGCTCGCGCGTCTGCAGTGTGAGCACGAAGCCGCGCCGGCCCTCCAGGTCGACGGTCTCGCCGACGAGGCGCCCGGGGATGCGGCGCATCAGCTTGGTGGTGACGGCCATGAAGCCGAGGCCGGGCCCGCCGAGGTTCATCGCGTTGCCCGAGCGCCTGGGCCTCCCCGACGACGATGTCGGCGCCGAGCCTGCCGGGCGCCTCGAGCAGCCCCAGCGAGACGGGGTCGGCAGACCACGACGAAGAGCGCGCCCGCCGCGTGCGCCAGCTCGGCGACGGCGGGCAGGTCCTCGAGCGCGCCGAAGAAGTTCGGCTGCTGGACGACGACCGCGGCGGTGGCTTCGGTGACGGCGGCGGCAAGCGCGTCCAGGTCGGTCGCCGCGCCCGCCAGCAGACCGACGGTCTGCGGGCGCGGCCCGTACCCAGACGACTCCGTCTCGAGCACCTGCCGGTACTCGGGGTGCACGCCGGCCGAGAGGACCACCTCGCCGCGATGCGTCTGCACACCGGCGAGGAACGAGGCCTCCGCGAGCGCCGTGCCGCCGTCGTACATGGAGGCGTTGCTCACGTCCATGCCGGTGAGCTCGCACACGGCCGTCTGGAACTCGAAGATCGTCTGGAGCACGCCCTGGCTGCGCTCCGGCTGGTAGGGCGTGTAGGCGGTGAGGAACTCGCCGCGGCTGACCACGGCGTCGACCACGGCGGGCACGAAGTGGTCGTAGACGCCGGCGCCGAGGAAGCTCACCAGTCGCGTCGCCGGGACATCCCTGCCGGCCAGGCGCCGCAGCTCCGCGACGACCTCGGCCTCACTGAGGCCGGCGGGCAGCGCCAGCGGCTCCCGCCGGCGCACCG
>CAVUBA010000038.1:0-38318 GCA_963739595.1 uncultured Thermoleophilia bacterium
GAGGACGGGGACGTCTCGGTCCAGCGGCTCGCCTGCGAGCGACCGCAGGCGGGCTTTCGCTCGGGGCGGCGTCGTGACACCGCACTGCAATCACCCCAAGTCGGGCCTCCGTGCGGGGCCGCGCGGTGGCACCGCACGGCAGCCACCGCCCTGCGCCCGGCAGGACTGCACCCGGGCCCAGCGTATACAGGGCTGTAAACTGTAAAGCTCGGGCACGTTTCTACCGACGTACACTTCGCCGGCTTCGCGCGCCCGTGCGGCTGGCACGGCAGCGGTCAAGGAGGCAGGCATGAAGTTGATGAGGTTTCTGCTCGGGCTCGTGATTGGAGCAGGCGTCGCCCTGCTCGTCGCGCCGAAGAGCGGACGCGAGTTGCGCCAGCAGCTAACCGGCGGCGCCAGCGGCAAGCTTCTCGGCGCCGCCCCGGACGAGTACCCGCAGCCGGAGCCCGTGGCCGAGTGGGGGGGCCCGGCCACGGCGGTCGTTGAGGCGCCGCCGGTCGTGGATGACGAGCCTTGGCCGGCTGAGCCGGCGGTCGACGAGGTGGTCGTCGCGGACGTCGTCGTCGAGGAGGCCGCCGAGCCGCCTGCGCCCTTCCCGGTGTGGGACGACCAGACTGAGACCCCGGGGAACGACGATCTGCGCGCACGCATCGACGAGACGCGCGCGGCGCTCGAGACCGAGCTGGCGCAGCCGTTCGCCGAGGAGGCGGTGGAGCAGGCCGACGAGGCAGCCGCCATCGCCGACGATGCCGTCGTGGACGCTGTGGCGGCTGAGGTCGTAGCAGAAGAGGCCGTGGTCGAGGCCGTCGCCACAGAGCTCGTGGCCGAAGAGGCCGTCGCCGAGGCCGAGGTAGCCGAGGTCGTGGCGGAAGAGGCCGTGATCGAAGCTGTCGTCGCGGAAGAAGTGGCCGAGGAGGCCGTTGCCGAAGCGCTCCTCGCCGGCGACGAAGAGGCTCCCGTGGCCGAGATGGTCGCCGAGGCCGCGATCGAGGAAGCCGACGCGGCCACCGCCCTCGCCGAGGAGGCAGTCGCCGAGGCCGACGCGGCGGAGCTGGTCGCCGAGGTCGCGATCATCGAAGCCGTCGCCAGCGAAGCCGTCGCCGAAGAGGCGGTCATGGAGGCCGTCGTCGAAGACGTCGTCGCCGAGGAGGCCGTGGAAGAGGCCGACCTGGCGGAGGCCGTCGCCGAAGAGGCCGTCGCGAGGAGGGGGGACGAGGTGATCGCCGAGGCACCGCTCGCCGGAGAGGAGCCTGAGCCGTTCGTCGGTCCCGCCGTCCCGCCCCAGCTGGCCCCCGACGCCGGCGCCGAGCCGGCGTCCGTGGACCAGGAGGCGCCGCCGGAGAGGCCGCACGCCTGGGACATCTCCTACGAGGACGCACCGGCGGCCGCTGAGGCCGCCGCCGTCTCCGCGGCCGAGGCTCTCGCTGCCGAGCCCGTCGCGGAAGAGCCCGACATCGAAGAGCCGGTCGCCGAGGAGCCCGTGGTGATCGAGGAGCCCGTCGTGGCCGAGGCCGTCGCCGAGGAGCCCGTCGTGGCCGAAGAGCCGGTCGTCGCGGAAGAGCCGGTCGCCGAGGAGCCCGTGGTGGCTGAGGAGCCGCCAGCCGCGGCCGCTGCGCCGCGTGAGGGTGGCGGGATCGACCAGGCCGAGATGCGTCGCCGCATCGAGGAGACGCGCGCACGGCTCAAGGCCAAGGCGTTCGACGCGATGATGAGCGGCGAGGCCGCCCTGCTCTCCCGCGACAGCGGCGAGAAGCCGGTGCCGTCGGCCGACGACGTGAAGATCGACGACGAGACCGACACGGCCATCGACGAGTCGCTCTCGCAGGAAGACTACTGATCGACGACCGCAGAGGCCGGGGGCGCTCGCAGGAGCGCCCCCGGCCTCTGCGTCTGTCTACCTCTTGAGCGGTCCCCGCTTGCGCCGCCGAGCTCGGCCCCCGTGGCGCGTGCGCCGCGTGTCGACCTCGGCTATGGCCGCCCACTCCTCATCGCTCACTCGCTGCGGTCCGCGCCGGTCGATGGCCGGCCAGGAGAGCGCTCCGGGCGCCAGCCCGCGCTGGTGCAGCGTGTGCGCCAGCGCACCGGCGGTGGAGAAGAACAGGGCAGCCAGCAAGACCGCCGCGGCCGGGATCGTCCGGTTCTCGAACAGCAGGAAGAAGTACCACCAGACCTTCCAGCCCACGTCCAACTGCAGGGCGTAGTAGATGAGCGGCACCGGCACCATGAGCAGCCCCAGGTAGACGGGCACGATCGACCGCGCCCATCCGCCCGGCCGCGCGAGCGGCCACAGGATGGCGCCGGGCAGCACCAAGATCACCGCGTAGGGGTCGACGAGTAGCAGCAGCAGCGCGATGACCACGAGTAGCAGGTGCGAGACGAAGATCGTCGCGCGAGCGTCCGTGGCGATGCGCCGTTCCGTCCGCCGTTCAACGGCGACGGCATAGGCGTAGGCGAGGAGCATGAGGGCGAGGAGGAGGACCACGCGGAGGTAGCGTGGGGTGTCCGCGAGCCGCGAATCGGGAGGGATCACCGCGTCGGGACTGTGCGGCAGCAGGCCGACGAGGTTGGCGAAGTACACGATGGCGATGAGGACGAGCCACGGGGCGAGGTGGAGCGCGGCGCGCACGAAGGCGGGGCGCAGGCGGATGCGGGTGCGCCGGACGTGGGCGAAGAGGTCGACGGCGACGGCGACGAGCGGCAGGAGCAGGGCGGCGAGGATGGCGGCGAGTGCGGCGCCCGGCAGCGTCGCCCTGTGGGTAAGGAAGATCGTGCCGCCGCTGGGCGCTCCCGGAGCGGTGGTACCGTCGACGGCCATGAGCATGTTCTGCGCCGTCGTGCCCACCTTGGTCAGCGTCTCCTTCGACACCGTGTCGAGGGTGTCGTTGCGTGCGGAGGCGGATGGGCCGGACGCGGAAACGGTGATGGCCGGCACGCCTCTGGCGACGAACGGGCCCTGGCTGCCCGCACCGGTGGGGACGGCGAGGCGCAGCACCTGCGCCGCCACGGTCGGCAACGTCGCGTCCCATGGGCGGGCCTCGGTAGTGGACGTGCGGGCGGCCGGCGCGGAGAGCAACCAGAGCCACGGCGGCGCGGTCTTGGGCTCGGAGCTCCAGCCGTCGAGGCTGATGCCGTTGCTGTCTCGCTTGGCCACGTCACGCAGGGCGAGCACCGAGTAGAGGTCGTCCGTCTGGTGGGCCTCGGCGAAAGCGCGCGCACCGAGGGCTCCGAACGAGTCGCCGGTGGTGCAGAGGAAGATGAGCGTGTGCTCGTGGGCGGTGACGGTGAACGCCTTGGCGAGGCTCGAGCATGGCCGAGACGCCGGAGGCGTTGTCGCCGGCGCCCTGCGTGGCCAGCGGCGGGACGTCGCGGTTGGCCAGGACCATGATCGTCCCTTGGGTGCGTCCGTGTGCGATGGCCCACGACGTTCTGCAGCGCCACGTCCCTGCCGTTGACGGTGGCGGTGAAGCCGTCGATGTGGGTCTCGAGGCCCATGGCGCGGAACTGCTGGTCCACCCAGATGCCCATGCGGTTGTCCGGATCGGTGCCTGCGACACGCTGCGGGAAGTCCTCGACGATGGTCACGAGGTCCGCGTAGGCGGCCTCGCCGTCGAACGACGGAGGTTCCTGGCTGAGCTTGGGCGTGTCCGCGTTGCCCAGCGTGAAGAGAGAGACGATGACGAGTACGGCCGCGACCACCCAGGCCACTCGGTAGACCTTCAGGTTGGGCAGTGGAGTCCTCCTCGGGCGTGCCCGGCATCCTATCAGATGCCCCGTACCACGAACCCGGCAACAGGGCGCCCGGCCCGCGCCGGCTCGGCGCCGGCCCTGAGGAGGCGGGTATGATGGCCTCATGTCCGGACCCGCTCGCATCCTCGTCGTCGACGACGAGGCCCGCATCGCCGAGGTCGTGCAGAGTTACCTCGAGGGGCAAGGGCACACGGTGGACAGGGCGGCGACGGGCGAAGAAGCCATCGCCGCCGCCGCGAGCCGCCGGCCCGACCTCGTGATCCTCGACCTCGGCCTGCCGGGCATGTCCGGCGAGGAGGTCTGCCGCCGTCTCCGCGCCGAGTCGGACGTGCCCATCATCATGCTGACGGCCAAGGACGCGGAGGAGGACCTGGTGCACGGGCTCCAACTAGGGGCCGACGACTACATCACCAAGCCGTTCAGCCCGCGCGAGCTCACGGCGCGCGTGCGTGCGCTGCTGCGGCGCGCCCGCCCGGACGAAGTCCCTCAGGCGGACGTGCTCGAGCGCGCCGGCGGGCGGCTGGTGGTCGACAGCGCCCGGCGGCGCGTCACGCTCGACGGCGAGTCCGTGGAACTCACGGAGTCCGAGTTCCGGTTGCTGCAGTCGCTCGCCCGCTTCCCCGGCCGCGTCTACACGCGGGCGGAACTGGTGGAGCGGCTGCAGGGCATGGAGTTCGAGCCCTACGAGCGCACGATCGACGCGCACATCAAGAACCTGCGCCGCAAGCTCGGCGACGACGCCCGCTCGCCGCGGCTCGTGCTCACGGTCTACGGCCGCGGCTACGCCTTCGCGGAGGACCAGCGATGATTGACCGTCGAAGTGGGGTCAACGAGGGGGGCGGCGCAGTCGCACCCCTCAGTCGCGGCCTGCGCTTCCGACTCGCGCTCACGCACCTCGCGGTCGCGGTGCTCGCCATCATCGCCGTCGGCCTGATCGTCACCTACACCGGCTCGCGGCGCTTCGACAGCTACCTGCAACAGGTGCAGGACAAGCGCAACGCCGCGGTGGTCACCTCGCTCCGCTCCACCTACAAGCCGCCGGACGGGTGGGACGCCACCGCCATCTACGCGCTCAGCCAGGTGGCCATGTTCAACAACGTCGACGTCGCCGTCTACGACACCGGCGGACGACTCCTGTTCACCGTCCAGGGCCGGCACATGGGCGCCGGCATGATGAACGGCCAGGGCATGATGGGAGGCAACGGCCAGGGCATGATGGGCGGCGGGACCGGCTCCGCGAGCGCCTCACCGTCGGCGTCGCCGACGCCGTTCAACAGCGCCGACTACACCGTCCAGAGCGCGCCGATCGTCGTCGCCGGCCAAGACGTCGGCTCGGCGGAGATCTTCGCGCCCAAGGGAGCGCGCGCCGCCGCCGAGACCGCGTACCAGAGCGCGCTCACGCGCAACCTCATCATCGCCGCGGCGATCGCCGGCGTGCTGGCCCTGCTCGTCAGCCTGATCGTGAGCCGGCGCATCACCGGTCCGCTCGAGGAGCTCACCGACGCGGCCGGCGACGTCTCCGCCGGCAACCTGGACGTGCGCGTCTCGCCGCGCGGCGACGACGAGGTGGCGGCGCTCGCGGCGGCGTTCAACTCCATGGCCGACCGCCTGGCGCGCGACGAGCAGTGGCGGCGCGACATGACCAGCGACCTCTCGCACGAGCTGCGCACCCCGCTGGCGACGATCCAGTCGCGGGTGGAGGCGATCGAGGACGGCGTGCTCCCGCCGACGCCCGAGAACCTGCGCGTGATCGGCGAAGAGGTCGAACGGCTCGGCCGCCTGCTCGGAGCGCTGCGCAGCCTCAACGAGCTCGAGAGCGAGGACCTGAGCGTCGAGCACGAGGCCGTCGACTTCGCCGACATCGCCGCGGGCGCCGCCGACAGGCACCGTCCCGCGTTCTCGGCGAAGGGCGTCGAGCTGGCCGAGGACCTGCATCCCGCGGTCGTGGTAGGCGATCGCGACCGTCTGATGCAGGTGGTCGCGAACCTGCTCGACAACGCGCTCAAGTTCACGCCCGCCGGAGGGCACGTCGCGCTCGCGCTCGACACCAGCGCCGGCCCGGCCGCAGGCGCGGCCGGCGCCTCCGGCGGCGCCCTCATCGGCCCGTCCGGAGCGTCGGTGCGCCTCACGGTGACCGACGACGGCCCCGGCGTGGATCCGGTCGACCTGCCGTTCGTCTTCGATCGCTTCTACCGGGCGCAGGCCGCCCGCGGCACCGCCGGCGCGGGGCTCGGCCTCGCGATCTGCCGCGCGCTCGTGGAGGCCCAGGGCGGGTCCATCACCGCAGGCGACGTCCCGGGCGGCGGCGCTCGCTTCACCGTCCTCCTGCCGTCCGCCGGCGGGCGGGTCTGACGCGCGTCTTGGGCGCACCCGTCGGGCGTCCCGGTGAGCCCTTGCTGCTCGCCTGCGATCTGGACGGGACCCTGCTCGACTACGAGTCCGTGCCCGTCCCCGGCGTCGCCGAGGCCATCACCGAGCTCGCTGCGGCCGGCGCCCTGTTCGTCGTCGTCACAGGGCGGCCGCTGCAGTCGGCGCGCCGCGCGACGGCCGCGCTCGGGGTCGAGCCCGTCATCTTCGTCTGCTACCACGGCGCGCTCATCGTGGAGGCCGGCGGCGCGCTCATCCGCCACCTGCCGGTGCCGTCCGGTCCTGCCCGCGCCGTCGCCGCCGAGGCCCTGGCGAACGGCGTCGGCGTCACCGTCTGGGAGGTGGACGAACCGCGCGAGCTCGATGAAGGGGCGGGTCCCGGGGACGAACCCGGAGATGAAGTCAGCAGGCTCGTCCTGCACGGCGACCCGCCCGTCGTGGCGAGGCTGCTCGGCGTCCTGCGACGGCGGTGGGCCGGCCGGCTGCGCATCCTGCAGATCCGGCCCGGCTTCCTCGGCGTCTTCTCGCCGGAGGTCGACAAGGGCGAGGCCATGAGTCTGGTGGCCGGTCGCCTGGGCGTGCCGCCGGACAGGACGGTCGCCTGCGGCGACGGGACGGCGGACGAGACCCTGCTCGCTGCGGCCGCCGTGCGCATCGCCGTCGGCGAGGCGCCGCACGTGCTCGGACACGTGCCGGGCGTCGTCGTCACGGACTGGGGGCGTCTCCCGGAGACCCTTCGCACCCGGGTCCTGCCGTTGCTCTAGCGTGCGCCGCGCCGTGTGACGACCGTGCACGCGCGGCGCCGGCGCACGGCGCGACCCCCGGAGACCCGCCGCGCGGCTCCGTACGCGCGAGAGGGCGGCGGGGCTGTCGCCCCGCCGCCCTCTCGGCGGTACCGATCGTCACCCGGCAGGGTGACGATCGGTCACCGTGCGGTGCGCCTCACGGCGCCGCGCACGGTGAGTCGGCGACGCAGCTCACTGTCGGGTGCACCTCACGGCGCACCCGACGATGATTCCGCTCCGTCGATCAATCGACCTTGGGGAGCTTGGCGATCGACGCGGCGATCGCTTCTTCCGGATGGTCGTAGTCCTCGAGCTTGCCGCTCAGGTAGGCGTCGTAGGCGCCCAGGTCGAGGAAGCCGTGGCCGGTGAGGTTGAACAGGATGTTCTTGCTCACGCCCTCCTCCTTGGCCTGCAGGGCCTCGTCGATGGCGACGCGGATGGCGTGGCTGCTCTCCGGCGCCGGCACGATGCCCTCGGTCTGCACGAACAGCTGCGCCGCCGCGAAGACCTTCGTCTGCGGCACCGCCACGGCCTCCATCAGCCCGAGGTCGTACACGTGGCTGATGAGCGGCGCCATCGCGTGGTAGCGCAGTCCGCCGGCGTGGATGCCGGCCGGCATGAAGTCGTGCCCGAGCGAGTACATCTTGAACAGCGGCGTGCTCTGCGCCTCATCGCCGAAGTCGTAGACGAACTTGCCCTTGGTGAGCGTCGGGCAGGCCGTGGGCTCGACCGCGACCAGACGGGTGTCGGTCTTGCCGGCGAGGTTCTCGCGCAGGAAGGGGAAGGCGATGCCGCCGAAGCTCGACCCGCCGCCGACGCAGCCGACGACGACGTCGGGGTAGGCGTCGGCGTCCTGGCACTGCAGGATCGCCTCTTCACCGATCACCGTCTGGTGCAGCAGCACGTGGTTGGTCACGCTGCCCAGCGCGTACTTGGAGCCGGGGTGCGTCACCGTGTCCTCGACCGCCTCGCTGATGGCGATGCCGAGGCTGCCGAGCGAGTCCGGGTCGGCGGCCAGCACGGCGCGGCCGGCGTTGGTCTGGTCGCTCGGGCTGGGGATCACGTTGGCGCCCCAGAGCTGCATCATGCTGCGCCGGTAGGGCTTCTGGTGGTAGCTGACCTTGACCATGTAGACCATGCACTCGAGGTCGAACATCTGGCAGGCCATGGCGAGGGCGCAGCCCCACTGGCCGGCGCCCGTCTCGGTGGCGAGGCGCTTGGTGCCGTCGATCTTGTTGTAGTAGGCCTGCGCGACGGCGGTATTGCTCTTGTGCGAGCCGGCCGGGCTGACGCCCTCGTACTTGAAGAAGATCCTGGCCGGCGTGTCGAGCGCCTTCTCCAGGCCCGTGGCACGGATGAGCGGCGACGGCCTCCACATGCGATAGATCTGGTGGACCTCTTCGGGGATCTCGATGTACCGCTCGCCCGAGACTTCCTGGGCGATGATGCTCGGCGAGAAGATCGGCGAGAGGTCGTCGGGACCGGCCGGCTGCAGGGTCGCCGGGTTGAGCGGCGGAGCCGGCGGCGTGGGGAGGTCGGCCACGATGTTGTACCAGGCCTTGGGGATCCTCTCCTCGTCAAGGACGAACTTCTTCTTGTACTCGCTCATGACTTACCTCCTCTCGAATGACGCCTGGGCTGACGAAGTGTGTGGGAATGAAGATGCACTGATCCTGTGCTCCGTGTCCGGGGACGGGACGACCACTGGACTGTGGTCATGGGATGCGGGCAGGGCCCGCGCGGGTGTCAGGATAGAGGCGCTACGCGCGCCAGGCCCAGCGACGCCGATTGGCGCAGGAGGTGCTGCCGCTGGAGAACGGGGAGGCTGCGCTGCCCCGTTCGAAAGCGTGTCTGCGACGGCTTTTGTCGTGGGTCGTCATCGTGCGCGGCATGGTATCACACGGCCTCGGCAGCAGCCAGCGTAGCCGCCTACTTGGGAGTGACGGCCTCGAGTGGCGGGTAGGCGTCGCGCAGCGGCCGATCCGACGCCGGCAGCCCGAAGAGGAAGCCCTGCCCGTGCGATACGCCGAGCTCACGCAGGGTGTCGAGCTGCCTGCGGGTCTCGATGCCCTCGGCGATGAGCGTGATGGCGGCCTCGCGACAGAAGTCACGCAGCGTACGCACGAGACGCTGCTTGACGATCGACGTGTCGACGCCGCGGATGAGCGACATGTCGAGCTTGATGAAGTCCGGCTCGATCTCGACCATCGTCTGCAGGCCGGCATAGCCGGCGCCGGCGTCGTCGATCGCGACGCGGAAGCCGTGGGCGCGCAGCTGGCGCACGATGTCGCGCATGCGGTCGAAGTCGTCGATGACGCTGTTCTCCGTGACCTCGATCACCGTCAGGCCGCGGAGCGACGACGGCGTCATCTCAACGAACTCCTGCACGAAGCTGTCGCCCTGGGAATGCATGAACATGGCCATCGGTTCCGTGTTGACGAAGCGCAGGCAG
Source organism: uncultured Thermoleophilia bacterium (assembly GCA_963739595.1). GTDB lineage: Bacteria > Actinomycetota > Thermoleophilia > UBA2241 > UBA2241 > CAIXSE01. The sequence continues at coordinate 9,352 of CAVUBA010000038.1, forward strand.
CCCTCCGGCAGATCCTCGCCGGCTCGCGACGCCGTGCGCCGGCAGAGCTGGTCCAGCTCCGTGACGCGGCCCTCCCTGCGCGCGATGTCGAAGAGCGCGTCCGGCCGGTGGAGCTCGCTGTCACGAGGGCCGCGCGCCAGCAGTTCGTAGCCGATCGCCTCGAAGTCCTTGAGGCTGACGATCGGCTGGAACACGCACGTCAGCCGTTCCTCCGACATGACCGTCTCGAACTCCCCGCGCAGGCGGGAGCGGATCTCGTCCCGCTCCGCCTCGATCGACTGGGTGGCGCGCGCGATGGCGTCCAGCAGCGCGCGCTTGAAACGGATCTTGGGAGACTGGGTGAGTCGCGACGACCCCACGAAGAGGTCGACCTTGGCGAGCAGACGGCTCTCCAGCTCTGTCTCGAGCCGCTTGAGCAGGTCCTTCTCGAGGCGCTGCTTGACGACCAGCAGGTCCTCTTCGGCGATGAACCCGGTGTGACGTGAGGGCGACAGGACGATGAGGAACGCGTCGCCCAGGCTGGAGATGGAGACGAAGTCCTCGCCGCGGATCAGGTCGCCGCACGCGTGCTGCAGGCCCTCGCCGACGACCCGGTACACGTCGTCGACCACCTCGAACCCCTGCAGCTGCTCAAGCGCCTGTACGCCGCCGGGACTCACGTAGATGACGCCGAGCTGGCCGTGGGCGAACAGCATCCGCTGCACCTCGACCTGGACGTTGGCCAGCGTGGGCAGCCCGGTGATGTCGTCGTGGTAGACGCTCGCGTCCCGGAGGACGTCGGCGATGGTCCGCAGCAGGTGGTCCGTCTTGAAGGGCTTGGTGACGTAGGCGGAGGCGCCGGAGCGGCTCGCCTGCTTCATGTGGGTCAGCTCGGTCCTCGCCGTGAGGAACACCACCGGGATGTCCTTGGTGTAGCCGAACTGGAGCTCCCGGCAGACCTGGTGGCCGTCCATGCCCGGCATGGTGACGTCCAGGAGGATGAGGTGCGGGTGTCCGGTGAAGGCGAGCTCGAGGCCCTGCTCGCCGCTGGTCGCGGTGAGGACCTCGTAGCCGTTCACGGACAGGACGGCGGCGACCGATGTGGTGAGGTCGCCGTCGTCGTCGATCACCAGTATGCGGAGACGTTCGTCCGGCATCCCTTGTCCCCCTCAGGGCCGGTCGGCGGGCGTGCCAGTTACTTCGTGCGCCCGCGCACGAATCCTATCGGCACACTCCTCGAAAGGATTAGGCACACACTGCCGGGAGGCGTCCGCGGGCGGTAGACTTGTGGGCGAGAGGCGAGGCCGAGGCGAGGAGACGACCATGAAGGGATACGGTCCGGACGGCGGGACGAGTCCGCCGCGCGTCGCCGGAGTGAACACGTTCCTGCGCGTGCCGCACGTCACCCAGTACGCGGACGTCGACGTCGCGATCGTCGGTCTGCCCTTTGACACGGGGCTCGCCGTGCGCACCGGCGCCCGCTTCGGGCCCCGGGCCGTCCGCGAGGCCTCGCTCGTCCTCCACTCCGCCTACAACCCGGCGCAGCGTGTGTCCGTGTTCGACTGCCTCTCGGTGGTCGACGCCGGCGACTCGCGCCTGGTCGCCGGCTTCACCGACCGCAGCCTCGACGCCATGGAGGCCACGCTCGCGCAGGTGCACGCGGCGGGCGGTATCCCCCTGGGCATCGGCGGCGACCACACGGTCACGCTCGCGGAGCTGCGCGCCGCCGCCAAGCGGTTCGGGCCGCTCGCCCTGCTGCACTTCGGCGCGCACACGGATTGCCTGGAGCAGGCCGCCGGGCAGCGGCACGTCCACAGCACGGTGATGCGCCGCGCGGCGGAGGAGGGCATCGTGGACGCCTCCTGCTCCACGCTCTTCGGCATGCGCGGCGGTGTCGACTCTCCGGATGAGTACGACCAGGCGCGCGCACTGGGCTTCACGGTGGTGCCCTGGGACGACCTCGCCCAGCTCGGCACCGGTCTGGTCGCCGCGGCGGTCGAGGCGATCGGTGAGCGCAAGGCCTTCATCACCGTCGACGCCGACTTCGTGGACCCGGCCTTCGCCCCGGCCGTCGGCACGCCGGAGGTCGGCGGCCCGAGCTCGGCTCAGGCGCTCGCGCTCATCCGCGGCTGCCGCGGACTCGACCTCGCCGGCGCCGACGTCGTCGAGGTCGTCCCGGAGCTCGACAGCAGCAACCTCACCGCGACCGTGGCCGCGACCATCGCCTACGAGCTGCTGTCGCTGATGGCGTGCTCGGCGGGAGCCTGCGAGTGAGCGCTGCTTCGGGTGCGGCCGGCGACGCGCCGGGCGGCGTCCTGCGCGTCGCCTGCGTCCAGCTCAATACGCGCGACGACGTGGCCGCCAACGTGCGCGCCGCCGTCGAGTTGGTGGAGGCGGCGGCGGACCAGGGCGCCCGCCTCGTGGCCCTGCCGGAGACCTGGGCGTTCAAGGGCCGCCGTGAGGGCATCGTGGCCACGGCGGAGCCGCCGGACGGACCGTCCAACCGCGCCCTCGCCGCAGTGGCGGCCCGGCGCGGCATCTGGCTGCTCGCCGGCTCCGTCTACGAACCGGCCAGAGGCGGCCTCGTCTCCAACGTCTCGGCGCTCTTCGACCCCGCCGGCGACCTCCGCGCCGTGTACCGCAAGATCCATCTGTTCGACGTGACGTCGGGCGCCGTGCGCTACGAGGAGTCCGAGGAGGTGGAGCCGGGCGGGGAGATCGTCACGGCAGACATCGACACGGCGGACGGCGCGCCCGTCCGCCTCGGCCTGTCCATCTGCTACGACCTGCGGTTCCCGGGCCTCTACACGTCGCTGGCGCTGCGGGGCGCGCGGATCCTCTGCGTGCCGGCGGCGTTCACCGCCCACACGGGCGCCGCGCACTGGGAGGTGCTGCTGCGCGCCAGGGCCATCGAGAACGGGTGCTTCGTCGTCGCCCCGGACCAGGTGGGGGAACATCTGCCGGGGCGCGACTGCTTCGGCGACAGCATGATCGTCGACCCGTGGGGGACCGTCCTGGCGCGGGTGGAGCAAGGCGTCGGCATCTGCGTCGCCGACCTCGATCTCGCGCGCCTCGACGAGGTGCGCGGGCAGATCCCCTCGCTCGACCACCGGCGGCCGGACATCTACGACCGCTGAGGCCGGCGGGCGCCGCCCGACGCCGCTGCATGCGCCGGCCGGCGGGCGCCGGCGGCGCGATCAGGCTGCCGCGGTCCTGCCGGCGCGGCGGTCGGCCAGCGCGCGCCGCGCGAACGCGACGATGATGCCGATGATGAGCCCGGCCAGTGCGCCGATGGCCACATTGAGCGACATGGTCGGCCCGCTCGGCGAGTCGGGGATGCCGGCCTCGTGGAGGATGCGCGGCTGCTCGACCTGCCTGGCGGTGAGCAGCAGCAGCTCGGTCTTCTGGTTGGCAGGCCGCGAGAGACTCCTGCTCGGTGGCGGCGCCCTGGACGACGGCGAGATAGGGAGCGGCTGTCGCGGCCTTCTCGGCGGGAGATGCGCTGCCCTTGGCGATGGCGGTGATGGCCTGCTGGGCGGCGACGCTGCGCGCCGTGGCCGCGGCGTACTCCTTCTTGCCCTGCGCGAGCTGCGCCTCGAGGATGGCGATCTTCTCGGTCGTGCCGGTGTCGAGGTGCTCGAGCAGCACGTTGGCGAGGGCGTTGGCGGCAGCCGCCGCGCGCGCCTTCTTCGTGTCGGTCACGCTGATCACGATGATGTTGACCACGGAGGTCGTCGTCTTGACCGTCGACGACGGGGTCTCGACGGTCGTCTCCTTGCGCAGCAGGCTCGCGGAGATGTCCATGCCGGTGCGCTGGGCTGCCTTGTCGAGAACCACCTGGCTGGCGAGCAGCTGTACGGCGGCCTTGGCGTTGGAGTTGAGGCCGGCCATGGCGTTGCCGTTGGCGTCGGTGGTCTGGCCGATGTAGACGGAAGCGGTGGCCGTGTACACCTTCGGCTGCGCCTTGGTGGCGACGGCGCCCACGACGATGCCGATGACGACGAGCGCGACGATCACCCACCAGTTGCGGGCGAGCGTAAGGAACCAGGACCCCACGTCGATGGTCGTGTTCTCGTCGTTGCTCATGCACTCCTCCGGAAGCGGTGGCTGCTCGCGTTCATCCTATCGCAGAGTGGGAGACGGGCGGTCCGGGTGCTCATCGGCGCGACCGCCGGTGGTCGGCGCGCACGCGCTCGAGGACTTCGAGATAGTCGTGCGCGAGCTTCCGGCGGTCGAAGCGCGCGAGGACGTAGCGGCGGCCGTTCTGGCCGAGCCGCCGCCGCTCGTCGGCGGAGGCGGCGGCGAGGCGTTCGGCCGCGGCCGCCAGCTCCTCTTCGTTGGACGGCTCGAAGGCGATGCCGCAGTCGGCTTCTTCGAGCATCGCCCGGGCGTCCCCCTCGAACCCCAGGAGGATGGGCCGCTCCATGGCGGCGTCCTCGAAGAACTTGCTCGGCAGGATGGTGCCGAAGAGCTCGTCCTTGCGGAAGTGGACGAGGCAGGCGTCGCTGCCGGCAAGGTACGCGGGCAGCTCGGCGCGCGGCACCATCCCGGTGAAGACGACGTTCGTCAGGCCCTCCGCGCGCGCCTGCTCCTCGAGCCCGGCGCGCACGGCGCCGTCGCCGACGAGCAGGAAGGCGATGTCGTCGCGCCCCTTCGCCTTCAGCCGGCGGGCGGCGCCGAGGGCCACCTCGAGCCCGCTGGCCATGCCGATCGTCCCGGCGAAGGTGATCACGAAGGTCTCCGGCGAGAAGCCGAGCCGCGCGCGGAGCGCCTGGTCGGGCTCGCGCGGCTCGAACAGCTCGGCGTCGACACCGTTGGTGATGACGGAGATCCTGGATGGTCCGATACCCTTGCGGATCATGTTCATGCGATAGCCGTCACCGACGGCGACGATGTGGTCGGCGCCGTCGTAGAGGGCCTGCTCGAGCCTGCCCAGGGCGCGGATGACGGGGCCTTCGTCCAGCGCGCCGACGGCGACGATGGAGTCCGGCCAGATGTCGCGGATCTCGAGCACGAACGGCGCGCCGTGGGCGCGCGCGACCGGCCAGCCCGCCCAGCCGGCGAAGAACTGCGGGCTGGTGGCGATGACGACGTCGGCGCGCGGCCGCAGCAGCGGTCCGGCCGCGCCGGCCGCGGCCAGGTACGAGAGATAGTTGAGGCCGCGGCGCACGCGGCCGCGGTTGGCCGCCAGCCAGGTCCAGACGCGGACGGTGCGGATGCCGTCGATCCACTCTTCCTGGTAGAGCTTGTTCTCGTAGCCCTCGTAGACGACCCCGGCCGGGACGTTGGGCGCGCAGGTCAGCACCGTGACACGGTGCCCGAGCCGCGCCCACTCCTTGGCCATGCCGTGCACGCGCGCGGCCGGGGCGTTGTTCTCGGGAGTGAAGTAGTGCGTCAGGAACAGGATGTGCACGCTGCGTGCGCCTCCTCGCCGGCCGCGGCCGGCCCATTCACTCGTCCCAGAAGACCTGGTCGTAGTAGCGCACCGAGCGCCGGCTGGTGCGCACGCGCGCCTGGATCTCGGCCACGTCGTCCTTGGTCAGCTCGCCCAGCGCGTACTTGATCCCGAGGTACGGGATGATGAAGTCCTCCTGGTACACGAACGTGCTCACGCGCGGGTTGATCTCGAGCAGCCGGCCGCCGATCCACTGCACGCTCTGGTAGTAGTCCAGGTCGAGGTGGCGGACGACCTTGCGCGTGAGCTCCACGAGCTCCGGCCGGTCGATGGTCTTGAACGCCATGGCGAGGCCGGTGAGGAACTCCTCGCGCGTGCGCGTCTGGTGGAAGACGACCTCGCCCTTGTCGGCGAAGAGGTCGACGGTGATCTCGGGCGCGTCGACGTACTCCATGAGCATGAGGTCCGGGAAGGGCTCGTAGCCGGTGAAGAGGTCGACGAAGTCGTCGAGCGTGAGGTAGCGGTTGATCGGCTTCTCGTAGAGCAGCTCGTGGACGCGGTCGACGTGCGCGGAGAGGATGCGGAAGCCGCGCGAGCCCTTGGCGACCGGCGGCTTGAAGCACACGGGGACGTCCGGGTAGCCGAGCCGGCGGGCGCCGGCGACGAACTCCTCGAGGCTCGCCGGCCTGAGCAGCTCCGGCTGCGGCACCGGGATCTCGGCGCAGGCGGCGTGCATCACGGCCTTGTCGCTGGCCATCTCGATGCCGCGCACGCCGTCGGCGAGCACGCGCGCGCCGAGCGCCTCGAACACGTCGCGGTTGCGCGCGACCGTCTCGATCTCGTGCGAGGACTGGACGAAGAGCAGGTCCGGGCGCTCGCGCTCCACGACCGCCGGCGAGCCCCGGGATGTACTCCGGCGAGGAGCCGGCCGGCACGAGGCTGAAGCCGTCGCAGAGGAAGCGCCCGATCGCGTCCGGGCGCATGTCCACGCCGTGGATGACGATCTCGCGCTCGCCGTTGGCCTTGAGCTGGCGGATGAGCGTGCTGGCGCCGGGGCAGCCGGCGGCGGTGAGCACGAGCTTGAGCGGCGGGAGCGTCATGCGGCTAGAGGATCCAGCGGTAGACCTCGAACACCTCGGCGTACTCGCAGCCGATGTTGATGCCGCGCGTGAGCGCGACGTTGCGGATGTAGTCCTCGTTCAGGTAGTTGCGGTGGCCCTGGCTGGCGTAGCACGCCAGGGCCTCGATCTTCTTCTGGATGTGCCGCTCCTCGAGCCGGACGTAGGCCTGCTGCGAGAAGTTGAGGTTGTTCCACGGGATCTCGTAGGCCATCACGGTGGTGCGCTTGAAGGCGCGCAGGCCCTCCTCGGCGATGGTCTTGTGGTCCTGGTGCAGGTCGATGAGCGCCGGCAGCAGCACGCAGTCCGGGTCGAGCTCGCGCTGCAGGACGATCATCTCCTCGAGGATGTCCTGCCGGACGGTCGGGAACGTGCGGACCTCGAAGTCGTACACCTTGAGGTCTTCGGGAGCGATGCCGAGCACGCCGGTGGCGGCCCGCACCTCGTGCTTGAGGACGTCCTTGGGGAAGCCCTCGGGGACGCTCTTGGCGGCGGTGCTGAAGGCGGCGTAGGTGACCTTGACGCCGTTCTCGATGAGGCGCGCCATGGTGCCGCCGCAGCCGAACTCTCCATCGTCGGTGTGCGGCGCCAGGACGAGCACGTTGTCGAAACGCTCGATGCTCACGTGAGGTTCTCCCCCTTGGTGAGGCGGTCGTAGAAGTCTACCAAATCGCCCCGGATGGCCTCCCAGGAGTAGCGGCGCTCGACCGCGCGGCGGCCGCGAGCGCCCATCGCCGGGAGTTCGGCGCGGTTCATCAGGAGGCGCCGAAGCCCCCGCAGGTGGCCTTCGGCGCCCGGCTCGACGGCGAGCCCGCACTCCTCCAGGCGGACCAGCTCGCCGCGCCCGGGCATGTCGCTGACCAGCGCGGCGAGCCCGACGGTCATGCCCTCGAGGAGCTTGGTCGGGACCGTCGGGTGGCTGTACTGGCGGTCCGGCTGCGAGGGCACCCAGACCACGTCGGCCGCCGCCAGGTACTGCGGCAGCTGCGGCGGCGGGATGCGGCCGAGCAGCTTGACCCGGTCGGCGAGGCCCCCGGCCAGCCGCTCGCCGACCTCGGTCTCGAGCGCCGGGTCGTTGAACGTGCCGCCGAGGTAGAGCACGGCCTCGTCCGGCTCGAGCTGCTCCATGACGTCGAGCATCATCGTGCAGCCCCTCGCGCGCGAGAGACTGCCGACGTAGATGAGCTTGAGGCGCGGGTCGGCGGCGAGCTCGGCCACCGGCTCGGCGTCCTCGAAGCGTTCGACCCGCGGGTAGTTGGGCAGCACGAGGCGGAGCTTGGGCGTGCTGCCCAGGGCGGCCAGCTGGTCGTCGGTGACGACGACGACGCCGGAGCCCAGCGCCGCGAGGCTCTTCTGGGCGACCGCCGTGGTCTGCGAGGCGACGGGCCTGACCCTGGACGGGATGTACGGCTTGCCGGCCACGGACTCGGGCACGTACTCGTGCATGTCGTAGACGAGCTTCGGCACGATCGTCCTGGCGGCGGGAAACAGCGTCAGCAGCTCGGGGTCGTGCACGTGCAGGACGTCGGGCTTGAGCGCGCGCAGGGCTTTGGTGATCGCGATGGAGCTGAGGAACCGGGTGCTGCGGCCGCGCTCCGGCAGCGGCGCGAGGATCACGCCGGCGTCGTCGCGGCCCGGCTCGGCGCCGGGGACCATGTACATGACCTCGTAGCCGGCCTCGGCCAGCGTGCGGCACTCGCGCTCGTAGATGCGCGGGTCGTCGGGCTTGTGGACCACGCTGAGGTGGAGGACCCGGGTCACGCCGTCGCCTCCTTCCAGCGGGCGACGACGTCGGCGGCGCTGCTGCACCAGGCGCCGCGCGCCAGCGCCTGGTCGAGCAGGCGCCAGTACACCTTGTCGTAGCCGCGCGAGACGCGCTTGTCGAAGCGGTTGTTGTGCCAGAGCAGGCTGACCGCGCCGCCGCTGCGCAGGGCGCGCGCCAGCACGGCGGCGGCTGCCTTCTCCGCCTCCGCCGCCTTCAGGTCCCGGTAGTGCGGCTCCTGCAGCGTGCCGTCCATGACCGCGAGCGGCAGCTCGACGAGCTCGAGGGGCCGCTCCTCCTCGAGCGAGTACGGCCGGAACGGGAACGAGCAGCCGCAGCGGAAGCCCTCGTGCTCGGCGAACGCCATGGTCGTGTCGTAGGTGAACCCGGCCTGCTCGAGCAGCGGCAGCGTCTCGTGGTAGAGCGCCCGCAGGTAGTGGTAGCGGACGCCGGTGACGGGGCGTCCGGCGCGCGCGGCGAGGTCGTCGCGGTCGCAGCGCCACTTCGGCGAGGGCCAGCCGGTCGGCGTCGTTGCCGTGCAGGCCGACCTCGCGTCCGGCGGCGGTGACGAGCTCGAGGGCCTCGGGGATCTTGCGCCGGTAGGTCTCCGGCTGGTTGCCGTCTTGCTTGTGCGTGTGGCGGGCGATCACGTAGAAGGTCGAGGACACGCCGCGCACATCCTCGCCGCGCAGGAGCTGCGGGAAGGTCCAGAAGGGGTCGCTGCGGCGCCAGGAGTGGCGCGCCAGCCAGTCGGCGCCGTCGCCCAGCTCGCGGCCGATGCCGCGGGCGTCCAGGTGCCGGGCGGCGCGCAGCGTGCGGTAGCCGGAGGCGGCGAACCCGCGGCGCGTCCATCGCCACAGGTTGTCGAGGTCGTGGGTGAGCGCGATCGCGAAGCGGCCGCGCGCTCCCCAGAGGGCTCCGGCGGTCGGGAGCGGCTCGAGGCCGAGCTCGGCGAGGCGCGGCGCCAGGGCGCCGCGCAGGAGCTCGGCGTAGCGGTCCACGGCCGGCTCGTCGATCTGCAGTGCCGGGTTCGCGGCGAAGACGCTCGCCGAGAAGGGCAGCCGCCCGTACTTGTCGCGCTCGGCGGTCGTGCGCTCGTCCCAGCAGGCGAGCAGGACGAACGCGGAGGCGACGAGGTCGAAGGGGACGGCGAAGCCGGCGCCGGGATCGGCGGGCCACGCGGCGACGGCTGCGCCGTCGCCGCTCCCGCGCGCCGCGAAGGCGCCGGCCGGCAGCGCCCGGCCGGCGGCGATGAGCTCCATCGCGCCGGCGTCGCACGGGATCGTCGGCACGCCGGCGACCGGCTCGGCGGCGTACGCCAGAGCGGCGCCGCTCGCAGCGGCCGGGTCGCGGGTGACCGCGGCGCGGCGGCCCAGCGGCGCCAGCAGTGTCCGCAGCGTCCACTCGGCGCGCGGCGCGAAGGCGTCCGGCGCGCCGACGAAGACGGTCAGCTCGGGCGGGGTCACGGGCGGCACGTCACACGTCGGCCCTCTTGCGCGGCGCCCGCGTCAGGATCTGCCGGGCGACCGTGCCCGCGTTCAGCAGGCCCGGCAGGGGGTCGTCGAGCGCGTGCAGGCCGTCAATGCGCGTGCCGCGCAGCGAGCGCAGGTACTGCGGGCGCGCTGCGCTGCCGCTTCGCGATCTCCATGATCGCCAGCGGCACATCCTTGTTGGCCACGATCCACTTGACGCCGTCCTGCTGGCGCCGGGCGATGTACGGATCACCGATGGCGTCGCGATAGGCCGTATAGGAGAGGTTCACGCCGCAGCGCGCCGCAAGGCCGTGCCACTTCCAGTGCCGGGCGTTGACCTCCATGAGACAGAAGCGCCCGTCGCGCGGGTCGCGCTTGAACTCGACCTGGCTGACGCCGTGGAAGCGCAGCTCCTGCAGCAGCCGCAGGGCGGCGTCCGCGAGCTTCTCGTCCCAGCGGCTCACGCCGGCGAGGCAGCTGCCGCCGGCGTGCGGGTACTGGCGCAGCTTGTGGCCGGAGAAGACGGCGAGCGGGCGCGACTCGGCGTCCAGGTACGAGCCGACCGTCCAGAGCTCGTCCTCGCCGCCGGGGATGCGCTCCTGCAGCATGAGTACGCCGAGGTCGTCGACCTTGTCGTAGATGCGCTGCAGCTCGGCGGGAGTCTCGACGTCGAGGATGTGGCGGTGGAAGCGGAGCTTGAACGCCAGCGACTCGACCGGCTTGAGCACGGCGGGAAAGCGGACCTCGCCGGCCGCCGCCTCGAGCTCCGCGCCGGAGCTGACGAACACGGTCTTCGGCGTGTCGACGCCGGCGCGCCCGGCCGCCTCCATCTGGGCGCGCTTGTCGTGCACCTGGGTCATCACGTCCCAGCGGGAGAACGGCACGATGAACCAGGGCTCGAGCCGCCCGGCGTGGCGCGAGAGCGGCCAGACGAACTCGTCGTGGCTGGGGAAGACGACGGCGCGCTGCGGCAGCTGCGCGCCGAGGGTCTCCAGTGAGGTGAGGAACGCCTCCTCGTCGGCGAGCGGGTCCGGGCAGACGCGTCCGGCGGCGTAGCGCGAGCGCAGGCCGATCGCCGCCGGGTCGGGGTCCAGCGCCAGCACCGGCACGCCGTGCCGGCCGAGGTCGCGCTCGACGTCGAGGCCGCAGGCGTAGCTGACCTGGAAGACGGCGGCGGGAGGCCGCTGCGCCGCCGCCGCCAGGAACCGTCCGAACCTCACAGGGACTCTCCCTCCGCCGACTTGCCGCTGCGCCGCACGATGTTCTTGAGCTGGCGCGCGGTGAGCAGCGCGCCGGGGAACGGGTCGCGGAGCGAGTACAGGCCGTCGACGCGCACGCCCCGGTAGCTCCGCAGCCACGGCAGCAGCTTCTCGTCGCCCTTGCGCCAGCGCGAGAACGCGTCGCGCGCGTCGGTGAGCGAGACGACCCACTTGAGGCCGTCGACCTGGCGCGCGGAGAGGTACGGCTCGCCGATGGCGTCGCGATAGGCGGCGAGCGAGAGGTTGACGCCGCAGGCGGTGCCGAGCGAGTGCCACATCCAGTGCCGGGCGTTGACCTCCATGAGGCGGTACCGCCCGTCACGCGGGTCGCGCTTGAACTCGACTTGGCTGACGCCGTGATAGCCGAGCTCGCCCAGCAGGCGGAGACCCGCCTCCGCGAGCTCGGGCACCCACTTGCTGACCGCCATGCTCACGTGGCCGAACTGCGGCGGGTGCTGGCGCAGCTTGTGACCGGTGAAGACGGCGAGCGGCCGGCTCTGCGCGTCGAAGTACGAGCCCAGCGTGAAGAGTTCTTCGTCCCCGCCGGGCACGATGTCCTGCAGCATCAGCGTGCCGCAGTCGTCCACCTTGACGTAGGTCTCGCGCAGCTCCTCGGCGGAGCGGATCTCGAGCACGTGGCGGCGGAAGCGCGTCTTGAACGCCAGCGACTCGACGGGCTTGAAGATGCACGGGAAGCCGATCTCCTGCGCGCCGCGCTCGAGGTCATCGACGGAGTCGACGAAGACCGTCTTCGGCGTGTCGACGCCCACGCGCCAGGCCGCCTCCATCTGGGCGCGTTTGTCGTGCAGGCGCTGCATCGTCTCCCAGCGGGAGAACGGGATGAAGTAGTACGGCTCGAGGCGCCCGGCGTGCCGGGAGATGGGCCAGATGTACTGGTCGTGGGTCGGGAAGAGGACGCCCTTGCGCGGCAGGCGACGGCCGAGGTCTTCGAGGAACGAGACGAACGCCTCCTCGTCCTGCGCCGGGTCGGGGCAGACCATGCCGGCGGCGAGCCGGGAGCGCAGGCCCAGGGCGCGCGGGTTGGAATCCAGCGCGAGCAGCGGCACGCCCTCGGCGGAGAGGTCACGGATGATGTCGAGGCCGTTCGCCCAGGAGACCTGGAAGACGAGCGCCGGATGCCGTTCGCCGGCCTGCGTCAGAAACGTGTCGAGGCGCACATGCGTCCTTTCAGGGTGCCGCGGCGAGGACCTTCTCGTACACGCCGAGTGTCAGCTTCGCGTTGCGTTCCCAGCTCAGTTCGAGGGCGGCGGCGCGGCCGGCTTCGCCGACCGCCGACGCCTTCGCCGGGTCGTCCAGCACCTGCGCGATGATACCCGCCAGCGCGTCCGGCGAGCGAACCGGGACAAGATAGCCGCTGACGCCGTCGGTGATGAAGTCCTCGGGCCCCTCGCCCTTGCCGGCGACCACCGGCGTGCCCTGGGCCATGGCCTCCGTGTAGACGAGCCCGAAGGCCTCGTCCCAGCTCGGGAGGGCCACCAGCTGAGCGCGCGCCATGAGCGCCAGCAGGCGCGCGTGCGGCACGCGGCCGAGGAAGTGCACCGCCTCGGCGACGCCCTCCTCCGCGGCCTGCGCCTCGAGCGATCCGCGCAGCGGGCCGTCGCCGGCGACGGCGAGGTGGACGGCGCGGCCCTCGCGGCGCAGCCGACCGAGGGCCGCGATCAGGTCGCGGATGCCCTTGCGCTCGATCAGATAGCCGACGGTCAGGACGAGCGGCTCGCCGGGCAGGTAGTCGTCCGCCGGCTCGATCGTGGCGCCGAGGCCGGTGGTGCCGTTGAGCACGACCGTGAGCTTCTCCGGCGTCACCACGCCGTCCAGCAGGCCCGCGACGGCGCTCGAGTTGGCCATGACGGCGTCGGCGGCGCCGAGCACGCTCTTGGCGCGTCGCTCCACGGCGCCCCCCATGCGGAAGTGCTGGTAGACGTCGGCGCCGTGCACGGTGACCACCCAGGGCGCGCGAAGGTCGGCCGCGAGCCGCTGCGCGAGCGCGCCGTCCGGCAGCGCCTGGTGCGCGTGGATGAGGTCCCACTCGCCCGTGGTCACGGACGGCAGCGAGCAGACCTTGCGGTAGGCGAAGTCGCCGAGGCGGTCGAAGAGCATCCGTTTCGGCGGCTGCAGGACGCGCGGGTAGTCGGCGGTGATGCCGTCGCGGACCGCCTCCTTGGGTTTCTCGCCGCGGCGGCGCTGGCGCTCGTTGCGCCAGAGCACCCGCGGCGCCCACGGCGTCGGCGAGATCACGTGTGCCTCCACGCCGAACTCCGTGAGCGCCAGCAGTTGCTCGTGCACGAAGAGATGTCGCTCCACGCCCGGCGACGGATACAGATGCGAGATCACGAGGACCTTCACGGCCGAACCTCCGCGGGCGCGCCCGCCGGGCCGGCTACGTCCGCCGCGGCCGCTTTGGCTCGTTCCTTCGCGGCGAGCCGCGCACGTGAGACCACGGCGAGCGCCAGCCCGTACATGATCCACAACGGCGCGAAGCTGACGGAGCTGCTCGGCCCGACGGACCCGATCGTCCAGCCGAGCAGCGCCAGCCACGTGCCGCAGGCCAGGTAGCGGGTCAAGGGGTCGGGGTCGTGGCGGGCGATCGGCCACAGCGCCATCACCAGCAGCAGGAAGAAGACGAGGTGCAGGGCGAAGCCCACCAGCCCGCCGTCGGCGTAGGTCTCCAGCCACCAGTTGTGCAAGTTGGTGATGCCGAGGGCGTTCGCGCCGGTGCCGATGATGCCCTCGGCCTGCCCTGCGCCGGCGCCGAGGAGATGGGTAGAGCCGGCGATCTGCAGGCCGCGGCTCGTGAGATCCGAGCGTATCGCTCCTGAGCCGCTGCCCTGTTGCGCCTGGCTCAGCAACGACTCGAGTCGGAACTGCCGCAGCATGTCGTTCGAGCTGTTGTTGAAGAGCAGCCAGCCGGCCGCCGCGACCAGGACGACGACGACGACCCCCATCGCGATCCTGCCGGTCCGTATGGAGAGCCTGGGCGCGAGGTGCCGGAAGAGCGCGATGGCGGCGATCGAGGAGACGCCCGCCGCCACGAGGCTGGAGCGCGACCCCGTGCGCACGAACGCGTAGGCGCCGATGGCCATGAACAACAGGCTCAGCGCTGTCCAGCGGAAGCGGCGCGTGAAGAAGAACGCGCAGAGCATGAACGGCCAGCACATGGCGATGTACGTCGCGAGGTCGTTCTGGTTGTGGAAGACGCTCGTGACGGCATAGCTCTGCGAGGTCACCGCGGCCAGCAGGCGTGAGGTGGGCAGGCGGATGCCCAGGCGCGCCTCGAGGATGGTGAAGCCGACGACGAACGCGTAGCCGAAGATCATCGTGTAGCCGAACCAGATGAGGCGACGGCGGGTGCCGCCGGCTGCCGCCGTCGCCAGCAGGACGGCCGCCATCGTCACCACGATGGCGATGTAGTTGAGCGCGGCTGGCTTGTCCGGCGACCACGCGAGGCCGAGCAGCAGCCAGACGAACCAGAGCACGGCCGGCAGGAGCAGGTCCATGGCGGCGAACGGCATCGGGTCGCGGCGCAGCAGCAGGTAGCAGATGCCCGCGTAGATCACGACGGCGAGGACGATGCGGAAGAGGAACGCCTGCGGCACCGCCGGCAGGGCGAACGACGGGCCGAGGAGCGCGAGCAGCGGCAGAGAGACCAGCAGCGCGGTGAGCAGCGCGCCAACGCGGGTGCGCGCGAGGCGCTCGCGGCCGAGGAGCACGAACGCGGCGAGCGCCACCACGACCAGCAGGCCGATGGCGGCGGAGGGCCGGCGGGTGGCCGCCGCGGCGATCGCCGCGGTGAGGACGGCGCCGCCGCCGAGAAGCGCGGCATCGGCGGCGGAGAAGCGGCCGCGTGCGGCCGGGGCGCTTGGCCCCGCGCCAGCGCGTCCGGCGTCAGTCGGGGAGCCGACGGTCATGCCCGCATCCTACCAGCGTGCCCCGTGAGCAGACCGGGACGCCCTCGCTCCAGGCTGTGCCTCGGTACCTTCAAAGGTTTCAGGCCTCAGTCCGCGGTGAGGGACCAGCGGTCGGCGAGGAGTCACGGTCCTCGGGGTCGGCCACCCAGGGGTGCGCCGCGAGGCCGTCCAGGACGGCGGCGAGTTCCGCCGTGAGGTGGCCGAGCTCGTAGCGGCCGATGGCGGCGGGGTCGGCGACGGGCGCCCGCCCCTCGCGCACGGCGACGACGAAGTCCGCCAGCGGCGCGGCCATCGGCTCGTCGGGCAGTGCGCATGTGCCGGCGCCCGTCTCTGCGAAGAGCCCGCGAGCGGCGGAGCCGTCCGGCGAGATGGCGAAGACCGGCCTGCCTGCCTGCAGGTACTCGAACACCTTGCTCGACATGCTCTCCGGCCGGCGCCCGTTGACCAGCAGCAGCGCGTCGGCGGCGCGCTGGTAGCCGAGTGCGACCGGCAGCGGCACAAACGGCTCGACGCGCACGCGGTCGCCGAGGCCGAACCGGTCGGCATCGGGGCGCACGCGGCTCTCGTCGACGCCGACGAAGAGCGCCTTGACGTCCGCCGGCAGCGTGGCGAGCGCCTCGAGGAAGGCGGCGACCTGCTGCTCGCGGCCGTAAAGACGGCCGGTGTGGACGATCCAGAAGCCGTCGCCGAGCGAGACGTCCGCCGGCTGCTCCGTGCGGTCGAACCCGTTCGGGAGCACGCGCGCGCGACCGGCCAGCCACGGGTGCCGCGCGACGAGGTCGTCGACGATCGGCCGGTTGACCGCCGTCACGGCGGCGGCGCGGCCGAGCGCCCACGCCTCCAGCTTCTCATGGGCTGCCCTGTGCGCCGGGGTCGGATAGTGCCGGAACTGGTAGGTCGACCAGGGGTCGCGGTAGTCGGCGAGCCACGGCACGTGCGCGTGGTCCGAGAGGACGGCGGCGACGAGGTGGGCGCTCGCGCGCGGCGAGCTGCTAAGGATCACGTCGAACCGCTCGCGTTTGAGGATCTCGCGTCCCTTGAGCACGGCCGGCGCGATCCAGGCGAAGTACGGGTCGGGCACCGCCACCCAGCGGTTCACCTTGGTGCTCCGGCGGCCGCCGCCGAGCAGCTGCCTCGGATAGGGTACGGCGGCCCGGGCGACGCGCACATCCGGTGGCACCGCGGCCGGACCGCTGGCGGTGGCTGTCAGCACCGACGGAGCCCATCCCTCGTCCGGCAGGTGCCGGAGGAAGCGCACGACCCGCGTCGTCCCCGCGCTGGCCATCGGCGGGTAGGGGTTGGCGATCACGAGCAGCTTCTTCATGGCTGGGTGCTCCCGCCTTCAAAGGCGTGACTCTTCGGCTTGGCAGCCGAGCCCATGCGTCGACGCGCCAGTAGCTTCGTGGTGCCTCCGGGACTGGTGGGTGCGGCCGGCCGCGGGGACGGCCGCCGGTTGCCGTGGTCCGCCGGATTCTACCATTCAGTCTCGGGAGCGGCTCCCGGACGGGTGTACGGGACGGGTACGGGTCCGGCGGCCGCCCGGTCGCGACCGGCGTCCGGCCGTGACGCCTTAGCGGCGAGGCGCCGGGAGGTCCTTGGGCAGCAGCTCGGCGTGCGCCTCCTCGGCGGCCAGCAGCTCCGCCGCAAGCGGTGAGGAGCCGCGCCGCCGCGCCCGCGTCATCACCTCGGCGACCTTGAGCCCGGCGGCGTGCTGAGCGACCACGGCCTGCGGCAGCAGGTCGAAGATGCCTCCGGGGCCGCCGGCCGGCCGGCAGCGCAGGCCGGCGGCCCCGAGCGCACGCAGGTCGTTCTCGGCGTCCACGCCCACCACCGCGAGGTGTGGCGCGGCCGCCGCGAGGCGCGCCGCGTCCGCGCGCGCGCCCGGCCCGATGCGGCGCTCGTCGGCGTCGGCCGGGCAGAGCACCAGGGCGTCCGCCTCGGGCAGGCGGCCGGCGACGGCCTCGTCGGCCAGAGTCTCTCCGGTCTTCGCGCCGCCGTACAGGCCGATGCGCCCTGCCGTCTCCGGCGCCGCTACGAGCACGCGCGCGCCCAGCCGGGCGAGCGCCTGCACGATGTAGGCGCATGATGGTCCGTCGCCGGCGACGATGACGGTGGAGCCGGCGACCTCGACTCCGAGGTCGAGCAGCGCGGCGAGCACGGCGAGCGGCGGGTAGCGATGCAGGCCGACGGCCTCCTCGTCCACGCCGGCCACCGCGACGCCGTGCCGCCGGCAGGTGGCCACGTCCACATCGCCGCCGCGCCAGTTCGCCACGCCCCGCATGAGCGACACGGCGGCGGTCCCGGCCACGTTGCGCACGATCGACTCGTCGATGGGCCGCACGCCGGGCAGGTCGGTCACGATGTCCACGCTGTCGAGCGGCGCCTGCAGGCGCGTCGAAAGGAGCTTGATCCGGGCGCCCACGCGCGCGAGCTCGGCGAAGTACGCGGTCTGCTCCTCCGCCTCCTTGCGAGAGGCCGCGACGGTGTCGCGGCCGACTGCATACACCTCGTCCGCGCCGGCCAGGGCGGCGAGCACCGGCGTGATGCGCCGGTACCCGACGGAGGCCTCGGTGAGCACGCGCAATCCCTTGAGGTCCAGGCGCGTGCTCTCGATGGCCCGACGGATGAGGCGCACGGTCTGCGGGCCGGGGAAGCGGTCGTCGCAGGCGAAGTGGTCGAGGTCGGCAGTCATGCACCAATCCTACCCGCTGCTCCGAGGACCCGCCCGCGCTCATGGGCCGTTCTCGGCCGTTCGGCTTGTCGTGTCTCCGCTCCGGCACCGCCTGCGGTGCCGCGTCCGGCACGTCGGCATCATGAACGGCACCGGGTCCGGTGCCACCGGTGCAGCGACTATGTCCGCCGGAGGGCTGGCACGCTCTGGCGAGCCGGGCGGGCGACCGGGCGCGCGGGAAGAATCGAACCCTCTCCCGGTCGCGTCCGTCTCCCTTGACGGGCGCCACCCGGGACGGCGTCCGCGCCGGGTCGGCGCCCGGCGCCGGCCCGGCTATACTTGACCTTCGTGTCGGCGGGGGGTAGGAGTCACCTCGGTGAGGGAGCGGAGCCACAGCAAGCCGGTCAGCGTCGTCCTCGCGGCGGTCTTCGTCGTGCTGCTCGCCGCCGCTCTGGCCGTCGCGGTCACGCTCGCGCCGGCTGCCTCGGCGGCTCCCG
Organism: uncultured Thermoleophilia bacterium; assembly: GCA_963739595.1. Classification (GTDB taxonomy): domain Bacteria; phylum Actinomycetota; class Thermoleophilia; order UBA2241; family UBA2241; genus CAIXSE01. The sequence goes on from CAVUBA010000038.1 coordinate 27,431, forward strand.
ACGCCGCCCAGCTCGACGCCTTCCTCGCCCAGCAGGGCTCGCCCATGACCGGCACCGGCGCCACGTTCATCGCCGAGGGCCAGACCTACGGGGTCGACCCACGCTTCCTGCGTCGCCATCGCCGGCGCCGAGACCAGCTTCGGGAAGCTGCTCTACTCCGAGAACGGCGACCAGTGCGAGTACAACGCGTTCAACTGGTTCTACGGCCCCACATGGCCGACCAGCGACTTCACCTCCTGGGACGAGGCCATCGCCCGCGTCGCCGAGGGGCTGGGCGGGCCGCTCTACCACGGCGCCGGCCTCTACTCCGTCGACGCCATCGCGCCCACATACTGCCCCGACGGCACCGCCCACTGGGTCACCAACGTCAAGGCGTTCCTGACCGGATTGGGCGGCAACCCCGACGACACGCGCGTCACCGCCGCGGGCGTCGCACCCGCCCCGAGCCCGACGCCTCCGTCCCTGGAGCCGGGCCTGGTCGCGCTCGAGCGGCTCCGTAAAGCTCGACAATGGCGACCGCGAGGTCGGCCAGCGCATCTACGCCTGGTTCACGATCAGCAACACGGGCGGCCAGCCGATCGACCTCGACGGCATCCGTCTCGCCGTTCGCGGGCCCGGCCGGGTCGTGCGCGACCTGGTCTCCGACAAGCCGCTCACGCTCGCCGCCGGTCAGTCGATCGAGGTGTCCTCGGCGTGGCCGCTCGATCTGTCCGGCCGCTGGCACGGCTGGATCGAGGTCACGCAGGACGGCAAGGCGAGTCTCGTCGGCGACGAGCAGGCGTTCGGCTTCTGGGTCAAGCTGCCCAAGGAGCTCATGCTCCACCGCTGGGAGCAGCGCGCCTCGGCGCTCGACCAGGCGCTCTGACGCCGGCGCCCGCGGCCGCTGCACGCCGCCCCGGCCTCTCCCCCGGTCCCGCTACGGCGACGGCTTCGGCGTGACCGTGTAGATCTCCACCACCCCGTTCGTGCCCACAAGTGTGACGTCGTGCAGGACCCGGAGGCCGGCGAGGATCCGGCTTCGGTGCGAGACATCGCCGCCGCTGCGCAGGATGCTGACGTAGTACGCCGGGTCTCCAAGCTTCACGTCACGCCATGCCGCTTCGTGCGCGAGGAGCTCCTCCTGCGTGCCGGCGAACACCGGGACGCCGGCCGGCACCGGCCAGAGGAACCGCGGGAGCTCGCCGACGCCGACGTTGTCGATGAGCATGGCGTCGGCCTGGGAGAGTCGCCCGAGCGGCAGCCGGTCGGCGCCGCTCGAGAGCAGCGGCGCCGCGATGGTCGCGGGGATGAGCACCAGCAGGCAGAAGGCCGCAGTGAGCGCGTAGCGCAGCCGCGGCCAGATCGCGAAGACCAGGAGCGGCAGGAACGCGACGAACGGCCACGCCATGGCCAGGTACCGGGCGGTGATCAGCGGCGGCATGCTGAGGAACGGCAGGTTCTGCAGGCAGACGCCGCCGGCCGTCACGCGCAGGAAGAAGAGGATCGTCCACCAGCCCGGGCGCGCGCCGCGCATGCGGCTGACGATGGCGCGGCGCGTGCGTGGGATGAGGAGCAGGACGATGGCGGCGACGGCGGCCGCGCGAGGGCCACGCCGAGGGCCACGCCGGCCACAAGGCCGGGGACGCCGGCGAACTGGCCGAGTGTCAGCGCGATTGCGTCGAGCTTCTTGAAGAAGGCGGTCGCCGAAGCGTCGCCGAGCCGCGAGCACTCGCGCCCGAACGCGCCCGGCCAGCCGGGCGCGAGCAGGCCGGCACGAGCGTACCGGCGGCCAGGCCGAGCGCGACGGCCACCAGGGCCGCCTTGGCCGTCCCGGCCGGGCAGGAGATGCCGGCGAGGCGTAGAGGACGACGCCGCCGACCAGCAGCACCGTCTGGTAGTGCGTGATCAGCGCCGCGCCGGTGGCGGCCGTCAGCCAGAGGACGTCGAGCCACGGGCGCAGGCGCGAGCGACGTTCGCCGTCGCGCCGCCCTCCGCGCGGCGCCGTGGCGCGCACCAGGCCCCAGACGAACAGGACCGTGTCAGGGCCACCAGGTCGTACTGGCGCGTGAGCGCCGAGATGCTCACCACCGCCGGGCTCACCGCCCAGACGAGCGCGACGAGCGACGACTCGAGCCGCTCGAACCCGAGGGCGCGCGCCAGCCCGAAGAGCGCCAGCATCGGCCAGCGCGGCGAAGATGAGGTTGAGCGCCGGCCCCGCCCAGTGGTGCATCCCGGTGAGCATCAGCCACAGGTGCAGCACGCAGAAGTAGAGCGGCGGGTGCACGTCGTAGGTCGCCAGGTCCGGGCCCGATGTGGGCGAGGTCGCCGAGCGTGTCTGACTGCCAGTAGAACTGCCAGGCGCGGGCCGGCACCCAGCGGCCGCTGAGGCCACTCTGCATGGCCGTCTCGAAGGGCCCCGAGGCGGCCTGACGCCGTGGCGTACGACCACGCCTCGTCGTGCTGGACGTTGGGGTTGGCGCGCATGGCGTCGACGCGCAGACCGAGACCGAGCCGCAGGGCCGCGAGCGAGCACGACCACCGCGAGGAGGTTCAGACGTCGGGCGTATCGCGGCTCAGCGCATCACGTTCAGAACTGGAAGTAAAGGAACGGGCTGGGCTTGCTCAGCGCGAGCAGCGAGGCCGCCGAGGAGCGAGCCCGAGCACGAGTGCGTAGCGCAGCTTGGGCGCGGCTTGACCTCCCAGGTGTTGGGCAGGAAGTTCACCCACAGCAGGCCGCCGACGATGAAGGCGGCGAGGACGCGGCGCCACGCGCAGCGTGCCGCGCACCGCTCACGCCCTTGAGGCCGACCATCGCCGCGAGCACGTCGGCGGCCGAGCGCATCGACGTGGCGCGGAAGAAGACCCAGGCCACGGTCGCGGCCAGGAAGGTGAGGACGCGGTTGAGCCACACCCACGAGGGCGTCAACCCGTACTTGCGCGCCACGACGTGCACGGACTGGAAGACGCCCCAGAGCAGGCCCCAGAAGACGAACGTCCAGGCCGGCCCGTGCCAGAGGCCGGCCGAGCAGGAAGGTGATGAGCAGGTTGCGCACGGTCGCGAAGGTGGTGCCGCGCGAGCCGCCGAGCGGGATGAAGAGGTAGTCGCGCAGCCAGGACGGACAGCGACATGTGCCAGCGGCGCCAGAAGTCCGACGGGTTCACCGCCTTGTACGGCGAGTCGAAGTTCTGGGGGAAGCGCAGGCCGATCATGAGCGCGACGCCGACCGCCATGTCCGAGTACCCGGAGAAGTCGAAGTAGAGCTGCAGCGTGTAGCCGAGCGCGGCGGCCCAGCCGGACCAGCAGGCCGAGGTGCGCGTGGTGCTGCGAAGAGGTCGTTGACGTAGGTCGCCATCACGTCGGCGACCAGCATCTTCTTGGCGAGGCCCATGACGAGGAAGAAGAGGCCGGTGCCGATGAGGCTGAGCGGAAGCGCTGCTGCGCGCGCTCGAGCTGCTCGCCGACGTGGCCGTAGCGGATGATCGGGCCGGCGAGTGAGGTACGGGAACAGCGTCGCCCAGGCCAGGTAGTGGATCACGGTCTTGGCCGGGCGGATCATGCCGCGGTAGACGTCGACCGCGTACGAGATGGCGGCGAACGTGTAGAACGAGATGCCGATCGGCAGGAGCACGCGGAGCGCCGGGCAGCGGCTCGCCGGCGCCGAGGAGCCTGAGGAGGCCGTCGAGCGAGTCGAAGAAGAAGCCGCGGTACTTGAAGTAGCCGAGCAGGGCGAGGTTGACGGCGACGGCCGCCGCCAGGAGCAGCTTGCGCCGGCGGCCGTCCCCTCGGCCTCGCTCTTCGCGAGCTAGTGCCCGGCGACCCAGTCGACAAGGGTGGTCGCCAGCAGCAGCGGGACGAAGCGCCAGTCCCAGAGGCCGTAGAAGACGAGCGAAGCCGCGATGAGGAACAACAGCCGCGCGTAGCCGCGCGGGATCAGCCAGTAGAGGACGACGACGACCGGCAGGAAGATCAGCAGGAAGCCGTAGCTGTTGAAGAGCACGCCGCCGGCCTCAGTTGCCGCCTGCCGGCGGCGTCACCGGCGGGATCCGCCGGTCTGCTTGAGCACGTAGTCGATCGCGCTTCTCGGTGTTGATGGTGGTCATGTGCACGCCGTCGTAGAACTGCTTGGGGTCGACGCCGAACACCGACGGGTCGGTGAGGTCGAGGAAGTCGAAGCCGGTACTTGCCCTGCAGCGACTCGAGGTAGTCGACGACCTGCTGGTGGCGGGTGTCCCAGCCGAGCGGGCCGAGGATCTTGCGCAGCTTGGGGTTGATCGGCGTGAGCACGAGCACCGGTGTGGCGCCGTGCTGGTTCATGAAGGCGAGCGTCTTCTCGAGGTACGCCTGCGCCGTCGGGTCCAGTCGGCGGTAGCGTACTGGTAGATCTTGCTGTAGCGCGTCACCGACCTGGGCCAGCGAGCGTCCCACTCCTTCTTCGTCCAGTGGCGCTGCACGAGGGCGCCGTCGGCGAGGAATCTGGCGCTGGTACTTGCTCTGGCTGCTCTTGGCCTTGTCCTTGTAGAGCACCAGTCGCAGGGAGTCCTTGGCGGTGGCCAGCGAGAACAGGGTGCTGCGGTTCTGCCAGATGGCTTTGGCCAGCTGCCCCGGGCCCTGACCCCAGCTCGCCGCGCCGACGAACTTCGCGAGGCGCGGCTCGCTGGCGGTGCGCCCCTGGATCGCGAACGGCACGAAGCTCTCGACGTCGACCAGCCAGAGGTAGTTCGGGTGCGCGGTCGGGAAGGTCTCGTGGATGAACTGCGTCATGGCCCACGCGTCGGCGGTGCCGCCGATGCCGTTGACGCCGGCGTTGAAGGTCCGCAGGCCGGTCTTCTTCTGCAGATAGGACGGCTCGTAGCGCATCGAGCGCGAGCTGCCGAGCACCACGAGCTGCGGCGGCTGCTTGAGCGCCTGGATGCGGTCGGCCTTGACGGTCCGGTCCGACGTGGTGACCGTCGGGAAGAAGTGCGTGCCGACGGAGCCGTACGGGTCGGCGACGACGTTGAGCGCGAGCACCGCGCCCATCGCGACAACGGTGACGACGACCAGCGCGAGGACGAACAGGAAGGCCCGCCCGCCGCGCGCCTGGTCCATCTCCGGCGGGTCCGGGATGACTCGCTGCTTCAACTTGCCGGGCGCCGGGGCGGCCGTCTCGATGGGCGGCGCCTCAGCGGAGCCGGTCGGATAGCCGGGCTCCCCGGGCAGGGGTGGCTGTGCGGGATCGTCAGACGGCACAGGGGTGGGGTCGTCGGATGGTGTCATGACCTCGATGAGCAGCGAAAACGGTGAGACGGCACGGGGCCGAAGGATACCACAGGGACGGCCTGAGGCCCTCCGCGGTTCGCCCGGCGCCTGGCGCGGGACTGGTCAGGCGTCGCCGCCGGTCAGCCCGCCAGACCCAGATGGGCGTCGATGCGCGAGGCGAGGCCATCGGTGTCGATCTCGTCGACGCCGCCGTTGGCGGTCTTGGTCGCGTGGAACGCCTCGATGCCGTGCCCCTCGAGGAAGCAGCGCGTGAGGCGGATGCTGCCGCCGTGCGTCACCAGCAGCGCCGTGCGCCCGTCCAGCGCGCAGTCGCGCAGGCAGGCCAGGACCCGGCGCTGCTGCGCCTCGAGGCTCTCGCCGCCGGGGAAGCGGAACGTCTCCGGCTGCTCGCGGTAGTGCCGCCAGAGGTCGGACTCCTCGTGCATGATCGCGGTGAAGCGTCGGGTCTCCCAGTCGCCGCGGTGCGTCTCCGCGAGGCGAGGGTCGACGACGAACCGCACCTCGCCGCCGAGTTCTTCGTGGACCAGTTCAGCGGTCTCGCGGGCGCGCACCAGGTGGCTGGTGACGATGAGCTCGACGCCGCGCCCGGTGAGCGCGCGACCGAGGTCGCGCGCCTGGCCGCGGCCGACCTCGTTGAGCTCGACTTCAGCCCAGCCCGAACAACGCGCCGGCTCGCGGTTCCAGTCGGTCTGGCCGTGACGGACGAGAAGGAGTGTCATCGAAGGAGGCTGATGAGCTGGGCGTGACCCGGCGCGGCCCTCAGTGGAAGTGCAGCAGCGTGTCGCCGCGCACGCCGATGCGCAGCGTCTCGACCGAGATCACTTCTTCGGGCGGGATGTTGCCGAGGTTCACGTTGGCGCCGAACTGCTTGATGAACCAGGCCTGCTGCTTCTTGATCGGCGCCTCGAAGAGGATCTGCGACGTGTCGAACGCGTTGCGGATCTCCTGCAGCAGGCCGTCCTTGACGTCGCCGGTCGGGCGGTAGATGCCCACAGTGCCGGACTCGCGGCCTTCGGTGATGACCTTCCAGGCCCCGGCCTCGAGCTCGCGCTTGATCGAGTCGACCCACTTGGTCGGGGTGATCACCACCGCCTCGTCCTTGCTGCCGACCTCGCTGAGGACCTTGAACTCCTTGGCGAAGCGGCGGAGGAGAGCCAGCTTGTCGACCTCGTCCATGTCGATCGTGCCGTCCGAGATCTCGACGCAGGTCATCTCGCAGTCGCGCACGAGTGCGACGTACTCCTCGAGCTTGCCCTGGCGCAGACAGACCTCGAAGAACGTGCCGCCGAAGCAGACGGGGATGCCGAAGCTCTGGTAGAGAGCGATCTTCTCCTTGACGTTCGGCGTGACCACGGCGGTGCCCCAGCCGAGCTTGACGATGTCCACGTAGGCGCCGGCCACCTCGACGAACTGGCGCACCTGGTCGAGGCTCAGCCCCTTGTCGAGCACGTGGGTGAGACCGCTCTCGCGCGGCTTGGCGGTGCGCTCGGGGAGCGTCAGGAACTCGAACATCGGTCATCCTCCGTGGTCGCGCGCCGGCTCGTCGCGGCGCTCGGTAGATGCGTACCAGACGGCTTGCGCGGCCGGGCCGGTGCCTTGCGACCCGGCCGCTAGCCCTTGAAGAGCAGCGCGAGGCCGCTCAGGAAGAGCACGGCCGCGAGGATGCCGCGCAGCACGCGGGCGGGGGCCCGTACCGTGAGCTGCGAGCCGAGCAGCACGCCGGGGATCGAGCCCATCAGCAGCGACGGCAACCATCCACAGGTCGACGTTGCCCACGCCGATCTGCGCGATGCCCGTGGCCAGCAGCAGGATCATGGCCTGGAAGACGTCGGTGCCGACGATGCGGTCGGTCGTCAGCGGATAGAACAGGATCAGGAAGACGCCGATCAGGGTGCCGCTGCCCACCGACGTGAGGCCGATGATGAAGCCGACGACGATGCCCAGGCAGACGGTGCCGAGCTTCATGCGCCGCGACATCTTGATGTTCTCGCGGCGGTACTTCCTGTCGACGTGGAGGACGATCTTCACCACGAGCGTCACGGCGACCAGCATGAGGGCGAAGCCGATGGCGCGGTACAGGAAGACATTGACCGCGTCGCCGTAGGTGTGCTTGACGTAGGTGACGGCGGCCACTCCGGTGAGCGCCGCCGGTACGCTGCCGAGGCAGAGCCAGAGCGCCAGGGGGATGTCCACCGAGCCCTGGCGCCAGTGCTTCCAGGAGCCGGCGATCTTGGTCACGGCGGCGTAGGTGACGTCCGTGCCCACCGCCATCGTCGGCGAGAACCCGAAGAAGAAGATGAGCACCGGTGTCATCAGCGCGCCGCCGCCCATGCCGGTGAGGCCGACAAGGAAGCCCACCATGAGGCCCGCCAGGCTGAGGTAGCCGTTCAGGTCGCCGCCGGCCGTGAGGTACATGGCGGCCACGAACAGCGCCCAGCCGCCGAGCCCGAGGCTCCAGCGGACCTTCCAGGAGTGCGTCCAGACGCCGGTCGGCTCGGGGCCGGGGCGGAAGGGGGGGATGGTCTCGTCGATGTCGGGGTCGTACACGCAGTCGGCGTCCGCCGCCGGCGAACAGTCGCCGTTGGCGGGATCGAGGGCCGGCAACGTCTCGCTGTGGCCGCCGGCGGTGAGGCCCGGCACGTCGTCCACGGCGATCGCGCTGCTGTCGCTCTCGGTCATCTGCTCCCCTGGTCGTCCTGCCGCGCCGGCCCACCCTGCTTGTCCGGCGCCTCGAATGGCCGCGAGTATGGGCGGCTCTCACTTATCTGTCAAATAAGATGAATGGATACAGGAGGCGCTCGCGGCGAACGGCGCCGATGCGTCAGGCTCGCCCAGTAGCGTGCCTTATCCGGGCGTGGCAACGCATGCAGAATGCGAATACGAAAGAAGTGCTGGCGGGACCCCTGTGGGCGTCTCGCCGGCCCGGCTTCATAGCCTGCGGCTCACCACGCGGGCACGGCGGGGCGTCGGGGATGGCGCCCCGCCGCGGTCCTGTAGGGCCGGGGAGCGGCGCCGCTCCTCCGGCCTCGTCAGCCCGTCACTGGCAGAGCGCTGCCAGGAACTCGTCCCAGTTGGTCTGCGTGCTGAGCCTCAGCGTCCGGTAGTAGGTGAAGTCGGTCGCGCTGTAAGGCGTCAGCTGCTGGGGCGTCGACGGCATCCAGACCATCAGCCCCTTGCTCTTGTTGAACTGCTTGTTGGTGCTCGTCCAGTTGGCGGTCGTGCAGGCGGCCGCGGCCGTCATGACCGCGTCGCACCGGGCTTTGATGGTGGGGTCGGCCACCTTGGCCTTCATGTTGTAGGCGAGCTGCCACAGGTCGAAGGCGACATTGTAGTAGCTGACGGTGCTCCGCCTGGCGCTCAGGTAGGCGCTCTTGTACACGGGCAGTCCGGCCTTCAGCGCGATCGACCACTGGTCAACCGCCGTCATCAGCGTGGTGAAGCGCGCGTCGAGCGCCACACTCGAGAACGTGTCGCTGTCCCCGAGGGCGGTCAGGGCGATCTTGTCGCTGACCTGCTGCGGCGTCATGGTGGGTGTGGCGCGGATGGCGGCGATCACCGCGTCGTACTGGATGCCTTCCCAGTTCGTGTACGACTCGCTGCCGGCCATCGCCGCGGCGAAGGGCTGCCAGTCGGCGCCCACCTCGAGCATCTGGCGATTGCACATGTCCCAGGCGACCACGCTGACCGGACCGACCGCCGACATGGCGGCGACCTGCTCGTCCTCGTTCAGGGCATCGCCGCCGGACGAATCGTCCCGCGACGTGTAGCCCTGGAAGGTCATGTAGCCGTGGTCCCAGAACGCCAGCAGGTAGTTCGTCGCCGGGTAGTTGGCCTTGGTCCAGGTGACGAAGTCCTTGAGCGTCTGCGGGTCGCCCATGTTGCGCTCGCCCCAGTCGGCCACCGCACTGGCCGCGTCGGCGAGCATCCCCTGGGTGCAGTAGAAGACCTTGGTGGTCTGCCAGTCGCCGCGGGAGGTGTCGTAGCCCGGGCCTCGGTCGGCGAGCACGACCACGTTGACGCTTGCGTTGGAGCCGAGCGCGGACAGCTCGGTCTCGATGTCCTTGACGACGTAGTCTTCGAGGTTGTTGTCGCCGTCCAGGTAGACCATGACGGTCCACGGCTTGGCCGGCCGACGGCGCCCCGAACGCCGCCGGCGCCGCGACGACCAGCAGCGCCAGCACGACGACGAGCATAACGAGCACGGATCCCCTGCGCATGGCTCTCCCTCCATGGTGGTGTCAGGTGCGTGCGGCGCGGACGCGCCGGGTGACGTCGAGGAAAGGGTGCTAGAGGCCCGCGGGGAGAAGTCCGGCGGTCACGAACTGCCGCAGCGTGTCGTTCTCACGATCCATCGCCCCACCCCCTTGCCCATCGCCCCGGCGAAGTCCCCTGATGAGTGCGTTGCAGGCCGAGTATCGGAGTACGTGCGGCGCTATGCAATGGGCAAGGCGTTCAGCGGCGTCGGACATGCCCGGCGGCAGCGCCGCAGGCGAGGGGTCGGGCGGGCGCGGGCAGGGTCAGCCGGCCGCCGCGTACTGCTCGCGGAAGAACGCGAGCAGCGCCTCGGCGGCCCGGCTCAGCACCCGGGTCTTGGAACGGACGGTGTAGAAGTCGCGGAGCACGCGGAAGCCCTCGATGGGTACGACGGTCAGCGTGCCGTGCTCCACCTCGGGACCGATCGCCCAGCGGCTGAGGAACGTGACGCCGCCGCCGGCGATGGCCGCCTGCTTGGCCGACTCCATGAGGCCCATCTCCATGACGATGTTGAGCCGCTCCGGGCGCACGCCGGCGCGCCGCAGGTGGTCCTCGACGACGATGCGCACGCCGGCGCCCTGCTGCTGCACGAGCTGCGGCTCGGCGATGAGGTCGTCGAGGGTGACCTCGCCGCGCGCCGCCCACGGGTGGGTGGGCGCGCACACGAGGACGATCTCGTCGCGGGCGAGCGGCTCCGCGACCAGCTCCGGACGCGGCGTGACGGCGCCGACGGCGCCGATCTCGAACTCGCGCGACAGCACGCGCTCGATGACCGCGTGCGTGTCGTCCACGGCGAGCGAGATGGTCACGCCGGGGAAGTCGCTCTTGAACTGGGTGAGCATGGCCGGCAGCACGTGCTCGCCGGGGCCGGTGGAGGCGCCGACCACGACGCGGCCGGCGACGAGCTCGCCGAGGTCGAGGATCTCGGTGCGGGCGCGCTCGTCGAGGTCGAGGATCTCGCGGCCGTAGCGGTACAGCACCTGGCCGGCGTCCGTGGGGACGACGGTGCGGCGCGAGCGGTCGAGCAGCGTCGTCTTGAGCTCGCGCTCGAGGCTGCGGACCTGCTGGCTGGCGGCCGGCTGGGTGATGGTGCGTCTCGTCGGCCGCGAGCGAGAAGCTCTTGCGGTCGACGATCCGGCAGAACAGGCGTAGCTGGCGGATGTCCATAAGCGGAGCTTATCTCATGAAGTGGCCGGCGTCACGCGTCGCGTCACTCCCCTCCGAGTCCCGGCGAGTGCTGTGAGGGGGGCGCGGCCCCGGGCGATGTCCTCCGCGGTGTGATGCCAGTCATGACGACTTGGGTGGCGCCATCAACGACTCCATCGGCGAAGCCGATCGTGATCACACCGGTGAAGCCACCCACGGCGACACTCATGGCCCCACTCGGCGGTGCAC
>CAVUBA010000039.1:0-17988 GCA_963739595.1 uncultured Thermoleophilia bacterium
GTAGGCGGTCACGGTGATGAGGTTGAGGAAGTCGACCGCCGCCGGCTGCTTGGTCTCCTTGGCGGTGATGCCCCGCTCCTCGGCGATGTTCTGCACGTTGACGAAGTTGACCGGGCCGTCGACCTTGTCGGCGAGGATGCCCTGCAGCACGCCCAGCGTGAGGATGCGCGTGTCGTAGCGGGCGATGCCGCCGCCGTAGGCGATCTCGAAGGTGTCGACCGGACCGTCGGCGATCTGCACGATGAGCTTGCCGAGCTGCTCGCAGAGGCCGAGGAACGGCATGAGCTCGTCGGCGTCTTCGCCGGGCGCCAGCGGGATGTTGACGGCGTTGCTGGCGAACTGGCCGGTGAGCACCGCGGCCACCTGCTCGGCGATGATCATGCCGGCGCGCAGCTGCGCCTCCACCGTGCTGGCGCCGAGGTGCGGCGTCGCGACCACGCTGTCGTACTTGAACAGCGGGCTCTCGGTGGTCGGCTCCTTGGGGTACACGTCGACGGCCGAGGCGGCGACCTTGCCGCTCTCGATGGCGCGCGCCCAGGCCTCCTCGTCGATGATGCCGCCGCGGGCGACGTTGATGACGCGCACGCCGTCCTTCATCTTGGCGAACTCGTCGTCGCCGATGAAGCCCAGCGTCTCGGCGTTCTTGGGCAGGTGGATGGTGATGAAGTCCGCCTCGCGGTAGATCTTGTCCGGGCTGTCGGCGCGCTCGAGGCCGAGCTCGTGGAACTTCTCGGCCGGCACGAACGGGTCGTAGGCGAGCACGTTCATGCCGAGGCCGCGGGCGTCCTCGGCGACGAGGAACCCGATGCGGCCGAGGCCGATGATGCCCAGCGTCTTGCCGCGCACCTCGACGCCGCCCTTGCCCCAGCTGCCCTTGGTCCACTCGCCGGCCTTGAGGTCGGCGTGCGCCTGCGCGAGGTTGCGGGCGCAGGCCATGAGCAGGGCGATCGTCTGCTCGGCGGCGGAGAGCACGTTGCTCTGCGGCGCGTTGACGACGATGACGCCGCGCTTGGTCGCCTCTTTGACGTCGACGTTGTCGACGCCGACGCCGGCGCGGCCGACCACCTGCAGGTTCGTGCCGGCCTGGATCACGTCGGCCGTCACCTTGGTGGCCGAGCGGATGATGAGCCCGTGATACTCGGGGATGCGCTTGAGCAGCTCGTCGGCGTCCCACTCGGTGCCGATGTCGACCTGGAAGCCGAGGTCCTCGAGGTACTTGACGCCCTCGGGGGCGAGCTTCTCCTTGACGAGTACCTTCTTCTGTTCGGTCATGTCAGCTCACCCTTCTCAGAGCAGGACGGTGCTCGTCATGAACACCTGCTCGGCGGCGCCGACGGAGGCGCCGAACTTGACGTCGTACCCGAGCTCGGCGAGCACCATCTCGACGGTGCTCAGGCCGACGACGATGTCGCTGTGGCCGAAGTAGCCGCAGTGGCCGAAGCGGAAGATCTTGCCCTTGACGGCGCCCTGGCCGCCGGCGAGCCACACGCCGTACTTGTCGCGGGCGATCTTGCCGATCTTGCCGCCGTCGACGCCCTCGGGCACCTTGACGGCGGTGACGGAGTTGGCCTCCGGGTCCTCGACGGCGAACAGCTCGAGGCCGAGCGCCTTGACGCCCTCGCGCGCGGCCTTGCCGAGCACGCGATGCCGCTCGAACACGTTCTGGAGGCCCTCGTCCTTGATCAGGTCGATGGCCGCGTTCTGCGCGACCATGAGGTTCACGGCCGGCGTGTACGGCGTCTGCGCGGAGTCGCCGGTCATCTTCTTGCGCATGGCGACGAAGTCGAAGTAGAAGCGCGGCGTCTTGCACTGCGTCGATGACGGCCCAGGCCTTGTCGCTGACGGCCGCGTAGGCCAGGCCCGGCGGCACCATGAGCGCCTTCTGGGAGCCGGCGACCGCGATGTCGACCTTCCACTCGTCGGTCTTCAGGTCGCTGGCGCCGAGGCCGCTGATGGCGTCGACGACGAGGATCGCCGGCGTCTTGGCGACGATCTCACCGATGGTCTTGATGTCGTTGACGACGCCGGTGGACGTCTCGCTGTGCTGCACGAACACGGCCTTGATCGCCGGGTCGGCGGCGAGCGCCTTCTCGATGTCGGCCGGGTCGGCCTTGGTGCCCCACGCGTAGTCGAGCGCGGTGACCTCGGCGCCCCACGTGGCGTTCAGCTTCTTCCAGCGCTCGCCGAAGTTGCCGATGGACGCGACGAGCACGTGGTCGCCGGGGTTCACGACGTTGACGACCGCGGCCTCCATGGCGCCGGTGCCGCTGGCGGCGTACACCATGATGTCGTTCTCGGTCTGGTAGATGTACTTCATCCCCGCGACGACCTGCTTGAGGATCTCGGTGAAGCGCGGCGCGCGGTGGTGGATCACGGGCTCGGCCAGCGCCGAGAGCACCTCCGGCGGCACGGGCGTGGGGCCGGGAGTGATGAGGAAGCGCTTCTGCATCTTGTCGTCCTTTCTGGGGGGATGTGCTTCGGCTGCCGGCGGGCCGGCGGACCAGCTGAGAAGGATGCAGAAGCCGCGATTCTAGTGGAACGTGTGCTGCCAATCACAAACACTGAACGCTCAGTCAGGGGCGACCTGGGCACTGAGCCCGAGCCGCGCCCCGAAGGGCGCGAGCTCGGGCGATCGAGCGATCGTGAGCCGCGGCTGCAGCCGGACGAACCGCAGGCGCCGCGGGCACGGGCGGCGGCGGCCGTGACGTCGCGGATGGACGTCAGGGGCCCCGGTCGCGGCGCCCGCCGGCACGCACGCAGTCACGCGGCGCACGCAGGCGGCGACACACACAGTGGGGTCAGGAGAGAGCGGAGCCGGCTGGTGCGGCGCGGTCCGGAAGGACCGCGCCACACCAGCCGTCACGACGGGCGATGTGAAGAGCTCCGCATGGCTGTGACTATACCCGACCAATATGGTCGGTGTCTAGCCGCGGCCACTCGAGGCGCGGCCGCCGGCGTCCAACGGTCAGTCCCGCACACTCCGGACGGGAACACTCCGCTATCCCATCAGACAAAGGAGTGATGCACGATGGGCCTTTCGATCTCATCGGTCATGCCCACGATCGCGGTAGACGATCTGGACAGGGCCATCAAGTTCTACAGCGACAAGCTCGGCCTCTCGGTACGCCGACTCGAGGGTGACATGGACAGCGCCCTGGTCGAGGTCGGCGACTCGGACCGTCTTCTTCTCTACAAGAGCTCCTACAAGCGCGGCGAGACCACCTACGCCGAGCTTCCTCTGCGAGGACGTGGAGAGCACGGTGCGCGAACTGCGCGGCAAGGGCGTCAAGTTCGAGGAGTACGACTTCCCGGGGCTCAAGACGGTGAACGGCATCGCCACCACCGGCGACCTCAAGACCGGCTGGTTCAAGGACAGCGAGGGCAACATCCTGGCGATCTCGAACGAGGTCGCCGAGGTCATGCGCAAGGCCGCCTGACCGCGCGAGCCGGCGCGAACGGGACGGAGCGGCGGGAGCCTCTCTTCAGAGCTCCCGCCGCTCCGTCGTCTCGCGTCCGGATCAGCGAACGGCTAGAGCTCGACCGCCCGCGCGTACTCGAGGCCGCAGCGGGCCACCAGGTCCGCCGTCTGCTGCCCGGTCAGCGACTCGTCGAGCGTGAGCGCCATGACGGCCTCGTCGCCGAGCTTGCCGCGCCCGACGGACATGTGGCCGATGTTGACGCCCCACTCGCCCAGGAGCGTGCCGACCTTGCCGCCGATGCCCGGGGCGTCCACGTAGCGCAGGAACGCCATGTGCGGCGCCGGCTCGATGTCGACGTCCTCGCCGAACACGCGCACCAGGCGCTGCTTGTGCTCGGAGCCGAGCGACGTGGCGGAGACGGACATGGCGCCCCCCGAGCCGGCGACGGCGACGGTGATGAGCCGCGGGAAGTCGGGGATGCCCGACTCGCGCGTCTCGACGGCGGTGACGCCGAGCTCCTCGGCGATGCCCTCGGCGTTGACGAAGTTGACCGGCACGCCGGCGCGGTCGGCCAGCACGCCGCCGAGGATGCCCGTGGTGAGCAGGCGCGTGTCGAAGTAGGCCACGCTGCCGCCGTAGGTGATCTCGACGGCGTCGACGGGCTCGCCGGCGAGCTGCACGAGCAGCCGGCCGAGCCGTGAGCAGAGGTCCATGTAGGGCATGAGCTCGTCGGCGTCGTCGCCGGCGGCGGCGGGCACGTTGACGGCGCCGCGCAGCAGCCGGCCGCGCAGCGACGGCGGCGACCTGCTCGGCCACGGAGACGCCGGCGCGGCGCCGGGCGTCGGCGGTCGACGCCTCGGCGGCGCTCGTGAGCAGCAGGTGCGGCGCGGCGAGGACGGCAGCCGGACGGCGTCGCGCCCGGCTCGACGGCCACCGCGGCGCCGGCGACGGCCCCCGCGGTCAGCGCAGCCGCGAGCGCGTCGAGGTCGACGGCGCCCGGCGAGCAGGGACTGACCACGCGGGCGCCGGGCTTGAGCTGCGCCAGCTCGGCGGCGCCGAACAGCGTCGCCTCCGGCCGGCGTCTGCACCACCAGCACGTCGGCCTGCGCGAGGACCTGCTCGGGAGCGATGCACTCGACCGAGCCGACGGCGCCGGCGCCGGCCTGCGGCTCGCAGGCGAGCACGGCCATGCCGAGCGCGCGGGCCCGCTCGACGAGCAGCGCCGAGCTCGGGCGCACGCCGATGAGCCCGAGCGTCTTGCCGCGCACCTCGACGCCGTCGCCCGCCGGCGGCGCGGCGTCGCCGCGGCGCAGCGCAGCGTCGGCGCCGGCACAGGTCGCGGGCGCACGCCAGCACCAGCGCGAGCGCGTGCTCGGCCTCGGAGACGAGCCCGGCGTCCGGGGCGTGCACGACGACGATGCCCGCGGCGCGTCGCCTCGGCGACGTCGATGCCGGCCACGTCCACGCCGGCCCGGCCGACCACGCTGAGGGCGTGCCCCGCCGCCAGCACGGCGGCGGTGACCGGCACGCCCGGGCCGGCGATCAGGGCGTCGTAGCCGTCGACGCCGGCCGCCAGCTCAGCCTCGCCCCACTCGGGACGCTCGTCGACCTGCAGGCCGTCCTCCACGAGCCGGGCGATGCACTCGGGGGCGAGCTCGCCCGCCGCCAGCACGCGCGTCGTGCCGTTCATGTCACGCCCCCTTTGGGCTGCGTCGCGGCCGCGGAGCGGCTCAGACGTCGATGTCGAAGCCGCCCTCGTCGATCCAGCTCATCATGCCGCGGAGTTCCTTGCCCACGGTCTCGATGAGATGCTCCTTGCCCTGGCGCTTGAGCGCGCCGTACACGGGCCGGTTGGCCTGGTTCTCGATGATCCACTCACGGGCGAACTCGCCGCTCTGGATCTCGCCGAGGATCTCGGCCATGGTCTCGCGCACGTGGTCGTCGATGACGCGCGGGCCGCGCGTGAGGTCGCCGTACTCGGCGGTGTCGCTGATGCTGTAGCGCATGCCGGCGATGCCCTTCTCCTGCATGAGGTCGACGATGAGCTTGAGCTCGTGCAGGCACTCGAAGTAGGCGATCTCCGGCTGGTAGCCGGCCTCCACCAGGGTCTCGAACCCGGCGGTGACGAGCTCGGTGCAGCCGCCGCAGAGCACGGCCTGCTCGCCGAAGAGGTCGGTCTCGGTCTCTTCCTCGAACGTCGTCTCGAGGCCGCCGGCGCGCAGGCCGCCGAGGGCGCTCGCGTAGGACAGCGCCTGCTCCTGGGCCTTGCCGCTGGCGTCCTGGTAGACGGCGATGAGCACCGGCACGCCCTTGCCCTCTTCGTACTGACGGCGCACGAGATGGCCGGGGCCCTTGGGGGCGACCATGGTGACGTCGACCGAGGCCGGCGGCACGATCTGGCCGAAGTGGATGTTGAAGCCGTGCGCGAACATGAGGGTCGCGCCGTCCTTGAGGTTCGGCGCGACGTCGTTGCGGTACACGACGGCCTGCGTCTGGTCGGGCACGAGCATCATGATGACGTCGGCCTGCCTGGTGGCCTCCGCGGCGCTGAGGACCTCGAAGCCGGCCTTCTCGGCGCGCTCGCCGTTGGGGGTGCCCTTGAGCTCGCTGACGACGACGGTGACGCCGCTGTCGCGCAGGTTCTGGGCGTGGGCGTGGCCCTGGCTGCCGAAGCCGATGATCGCGACGGTCTTGCCCTGGATCAGGGAGAGGTCGGCGTCCTTGTCGTAGAACATGCGGGTCTCCTTCTCTGGACGGCCCTTCAGGGCCGGGGTGTACTCGGAAGGTAGAACTCTACTGTCTGGCGCGGGCGGCAGCAACGTAGGTCCGCGCCGCGGAGCCGCGCGTCGTGCGCCCTCACTCGTACAGACGGCCGTCGTAGCGCAGCCAGCCGGCGGCGTGCACGCCGCCGGGGTCGCGGTGCGTCCAGTGCACCGTTCCGCCCTCGGCGTTCCACTCGTAGACGCCGCGGAACGCGACCACATCGCCGGCGGCGAGTCCCTCGACGCGCGGGGCGATGTCGATGTTGTGCGCCACGAGGAGCGTCTGCCCGGAGTCCAGGCGCACGATGAAGCGCTGATGCCGGGCGCCCTCGTTGTCGTCCGCGAGCACCCTGACGACGGTGCCGGCGCCCTCGACCTCGAGGTCGGACGCCTGGGCGGTCGAAGGCGCGCGCGAGGGTCTCGTCGGTCGCGCCGAGCGAGGGCGCCGCGCCCGATGGACTCTCGGAGATGCCCGATCCGCCACAACCGGGCAGCGCCGACCACAGCGCGACGACGCCGGCCGCGAACAGCGCCAGGGTGATCGACCTGGTCCGCAGCGCCGCTCACGCGCCCTCGGGTCCGTTCGCCGCCGGCGGGCCGAACGGCCGCACGACCGCACGCAGGCCGAGGAACTCGCCGTAGCGGGCGGCTTCGGCCTCCAGAGCGGCCGTCTGCGCGTCGTCGAGCGGCTCGAGGAGCGTGACCTCGACGACCGCCTCGTCGCGCCTGATCGAGCGCCTCCAGTACCCCGCGACCCGGCCGTCGAGCAGGATCACGAGATTGGCGACCGGGCGGTCCGCCGGTGACCAGTCCGCGGACGGCGGGGCGATCACGCGCTTCGTCTCGGTGTAGCCCATGAGGTACTCGTCGTAGCCCTGCACGAGTCGCACCAGCGGCGAGCGAGGCGCCGGCGCCCGCACCGGCTCCCCGGCGCCCATCCAGAAGACGAGGCCGCCGAGCTCTTCGCTGCCGGAGCGCCGTCCCGGCGGCTTCGACGGCGGCCCGCACCTCCGCGAGCGTGAGGCTCGCCCACGTGGCGAAGTCCCTGGCCGTCGCCGGCCCGTGGCTCGTGAAGTACCGGCGTGCGAGCTCGCCCAGCGCCTCGTCGCGCGGCAGGTCCACCGCCCCCGGAGCGCGTTCGTCGAGCAGAGCCCACGTGTGCTGCTTGCCCTCGCGCGGCCCGCTGCAGACGACCGCTTCGAGCTCGGCGTGCATGAGCAGGTACGGCAGCCGCTGGCCCTCCACGCCGAGGCCGGCGGCGGCCAGGACGGCGGCCGCCTCCGCCCGCGTAAGGTGTGTTCCCCCGCGCAGCGCGGCGGCGAGGGCCTCGTCCCCGCGCCGCAAGGTGGCGGCGTCGAGGCCGAGCTGCCGGTACCGGTATGCGCACCGCGCCTGCACGCGCGGCGCGGTGGCGGTCAGAAGCCAGCGGATGTCGGCCGGCAGCACGAAGTGCCAGGTCGGCCGCAGCACGTGCGTGCGCAGGATGCGGCCGGCGGCGAACGCCTCTTCCACCAGCTCGTCGGTGGCGCCCCGGACGCGGGCGCCGACCGCCCACTTGGCCGGGCCGTAGTCCTGCGCCTGGACCGCCCCGAGCCACCCGACCACGTCCTCCGGACGCGTGAACCCGGCGCCGGTCAGGCGCTGCGCGCGCAGCCGGCGCGCGACGATCGCGCTGCTCGCCTCAGCGTCCAGGAGCGCTCACCATCGCCGGCCGGAGACGCCGCTCAGGCGTCGCCGATCCCCCAGTTCTCGATCACGTAGTCCATGTCCTTGTCGCCGCGCCCGCTGAGGTTGACGAGGATGGTCCCCGTCTTCATCTCGCGCGCCTTGACGAGCGCGTGCGCCACGGCGTGCGCGCTCTCGAGCGCAGGGATGATGCCCTCCTTGCGGCTGAGCGCGAAGAACGCGTCGCGGCAGGCGTCGTCGGAGCAGGTGACGTACTGCACGCGGCCCGAGTCCTTGAGGTAGCTGTGCTCGGGCCCGACGCCGGGATAGTCGAGGCCGCTGGCGCACGAGTACACCGGCGACGGCTCGCCCTGCTCGTCCTGCAGCAGGTAGCAGCGGAAGCCGTGGATCACGCCCTCCGTGCCGTAGGTCATGGTCGCGGCGTGGTCGCCGACGGCCCTCGCCGCGACCCAGCGGCTCGACCCCGATCAGCTCGACCGGGTCGTCGAGGAACCCCGAGAAGATGCCCGATCGCGTTGCTGCCGCCACCCACGCAGGCCTCGACCACGTCGGGCAGGTTGCCGGTCATCTCGACGAACTGCTCGCGCGCCTCCATGCCGACCACCTTCTGGAAGTCGCGCACCATGAGCGGGAACGGATGCGGGCCCACGACGGAGCCGATGCAGTAGATCGCGTTCTCGTAGTCGGCGAGGTAGGCCTCGAACGCCGAGTCGACGGCCTCCTTGAGGGTCTGCAGCCCGTGCGTGACGGGCACGACGGTCGCGCCCAGGAGCTGCATGCGGCTCACGTTGGGCGCCTGCTTCTCGATGTCCACGACGCCCATGTGGATCTCGCACTCGAGGCCGAAGTGCGCCGCGGCCGTGGCAAGCGCCACCCCGTGCTGCCCGGCGCCGGTCTCGGCGATGAGCTTCTTCTTGCCCATGTACTTGGCCAGCAGGCCCTCGCCCATGCAGTGGTTGAGCTTGTGCGCGCCGGTGTGGTTGAGGTCCTCGCGCTTCAGGTAGATCTGGGCGCCGCCGTTGGCCAGCGAGAGCGTGCGCGCGTGATAGACGGGCGTGGGCCGTCCCTGGAAGTGCTTGCGCAGGTAGCGCAGCTCGGCGATGAAGGCGGCGTCGTTCTCGATCTCGTGGTAGGCCTTGGTGATCTCGGCGAAGGGCGCCTCGAGCTGCGGCGGCAGGTACTGCCCGCCGTACTTGCCGAAGAACCCGGCCTCGTCGGGCATCGTCTGCCGCCTCGCCGCGTGCTCCGCCTCGGCCCCGTGGACCGTCGCCTGTTCCGCCATCGTGCTCTCCTCGTGCGCTCGCGCGTGAATGGACCGCCGGTGAGTCTACGCGACCCGGCGGCGGCCTGCGCGCGGGCGGCTCATGGCACGAGCATGAAGTACTCCACGAACTCGCTGGCCCGGCCGCCCTCCAGGGTGACGAGCCAGAGGTTGTGGAAGACCTCGGGAGCCTCGGCGCCCTGCGTGCCCTCGGGATACGTGGTGACCGCGCGCACGACGAAGAGGTCACCCTCTTGCGCAAGGACCTGGTACTCGAACGACCAGGGGATGTCGGACTCCTCCTCGCCCAGCCAGTAGCCGCCGACAGCCTCGATGCCGTCGAGCGGGTCATGGTACGGCGCCGTGAAGTAGCGCACGTCGTCGGTGAACAAGGCGGCGATCTCCTTGGGATCGTCCGTCGTCCAGGCGTGGTGGTAGGCCGCCAGCCAGTCGCGGATGCGGGGTTCGTCGATCATCGTGGCCTCCTCGTGGCCGCCGGCGGCGCGGGGCGCCGGCGTCTCGTCATCTGCTGATGACGTGCCCGCGCCGGCGCCTCCCCCAACCGTCCGCGCACCAGACGGAGCGTCCGGTCTTCCCCGCGACTCGGCCCCCCTCGGCGGACAGGTACCGTGTAGCGTCCATCACGACGACAGGGGACGAATGGACGACGGCCGCCCTCGACCCCGATGAGCACGTGCGCCCGCGAGACGACGCCGATCCAGAACCGGCGCCCCGCGGGGGATGCGGATGCGGCGGCTTCCGGCGCCATCAGGCGCCGCGCCCCCGCCCCATCGCGATCGTCCCGGTCCGCACCACCTCGAGCACGCCGAGCGGCTGCAGCAGCTCCAGCAGCGCCTCGACCTTGTCGTTGGTGCCGACCACCCGGAGGGTGATCGCCTTGCGGTCGACGTCGACGATCTTCGCCTTGAAGATCTCGGCGATCTGCAGCGCCTCGGTGCGCTTCTCGCCCTCGCCGGCCACCCGCACCAGCACCAGCTCGGCGGACACCGAGTTGTCGGGCTGGAGGTCGCGGATCTTGACGACGTTGATGAGCTTGTGGAGCTGCTTCGTCACCTGGTCGACCGGATGCTCGTCGCCGTCGATGACGATGGTGATGCAGGAGAGGCGCGGGTCCTCACTCAGGCCGACGGCCAGGCTCTCGATGTTGAAGGCGCGCCGCGCGAAGAGCCCGGCGACCCGCGTGAGCACGCCGGGCTTGTTCTCGACGAGGATGGAGAGCGTGTGCTTCATGACTTCCTCCCCTTGGCGCCCGGGCCGCCGATCATCTCGGTGATCTCCTGTCCGGCCGGGACCATCGGGTACACGTTCTCCTCGGCGGAGGTCCGGAAGTCGATCACCGCCGGCCGGCCGCAGCCGATCGCCTCGAGCAGGGCCGGCTCGATCTCCTCCTTCTTCGTCACGGTGATCCCCACCGCGCCGAACGCCTCGGCGAGCAGCTTGAAGTCGGGCTGCGCGCGGCGCCCGCGGCGCGTGCAGTGGGGCGCCTGCGGACACGCCTCGCAGTCGCTCGAGTCGATGCAGGTGAACGAATAGCGCTTGTCCCAGAACAGGTCCTGCCACTGGCGGACCATGCCCAGGTAGCCGTTGTTGAGGATGCAGACGACCACGGGGACGTCGTCGCTCACGGCGGTCGCCAGCTCCTGCATCGTCATCTGGAAGCCGCCGTCGCCGCTGATGTCGATGACCGTCCGGTCCGGAAAGGCGATCTTGGCGCCGATGCTGGCCGGCAGCCCGAAGCCCATGGTGCCGAGGCCGCCGGAGCTGACGAACTGACGCGGATACGTGTACGTGTAGTACTGCGTCGCCCACATCTGGTGCTGGCCGACGTCGGTGCAGATGATCGCGTCGTGCGCGGTCAGGCGGTCGATCTCCTGGATCACGAGCTGCGGCGCGAGCTTGCCGTCCTTGGGGTCCTCGTAGTGCAGCGGGAACTCCTGCTTGCGGTCGGCGATGCGCGCCAGCCACTCCGCCGTGCGGTCGGCCGGCCACTCCATGCCCTCGAGTTCCTTGACCAGCCCGGCGGCGACGTGCTTGGCGTCGCCGACGATCGGGATGAGCGGCGCGACGTTCTTGCCGATCTCCGCCGGGTCGACGTCGGCGTGGATGACCTTGGCGTGCGGGGCGAAGGCCTTGAGCTTGCCGGTCACGCGGTCGTCGAAGCGCGCCCCGAGGTTGATGAGCAGGTCGCACTCGTGCACGGCGTAGTTGGCCGTGACGGTGCCGTGCATGCCGAGCATGCCCATCGAGAGCTCGTGCGTCTCGGGGAAGGCGCCGAGGGCCATCAGCGTCGTCGCCACCGGCAGCTTGCGCAGCTCCGCCAGGCGCAGGATCTCGGGAGCCGCGTTGGACGCGATCGCCCCGCCGCCGAGGTACAGCACGGGGCGATGGGCCTCGTTGATCGCCTTGGCGGCCGCGCGGATCTGCTTGATGTGACCCTTGAAGGTCGGCCGGTAGCCGGGCAGGTCGATGTCGTTGGCCTCGTGGTAGACGGCCTCACCCAGCGCGACGTCGACCGGGATGTCGATGACCACCGGGCCGGGGCGGCCGGTGGAGGCGATGTGGAAGGCCTCGTGGACGATCCGCGGCAGCTCGGCCGCGCTCTTGACGAGGTAGGAGTGCTTGACGATCGGCAGCGTGATGCCGGTGATGTCGGCCTCCTGGAAGGCGTCGGTGCCGATCAGGTCGCTGCGCACCTGCCAGGTGATGGCCACCAGCGGCGTCGAGTCGAGGTACGCCGTGGCGATGCCGGTGACCAGGTTGGTGGCGCCGGGGCCGCTGGTGGCCGTGCAGACGCCGACCTTGCCGGTGGCGCGGGCGTAGCCGTCGGCGGCGTGGGCCGCGCCCTGCTCGTGACGCACGAGCACGTGGCGGAGCTTCTTCGCGTCGTAGAGCGCGTCGTAGAACGGGATGGCGACCCCTCCGGGATAGCCGAAGATGACCTCGCAGCCCTCGTGCTCGAGGGCGGCCACGAGGGCTCGCGATCCCTTCATCTTCTTGTCTGGTGTCATTGCAGCACAGCTCCCTTCTCCGCGCCGGAGACGAGTTTGACGTAACGGGCGAGATAGCCGGTTACGCCGTCGCGCGGCGCTGGCTGCCAATCGGCGAGCCGCCGCGCGACCTCCTCCTCGGAGAGCTCGAGCGTGAGCGTGCGAGCGGGGATGTCGATGCTGATGGTGTCGCCGTCGCGCACGGCGGCGATGGGGCCGCCGGCGTGCGCCTCGGGCGAGACGTGGCCGATGGCCGCGCCGCGCGTGGCGCCGCTGAAGCGGCCGTCGGTGATGAGCGCGACGTCCTTGTCCCGGCCCTGGCCGGCGAGCATGGAGGTCGCGCTGAGCATCTCGGGCATGCCGGGCGCGCCCTTGGGGCCCTCGCCGCGGATGACGACCACGGAGCCGTCGGCGATGTCGCGCGCGGCGATCGCGGCCACGGCGTCGGCCTCGCTCTCGAAGACGCGCGCGGGGCCGCGGTGCACGAGCATCTCGTCGGCGACGGCGCCCTCCTTGACCACGGCGCCGGAGGGCGCGAGGTTGCCGAAGAGGACGGCCAGGCCGCCCGTGGCGTGCCACGGGTCGTCGATCGGCCGGATGACGGTGTCGTCGAGGACGCGCGCCTGCGCGACCGCCTCGGCGACGGTGCCGCCGGCGACGCTGAGCGCGGACCCGTCCATGAGGCCGGCGGCGATGAGGCGGTTCATGA
Source organism: uncultured Thermoleophilia bacterium (assembly GCA_963739595.1). Taxonomy (GTDB): domain Bacteria; phylum Actinomycetota; class Thermoleophilia; order UBA2241; family UBA2241; genus CAIXSE01. The sequence goes on from CAVUBA010000039.1 coordinate 12,846, forward strand.
CCGCCTGGATGCCGCCGGCGTGGTACAGGTCTTCCATGTGGTGCGTGCCGGCCGGGGCGATCTTGCAGATGTGCGGCACCTTGGCGGCGACCTCGTTGATGCGCCGCAGGTCGAACTCGAGGCCGGCCTCGGTGGCGATGGCCGCGAGGTGGAGCACGGTGTTGGTGCTGCAGCCGAGGCTCGCGTCGGCGGCGAGGGCGTTGCCGACCGCCGCCTCAGTGAGGATGTCGCGCGGCTTGCGGTCGGCGGCGAGCACCTGCATGACCTTCTCGCCGCTGTCCTTGGCGAAGCGGATGCGCTCGCTGTAGACGGCGGGGATCGTGCCGTTGCCGGGCAGCGCCATGCCGATGACCTCGGCCAGGCAGTTCATCGAGTTGGCGGTGAACATGCCGGAGCACGAACCGCAGGTGGGGCACGCGTTGCACTCGATCGCCTTGAGGCCCTCGTCGTCGAGCTTGCCGGCCTGGTGCTGGCCGACCGCCTCGAAGACGCTGTTGAGGTCGAGCGTGCGGCCCTCGTGGTGGCCGGCGAGCATCGCGCCGCCGCCGACCATGATCGACGGCACGTTGAGCCGCATCGCGGCCATGAGCATGCCGGGCACGATCTTGTCGCAGCACGGGACGAGGACGAGCGCGTCGAAGGCGTGGGCGATGGTCATGGACTCGACGGTGTCGGCGATGAGCTCGCGGCTGGGCAGCGAGTAGAGCATGCCGCGGTGGTTCATGGCGAGGCCGTCGCAGATGCCCATGACGCCGAACTCCATGGGCACGCCGCCGCCGGCGCGCACGCCGGCCTTGACGGCGTCGACGACGCTGCGCAGGTGCAGGTGCCCGGGGACGACCTCGCTGAACGCGTTGACGACGCCGACGAACGGCCTGCCCATCTCGGCGTCGCTCACGCCGAGCGCGCGCAGCAGCGAACGGTGAGGCGCGCGCGCCAGGCCCAGCTTGATCTCGTCGCTTCTCACGGTCTCTCTCCTCGTCGCCGGCGGACGGCCGCGCCCGCTGCGAGCCGCGGCCATGAACCTGAAATGATAGCGGAAACGTCACGCCTGAGGCGAGGACAGCCGCGGCCTCCCGGCGATTGGCCGCCGCGGCCGGTGGGCATCTTGCCCCTGAGCACCGCGGTGGGGTCGAGGCGTGACAAGATACCCCCATGGGTATAAGCGCCGGAGTCCCCCACCCAGCAGGAGGTTTGCCATGGAAAGCGTTGAGTACGGTGTCGGCCGCTACCTCGATGAGCCGTACGAGCAGGCTCTGCCGAGAGTCGTCGCAGCCCTGAAGACCGAGGGCTTCGGCGTCATCACGGAGATCGACGTCCAGAAGACGATGAAGGAGAAGCTCGACGTCGACGTCCCGCCGCACACCATCCTCGGCGCCTGCAACCCCAAGCTGGCGCACGCGGCGCTCGAGGTGGAGCCAGACCTCGGCGTGCTGCTTCCCTGCAACGTGGTCGTCTACGCGACCGACAAGGGCACGCGCGTCACGGCGGTCAACGCCGGCGCCATGCTCGGCATGGTAGGCAACGAGCGGCTCGGCCCCATCGCCGACGAGGTCCAGGCGCGGCTCGACCGCGTCCTGCAGAGCCTGTGAGACAATCACGACCAATTGGCAGGACCAAGACCTGCCGCGCCAAGGAGGAGACCACGTGTCTGAAGTAAAGACCCTGACCGACGCGACGTTCGACACCGAAGTGGCGGACGCCGGCACGCCGATGATCGTCGACTTCTGGGCGCCGTGGTGCGGCCCCTGCCGTATGGTCGGCCCCGTCATCGACGAGATCGCCCAGGAGCACGGCGACAAGGTGTGCGTGGGCAAGCTCAACGTCGACGAGAACCCGGCGACGGCGCAGAAGTACGGCATCATGAGCATCCCGACGATCATCCTGTTCAAGGACGGCGAGGCGGCCAAGAAGGTCATCGGCGCCCGCTCCAAGGCGGACTTCCTGCGCGAGTTCGAGCTCGCCTGAGGCTGATCGCGCCGGCGTGACCGCGGGCCTCGCCGGCCGCGGAGACCGCCAGTGATCCACGAAGGGGGCGGCCGGGCGGCCGCCCCCTTCGCACGAGGGGCCCGGCAGCCGCCGGGCCCCTCGTCGTTCCCCACTCGTGCGCGGCCTCACGGCCGCGCGCGGCTCACATGATGGCGTCGCGGCCGCGCTGCGCCGGTGCGCGTGCGCACGGCGTCGTCGATCGGGAGCACGAAGATCTTGCCCTCGCCGATCTGGTTGCTCTTGAGCGAGGTCGTGATGGCGCTGACGATGCGCTCCACGTCCTTCTCGAGCACGACCATCTCGACCTTCATCTTGGGGTGGAAGCGGTACTCGTGCGGCTTGACGTCCTCGCCGCGCGTGAACCCCTTCTGGACGCCGAAGCCCTTGACCTCGGCGACCGACATGCCTACCACGCCCTCGACCGCCAGGGCCTCGGCCACAGCGTCGAGGTTGTACGGCTGGATGTAGCACTCGATCTTCTTCATCATGCTTCGCCGCTCCTTTCAGCCCGCCGCACGCTTGCGCGGCGGGATGTGCTCACTGGTCCACTCTTCGTGCATCGTAGCTACCCCGAACGAGCAGCGGCTCAGACGACACCCTGGTCGAGCATCGAGTCGGCGACCTTGAGGAAGCCCGGCGATGTTGGCGCCGGCCACGTAGTTGCCCTGCGATGCCGTAGGCGGCGGAGGCGTCGACGCACTGCTTGTGGATGGCCTTCATGATGCCGTGCAGGCGCGCGTCCACTTCTTCGCGCGTCCAGCTGAGGCGCAGGCTGTTCTGGCTCATCTCGAGGCCGGAGGTGGCCACGCCGCCGGCGTTGGCGGCCTTGCCGGGACCGTAGAGGATGCCCTTCTCGACGAAGAGGTCGACGCCCTCGGGCACGGTCGGCATGTTGGCGCCCTCGGAGACCACGGTAGACGCCGTTCTTGAGCAGGTTGGCGGCGTCCTTGGCGTTGATCTCGTTCTGCGTCGCGCAGGGGAAGGCGCACTCGGCCTTGTGGTCCCACAGCGGGTTGAAGTCCCTGGCCTTGTCGACCGGGGTGAAGACGGCGCTCTTGAACTTGTCGGCGTACTCGCTGATGCGGCCGCGGCTGCACGTTCTTGAGCTCGAGGACGAAGGCGAGCTTCTCACGGTCGATGCCGTCCTCGTCGTAGATGTAGCCGCCGGAGTCGGAGCAGGTGACGGGCTTGCCGCCGAGGTCGAGGATCTTCTCGATGGCGTACTGGGCCACGTTGCCGGAGCCGCTGACGAGGCAGGTCTTGCCCTCGAGCGTCTCGCCGCGCGTGGTGAGCATCTCGGCGGCGAAGTAGACGGCGCCGTAGCCGGTCGCCTCGGGACGGATCAGCGAGCCGCCCCAGTTGAGGCCCTTGCCGGTGAGCACGCCGACGAACTCGTTGCGCACGCGCTTGTACTGGCCGAACATGAAGCCGATCTCACGGCCGCCCACGCCGATGTCGCCGGCGGGCACGTCGGTGAACTGGCCGATGTGGCGGCACAGCTCGGTCATGAACGACTGGCAGAACTTCATGACCTCGAGGTCGCTCTTGCCCTTGGGATCGAAGTCCGAGCCGCCCTTGCCGCCGCCCATGGGCAGCGTGGTCAGGGAGTTCTTGAAGACCTGCTCGAAGGCGAGGAACTTGAGGAGGCCGAGGTACACGGTGGGATGGAAGCGCAGGCCGCCCTTGTAGGGGCCGATGGCGCTGTTCATCTCGATGCGGAAGCCGCGGTTGACCTGGACCTCGCCCTTGTCGTCGACCCACGGCACGCGGAACATGATCACGCGCTCGGGCTCGGCGATGCGCTCGAGGATCTTGTGCGTCGCGGTACTCGGGGTGCTTGTCGAGCACGACCTCGAGGGACTCGGCCACTTCCTGCGCGGCCTGGTGGAACTCCGGCTCGCCGGGGTTCTTGGCCTTGAGCTCGGCCATGAATTCGTCGACGAATGCGCTCATGTAGTGCCCTCCACGTAGGCATATGGGTGTGATGATGGCTCCCAGCCTCGCGCGGAACAGTACAGACGGGGCGCGAGGCGCCCGGAGCATACGCCCTCCCCGAGCACGCGTCAGTCGCCATACGGGCCAAACTTGGCCCGCGACGCTGGGCCAGTTGGTACACATGGCGAACCGTTCGTCCGGGCGGTCGAACATGGCGGCTGCCGCGTCGGCTGTCAGTGGCGGGCCGACCCTTCCGAACCCGCCACTTCCAGCCTCACCTTCTTGTACATTCCGTACAAGATGACCCTTCAACTTGGCATTCCGTTCGCCTTCATTGACTAAGAGGAAGCGCCCTCCTATAGTGAGACGCGAGGGCGTCAGGACCCCCCGGACCCTTCCGCCCCGCCGCACCGACTCACCGCGCGAGCGCCCCCGCATCTGCACGCGCCCGCGCCCGGCAAGGCCAGCACCGCGTCCCGACCCCGAGGGCGCGAGGAAGGAGTGCACCGCATGGCTCTCAAGACGCCCGAGGAGTTCGTCCAGAGCCTCGCCGACCTGGATCTGCAGATCTACCTGTTCGGCGAGAAGGTCGACGACTACGTCAACCACCCCCTCATCCGGCCCAGCATCAACTGCATCGCGATGACGTACGAGCTCGCGGCGCAGCCGGAGTACGAGGATCTCATGCTGGCCACCAGCCACCTCACCGGCAAGAAGGTCAACCGGTTCACCCACATCCACCAGTCCACCGACGACCTCTCCAAGAAGGTCAAGATGCAGCGCCTGCTGGGCCAGAAGACCGGCTCGTGCTTCCAGCGCTGCGTGGGCATGGACGCCATCAACGCGCTGTACTCGGTCACCTACGAGATCGACCAGGCGCGAGGCACGCAGTACCACGAGCGCTTCAAGAAGTACGTCCAGTACCTGCAGGACAACGACCTCGTGGCCGACGGCGCCATGACCGATCCCAAGGGGGACCGCTCCCTGGCGCCCCACCAGCAGCCCGACCCGGACGTCTACCTGCACATCGTCGAGAGGCGCGACGACGGCATCGTCGTGCGCGGCGCCAAGGCGCACCAGACGGGCGCCTGCAACTCGCACGAGATCATCGTCATGCCCACGGTCGCCATGCGCGAGGGCGACGAGGACTTCGCCGTCAGCTTCAGCTGCCCGGCCAACGCCGAGGGCGTCTACTACATCTACGGCCGCCAGAGCTGCG